>JARLJW010000066.1 GCA_031290985.1 Verrucomicrobiia bacterium | reverse complement strand
ATATCCGCCCGCTGGAAGCTGGTCACCCTTGAATCAAATGTGTAACCTGTAACCAACCTAGTGTTACCCATGTATTGAACCATATGTGTTACCTATGTTCTGACTGCGCCCGGCCATTCGGCATTCGTCATTCGGCATTCGCCATTCGTCATTCGGCTATCCGGCGATGTTGTTTAATCCCACGAACGGCGCGTTGATCACCCCAACGAACTTGAATCTCACGAGCCTGACCATCGGCGGCACCACGCGCACCAACTGGCCGACCGGCGGCGGATCAACGAACGGTTTCACCGGCACGAGCAACAACTTCACCGGCACATTCACCGGCACATTCACCGGGCTCGGAAATATTCAACATGCCACCAATGCCGACACGGCGACGAGCGTGCCTGTGATCAATTTGACGGGCTTCCCCGCCAATGCCGAACTGGGCTCGCTGCTGAACACCAATCAAGTGATCGTTTCAGGCAGTCCCAGCACTGGCCTGAATGCAATCTACTCTTGGGATGGCGTCGGCTCTTACACGAACAGCGCGTCCAGCATCACCAATGCCGGGGCGGCCTTTGGTTGGTCATTGTGGACGTTGGGCCTCGGTCAAATTGTCGGGAGATCGGATACGGGAAATCTGGTCGGCCATTACTCGCAATATCAGTTTTATATCTCCGGGAATTGTTACGTGCGCTATGCCACCACCGCCGACGTGGCGGCGAGCGCCAACAGCGTCTCGGCGGCGAACGTTGCCCCCGGGACGCTGCCGGCCGGCGTCGGTGTGTCCAGCAACAGCATTGTGAGCGTCAATGCCGGGCAGATTAGCGGGGCTCTTCCAGCAACGCTTCTCACCAATCGCCCGGCCGCTACGGCCACCGAGGTCTTGTCCGCTATGCCAAATTTGGTAACGAATGGCCAAACTGGCGTTTCATTTTCCGGCGGGGCATACAGTGGTTTGCTGTTGCCGAAAACCATCACGAAACTTTTTGTTTCATCCTCAAGTTACTGCTCCCAACTTTGGGGCACCAATTGGTTGGAACCGGGCGGCTATTCGAACCAGTACTGCATCTCCTACAACACCAACACCGCCTTTTATGGCAACAACGGAAATTACAATGGCACGAATGTCAACTGGGTGGTTTCAGCAGTCAACTTCCTCAACCTCATGACGGGCGGAAATATTCAGCCGGATTGCGGCCTGTGCGTGCCGTCCAACCCCATGTGGAATATATGGGGTGGTGTTCCAGCCCATTATTCGGCGTTCACCAGCGGGTTGGCATCCAATGGCGTGCTGGCCTACGCCTCCGGCAGCGGCATGGCTGGCATTGTCACAAATGGCTATTATTATGTGGTCGGCAACGAGCAATGCGAATGGGTGCCGGGTTCAACGAACGACTTGGGGATTATCATCAACGGCACACAGGTTATTTTGAACACCAACAACCAGCCGGTTATTTTCACGACCGTTGGCAACGTGGCATCGGTTTATGCCGGCCCCAATGGCACAACGGCCACCAATAGTTTGATGGTCTTTGGAACACCAGGGGCGGTGATGGGGGCAAATTTGTACCTGGCATATACTCCCCGCACTGCGGCGGGCATTAATCAATACATGGTGCCGTATGCCGTGGCCTCTGGCTATGGCTACGACACAAATCAAGTCGGGTTTTGGGAGCTTAAAAATGCGCCAACAAATACAGGGATCCCCGCTGCATGGCTGGTCCTGCTGGGAGACAATGATGCCAACGGCTTGCAAATGCGTAATGACGGGACCAATTCCTCCTTTAGAGCCAAGCTGATTTATACCAACAACATCAGCTACATGGCATGGCTTAAGACGCTTGGCTATTTTGTAATCAACGGCATTGAACCTTTAAGTTACGCTCAAACCAATGGCGGGAACCCTTACCTAGTAAGCTACGTCAGCCTGCAACGCGGCACGCCAGCGCCAAGCGCAATCTGTGACGCCAATATTGACTTTACCGCCCTGATGGGGCCATACAATTCCAGTGCCTACGAACTTCCCGGTGGCCCGCATTTTGTGACCTTTTTGGCAAATTACATTGCCACCAATTTCATCAACGGCTTGGGGTGGACCAATCTGTATATCCCGCCCACCGCGCCGGGTTTAGCCCCGATGATAGTTTCCGCCGGCACCGCCAACACCACCAATCAGATTCCGATTGGCAGCATCAACGGCCTTTGGCTATCTCCCTTGAACGCCAGCATGACGGGCGTGAACGGCGGCGTCGCGTCACAAGCCGCCTACAATAATTACATGTACTACACGCCGGTCGAAACCGCTGCGCCGTACACAAACATCACCTTGACGGTGACAATCATGACGGCACCAAATAACACGAATGACGCCAGAATCTACGTCTGGCAGTACGGGGTTTCCGGTGCGGCGACACTCCTCGGCGGCGGCGATTATTACATCACCAACACCACCGGAAATTACATCATCAGCAAAA
The DNA here is from genome assembly GCA_031290985.1 of Verrucomicrobiia bacterium. GTDB lineage: Bacteria > Verrucomicrobiota > Verrucomicrobiia > Limisphaerales > UBA11358 > UBA11358. The sequence continues at coordinate 46,390 of JARLJW010000066.1, read as the reverse complement.
TCAGCCGGAAGATTCCCGTCCCCGACCCGTCCTATTTGCAGCCATTCTTTTTGAACGCAGTCAGCGGACAGACATTTTACATCTTGGACGCGAAAGCAATATTTTCAACCCAATGACCCGCCCACTCGCCATCCTCTTGCTGCTCCCGATCATCGGCGTCACATTGGTGGCCCAGAACGCCGCGCTGCTCTCCTGGACCAGCAGCAGCAACCGCCTGGTCAATTCCAGCTACGTCATCGCGCAACGCGTGGACGCCGGCATCATCCAACCGCTCAACACCACCTCGAACAGTTATGTTTTCACCGCCGACAATCTCGCGTTCGGCCTTAACCGGCTTTCCGTCGCGCAGATGGACACCAACGCCGCCGGCACCGTGCAGCTGACGCCCTTCAGCGGCGAAGTCTGGGTGCAAAAGATAGCCGTCGTCCAAGTCGACCCGGTGATCACCAATTTCGTCTTGGAGGCCACCACCAACCTGGCGCTGAGCAACAGTTGGCGGCAAGTCATCGGGACGCAGTCGTTCACCTTCCCAACCGCCGAACAGCAACAATACTTTCGCGGCAAGTTGGATTTCTACCTGCGCAGCACGCGCACCAATCAACTAGCCTTTCCGCCGTCGCCGTGAAACGCGCCGCCGATCAACCATCAACTTGTCACCATCAACCAACCTATGGCCGCTGAAAACGACAACGCACTGCAGCTCCTGATTGAGTTTAAGGCGCAGCTCTCCGAGGCCGTCAAGGCCCGCGAGGAATTGGTGGAGATGAAACGCCAGGCCACCGCCATGGGCGTCTCCACGGCCGGCCTGGATGATGAGATCAAAAAGGCGGATGCCTCGCTGGCCGCCCTGGGTAAAAAATCCCTGCCGGAAGCCCATGAGGGAATGGAGATATTTAACACCCACGGCCGCGAGATGCACCGGCTGATCCATGAGATGGACCATATCCTGCCCGGCCTCGGCCTGACCCTGCGCAGCGTGTTTCATCCGCAGGCCATGGGCATTGCCGGCATGGTCCTGATCGTCGAGCAGCTCGTGGAATATTTTAAGAAGGCCCACGAACAGGCCGAGGAGCTGAAGAAAACGCTGGAGTCCATGCCGGAACTGTCCGGCCTGCTGGGCCAGACCGCCGGGCTGCGCGATTCCATGGAGGATGCGGACATTGCGACCGAAAAGTTTTTCGACGGCCTGCGTCGCTCGCATGACCAGGCCGAAAGCATCAATACGGCCCTCACGACCACCATCACGTTGCTGAAGGCGCAGAACGCGGCTGAGGAGGAGATTGCCAAAAAACAAAAGGAGCGCGATCTGGCCCGGCTGGAATTTCTCCACAACTCCGGCCAGTTGAACGATGCGCAATACATCGCCGCCAAGGCCGCGACCGAACAGGATTTCAGCCAGGATGCCACGAAACGCAAACTCACGCTGGACCAGACCATTCTGGACCAAACCCAGGGCGCGGAAACCTTGGCGCTCTCCAAAAAGGACATGGCCTCCCGCGATCTGCCGGCGGCGGAGCAGGCGGCAGCGGCGGCCAAACTGCGCATTAAAACGGCGGAGGAAAATGTCAAGCGGGCGGAAGAAAATGCGGCCAATGCCAATTCAGCCATCAGCGGGATGAGCATCAAAGACGGCAAGCCGGTAAAGAATGACCAGCCCGGCCTGCAGGAACAATTCGATGCCCTGACGCCGGAACAAAAACGGATTGGCAATAAATATTCCACCGTGGAGGGCTATGAACGCGGGGAAGGACTTGCCGCCGGCGCGGCCCCGTCCATCGCCGTGGAAGCCATTGAGCTGCATAATAAATTGCTGGAGCTTCGCGGCATTGAAGACCGCGAGGCAAAGAAGGCCGAGGCCGCCAAGGCGGAACTGGAAGCCGCCAAACGGGCCGCGCTCGCCCCGGAGGCGCAATTGGATTCCCTCACCAAGCAGATCACGCAGTTGCAGACCGAGGCCGATGCCCTCCATAAACAAGTACAGGAAAAGAAGGCGCAGCTCGCGCTCGATAAATCGACGGCCGCCACGGAAAAGCCGATTGATCAGCAGACGGCCGGTTACAAAGAGGCGGATGACCTGGCCAAGACCGACAGCGGCAAGGCGCTCCTTGCCGGCGAGGCCGCCGCCCGGCGTATCCGCGCCGGCACCCAGACCGCCGATGATGCGCAGAACCTGATCGCACTGGCATCCAAGATGGCCGGCCACACCGTGAATCTGAAAACTGCCGTGGAGATGATGGAGGCGGCCGCCAATGGCACCTCCGCGTTCGTGAATCTCGCCACGCGTCTGGCCAAGGCCGTCGAAGGTCTGAAGCCAGGCGACCTGGCAGATTTGGAAACCCGCGTGCAACAACTTGAATTCCAAAACTCCACCCGCCATTGACCAATGAAACTGGAGCTGGAACTTTTCCCCTACGGCCAAAACGGCAGCACCAAAAAGACGCTGGCCAACTGGGGCGTGTCCGATCAGATGGACGGTGCCTTTCGCGAACAGATCGCGGATGAGTTGAACCTGACTTTTCCCGGTGCGGCGCTGGCGGATTCTCCCTTCACCTATCGTTCCCGCGCCATCATCACCATCGATGGCGCTCCATTTTTTGCCGGCTATGTCATGGACAATCCCCGCCAGGGCGCGGGCAATGCCAATAGTGCCTCCGTTCAGCTCGCCGGGCCGTGGTGGTACCTGGAGAATATTACGTTCCAACAGGAACGCGATGTCCTCACCAGCTTCGATGCGCAGAATAATCCGGTTTACACCAAAAATTTTCTGACGCAGTACACCTTGAACCTGCCGGTCATTCCCAATTATGTCGGCCCGAACGGCGGCCCGAACGGCGGCGGCTACGGTTCGTTGACCTACACCGTCACACTGCTCGACAGCCGGGCGCAGATCGTGGCCGTGTTGGATTACGCCATCGCCAAAGGGGCGTGGCTGCAATATGACCCGGCGGACATCCTGAGCGTGCCGGTCCTGCCGGCGGATGTGCTGAACATCACCTGCGCCGAGGCCATCCGCCGGCAGCTCGAGGATGTGGACGCGGTCGCGTGGTTTGATCATTCGCAGAACCCGCCGAAATTTCACTGCCAGCGCCGGGCGGCTTTGCCGAATTACACGCGGCAGCTTTCGGATGGTGACATCCAGGACGTGCAGGGTTTTAACCTCAAGCAGCGGTTCGATCTCGCGGTGCCTTACGTCCTGATCTATTTCCAGCAGCCCTACAATGTCGGCGGCATCAACGGCATCGGTCAGGGTTTCGATCTCTACCCGAATCCCAAGCCGGGCGATGAACTGAAGGCGCTCATCACCACCGTGCCGCTCCGTGCCGTGAGCGGCACCGTCCATACCAAATATATCAAGACCGACACCGTCGCGCCGGAGGATCTGAATTGGTGGCTGCGCCGGAAACCGGAACTGGATGTCAATGCCAACCCGAAGGCGCCCATCGAATATGACGGCCTGGCGCTGGTGCCCAATACCAGCGTGCGTAAACTAAACGCCGGCACGGCCGGTTTGACCAACATGATCGTGGACGGCGGCTATTGCGATTTCATGGGCGGCGCGATTGGTGATGAACACATTTTCGTGCAGGCGAGCTACCACCGCCGCTTCGACACGAACCGCAAGGGGACGCGGGTTTCCGCGCATACCTTCCGCACGCATGCCAAGACGACGAGCCTGAGCTTTCCGAATGGCTTTGATTTTTCCTTTACGGATTTCACCAGCCTGGGCGAGACCATGCAGCAATTTGTCGGCATGGCGCAGACCATTTATCAGGATCTGAACGCGCCTCAATGGGAGGGCAGCATCCCCATCCTTGAGACGGAATTTAGCGGCGAGATTGTCTTGGGGAAAAATATTAATCTGCTTAACGGCCTGGAGCAATGGACCTATATGAATGCGCTGCAGCGCGAGATCGGCTTCAAGGTCAAGCCTGGTGGAATTTTTTACAGTGTCAGCGTCGGGCCGAACAAAAAATTGAGCGCCCAGCAGATCGCCGACCGGCTGCGGGCGGCGCGAAACCGGTATATCACCGCGTTTAATTTCACGACCGGCGGCGCGACGGCGAACATTCATCTGACCCGCCACCACGCCTTTGAGGGACAAGGCAATGCCGAGCCGGCCGTCGCCGAGTATAACCTCACCGAACCCGTTGCGGGTGGTGATCCAGCGATTGCGCCTGCCGGGAATGTGAACCTGACGGCGGGTGCCGGGCAACCGGCGCTTAAAATCCGGCTGATTGATGCGAATGGCAACAAGGTCGCCAATGTTTCCGACCTGGTGATGAACATCCGCGCCGCCGCGAAATTGAATTCTCTGGTGGATGGCTCGGTGCAGGGCGGCACGGTGGATGCAGACAACGTCCTCGTCGGCGGCTTCGTGGACAGCCAGGGAAATTTTCACACCGTGGAAGGCTGGCAGCTCACGACGTGCGAAGACGACGGCACCAACACCGGCAATCTGCAAAATTTCACGCGGATTTTTCTCTGCACGGAACGTTTTAAAATTCCCGGACAATGAGTGATTGTGCCAAAGGCGGAAACGCGCTCGGTCCCTGCGGTTGCAACGGCTGCGACATCCAGGCCGCCTACGCCGCCGTGCAATGGGATTTCTTCCTGCCCATCGTTCCCACTAATTTGCTGCACATCGCGTACAACGAACCCGACTTTCAAAGCACCCAATATTTAAAGCAGACGGAGACCTGGACGTTTGTTTTGGAGGCCGGCAATACCGGCACGCCAGCCAAAATGGTCAAGACCACCACCATTAATCCCCGCACGGGCCTGCGGACTTATACTTACGATCCGCCGTTTGGAGCCTATCCGAAAGCGTCGCCCAGCTTCGATGGCGGAGTGAGCTTGGGTTTTTTTGATGCGTGGATTCTTGGATTGCATAAAAGCCCCACCCCAAGCTCGCATTATATCATTGCTGGCGGCGGTTCGCCCTACGACAACATGAACCCAGGATTCATTGAGATTACGGTTCATCGTGGCCCTGCTGGCGACACCACTTCCTCCAAAACTTCTTACAACCAGCCTTACCAGTATGGTTCCTACGCAGTGGAATTGTCAGCGGCGATTGGCTATGCCGACCAGGGCTCCGCAGGCAACGCACTTTTAGGAGCCATTGATCTGCTGAATCCGCGCCGCGTTTACACCTTGAGTAACAAATACAATGGCAGCGATACGGTGACTAAAGTCGCATTTGGTTATAAAAGCGATCCGCTGCCCGCTGGTGCCGGGCACCTGGTGCGCAGCCTGGTGGTCGCGTATCCCGTGTATGGTGATCGGAACGGCAATGTTTTTTCACCAGACGACCAGGCTGCAGGTTTCCCGGAAACCCCGTTATTTTACGAAATGGATTGCTCTGTCTTGACCGGCCTCAATCCCGGCCAAATGGTTGCCGCCGGCATCGACGTTGTGACTGGCGGAAAAAATGGAATTACTTTTGCCGGCAACCCTTCCACCGGGGTCCTGGCTGCCAATGGAATGCCGTTCGAAGGCCCGAAGTTTTGGACTTATGATCGATTCTCTCAGGTTGGCGGTCCCTATCGCCTCGATGCCTATGGCTTCCTGAATGGGCCGCCCAGCGGCACCCGCATGCTGATTAGCCAAAAGAGCGCCTTCCGCTGTTCCCAACAGCCCTACGAGATCATCGGCCGATTCATTCCGCGCGATGCCACACTCGTCCTCGTGCCAGATCCCTACCATCCCAGCACCGCCATCGACCCCAACAGCATCGCCACCCTGCAATTTGACCAAAGCCAGCCCGGCACCATCCCCGGCGAGCACATCTACCTGCCCGAAGACGCCCCGGTAGGCGGCCTGCGTGGCATCCGCCGCTTTCCGTTATATGGCCCGTTACCACCGCCCCCCGGGCACTAAAGACTAAAGCCAAGCGCGCCGCAAGCCTCTTGCAGGAAGTCTGCAAAACGGCCAAAGTGTATCAAACCTGTGATAGACTGTTTCAAACTCGGCGAATTTTTACAGAACCGCGTTGGGTAGACGGGAACGCATGACCGTGAGTTGCGCATCGGTTTTTGATCTTTTCTACAGCGCAGCAAGATGCCGGCGCTACGGCGCGAGCGCGGCGCGAAGGGTCGTGCCGGATCAACCGGCAGCAAGGTAAATCAAGGTGAAGACTGAATTACAAATTACGAAGGCGCTGGGCGGGTCCGTGCCAGACCGGCCTTCAACGTCGGGGCGTGACCTGGTCCGCCTTTTCGTGGCAGCTTCAAGGTTTATGGTGCGGGGGGCGGGGTGTTATTTAAAAAGCGCCTTAAAGCCATCCGCAGCATTGCTTCCCGGTTTCACCTGTGGAAACCTGTCCGGGAACAGGTAAATTTGTGCCAACCGAAACCCTCCAATTTGAAAACGCGCGCTTCGCGCAGCAGCTCTACAACCACGAGCCGCGCAACCTCGCCGCGCTCGAAACCGAGCTCGGCGTGAAGGTCACTTCGCGCGAAGGCTGGATCAAGCTCGACGGCACCGCTGACGGCCTCGAGCGCGCCAAACAGCTCTTCGCCTCGCTGGAAGCGATGTTGAAAGCGGGTTCCCCCGTCAAGAACCGCGACTTCACCCACGCGCTGACCATCGTGAAAAACGAGGGGGCGGCCACGCTGAAGGACATGGTCGGCGACCGCGTGCACACCCACGAACGCAAATCGGGGGTGACCGCCAAAACCGTCGGCCAGAAAAAATACATCGAAGCGATCCGCAAGCACGACATCACCTTCGGCATCGGGCCGGCGGGCACGGGCAAAACCTATCTGGCGGTGGCCATGGCCTTGTCGGCCATGCGCGATGGCGGCATATCCCGCATCATCCTGACGCGCCCGGCGGTCGAGGCCGGCGAGGCGCTGGGCTTCCTGCCCGGCGACCTTTACGAAAAGATCACGCCCTACCTGCGGCCGTTGCACGACGCCTTGCACGACATGCTGCCCGCCGAGGAGATTGCCAAACACATGGAGCGCGCCACGATCGAGATCGCCCCTCTCGCCTACATGCGCGGACGCACGTTGAACAACGCCTTCATCATCCTGGACGAGGCGCAAAATTCCACGACCGAACAGATGCTCATGTTTCTCACCCGCCTCGGCCACGGCTCCAAGGCTGTCATCACCGGCGACGAGACGCAGATCGACCTCCCGCCGCACAAGCATTCCGGCCTCGCCGAGGCGCATCGCGCGCTCAAGCACACCGAGGGCATCGCCATCGTCGAATTTTCCAAGCGCGATGTCGTCCGCCACCCGCTCGTGCAGCGCATCATCGCCGCCTATGAACATCATCGTGGCACGGCCAAAGCGGAATGAACCTCGTCATCGCCAACCGTCAGCGCCGCCGCAAAATCAACTCCCGCCTGCTGAAGGAGATTGTGGGCAGCCTGTTTGCGGAACTGGCGATCATGGACGTCGAACTGGGCATCAACCTCGTCGCCGCCCGGGAGATGGCCTTGGTGAATGAAACCTTTCTGAACCACGCCGGCTCGACTGATGTCATCACCTTTGACCACCGGGAGAACACCCGCCAGGCGCGGCGCCCCGCCTCCGTTCATGGCGAGCTGTTCATCTGCGTGGACGATGCCATCGCCCAGGCCAGGGAATTCAAGACCACCTGGCAGTCGGAGATCGTCCGGTACGTCGTTCACGGCGTCCTGCACCTGCTCGGCTACGACGACTTGAAACCGCAACTGCGTCGCACGATGAAACGCAAGGAAAACCGGCTGGTTCTTTTGCTCGCCAAACGATTTTCCCTCGCGCAACTGGCGCGCACCGGTAAAATCTCCGCGTGAGGAAGACCTTTATTTCCAATTGGCGCGCCAGTTTTTTGACCGGCCTCGCCGTCGCGCTGCCGGCGTTGGTGACGCTGGCCGCCGTCACGTGGATTTTCGGCACCATCTCCAGCTTCACCGACACCCTGCTCTTCTTCCTGCCGAAGCTGTTGCCGCCCGAAGAAGTTTTTGAGAACGGCCATGCCGGCCCGATGCTCTGGTATTGGAGCCTGCTGGCCCTCGCCCTCGCCGTGCTGCTCATCACCGGCATCGGCCTGCTGGCCCGCTACTATATCGGCAAGCGCCTGATCGAATGGCTTGATGCCGGGATGATGCACATTCCCGTGCTGAATAAATTTTACGGCGCCATCAAGCAGGTCAATGACGCCTTCTCCGGCGATAAAAGTTCGTTTAAGACCGTCGTGCTGGTGGAATTTCCCCGCGAAGGCGTTTATTCCGTCGGCTTCCTCACCAGCGATGACAACGACGAGGCCAGCCGCAAGACCGGTGAAAAACTCGTGAGTGTGTTCATCCCCACCACGCCCAACCCGACCTCCGGCTTCCTGATCCTCGTGCCCGTCGCCAAGGTCACCAAGCTGGATATGAGCGTGGCCGACGGCGTGAAATACATCGTCAGTCTCGGCGCCATCACCCCGGAACTTCCCCCCGGGGCAAAACCCGGGCAAAACTGATCTCGCGCGCATGGAAACCCACCGCGAATCACCAAGCCTTTCGCGGGCTGGTCTGACTGGTGGGGCGCGTCGCTCCGCGCACGCCGCTGTTGCTAACGAACACGCCCTGGTTCACCGTGGCGGCACGCACCGACCAACGCGTTTGGTCATGCCATCCTCCATCCTCCATCTTCCATCCTCGCCGCCATGATCGAGTCCACCCACGGCATCATCCTGCGCACCCGCCCCTTGACCGAGACCAGCCTCATCGTCCACTGGCTGACGCCGGACCTTGGCCGCGTCGCCACCGTGGCCAAGGGCGCGCGCCGTTCAAAATCGCCGTTCAGCGGCAAGCTCGACCTGTTCTACGCCGCCGATTTCTCCTTCAACCGCAGCCGCACTTCGGAACTGCACAATCTGCGCGAGGTGAAATTGCAGGAAACCCATGGCGCCATCCGCGAGGATATTTTGAAGCTGCAACAGGCCGCCTACGCGGCCGCGTTCCTCGAGCTGGCCACGGAAACCGAGTCACCCATGCCGGAGATTTTTGAGCTTGTGCGCGGCTACCTTGCCCTGCTCTGCCGGCAACCTGCGCTCCCGCAAAACATCTTCGCGCTGGAACTCAAGCTCCTGCACCAGCTCGGCCTGGAGCCGGACCTCGAAGAAACCCGCCTTACGCCCGGCACCAAAAAAGTTGTCCAGTCGCTCCTGGAGAACGACTGGACGAATGGCTCACGTCTCAAACTATCAGACGCGCAGCACGCCGAAATGCGTCAATGGCTGCAAGTCTTCCTGATCACCCACCTCGGCAAACTGCCGCGCGGTCGCAGCAGCGTCGTTCCCGGTTGAAAGCAAAAGCACGACGATCTTCTGAAGCTGATGTACGGACTTAATTGCCGGTCCCCTCTCCCCTCGGAGGGGAGAGGGCTAGGGTGAGGGGTGAAGCATGGCCACCCGCAGCGACAATCTTCCCCCCTACGCCTTCACCAAGGCCATCACCACCGCAACCGCATCCTCCGTCCTGACCGCCTGCATCGCCCCATTGCGCGGTTTGATCTCCACCTCGCCCTTGGCGAGTGACTTTTCGCCCAATCCGATGCGGATGGGAAAGCCAACCAGTTCGGAATCCTTGAACTTCACACCCGGCCGTTCATCGCGATCATCGAGGATCACATCCACGTCCTTGGCCATCAGTTCCGCGTAAAATTTCTCCGCGAGCTTCATCGCCTCGCTTTCCGGGGCCACGCTCAACGGCGTGATGCACACCTGATACGGCGCCACGCTCAACGGCCAGATGATGCCATCCTTGTCGTTCCCCTGCTCGATCACCGCCTGCAACGTGCGCGTCACCCCGATGCCATAGCAGCCCATCACCGCCGGCTTCCGCGAACCATCGACATCCAAGAAAGTGGCGTTAAGCTTCTCGCTGTATTTCGTGCCCAGCTTGAAAACGTGTCCGACCTCGATTGCGCGGCGGATCTTCAGCGGCTTCCCACATTTCCCGCAAGGCTCGCCCGCCGTGACCGTCCGCAAGTCAAACCACGCCGACACTTTGATGTCGCGCTCAATGGAGACATGCTTGAAATGGAACCCATCCTCATTCGCACCGGTCGTCATGTCGTTGGCGCCCTGCAAGCGTTCGTCAGCGTAAACCTTCACGTCGGCGGGTACATTGGCCACCGCACCCAGCGAACCCGGTTTCGCCCCCAGCAACGGCACAATTTCCTCAACCGTCGCCGGCCGCACCGCCACCGCACCGGTCTTCGCGATCAGCTTCGTCTCATTCAACTGGTCATCGCCGCGGATCAAAATGATGATCGGCTTGGAATCCGCGATATACACCAGCGTCTTGATCTGCCGGTTCGCCGCGACCTTGTAAGGCTCCTTGCTCAACGCCTCGATCTTGACCACGCCCGGCGTCGCAAATTTTTCAACCGCCGGCCCAACCTCGCGCGCCGCCGTCTTGGGAATGCCGCTGGTGGCCTTCTCGATGTTCGCCGCGTAACCACAGGCTTCGCAATACGCCACGTCATTCTCGCCCGTCTCCGCCGGCACCATGAACTCATGCGAGTAATTGCCGCCGATGACCCCCGTGTCCGCCTCCACCGGGAACGCCTTCAGCCCGCAGCGCGCAAAGATGCGCGTGTAGGCATCGTACATTTTTTTGTAGGCCGCCATGGCATTTTCATCCGTGGTGTCGAACGAATACGCGTCCTTCATGATGAACTCCTTCGCGCGCATCAAACCGAAGCGCGGGCGGATCTCATCGCGGAACTTGGTGCTGATCTGGTAAAAATTCTTCGGCAACTGGCGGTAGGAATTGATTTCCCCGGCGGCGAGCGTCGTGATGACCTCCTCCGCGGTCGGGCTCAAAAACCATTCGCGGTTTGAGCCATCCTTGACCTTGAACAGCACGTTGCTCGCGGTCTCGGCGCGCCCGCTCTGCTCCCAGATTTCCTTGGGCTGCAACGCCGGCATGAGCACTTCCACCGCCCCGGCCCGGTCCATTTCTTCGCGGATGATCTGCTCCACCTTGCGCAACGTACGCAGTCCCAGCGGCAGAAACGTATAAACGCCGCCCGCCAGCTTGCGGATGAGGCCGGCGCGCAACAAAAGTTTATGCGAGGCGATTTCCGCGTCGTTCGGCGCTTCGCGGAGGGTCGGAATCAATGTCTGTGTCCACTTCATGTGACGGAAAGTTTAACAACAAACGAACCAGGGAACGAAGAATTTTATTTCACCGCCCATGTAGCGTCAGGTCTCCCGGCCTGACAAGAGGGCGGCATCCCTGCCGTCCGGATAAAACCATGGCCCTGCTATTGGCTCACGAACATGCTTATTCGTCCAAAACAAGGCCGCGCTGCCCCCACCATCGTCTGCCAACCACCGCACCCTATTCACCGTTGCGCTTCACTCCCTCTCCACTCCCCGGAGCGCCGCTGTATGGCACTTGGCGCACACAAGTTCAGAACGCGCTCGGGTTCCTTGATTACGCCGGCACCGGCATCGGGTTCCTGCTCATTTCCCGTCCTTTCGCCCGGCAGCAGTCGACCGCCCCTGCCGTTGCCTTTTTAGCCGCCGGTGCGCTGATGCTCCTCACCGTGGCCCTGCTCTCGCCCGCAGCCACATTTCCAGTCCGAGGCCTGATTCAGCGCCTCGCTGAAGTCTGCCAATTTACCGGTGTCTTTTTTGTCTGCCATTTCCTGTCGAAAACAATGACACCCAAACGATCGCCCCCCCGCTACCACGGGACGCGCGCGTGATAACTCGTTTTTGTTGTTGAAAATGTTTTGACTTGGCCGGTGGAAAAACTAAACTACGCATCCGTTTCGGGGATGGGGTCATAGCTCAGTTGGTAGAGCGTCTGAATGGCATTCAGAAGGTCAGGAGTTCGACCCTCCTTGGCTCCACCATCCCGAACGTTAAGAAAAACCCTTGTTCCTCCTGCAGGACAAGGGTTTTCTCATTCCACCATAAATCTTCCAACCCGGAGTTGTCGAAGGTTGTCGAGGCTTGTTCCGGGGTTGTCATGGCGCCAAATGGAGCCAATCAGAGTGCGCAAAAAATGTGTAATGCTTGAATCCACTGCGGTTGTTTGCTTTCGAAGACACCCTACCAACTATCATCTCACCTTCACGGGCCCAAACCTTAAGTTATAAAGCATTTCGAATTGGGTTTGGACAAAAGTTAGTTCACAGCGACATTTTCAGCATTTCATAAAACGGCGTTCCAAGATGCCTATAATATATTGGGCTGCTTGCGCATTTTTATCGCAGTTCCCTCAGGAGAGCCGGCATTTCAGAATCCAATTCTCTTAGAGTTAAGAAAAGTGGTCTAAGCAGAAATTCAAAAGCTATGGAACCCAAAAACGAGTGAGTTTGAAGAGAGGCAAACCGAAATGGGAGGTTGATTTCGACTACATGATGCAGGCCATCGCCAGCGCGACTCTTTTGATACGGAGAGCATCTGCTGGACAAACAGGTTGGCGAGGCGTTTTGCGATTGCCATTTTAATAGCCCCAAGCCAAACCAACCGCTGTCCCCACATCACGGTCCCTTTTGAACCCGCAGCCGTCCCCTTTTGTTCCCGCCCGAAAATTTACAGGGCAAATCACAAAATCTCCACAGCATGGATTAGCAGGCATTCCATAGATGAAAATTTGAAGCTGCGGTTGCATTCGTTTTTGCATGCTGTTTTTTCGCAAAACGCCTGGCACGATCGTAATGACGCCAGCACAAGTTGCCTCGGTCAATCCAGCGAATTGGCAATTGCTGAATTGGAACTCACAGCGTTGGCGATGCCCTATGGTCAAAATATGAAACGAGCAACTCCGGGGTATTTCCCCCTCGAGGCTGGCGACGAAATCCCATGAAAATCTATGCAACCGCTGGTTCAGTTGCGAAGCGGAGTGACGGGCCTGTCAGCGCTGCGGCTTGAGTGTGATCAGCACAACGTCGTTTTCACGCAGGTCGAACTGCTGCTCAAACTTCCCGTCGGGGCCAATCTTTACGGGGTGCACATCCATGGGCGCGTCGCTGTTTTTGGTTTTGATTTCAGCAACCTGGGTCTTGGTCAATTGCGCGGGTGAACCTAAATCACGATACGTGTCGTAAGCGTCATTGACCCGGTAACCGACTTTGTAAGTTTCGACGGTATATTTGCCCTTGGGCAGGTGCGACAAGTTGAGCGTGACGTGGTTTTTGGGCAGCGACGGCAAATCGCGTTTGTAAAAAACTTGGTTATGCACGTTTGGGCCGGGATGTGTGTTGGTGAAATCCCAGATCAATGCCTGCACGCCGCCCGTGAGGTCGGCGCAAATCCACGATGCCGGGTCGCTGTCCTTCAATTCCACGGGGCCAAGCCGGTTCAAGATTTGATACGCATAAAACGCCGGCTTGTTGATGTCCTCATAATTGATCAGGCCGAAGCCGCCGTGAAAGGCCTCCCAGCGTGGCCCGGCTTCCTCGAAAATGTCTGTGAACGTCCAATAGGACATGGATTGCGCCGCGGCACCACACTGTTTCAGCTTGTCCAGGATGTAAGCCGCACTGTGATAGCTGTCATGAACCGGATCAGCCGGCGTATAAGACGAGCTCCATTCGGTGAAGTGAAGTTCCAACGTGGGCATGACCGAACCGGCGATCTCCCCACGAACCCGTTTGACATCGCCGAAAATTGAGTCGGGATTTTTGGAAAGTACCGTGCCGCTGTTGCCGTCTTTGTCCAAATAACCGCTTTCCACGCCATAAGTATGCGTGGAAATGAAATCCACCGGCGCTTGGTTCGTGGCGCAGAAATGGATGAACTCCGGAACCCACCCGCAACCGGCAGTCGCCGGGCCGCCCACTTTGTAATCGGCGGAAACGCTTTTGATGGCGCGGGCCGTCGCGGCGTAGAGGTCAAAATACTGTTGCTGCGTGCCGGCCCAAAACCCGTCGCTGAGGTTTGGTTCGTTCCAGACCTCGAAATACCATGTGCGCACCTCGGCATCACCGTAACGCTCCCGTTCATGGCTGACGAAGGCGCGGATAAAATCGGCCCATTTTTTCATGTCTCTGGGGGGGGTAACGTTGCCGCGCCACCAAAAAATGGTTTTGGAACCGCTGGCCAGCCCGCCCGGCATGAAGCCAAGTTCCACAAAGGGCTTCATGCCGATGCGATGGAGAAAATCGTAAAGCTCGTCAATGTATTGCCAGTTGTATTCCGGGTTCCCGTGGCTGTCTTCACGGTAAACCCCCATGTCGTCGCAGAATAAACCGTGCATGCGGATGTATTGGAAGCCGCATTCGCGGCGCGCGTAAGTTAGCTGCCGCTGCCAGTCGGCGCGCAAACCTTCGTTGGCACGCCCCGCGCCGACGCAGAATTTAAACATGGTGTTGAGCGGGCCGTTCGTTTGCTCCAGGTCAGCCGAGATCAGCCTGGCCGTTGCATTGGTCTCGGCCTTGGACCAAGCGACGTCGGCGAAGAATGCGCCGAGGCCAAGAACGAGCAAAGCTGCTTTTCGGATCATATCGTTTCGTCCGGTCATAAAATTGCGGATTCCGCCGGCAGTTTCCTCCTGGAACGGGTATCCGAGGAGGCGTCATCTGGCCGACGCGCCCAAATTTCCGCGGTCTGTTCCCAGCGTGAATACAGAATAGCTGTGCGGCGGCAGGTGCGTGCTGAACGACACGCGGTCCTCGATGTTTTCATTGCGCAAGTTCCAGCCGCGAGGCGGAGGCAATTTGCCCTCAACCATTTCACCGGTGACAATGTTTTTAAGCACGGTTGCGTTTCCCAGCGTCGAGATTTTCACATCCGCTGCCGAGCCCGAAAAGTTTTGGACAATCAACGCGCTGTTGTCATATGCGAAAAGGGCCACCTGCGCCGGGCCGTCTAATCGCACGGGAAATCCGCGCATGACGAAATTTTTAATCGCCCCGGTAACCTCCGGCGGCAGGGCGTAGAGGTCGGTAAGATTGTCGGGCATGGTCCATACGTAAAGCACGCCGCGCGAATAACGGTTCAGCAGCAATAACGGGAAGGCGTTGCCATTGGCTTCGGCCCGCACCAGCGACCATGAATCATTCGTCAGGAAATCAATTTCAGGGAACAGCACGTCGCCGTTCGTTGCGCCATCGAGCGTGGAAAAATTGCCCGCGCCAAAACCACCCGCGTATTTGTGCGCGAGCACTTTCCGGTCCGTCCAGCGAACTTCCGCGATCTCCTCGATGCCTTTGCCCGGCAACGCGCGTAAAAGGCCCGAAGTGATGACCACGGATTTACCGGCGCGCAACCGCCCTTTGATTTTTGCCACGATGTCGGGATCAAACTTCGCGCATTCGGTGAGCAGCATGAGATCGGCGTTCGTCGGAAATTCCGAACGTAGATCGATCGGAATGCCGATCATACCGAGGTAATTGTGCAGGAAATCCTCACCGGTGGATTGAAACGGCTTGTAGCTGGCAATGCCGATGGGATTGCCAAGCTGTCCGAGAAACTTGTCCGCTTGCTCCAGCGAATACCCGGCAACGCGCGCCCACGTCGGCCCGGAAATGCCGTTGGTCATATCGCCCAAGTTGAAGCTTGTCGGCAGTTTTTCCCACGCGGCACGGCTGCCCACTTCGAAAGGTCTGGTCATCGCCGACCACTCGAAAACCGTGAATTCAGGAGCCTTCGCAAAGAGTGTGTCCCAGATCTGTTCGGCGTAGCGGTCGAGGTAGCGGAGGCTGTAAGTATCCACCCAGCCCCCGCCGTTGCGACCCGGCGCGATGTTGCTGAAGTAGCGGATAATTTCGTAGCTTTCGTATTGTGCAAGATGCTGGTCGGTCATCTCCGGGTCACGCGTTTCCGTGCCGGTATAAATGCCGTCAAAAATTTTCGGCTCGCGTTCAAGGTCAAAGCCGGAACCTTGGAAATGCTCATACCAATTGGGGAACTTGATGACCATCTTCACCTTCGGATTCACGGCTTTCGCCGCCTTGACGATCAAGTTTTCCGCCGCGTCGTCCATCAACTCCAGCCGGAACTGGGTCCAGCTTTTGCCGCCCTTCGCGGCAATGTCTGAATCGCTTTTGGTGGTGTCGAAAAAGAAATCATCCTGAATGACTTCATCGAAGTGTTTCGCCGCGAATTCTGCCGCTTGTTTAATGAACGCACGGTCGCCCGGGTCAGTGTAGCAAAACGATTGGAACTGACCGCCGAGGCTTCCTTCCGAAAGGGCCATGCCGCCGGCCACCTGCACGCCGTGATCCGTGAAAAATTTTTTTACCTGCTCAGTTTGATCGGCGGTGAGCAGGCGCCGGTCGCGCTGCACTTCAATGTAAACTTTGTCCACCTTCAATTGGCGGCGGATGCAATCCCAGTCAGCCTGGAGTTTTTGCGGCGCTTCGAAGCTCTGGACCACGTTGATCGGGATGTAAACCGCGACGGAAAAGTTCGTGTAGTTTCCTGCCTGACAGAACTGCGACCCGCAGAGCAGTGCGGCGGCTAACCGCCATGTTTGTCCAAACTTCATATTTAATGGGCTTCGCCGACGGAAATAGTCCATCCGACCCTGCCCTTCAGCGGGTCGGTGTCCAAAGTGAAATTATCACCCGTTTTGCTCAGTGTGAGCTCATGTGCTTCCGAATCACCGGGCAGGAAAATCAGGCCTTTCGCCGTGGATGTATCCTGCGCGTAAACGCGCAGTTCGATTTTTGACCAATCCATCTGGGCCGTAGATTGTGCGAGCGCGATGTGCGGAAGCACGGTGCCATCGCGCACGAGGATGACGGCGGGGATTTTTCCTGCTGCAAGGGTGTGCCAGCCGGCAGCATATGCTTTGCCGGTCTGATAATCGATCCATGCGCCCGGCGGCAGGTAAACGGCGCGGACGGTTTCGCCTCCGTGCCATAAAGGGGCGACGAGCATTTGCGAGCCATAAAGATACTCGTCGTCTATCTGCCACGAGCCGGGGTCGCCGGGGAATTCCACGAACAGCGCCCGCACCATCGGCAGTCCATGTTCAGAACAATCCCTGGCCTGCGCGTAGACGTAAGGCATCAACTTGTACTTGAGTTCGTCAATCGTGCGGAACTGATCCAGGAACGCCTGTCCGTAGAGCCACGGCTCCTTCGGTGCGATCCCGTGACAGCGGCTGTGGGAGCTCAACATGCCGAAGGCCAGCCAGCGGGCGAACAAATCCTTGTCCATGTTTTCCACCGCTGTGGCGGTGAAGCCGCCTACGTCGTGGCTCCAGAACGAAAAACCGGAGAGGCCGAACGAAAGTCCGCCGCGCAGTTCCGCCGCCATGCCGTCGTCTGTGCTTTCGGCGTCGCCGCCCCAATGCACGGGATAACGCTGACTGCCAGCCCAGGCGCTGCGCGCCCAGATGATGTTGTCGCCGGTTGTCTGCCGGGTGATGTCCGCTACGGCCTTGTTATAGCGCAGGGGAAACAGATTGTGCTCGTAAAAACCGGTGCGGCCGTCCGACCAAATGCCGTTGTTCGGCGCCGCTTCTCCGAAATCCACTTTGATCGCTGAGACGCCCAGGTTCAACAACCCCGCGAGTTTGCGTTGATACCACTCCACAGTTTTCGGGTTGGAAAAATCGAGCACGGCATCTTCGTAGGGGAGATTCCCCTTGGCATCCCGGACGATCAGATTGTTGGCGACAAGTTCGGGGAACAATTTGTTTTTCGGCACAAAATACGGGAGCTGCCAGCACGAAACGCGGAAGCCATCGGCTTTCAAATCAGCCAGCATTTTTCTGGGGTCCGGGAAACGAGTCTTGGAAAATTCATAGTCGCATTGCCAGTCGGTTTCGAACCAGCCGGTGTCCAAGTGCAGCACGTCGCAGGGGATTTTGTTCTCGCGCATTTTCGCGGCGATGTCGCGCACCTGCGGTTCGGCATTGTAAGTGCAGCGGCTCATCCACAAACCGAACGACCACAGCGGAGGCATCGGTGACTTGCCGGTCAGCTTGGTGTATTCGTCGAGAATTTCCCTGGGCGTGCCCAGGAAGACAAAGAGATCCAGTTCGTCGTCACCAATCATTAATGAATCAAGGCCGTTGAATGTGTTGCCAAAATCACAGGTGATCGGCGTGGTGGTGTGGATGAACATGCCATAGCCCCGGCTGCTCATGAAAAAGGGGACGGGCTTGTAACTTTCCTGGCTCTCGACCCCGTTGGCGTCATCGGCCCACAGGATGATTTTCTGCCCGCGCTTGTCGAGGCTGGTGAAGGATTCGCCGCAACCGTAAATCTTTTCGCCGGGAGCCAGCGTGAAGGCGGCGTTGTAGCTGCGGGAGTAATCCGCTGTGCGGCGCACAAATGCAAACGGCATCGTGGGCGTGAACGAAGACTGGTTGTCCACGGCGTGGTCGGTTTGCGTGAGCAGTTTGCCCGACGCATCCCGCCATACGATGTGCCACGGATTCTCGAGGAGGGTCACGGAACCAGCCGGGCTGGTGTAGCGATGGCCGCCGGACACCTTTTCGTATTTCCATGAATTGTCCTTTGGCACCGGACCGGCAAGCATGAGTTCGGGCTGCGGCGCGTGAACCTGCGGACCGCTCGTCAGGCGAATGCGGATGGCGCGCGGCGAAATAAAGTCCATTGTGAACGGCAGCGCCGGGTTGGCGGCATATTCATTTTCGGGAAACTCGTTCGGCTTGCAAGGATTAAGGCCGGCGAGGTCGTTGTTGAAAGCGTGCTTCGGCACGAGCTGCGCGCGTTGGTAGGTGATTTTTCCGCGGTGCGTCACCGGATCGAAATCCGTCAACTGGTCGGCCAGATAGTAGAAATTCTCCAACGCCCGGAAATCACCGGTGATGTCCACGGGAGAATTGAGCATCCCGGGTGCCGGGTTGGCGGCAAATACGGAGGTTGCGACAAGCCAGCACAAGGTGGCGGCGGCGAATTTTTCGAACACAATCATGTCAGGATAAATACCGGTTGGCGGCGGTTGTGTCGTCCAGTGTCGCTGATGCGCGCAGCGCTGTCTTGTCGTTAAAAAAGATGAGGGTCGGGGGCTTGAATTGACTTGCGACGGACGGCGGACGGCGGACAAAATGGGCGGATGCCCCGTCGCGCCCCCAAAAAACATTGGCTGGGCCGGTTCGCGTTAACCGTTTCCCTGATTGTCGCCGGCGGGGCCCCGGCGTTGGCCGCGCCGCCGAATTATTTAACGCGCACCTGGCAGGTGGAGCAAGGGCTGCCGCAGAACAAGGTCACCGCCGTGGTGCAGACGCGCGATGGCTACTTGTGGGTCGGAACCTACAACGGTCTGGCAAGGTTTGACGGCGTTCACTTTACGGTTTTCAACGACAACAACACGCCCGAACTGCGCAGCAGCCGCGTGACTAGCTTGTTTGAGGCTGGCGACGGCTCGCTCTGGATTGGCACCGAAAACGGCGAGGTGTCACAATACAAGGACGGGCATTTTGTCGCCGTATCGCTACGGGCAAACTGGCGCGGCGGAAAAATTTACGCCATCACCGCTGACGAGGCGGGCGACGTCTGGCTGTTGGATGAGGCAGGGCAGCTCGCGCGCGCGCGCGACGGCAAGGTACTCTCGCCGGCTGCAGGCAACGTCGCCAATGTGGTCTCCCTCGCGCGCGGACGGGATGGGACGATTTGGGTTGAGCGCGAAGGGGTGGTGTCCGCACTGAAGGGCGGACGCCTGGTTTCCGAGCTGTCCACGAATGACTATGTGCAGGGTTTCTGCGCCGCCCGCGACGGCGGGTTTTGGGTGGCCAGCAACGGCGGTGTCCGCAAATGGAAAGACGGCCGCTGGGTTGCCGATTTGGGGGCAGCGCCGTGGGGCTGGAATGTTGTCGCCAACCTTGTGGAAACTTCCTCCGGGGCGTTGGCTGGCGGGACGTCGAGCGACGGGCTATGGCTGGTGTTTACCGGTTCAACCAACACCCCTGCGGTGCACTTTGACCGCACCAGCGGGCTGCCGTCGGACTGGGTGATTTCGCTGTGGGAAGACCGTGAAAAAAATCTGTGGTGCGGTTCCGGCGCAGGACTTGAGGTCATCCGCCCGAACAATGTGGCAACGGTTTCGCCGCCGGACAAATGGAAAAACCGCCCGGTGCTCTCCATCCTGCCGGCGCCAGACGGCGCGTTGTGGGTCGGCACCGAAGGCGCGGGTCTGTATCGGCTCCGGAACGGTGAATGGACCAATTTCGATTCCGCGCAGGGCATTCGCAATTCCTACATCTGGTCCTTGGCTGCCGACCAGGCAGGAAACATCTGGGCTGGCACCTGGGGCGGCGGACTGTTTGCGCAGCAAGACGGCGCCTTTAATTTTGCTCCGGGACTGGAAAATTCCCTGCAACCGATGCCGGCGCTTTTGTATCTGGGCGACGAACTGTGGATTGGCACGCCGCTGGGGGCAATGCGCTACCAAAATGGAAAACTGGAGCGGTTCAATCAAATTGCCGGCGAGGCCTTTGGCGACGTCCGTGCGATCGCGCAGGACCAGGCCGGCGGGCTGTGGTTCGGGACTGCGGGCGGCGGCCTGGTGTGCCGGCAGGACGACCATTTCCGCCGGTATAAAAAAACCGACGGGCTTTCGTCCGACTTTATTGACTGCCTTTATTTCGCGGTCGATGGCACCTTGTGGATCGGCACGTTCGGCGGCGGCTTGAACCGGTTCAAGGACGGAAAATTTTTCATCTTCAACCATGGGCAGGGTTTGCCGAACAGCGTCATCGGTCACATCGAGTCGGACGGTCGCGGATTTTTATGGATGAGTTCCTACGGCGGCATCTTGCGCGCGAGCGAGAAAGATTTGAATCGTTGCGCCGACCGCGGGCTGGCCGCCGTCCCCTTTCTGACCTACGGCATCAACGACGGATTGCCCACGCTCGAATGTTCGGAAGGATTGCAACCGGCGGGCGGCAAAACGGCGGACGGGCGGCTGTGGTTCCCGACGGCAAAGGGACTGGTCGTGGTGGATCCGTCCGGCGCCACCCTCAATCCGTTGCCGCCGCCGGTGCGGATCGAGGAGTTGCGCGTGGACGACATCAAGTTCGCGGATGGCAACCAAGCCGGCCCGCTGAAAATTCCACCGGGCCGGCACCGCATTGAATTTGCCTACACTGGTTTGAGCTTTGTCGCACCGGAGAAGGTGCGGTTCAAATGCCGGCTGAACAATTTTGACACGGAATGGACGGACGTCGGCACCAAGCGGGTGGCCACCTACAATTACATCCCGCCCGGAAATTATTCCTTCCAAGTGACCGCGTGCAACAATGACGGTGTGTGGAATGAAAGCGGCGCGGGCATGAAATTTGAAGTGCTGCCGTATTTCTGGCAGACGGTGTGGTTCCGCGTTCTCGGCGGGGTCGCGACGGCGCTGGGGGCCGGCGGCGCGGTCTGGTTCGACACGCGGCGGCGGATGCGGCGCAAACTTGAACGCGCCGAGCGCCAGCGCGACATTGAACGCGAGCGTTCTCGCATCGCGCGGGACATTCACGACGATTTGGGCGCGCAGCTCACCCGCATCACGATGTTGAGCGAATCGGCCTCTGAACCGGGGGCCGATCCCTACCGCGCGGCGGATGGCATCCGCCGTATTTACGACACGGCGCGTGAACTGACGCGCAGCATGGATGAAATCGTCTGGGCGGTCAGTCCGCGGCATGACACGCTGGAAAGTTTGGCGACCTATCTGGAAAAGTATGCGCACGACTGGCTGGCCACCGTCGACATCCGCTGCCGGCTGGATTTGCCGCTGCAATTTCCAGAAGTTCACCTGACTTCCGAAGTGCGGCACAATGTTTTCCTCGCGTTCAAGGAGGCGCTGCACAACGCGGTGAAACATTCCGGCGCAACCGAGGTTTTCATCCGGCTGGCGGTGCAGGAAACGTCGTTTGAACTGGCCGTCGAGGACAACGGATGCGGTTTTACCGTCGGTGAAAAAGTGAAGGCTTCCCCAGTTCAGGGCCGCGCGGCGTCTGGCAACGGGTTGGAAAATATGCAGCGGCGTCTGGCGACCATTGGCGGAAACTGTGAAATCCAAAGCGCGCCTAGCGCTGGAACGAAGGTGTTGTTTTCAGTGCAACCCAATGCTTCGGGCCGTTGAAATGCCGTCGGCTACAACCTCGCATCGTAATTGCTGGAGGCCTATTGAACGGCTACGGGGTATGTATGTAGTTAAAGCAAATTGGCATCTCAACTGCGGCTCCCGGAGGTTGTTCGCCAAAAACAGGGAAACGCCATCAGCAATGCCCGCCTGATGGCTCGTTTGCATAATCTACAACTCCCGAACGGCTATTGGGCCGTCTGGATGCTCCACATGCCACTCGGCATGGTGACAACGATTACTCCACCTGGCGCCGACTTCGTGGTGCAAGTTTGCTGCCATTGGAGCGTCTCGACATGGCCGTCATGGAAGGCGTAGTTGAGACGGTTGCGCTGGGCCGGATATAATTGCAAGCCCTCACTGATGCCGTTTGCTCCCGCGTTTGCCGCACTTTGATCGACGCCAGTCTCAATTTGATACTCGCCGCCGCCGCTGCCGCTATGATACGGCCCAAAACAAGAAGGAGGCCAGGTGTTTCCCTCAACGTTTTGGCTGTTGGCCAATTCCACCAGCATCAGGGTGCCACTTGGATGGCT
Organism: Verrucomicrobiia bacterium; assembly: GCA_031290985.1. GTDB lineage: Bacteria > Verrucomicrobiota > Verrucomicrobiia > Limisphaerales > UBA11358 > UBA11358. Next base: position 23,861 of record JARLJW010000066.1, on the reverse strand, counting down.
AACCACGTTGTCCGAATAGCCAGGCGGCTCAAAATTAGGTCCATTGTCATGGCTATCAATCCAACCAATGCCAACGCCCATAAAGCCCGAACCGCCAGGGCTGGTCAAACCGTTCTGAATTGGCACATCCCACCCACTCCCGTAAGCCTGACTGGCCGTAACCATCGTGTAACTTCTGAGGGAAAGGCCCGCTGTCCATGTGCATTTCGTAAATGTATCAAGCGGGCAGGCCATGATTTTGAGTCCGGAAGCAACGCCCAGAGCCGCAGCCGTGGCGGAATCGTCCGCATAAACACCCACAGACATGGCGCTTTGAGAAACCGCGCTTCCGCCACCCACATAAGGGTAGAGCAACGTGTCCCAAGTGACTGTCGTGCCAGAATTATTACCATACCAAAAAGCCGGCGTGAACTTATTGTTGTGGTCGCCGGGAAAGGTGAGCATGCCGAGGGCCAGTTGTTTCATATTGTTCATGCACTGGGCGCGCTTGGCTGTGGCCTTGGCTTTGGCTAACGCCGGCAGCAGCAGCGCCGCCAGAATGGCAATGATGGCAATGACCACCAGAAGCTCGATCAGGGTAAAACCATTGGCAAACCGAACTTTCCACTTTGCCTTCTGGTTTGGCGACCAAATTATTTGAATCGTCATAGTTTCATTGGTTTGAATTGACGAGAATGATGAATCCTCTTGGGTCCAAAGCATATTTCTTCCCCGCCGGCGGGGCGGGAATTTGAAAGCCAGCCGTACTGGCAAATTCCTCAATCGTCCGTGGACTGCGGTGATACTTCATCTTCCAGCCCAACATCGCCCGGTTGAGCGACTGGACTTGTGTCGGACCCGCATTATTGGCGGAAACGGATGGAGCCGACGATTGCACCCGGGCCGAAGGGGGCGTGGTTGCCGACGTGGTGGCGGCTGAATTGGACGCAGCCGGCGGCTCAACCGGAGACGACACGCTTTTTGACTTCCCGCATGCCCCGCCAGCGACCAAAGCGAGAATAAGACAGGCGATTCCCGTTCCAAACTTCCAATTGTCTAGCCTGCCGAATTCAAAAACATGTTTCATGTGGATCATAGATGGGCTTGTTAAAACAGTAGCCGCAATTGAAATTAAATCAAAGTAGTGAAAATTAACGACAATCCGGGCCGGGAATGGTCCGATCAATAAATCACCCCCGCTCCAGCGCATCTACAGAAAATGACGCGTCCATAATGGCCGCAGACGGCCGCCGAATCCATCCAGGTTTGGGGCGCGGGCAGCGGCGCGACGCACGCCGTTTGCCCTAAAAATACCCTCGGGAGGTGTCGTTGATTTTGACGACATGACTTGAAGGCGCGTTTATCGTAGCGTGGCGACGAACCCCCCAAGACCATGAAGTCTAACCTATGAAAAAAAATATCCTGCTCGCTGCTGGAATGTTTACCTTTGCGTTGCTGAACGCTCAGGCGGAAAACATAACAATATTCACCACCGATAATGATTGGACCAATTGTAACTCGTCTGGGAGTTTAACGTTTCAAGATACGAATGCCGTTGACTTGGATGGAGTAACGGTCAACGGCATCGGCAACGCAAACGCCGGCGCCACCAGCAGCGGGGGGGCGCTCCAAGTGAGTCCCATTATTCCCTGTAATTGGGGGCAGGCCGGGCCTGTCTTTGACGTGACGGGCGCAAATGGCGCGGTTATAGCCGCTTTGGCCGGGTCTGGTGCCGGCTATGGCTCTCCGCTGCCAGCCCAGACGGGGACGATGTATGTAGATTACACGCTGCCCGACCACTCGCTTGCCGGCTCGTATTTCGCTCTCGGCATTTTTATACAATATGATGGCAATTGGGGTCTGGGCGGCCAAGATTGGAGTCCAGTAGATTTAGGACCCGTGTCCACCCCGTCTGGGATACAGGAAAAGTATCGGGCAACCATTCCCTACTCATTAAACGCGACCACTGGTAACTTAAGTTATTTCTCACTTGGTTTTTGGATATTCACCGATTATCAAGGGACAAATGTGTGGTATATAGATAACATTTCTGTAGCCCCGCTCCCCATTACAATAATCCCAGCCCCCGTCTATCCGTTGTTCAACACTTACGATGATTTTAAAAACGGTTGGACTGCGTCCGGCGGCGATTTGGCTCTAGCGGACAATACTTGGAGTGTGGACGGGTCCACGACCAACGGTCTCGGCAACACCAATGCTCCTGGCGCCACCGGCGCCACTTCCGGTTCGCTGTTGCTTGATTGGAGCAGTGTGGAAGCCGGTTATGGCACCATTGCCGCCGGCCCCACCGAACAAAACAATCCAGCATTTTTGCAAGCGATTGCCCCCGGTTATGATGCCAATACGCTGGCCTCTCCGGGTGCTTATGGAAACATCTATGTGGACTATTCTCAGCCGGATAACAGCGGAGGAGGGAGCTATTTCGAGCTTGGCATGGCTCTTTCATATGCTGGCAACGGTTATAGCTATTGGAATAATTCCATATTCTTCCCGAGCAAGACGACCGACCTGCATATTCAAGACAATGGTGGCTATGAAGTTTTTCGGGCCACCATTCCTTACAATATTCAGGCCGGCTATCTCTATGGATTCACTCCCTACATCTTTGTTAATTCCGATTACCAGCCGACGAATGGATTCCACGTTGACAACATCAGCGTGAGTTCCGCTCCGCCGCCGATTCTTAGCGCCGGCATGAACGGGACAAACCTCGTCATTCAGGGCACGAACGGTCTGACCGGTTGCAAATATAATTTGCTCTCGACAACGAATCTGGCGTTGCCCGTCGCCAACTGGACGGCCGTGTCAATCGGAGTTCCTTTTAACGGGCCGACATTCAGCGCTACCACTAATGCGTTCAGCTCCTCCAGCTTCTATCGCATCAAGGTGCAGTGACGACCGGTTAGCCGGCAGTAGTTGATTACCTGCATTAGTTAGTTCAATTACCCTGCGGCAAAACCGCAGGGTAATTTATTGGCGATGGCGGGCTTGCCTCATGCAAAGCAACCACGCCTTTTATCCTTGCTTTTCACGACAAGCCTGGGCGCGCCGCCGCAGGTATTTTACAGCGTCCGATTTACAAGGCCGTTCCCGGCCAACAATAAGAGGTGCGTGGACATTTTTTAAAATATATGAAAAATATGAACAAGTTAGGCAACACGTTTCCGGTTAGTTTTTTTGTCAGCGCCTGCGCCGTCTTTTTACTGACCGTGCAGTTGGCCGCCGCCGGTTTGCCGCGAGAACATCTTTCACTCGACGCCGGCTGGAAGTTCCACCTCGGCGACGACTGGCCGGAAGCGCTGCATCTGGAAAATTCCGGCACCGGTTCCGGCCCGGCGTCGGAAAAGTTTTTTGATTCTTTTTGGCGCACCGTCAATCTGCCGCACGATTGGGCGGTGGAACTGCCGTTCGACCGGACCGCTGATGGCAGCCACGGTTTTCACACGCTGGGGATGAAATATCCCACGAACAGCCTCGCCTGGTATCGCCGCACGTTTGACTTGCCAATGGAAGATGAAGGCAAGCGCATCTGGCTGACGTTCGACGGCGTGTTCCGCGACGCGACGGTCTGGGTCAACGGCTGGTGCGTGCGGCATCACGAGGGCGGTTACGATCCATTCCGCGAGGACATCACTGACGTCGCACACTACGGCGGCCGGAACACCATCGCCGTGCTGGTGGACGCGACAAAAGTTGAAGGCTGGTTTTACGAAGGCGCAGGCATCTACCGCCATGCGTGGCTCGACAAGACCGCGCCGGTGGCCGTCGTGCCGGACGGGATTTTTGTGCAGGCCGAATTTGAAAACAATGTTCCCCGCGGCAATCCCAAAATCAAAATCGAAGCCAGCCTGCTCAATGCGCAGACCAATGCTGCCAAGGCGACGGTGAGCTGCGAAATCATTTCACCCGACGGCAAATCGCTGAAACCATTCTCCGGATCGGAAATAATCAAACGGCAATCGCGACGCGCCGTGAAATTGGAGGGGAAACTTTCCTCGCCGGTTCTCTGGTCGCCCGAATCGCCAAAGCTCTACCAGCTCATCACGACCGTTTCCGTCGCCGGCAAAATCGTGGACCAGGAAGCAACTGCGTTCGGGATCCGCACCGTGGCGTTTGACGCGACGAACGGCTTTCTGTTGAACGCTAAACACTACGAGCTTTACGGCACTTGCAATCACCAGGACCACGCCGGCGTCGGCGCGGCCATTCCCGACGCGCTGCTGGAATTTCGCGTGAAAAAATTGAAGGCGTTCGGCTGCAATGCGTATCGCATGTCGCACAATCCGCCCACGCCCGAATTGCTTGATGCCTGCGACCGCCTCGGCCTGCTGGTCATGGACGAAAGCCGCTTGATGGGAGGTGATTCTGGAAACCTGAAAAAATGGGACGACCAGATACGCCGCGACCGCAATCATCCAAGCGTAGCGGTCTGGTGCATTGCCAACGAGCAGTTCATGGTGCAGGATACGCCGCAGGCGGCAAGGGTCGCCCAAACGATGCAGGAGTACGTCCAGCAACTAGACCCGCTGCGTCCGGTCAGCTACGCGTCACCGGAAGACGACGTGTTCCGCGGCATCAACTCGGTCATCGAAGTGCGCGGCTGGAACTATCATTACGGTCCGCAAATGGATCGTTATCACGCGGCACATCCGAACCAGCCTAATTTCGGCAGCGAACAAGCCAGCGTCGTCGGCACACGTGGTGTTTACACCAACGACCATTCGCGGGGTTACGTTGCCGCTTACGACGTCGTCTGGCCGGGTTGGACCACCACCGCCGAAAGCTGGTGGCGCTTCTTCGCCGGGCGTCCTTGGCTGTCCGGCGCGTTTGTCTGGACCGGTTTTGATTATCGCGGCGAACCGACGCCGTATTGGTGGCCGTGCGTCAGCTCGCATTTCGGCATTCTCGACACCTGCGGTTTTCCGAAGGATGCTTTTTACTATTACCAATCGTGGTGGACGACGAACACCGTGCTGCACCTGGCGCCGCACTGGAACTGGCCGGGGCGCGAAGGCCAGGAGATTCTGGTCCAAGCCTTCAGCAATTGCAAACAGGTGGAACTTTTCCTGAACGGCGTGTCGCTCGGCAGGCAAGCGATGCGGCTGAATTCTAAACTGAACTGGCAGGTGAAATATGCGCCGGGAACGTTGAGCGCGCAAGGCTTTGACGCGGCCGGGAACATCATGGCCGAGACGGAAGTGGAAACCACCGGTGACGCCACGCAAATCCAACTCGTGCCGGATCGCAAAACCATCCGGGCTGACGGCCAGGACGTTGCTGTATTTACCGTTTCCGCCGTGGATGCGCAAGGCCGCGAGGTACCGGTGGCACAAAACACGGTTCACTTTTCCGTCGAAGGCGCCGGCGGCATCCTCGGCGTCGGCAATGGCGATCCGAGTTGCCACGAGCCAGATGTGTATGTCGCCACCGCGCCTTCGCACAACCTAGCCGTGGACCAATGGCGCTGGGAGATCGGAAAAGTTCCGAAAAGCCGCGCTGCCGTGCCGGAATACGCGAATGATTTTGATGACTCCGCCTGGAAACTGGTCAGCGGCGGCGGCCCGACCATCGAAACGCCGGACACCGCGGCGATCTATCGTGCGCACGTGAACTTGACGGAAACGGACTTGCAGGGCGAAGGCGCCATGATTTGCTTCAGCGGCTGCGACGACGAAGGCTGGTATTTCGTGAACGACCAGTATGTCGGCGAATCGCACGACTGGCAGGCGCAGCCGGTTTTCGACGTTAAAAAATATCTCCACGTGGGCGACAATGTCATTGCCGTGGGCGTTTATAACGGCGCGGCCCAGGGCGGCTTGAACCCCAACGTGAATGTGCAGATCGTCGGTCACGGCAGCGTCCCGCCATGGTCGCGCAGCCTGTTCAACGGCCTGGCCCAAGTCATCATCCAAGCCACGCGCAACGCCGGCGAAATCAAATTGACGGCAACTGCCGACGGCCTCACCCCAGCGACGGTCACGGTGCAGACGCAACCCTGCCAGCCGCGCCCAACCGCGCCGTGAACCAACAGACCGATTGCCTCCCCCCTTCCAATGAAGCCTGCATTGTTTAAAGCACACTACCTAGTTCTGCTGCTATTTCCAGCAGCCACGGCGCTCGCGCAGGAAACACCCGGACAAGTTTCGCCGGAGAGCGCGCGCGCGAATTTTCGCAGGCCCGTGGTGCTCGCGGTCGATGACGTGCGCGCGTTTCCCGATGCGCCCGCTGGTTTTAATAAGCCTCCCGCCGGCGGAATGCAGGGGCGCGTCGAGATTTTCGAATACGATTCCACGGTCACCGGCACGCGGCGGAAGGCGGTGGTTTACCTTCCGCCGCATTACTCGTCCGACCGGAAATATCCCGTGCTTTACCTGCTGCATGGCATCGGCGGCAACGAATGGGAATGGAGCGGTTACGTCCATGCCGACGCGATCATTGAAAATCTCATCGCCGGCGGCAAGGCGGTGCCGATGATCGTGGTGATGCCGAACGGCCGCGCGCTCGCGGACGACCGCCCGCCTCCGCCGGACAAGATCTATTCGCCGCAAAACGCCGGGGGCTTTGTGAAGTTTGAACGCGACCTGCTTGACTGTCTGATTCCCGCCATTCAGGCGAAGTTTTCGGCCAGCACAAATCGCGAGCAGCGCTCGCTCGCCGGTCTCTCCATGGGCGGCGGCCAGGCCCTTAACTTCGGGCTGACGCACCTCGACACGTTTGCGTGGGTTGGCGGGTTTTCGTCCGCGCCCAACACCAAACCTCCGGCCGAACTTGTCCCCGATGCCGCCGTCGCGCGCGAACGTTTGAAGCTGCTTTATCTGTCCAGCGGCAACCAGGACGGGCTGATCAGCGTTTCCCAGGGCGTTCACGTTTATCTGCAAACGCACCGCGTTCCCCACATTTGGAACGTGGACGATCACGGCCACGACGGCGAGACCTGGGGCAGCAACCTGTATTACTTCTCGCAGCGGCTTTTCGTCACCACCAATCAAAAATGACCAGCTTACCAAGCCACGCGACCAAGTAGGTTTCGCTGCTGGATGAACCGGCCATGGTATATTTAAAATGCTCAAGGTGGCCGTGGCTGCCATCGTTAAAAGTCATGACAGGTCGTCCGCGGGAATTTGCGTTACCTTGAATCGATGAGACCACTGTCATTTTTGCCCGGGGTACTTCTGCTCTTGTCCCTGTTGGCAGCTCACGCCACGGACGATATGCTGATCTACTCCGACCGGTTTAACAACGGCTGGGGCGACAGTTGGTCCTATATTCCGCGTTACCCCACGAATAATCCGGTCTATACCGGCAGCAACTCAATGGCACTTGTTCCCAGCGGTCAGTATCAGGCCTGGTGGCTGAAGAGCGGCACCAGCGTGGACACGCGCATTTATACGAATTTGACTTTCTGGCTGAATGGCGGCGTGACTGGAGGACAAACCATTTCCGTCAGCGGCGAAGTGGACGGTGCCGGGTTGGGCGGCGTTTCGGTGACAGCACCGACGAATTCTTGGAAGCTGGTCACGCTCTCCCTCGCTGCGCTGGGCATCGGCAACCAGACCAACCTGACGGGCCTTCAGATCGGAAACAACACCGCGACCCAGCCGTTTTTCATTGATGACCTGCGGTTGGTTGCCGCCGCTGCTCCCGCGGTGGTTAACGTGAGCGTGCTCGCCAACCAGACCGTGCGGACGGTGAATGGCAAGGTTTTCGGGATTAACCAGGTGGCGTGGGATCCGAACGTGAACACGCCCGCCACGGGGGCGATTCTCAATGATATTGGAGCCACCTGCCTGCGCTGGCCGGGTGGGAGCTGGGGCGACGGTTATCACTGGACCAATGAGGCTTGGAGCGCCGGCGCCACCACCCCGCGAACCTGGGGTTCCTTTTCCAAAGATTTCATCGCTCTGGCCACGAATACTCACGCACAGGCTTTTATCATTGTGAATTACGGCACCAGCACCCCCGAGGAAGCAGCCTTCGGTGTGCGCATGTTCAACCTTACCAATCATTGCAACTTCAAATACTGGGAAGTGGGAAACGAAGTCGGCGGCTTTTGGGAATGGGATTGGAACACCAATGCACCTTTTAAGGCGCATGATCCCTGGACCTACGCCATGCGCTTCACCAACTACTACGCACAAATGAAAGCCGTCGACCCAACCATCAAAATCGGCGCCGTGGTCGACATTACCGAGGATGGCACGGTGAACAACAATGATCATCCCGTCGTCAATCCACGCACCGGAGTGACGCACTACGGCTGGACGCCGGTGATGCTGACTTATATGCGCAGTAACAATTGCATTCCTGACTTCGTGATCGAGCACAATTATGGCCCGACGGCGGGGGACACGCAGGATTTGCTTTATTCCAAGGGCTGGTCTGCCGACGCGGCCCGCTTGCGCCAGATGCTGAACGATTATCTCGGCAACGCCGCCATGAACGTGACGTTGGAAGTTACGGAGAACGGCACCGGCGGGGACCGTCAAGGCGACAGCCTGCCGGGCGGCCTCTTTTACGCCGACAGCATCGGGCAAATTTTGCAGACGGAGTTCAACTCGCGCATTTGGTGGGATCTGCGCAATGGCGCGGGCACCGTTGCCAATTCCGACCCGGAGTTCTACGGCTGGCGCACCAATGCTGACGGCAGCGTCCTTGGTGACGGCGGAATTGTCTATGGCCTTGGCGGCGTGGCCAGCGCCTATCCCACGTATTACTGCGCCAAGCTGTTGCCCCATTTCGCCACCGAGGGTGACACGGTGGTCCCGGCTACGAGCGATTATCCGCTGCTCGCGGTGTATTCCGTGAAACGGACCAACAGCGCGCTGACCCTGCTGGTGATCAACAAAAGTTCCGCATCCAATCTTACCGCCAATATCAATCTGTCCGGGTATCTCCCCAATACCAATGCCACAATTTACAGTTACGGCATTCCCCAAGACAACGCTGCCCGCACCGGAATGGGTTCACCGGACATCGCCCAAACCAACTGGGCGGGTGTCCAAAGCAGCTATTCCGCCACCTTCGCTCCGTTCTCCGCCACGGTGATGGTATTGACTCCCGGCAACCAGCCGCCGTTAGTGCCAGCCGGCCTGACGGCAACGTGTTCGAATGCGGCGGTCGCTCTGACGTGGTCACCGGCCAATGGCGCGGACAGTTACATCATCCGACGCAGCACCGCCAGCGGCGGAAGTTACGCGCCGGTGGCGAGCGCGGTGACAGTGACGAATTACCTCGACACCGGTTTGGTCAACGGCACGACTTATTATTACGTCGTCGCCGCGACCAACAGCTACGGCCTAAGCTCGAACTCCAGCGAAGCCGGTGCCACGGCTTGGACATGGCAGACGCAAGACATCGGGGCGGTGGGAATTTCCGGCACCGCGACGCTTAGCAACGGAGTATTTGCCGCAACTGGGGCTGGAGCTGACATCCAAGGCACGACCGATGCGTTTCGCTTTGTCTATTTACCCGAAACCGGCGATGGCACGATTGTGGCTCGAGTCGTCTCCATGCAGAACATTGATCCGTGGTCCAAAGCCGGGGTCATGATCCGCCAGAGTCTGGACCCCGGTGCGGCCAACGCCTTTGTGGCCCTGACCCCCAGCAACGGCGTGACCTGGCAATACCGTTCCAACGCAGGTGGCAGTACGAGTTGGAACCAGGCCACCGGCTTGAACAGCCCCTGCTGGGTCAAGCTGGTGCGTATTGGCAGCACGTTCACCGGATATCGTTCCCCTGATGGCACAAACTGGACGCAGCAGGGAACCACGACAATCACGATGTCGAACAACGTGGTTGCTGGTTTAGCCTTGGCCAGTCACAACAGTTCGAGCCTCGACACCGCCACCTTTGACAACGTGACTGCGCCCGGCTGGCCGATTTCGCCTCCGCCTGCTGCGCCGACCGGGTTGGCGGCAATCGCCGGCAATGCGCAAGTGGCTTTGAGTTGGTCCGCTTCAGCCACGGCCACGAATTATTTGGTCAAACGCTCGACAACGAGCGGGAGCGGTTACGCCGCTATCGTCACTAACGCCACCCTTGCCTTTACCAACACCGGCTTGAACAATGGCACGTTATACTACTTTGTCGTCAGTGCTTGGAACGGCTTTGGCGAAAGCCCCAATTCCGTGCAGGCCAATGCGCGTCCGACCTCGTCTGCGCCAACGCAGCTCGGGGCTGCCACGCTCGGCAACCAGCTTCAGCTTAACTGGCCGGCGGATCATACGGGCTGGCAGTTGCAGGTGCAGACAAATAGCCTTGCCAGCGGCCTGGGCACGAACTGGATCAACCTTGCCAGTTCGATGCAGACGAACCAGATGACGGCGCCATTGAGCACCACCAACGGCGCTGTGTTTTACCGTTTGGCGCGGCCTTTTTAGCCTATGGCGCGCGCCTTGGCTGCCGTGAGCCATCCGATCCCGATTAACTTAAATCAAAAAAGAACGACCATGAATCGAACCCTGCCGGCCACACTGGTGCTGGGCTGCTCGCTCGTAACGGCGTTGGCGCAAACCAGTTCACTGCAACTGCCCACGATTGCCGCCGGCCCGTTTAAACCTGACTGGAATTCGCTGACGAACTACCAGACGCCCAATTGGTTTCGCGATGCGAAGTTTGGCATCTGGGCGCATTGGGGGCCGCAATGCGAGCCGGAGCACGGCGACTGGTATGCGCGCAGCATGTATGAGCAGGGCAGCGACGATTACAAATCCCACCTCGCCGCATATGGCCATCCCTCCACGAACGGTTTCAAGGATGTCATCCACGTTTGGCAGGCGGAGCAGTTCGATCCCGACCGGCTGCTGAAGTTCTACAAGGACAACGGCGCGAAAATTTTCATGGCGCTCGCCAATCACCACGACAACTTCGACAACTTCAATTCCAAATATCAACCGTGGAATTCCGTCAACATGGGGCCGCACCAGGATTTGATCGGCGGCTGGGCGGCGGCGGCGCGGAAGCATGGACTGCGTTTCGGCGTCAGCGTCCATGCCTCGCGCGCGTGGTCGTGGTATGAAGTGGCCCAGGGCGCGGACAAAACCGGCCCGCTCGCCGGCGTGCCTTATGACGGCAAACTGACCAAAGCCGGCGGCAAAGGGCTTTGGTGGGACGGCCTTGATCCACAGGACCTGTACGCGCAAAACCACCAGCCCGGCTCCGCCCTGCAATGGGAATGGGATGGCATGAAAGGCAGCAGCATTCCCGATGCGGCCTACATGGAAAAAATTTTCAAGCGCACCCGGCAACTTTGGGATGACTACCATCCCGACCAGATTTATTTCGACGACACCGTGCTGCCGTTCCACGGGGTCACTGATGAAGTCGGCTTGAAACTCGCCGCGCATTGTTACAACACGCGCCTCGACAAGGACGGTCGCACCGGGGCGGTCATCAACGGCAAGTGGCTGGATGAAACCCAGCGCCAGGCGCTGGTCTATGACATCGAGCGCGGCAAGGCGCAGGGCATTTTGCCATTGCCCTGGCAGACGGACACCTGCATCGGCTCGTGGCATTACGACGCGGACATTTTCAAGCATCACGCTTACAAAGATGCCGCCTCAGTCATCCGCATGCTGGCGGACATCGTCAGCAAAAATGGCAACCTCATGCTGAGCGTGCCGCTCCAGCGCGGCGGCCAGCCAGATGCGGACGAAATCAAAATCGTCAGCGAAATCGGTGCCTGGCTGAAGGTGAACGGCGAGGCCATCTACGCCACCCGGCCGTGGAAAACCTACGGTGAGGGTCCGTCCACCATCGCGGCAGAAAAAGGCCGGTTTGATGGCCAGCGCGATGTGTCAAACCAGCCGTTCACGACGGAAGACATCCGGTTCACGCAGTCCAAGGACGGGAAGACGCTTTATGCCATCGTATTGGAAATACCAAAGGCTGGCAAAGTTACCATCAAATCACTCGCGGCCAATTCCGCAAACTGGCCGGGCAAAATCAGCAGCGTCCAGCTGGTCGGCGGCGGTTGGCGCAGCCAATTGAAATTTATCCGCGATGAAACCGGATTGCACGTTTTGCTGCCGGAAAAATTTGCCGGCAAAACCGCGTTCGCGCTGAAAATCCACTGACGATGACGGCACATTTAATGTCGATTTTATTCGCAAGGGGATTTACACCCGTCCCCGCGTTCAGGAGAACATTCCTGGCCGGGTTTATTTTCATCCTGGCATTGGCGCGCAGCCACGCGCTCGCGGACGACGGCGCTGCCGCGCAAATTCCGTATTCCACGATGCCGGTAATTTCCAACGGCGATTCCGACGCCGTCATTGCTGAAAAAGCGGCGAAGGTTTTGCCGCGCTTGAATCAAACGGACTGGATGCGGCTGGAGCGGACGTTCTTTCTTCACTTCGGCGTGAACACTTTCAACGAAGTCGAATGGGGCAGCGGGCGCGAAGCGCCGGCGCTTTTCAATCCCACCGCCCTCGAGGCGAATCAATGGCTGGATGCGGTGACGAATTTCCGCGGCACGATGTTCGTGCTTGTCTGCAAACACCACGACGGGTTTTGCCTGTGGCCCACGCGCTACACGCCACATTCGGTCGCGGCCAGCCCGTGGCGTGGCGGCAAGGGCGACGAGGTGCGGGAAGTGGCCGAAGCGGCGCGGACGCATGGCGTCAAGCTCGCGATTTATCTTTCGCCGGCGGACCTGTTTCAGCTGCGAACGAATCCGAAAAACCCCGCGGGCTACTACGGCAACGGCAGCAGCAGCAGGCTGTCCGTTATTCCGACCGATCCGGATTGCTTCCAGAGCGATCCCTCCCGGGGCCGCCTCCCCCCGCCGGGTTTCACGAAGTACGACTATGTGGTGGACGACTACAACCGTTACTTTCTGAACCAGCTTTATGAGTTGCTTGCGGACTATGGGCCGATTGCGGAAGTCTGGTTCGACGGGGCAAATCCCGCTCCGGACGTCCACCAGACCTATGACTATGCCGCGTGGTATGATTTGATCCGCAAGCTCCAGCCCAACGCCGTCATCATGGGCAAAGGGCCGGATGCGCGCTGGGTGGGCAATGAAAGTGGCGTGGGCCGCACCACGGAATGGAGCGTCATCCCACTGCCGGCTTCGCCCGATAACTTTTATTGGCCGGACTGGACGGACGGCGATCTCGGCAGCCGCGCCCGGCTCAAGCCCGGCTCGCATCTCTGGTGGTATCCGGCGGAAGTGAACACCACCATTCTCCAGAACAACCAGTGGTTTTGGGCACGCAACAAACAGCCGCGCACCATCACGCAGTTGGTGGACATCTATTACACCTCCGTCGGGCGCAACGGAAATCTCATCTTGAATCTGTCGCCCGATAAACGTGGTCTCATTCCCGACAACCAGCTTGAAGCCTTAAGCGGCACGGCGGACATTCTCAACGAAACCTTCGCCACCAATCTCGCCGGCGGCGGCCACGTCACCGCTGACACCGCCAACGCCGCGCACACTCCAGCGCTCTCGCTCGACGGAAACCTGGATACTTGGTGGGAAGCCGCGCCCGGCCAGACCAACGGCACGGTGACACTCACCCTGCCCAACCCGGTCACCTTCGACGTTGTTTCATTGCAGGAAGCGGTGGATCATCGCGGCCAGCGAATTGAATCTTTTGCCATTGAAACGTGGGATGGCTCGGCGTGGATCACACCGCAACACGTCGCCTCCGACGATCTCACCACCGTTGGTCATCATCGGCTTATCCGCCTGAAATCACCCGTGACCACCGATCAGGCACGCATCCGCATCATCGGTTCGCGCCTCGAACCGACGCTCGCCGAAATGGGCCTCTTCAAGCAATCCATCACGACCCTGCCGCCGATAATTTCCGACCGCAGCACCAACGGCACGGTGAGCCTGAGCAACCTTGCAGGCAACCGGATGGTTTACACCTTGAACGGCGGCGAACCCACGGCGAAGTCAGTCATCTACACCGCGCCCATCGTTTTGCCGGTGGATCGCGGCGTTACCGTCCGCGCCGCGAATTTGTTGCACGGTGGAAAGATTGGCCTTTCCGATTCGCGCCGCTTCGCCGGCCTCCTGCCTGTAGGCTGGAAAATAGTCAGCGTGGACAGCGAGGAAACCGCCGGGGCGGACAATTCCGCCGCCCGCGCGATTGACGGTGATTCGTCCACCATCTGGCACACTCGCTGGCACGCCGACCAGAAGCAACCGCACACGCTCACCGTGGACATGGGTACGATCCACAAGATCGGCGGCTTCACTTATCTGCCCCGGCAGGATGGATTGCTCAACGGCGTGGTCGAAAAATACCGCTTTGAAACGAGCGCCGACGGCGTGGCCTGGACGACGAACATCAGCGACAGCCTGTTCGCCAACATTCAGAACAATCCAAGTTTACAGGAAGTGGCCTTTGCACCGCTAAATGCCCGCTACTTCCGCTTTACATCCTTGCAAGCAATCTGGGGAAGCGGCTGGACGAGCGCGGCGGAAATCTCGGTCTTGCCCGCCAATGCTAGCGGGGATTGACGATGATAACTCGCATTTCCAGTGACCGGACAAACGGTTTTGAATCTCCAGCCTGAACTGAGTCGATGTGCTTGGTTGCTTAACATTATCACCGCGGCTGCACCCCGATGACCTCGACGCTGGCAGGCGGCATGGTCCAGGTGAAACCAGGTCTCACGCCACGCCGCGTCGTGGTGACAGGCACGAAATTTTTCGGATGGCTGGTAAAATTGGCATCCTCGGGATTTACCGCCCGTGTGATGACCGTAACGTCATGTGAATTCACGATCCACGGGCGCTTTTAATGCGCGGAAGAAACCGCCGGCGGCATTGACTTTTGCGCTGCTCGTCGGCGCGACCAACGCGACATTCAACACCAACAGCGGCGCATTTTCGTTCCGACCGCTTGACACGCAGGCGAACTCGATAAGCAGCTTCACGCTGACGATTTCCGACAATGGCACGCCGCCATTGGGCGCCACGCAAAGCTTTGCATCTTCGCCAATTCGCTCTCCGCCCCGGGCATCAGCAACCTTGCCTTTGCCCTCGGGCATTTCAGCTTCAACGTCGAAGGCCAGAGCGGTCCGGATTACGAAATCCAGTCTGCCACCAACCTTAACCAATAGAGCATGGTCTTGGTTGCGAATTCGCCGGTGCTCCCCGTCAATTGGATTGACACGGGCTCAACCAATGCGCGGCCCGCTTTTATCCTGTCGCCGTGGGCCCGCCCCTGCCGTATTTGAATCAAAGACTTGTTTGCCAGCGTTGGTTTTCAATGCTAAGCATAGATTGTTCAAACCCATTGCGGCAATCGTGTCATGAAAACTGACGACAATCTTTCCAAGCGCTCCCGGGCTAAAGTAAGACCTGTGATCATAACCGTTTCCATTGTGGAGGACGATACGTCGTTGCGGGGCATTTTGAACGAGTGGATCGGCGGGGCGGACGGCTTCGAATGCGTGGGCGTGCATGAAAACGCTGAGGCCGCGCTCGAGGCATTGCCGCAGGAACACCCCTCTGTCGTACTTATGGACATCAACATGCCCGGTATGAACGGCATCGAGTGCGTCCGCCGTCTCAAGCCACAGATGATGGGCACCCAGTTCATGATGCTCACGGTGTATGAGGATCCCGACCACATCTTCAAGGCCTTGTCTTCGGGTGCGAGCGGCTATCTGCTCAAGCGGACGCCGCGCGCCGATCTGTTCGCCGCCCTCAAGGACGTCCACGCCGGCGGTTCGCCGATGAGCAGCAACATCGCGCGTAAAATCGTCCAGTCTTTCCAGCGATTCAGCAGCACCTCGCCCGCCGAACCGGACAACCTTTCCCCGCGCGAGCGTGAAGTGCTCGAACTCCTTGCGCGCGGCTATCTCTACAAGGAAATCGCCGAGGCGCTGCACATCAGCGTGCCGACCGTCAACACGCACATACGCCGCATCTACGAAAAACTGCACGTGCGTTCACGTTCGCAAGCGGTCGCCAAGTTCACCCACATTCCAAACGCAGCGGTGATTGACCAATGACCCGCCCTGGTTTGGTGAGCATTGCTGGGCCGTAATTTCCCAGGCCGTTTTACTGGAGCTGAAAAGCATTTCGATGATCTGATCCCACGACCATCGAACCAAGATCTTGGGATCTCCTGAACTACAATTGCCGGAATAGTCGCCGTCATCCGTTTGTATTCCGGCTGCCGCACGAGTTGCCAGCAGGTGACAAAACATATGTTTTAAGCTTACGCTCCTGCCATCGTGGATTTAAGCCATTTCCGCGCGCGTCGCATCAGTCGCATTTAGAAAGACAAACAATATACAACGACGCCCCAGCCTATTCGCGTAAAAACCCCTTGCCACCCCTTTCAATGCGCCAACGGGTGGCAATCCTTCTCCTCCACAAACTTCAAAGCCGGTATGCGTCGCTTGCCCACGATCAAGATCCCCAGCCCGATCCAGGAGGTCGCCGCCAGCACCAGCGCCACCGGCATCATGCTGTGCGAATCAAAGATGCCGATGCTGGCCGACGCCAGTCCCGACACGCCGATCTGCAAAAAACCCATCATCGCAGCCGCGCTGCCGATGTTGTGATCGAACGGCACCAGCGCCAGCGCCGCTGCGTTCGGAAACGCCAGCCCCAGCGCGGACAACGCAATGAACAGCAGCACCAGCGTGGCCGGCAGGCCGAACCAGCCGCAAATCGTCCCCACCAGCAACCACAACGCCACCGGACACACCACGAACATCGTGCCGAGAAAGATCTGTTCGCTTGAAAACTTGCGCAGCAAAAACACGTTGACCTGGTTGCTGCCGATGAAGCCCACCGACAACCCCGCAAAGATCGCCCCAAATTGTTGTGCGCTCACATGAAACACCTCCATGAACACGATCGGCGAACTTGCCACGTATACCAGCAATCCTGAAAACGCGAACGCGCCGGACAACGAATAGGTGATGAACTGCGGTTCCTTCAGCACCGCCACGTAGTTGCGCAGAATGGGCAGCGGTCGCAACGAGATGCTGCGGTCCGGCGCGTGCCCCTCCGGCAACACCCACGCGGATACCGCCAGCATCAGCACCACGAACGCCGACAGCACGATGAACACCCATTGCCAGCCCAGGTGCACCGACACATACACGCCGACACTGGGGGCCAGCAGCGGCGAGGCGCTGATGACCAAAATCAGCAGCGAGATGATCTTGGCCGTTTCGCGCGCGGGGAAAAAATCCCGCACCATCGCCATCGCGGCCACCTGCGCCGCGCAGCCGCCCAGCGCCTGCACAAAGCGCAAGGCCACCAGCCACTCCACGCTGCGCGCACACAGGCACGCCATGGACGCGGCGATGAACAGCGTCAGCCCCGCATATAACGGCAGTTTCCGCCCGAACCGGTCCAGCAACGGCCCGTAACACAACTGCCCCGCCGCCAGCCCCGCAAAATAGCTGGAGAGCGACAACGATATCCGGGCGGTGGACGTATGCAGCGCCGACGCCATCTCCGGGAACGCCGGCAGATACATGTCGATGGCGAACGGGCTGATCGTCGAAAGCGCCCCCAAAATGACGATGATCAAATAACGATTATGCGATTGAGACATGATTTACAACATCCATGAAGCGCCGAAACCTGGAGACAATCCGCCCCCGGAAACAACTGGAAGACTCAGCCCCCATGGCAGGCGTACGATGAACTTTTCCCTCCCACCTGGTCAAGATTAACGTGGCGATGCGCCCGCGGCGCGGGCAGACATAGTTGCAGCGCGACAGTATCCCCCCGCCCAAGGTTTGCGCCACCATGCTTGAAATTCCGGCAGAATACGCTATGTCTTGAGCCACGCACACCATGTCCCGGGCATCAGACCATATCATCATCGGCTGCTGGATCGCCTTCGTCATTTACTGGTTCATCAGCGCGCTGAAGGTCAAGGCGGTCGCTGAAAAGCAAAGTTTGCCATCCGCCCTGCGGCACCGGCTGCTGGTCGGCTTTGGCTGGTGGCTGCTGGCGTTCCCACGACTCCCGCCGCCGCTAAGCTCGCCGTTGACCCCGCGCAATGATCTTACCCAGACCATCGGTTCCGCGCTCTGCGTGGCCGGAATCCTCGTGACCATCTGGGCGCGCCGGACGCTGGCCGGCAATTGGAGCAGTGACGTCACTTTCAAGCAAGGCCACGAACTCATGCGCAACGGGCCGTACCGTTTCGTGCGCCATCCCATCTACAGCGGCCTGCTCCTGATGGTCGTCGGCACGGCCATGAATATCGGCCAGGTGCGCGGCTGGCTGGGACTCGTGCTGGTGCTCCTCGGCTTCTGGGTCAAGCTCAGGCAGGAGGAAACGCTGCTCCTGCGGCATTTCCCCGAAGCCTACCCCGCCTATCGCAAAGAAGTGAAGGCCCTCGTGCCCTTCATCCTCTAAGCGGCAATCAATAAATTTGCGCGTCGGTGAATTTCGAAGGCCGGCCCCTCGTTTCGCGCCTTCACGCCGTCTGCTCCCTCCGCGCCGCCTTGGCTCTCGCCACGGCTGCCTGCTGCTTTTCAAGACACACCGTACAGATGCCGTGCGTCGTGGGCGTGTCAAAACCCTGCTGCATGAACTCCTCCAGCGGCATCCATTCGCCTTTGAAATTGATCCGCCGGCACCAGGCGCAGACGCGCATGAATCTTTCCAGATACCGGATTCGTTCCAAAATCCGCCGCGTGGACGTGCTGACCAGGAACCACACCGTCAGCACCAGCAGGATGTCCAGCGTGGAGCGCCGGAACAGAAAGGCGAACGGATGCCCCGAGAACAACAGCGTCGGCAGCTTCAACAGCTCGTCCAGATAACAGATCACCATGATGCCCAGAA
Source organism: Verrucomicrobiia bacterium (assembly GCA_031290985.1). Classification (GTDB taxonomy): domain Bacteria; phylum Verrucomicrobiota; class Verrucomicrobiia; order Limisphaerales; family UBA11358; genus UBA11358. The sequence continues at coordinate 5,071 of JARLJW010000066.1, read as the reverse complement.
AACCGAGGTTTTGGTACAGGACAATCCTCGTCAATTGCGAATTCTTTTTCATACAACAAAAGATGATTCGCGGTAGGTATCGCGTGCCCCAAACACTCCCGCCGCTCGTCACTTCGACCTGTAGCATCAAACGCGCCACTTGATTTTTGTCCGGTGATACCTGACAAATATCCTGTTTTCGTCCAAAAAAATTTCCTCGCCGTTAAATTTGTGACAGCCCTCAAATCATCCCCAGTCCCCGCAACGCCCCGCCCGCCCCCGACAAATTCTCCGGCTTCATCTCGATATAATTGCGCGATAAAATAATCCCCTCCGCCCCGCCCTTGAACGCCGCCTTCACCGCCTGCGCCACCCCTTCCGGTGTGCACTGCGATTCCCCCGCGCTCACCGGCACATCAATATCCACCCCTGGCCAGATTTGTACCGGATGACCCGCCACGGCCGCCACCGAGCGGCGCGTCTCGCGCTCCACGTAGTCCGCCGAGAACCCCGTCGCCGCGAGCTTGTCGTAAAGCGCTTCCTGATAATTTAACTGCCCGGTCAGCACCTCGACCGTGGTTTCCGGCGACAGATCGCCGAAGACCGATTCATGCGCGCCCTTCGCAAACGCCTTGAAACGCCCGCCTGCCACATTGTTGTAAAGCGCCGGCCGGATGAAATCCGAGCAACCCGCCAGGTCTTCCAAATTTTCCTCCGCCCGCTGAAACGGGCTGAATGAAACATTCTGCCAGACATGCCAGCCCACCTGTAGCGCCGGGTTGACACCCTTGACCTTCCGATGGATCGCCGCCTGCAATTCATGCCGGCTCGTCGCCCATAAATCTTCCCACGCGAGCACCTCGGGATTCTTTAACAGCAGCCGCCAAAACTCCGCAAAATAACCGTCGCGCGGACGCTGTCCGCCGCGGCCTTTGCGCACGAAGGTTTCCATCTCGCCAAACCCGCGCCGCGCCCGCTCCACATCAATCCCGCGCTCCTTGCCCTTCTTCTGGCAAAACTCGCAGAAACACGTCGTGCGCCCCGGGTCCTGCCCGCTGCTCTGCGAAAGCCCCAGCGTATTGAGCAGCCCGCCCTGCCGTTCCGAACCCCACATGAGGCCGCCAATGTCATACGAGCGCGCGTAATCCTCGACCAGCCCGAGCGTAAAATTCTGGTAGCCCGGATTATTGAAACACGGCCCGCCCGGATGCCCGTTCGCGCGCCGCCCATGATGGTCCACCTCGTAAAGCGTTTCCCAGTCCGCCTTCACCGCCGCCGGCAGCGAATTATCCTCCAGCACAAACGGAAACGTGCGGATGCCATGCTTCTTGGCAATGGGAATCACCCGCTCCAGCACGTCCACGTTGCCAAACTCGGGCGCCTGCATGTCCGCCAATGTCAGCGGCGTGTCCTGGTAATACTGCATGTGCGGCCGCGCATAATTGCCGCCGTGAAAATCCGCCGCCGCCGCCACGCCCGCACGATGCGCCTCGTGCGAATAGCTGAAGATGAACAGCGCATTCACGCCCGCCCGCGTGCGCATGTCGTCGAACATCGCATCCAGGTCCCGCTGCACCAGCGGTGCCACGCTGATGGGCATCGCCACGGTCACCGGCGATTTGCCGGCGGGAGAATTTGTGGTCGCCGCGCCGCGCAAGGATTCCACCCCGGCCAGCGTCGCGCCCGTGCCCAAGACCCCGAGTTGGATAAATTTTCGGCGGTTCATTTTGCGAGTATCCCGTGCCATAAACTGAATTCAAGGCGAATGCGCCGGCTACGGCATTTATGAAAATGCTTCAATGGCCCGGTCACGTCGGCACCGGCGCGAGCAGCGTGGCGTGATATTCCCGGATCGCATTCAACATGAACTGGATCGCCACCGCCGCCAGCAGCAATCCCATCACCCGGATCGCGATGCTCATCGCGATCGGGTTCAGCCAGCGCGCACCGCGCACCGCCAGCCGGAAAATCAGATAGCTCACCAGCGCCACCAGCAGGATGCACCCATAAAGCGCGATGTGTTTCGGAATCGTGTTTGCTTCGTTCTGCAGGAGGATGGTCGTGGAGATCGCGCCCGGCCCCGCCAGCATCGGAATGGCCAGCGGCGTGATGGCGATGTCGGTTTTTTCCGTGCCGGCCTTTGTTTCTTCGTGGGTCTCCTGCACCCGCGAACGTTGCACCTTCAACATGTCCAGCGCGATCAGCAGCAGCACGATGCTCGCGGCGATCTGGAACGCCGGCATCGTGATGCCGAACACCTTGAAGATGATCGTGCCCGCCACCGAGAAGGCCAGCAGCACCGCCGCCATCGTCAAGCACGCGATCCGCGCCGTCCGCAACCGCTGCTCCGGCGTGTCGGTCGGCGTCATCGCCAGGAACGCCGGCGCCGTCGCCAGCGGATCCACGATCACAAACAACGAGCTCGCCGCCAGCAGGATGTATTCGGATAGGTTCAAAGTTTTTCTTAGATTGTGTCTGTCGCCAATGAAGTTGAACACAACCAATCATCTCCGTCAACCCGTGCCAAGCCGTTTGCGCCGCGCTGGTTGCCGGGCTGGTTTCCAGTTGTCCCTGCAAATGCCTTTCGCTATCGTGCGCTGACAAATGCACCGGCCAGCTTCTTATTCGGATCAGATGGGAATCATCACTCGCCGGCTTCAACGCGCCTGTTGCCTGGCCGTTTTTGCGCTGGCACTCCAGGGAAATGCGGCCGAGACCGCCCCGCCCACCGTGGTTGCCCCGCCCGGCAGTTGGGTAAAGCCCCAGTTTTTCAACCAGCAATCTCCGCCCACCCTCCTCGATTCCAGCGCCGATGAACATGTGCTGCTGCTGGAACGGCAGATCAACGCCCTGAACAACGAAACCTTCTTCCATTCCGTCCGGCGGATCCTCACCCCGGCCGGCGTCCAAAAAGACGCCACCCTCACCATCAATTTCAACCCCGGCTACCAGTCCCTGACCCTGCACTGGGCGCGCATCTGGCGCGGTGCCCAGCACTTCGACCGGCTCGACACCAACCAGGTCAAGATCGTCCAGCAGGAAAAGGACATGGACCAATACATCCTGAACGGCGAGCAATCCGCCATCCTCGTGTTGAATGACATCCGCGTCGGCGACATCATTGACTATTCTTATTCCCTCGCCGGCACCAATCCGGTTTTTGGCGGGCATTTTTCCGCCGATATCCCCGTGCAATTGGAGCAGCCCGCCGAACGCATGCTCACACGCGTGATCTGGCCGGCTGGTCGCCATCTCTTTGCCAAAACCCACGGCTGCACCGTTCAACCGGCCGTGGTCGCCGGCAAGGAAGCCACCGAATACCTCTGGGATCTCCGGCAGATGCCCGGTGTCGCCCTGGAGGACCGTCAGCCCGCCTGGTACGACCCGCAACCGTGGGTGCAACTCAGTGAATACCGGACTTGGGCGGAGGTGAACCAATGGGCCTCGTCGCTGTTCTCCGTCAGCGCCCCCTTTTCGCCCGAACTCGCGCAAAAGATCGCCGAATGGAAACAGCTCCCCAGCCAGGAACAGCAGGTTCTGACCGCCCTGCGCTTCGTCCAGGACGAGGTGCGCTATTTTGGCATCGAGATCGGGATCAGCGCCGAAAAGCCCACGGACCCTTCCGTCGTCTTCTCGCGTCGCTTCGGCGATTGCAAGGACAAGTCGCTGTTGCTCGTCAGCATCCTCCGGGCGTTGGGCATTGAATCCTGGCCCGTGCTCGTCAACTCCACCGTCGGCCGCGGCATCGAGGACTGGCAGCCCACCGATGGCGCCTTCGACCACTGCATCACTGCCGTCCAATGTGACGGCCAGACCTGTTGGCTCGACCCCACCATGAATTACCAGCGCGGCTCGCTCGCCGCCCATTACCTGCCCGACTACGGGCGCGGCCTCGTCATCGCCCCCAAAACCACCGGGCTGACCGTCATCCCGCACACCACCAGCCTCTCGCAGACCGCCACCACGGAATATTTTCAACTCAACGGAAAATCCGAAACCGCCCAGCTCAAGGTCGTCACCCTCGCCGAAGGCCGGGATGCCGACGTGCTGCGCGAACTGTTTGCCGCCACCAAGCGCAGTGACATCGAAAAAAATTACACCCACTTCTACGCCGACCTCTATCCCGGGATCAAAATGTCCTCTCCCATCGCCGTCAACGACGACGAACAGCAAAACCGGATTCAAACCACCGAATTTTACACGATCGACCAGGCCTGGTCCCAGGCGGACAAGACCGCCAAGGCCCGCTGTGAATTTTACCCCTCGACGGTCGCCGCCCTGCTGAAAAAACCCGTCGATGTCGATCGCAAGTCCCCCCTGGCGATCAGTTTTCCGCTGCACCAAACCCTCCGCACCGAAGTGTCCCTGCCCCAAACCTGGCCCAGCGAATCTAGCGAAAAAACCGTCGATGACCCCGCCTTCGCCTTCCGGCGGACCTACCGCTGCTCCGGCACCAAGCTCGTGATGGAGTACGAATACCGGTCGCAGGCCGATTCCGTTTCCCCCGACCGCGTCAACGACTACCTGCAACGCCTCAGTCAGACCTCGAAGCTTCTGGGCTACGAATTGATTTGGCGTTAGCATTTCAGTCTTCACCTTGATTCACCTTGATTCGGCTTGATTCGGCTTGATCCTCATCGTCCTCGTTCTCGTCCTCGTCCTCGGATGCTGTTGCTCCGGAACAGGGACGGCACGTCCCCGCCTCGTGCGATTGCCCCCAAAAGGCGGCCAAGGTCGTTCATAGTCTGTTTGACTTCCACCCGCCCCATTCGGCGTTCGGCGTTCGATGTTCGGCGTTCGATGTTCGATGTTCGATGTTCGATGTTCATCATTCGTCATTCGTCATTCGTCATTCGGTTTTCGTCATTGATTCACCTTGATGCGGCTTGATCCTCCGCTGCGGTGTTCCCGCCCGCCGTAGCGCAGGCATCTTGCCTGCGAGTTGGAGCGGCGTCCCGCCGCCAGTTTCTCATCTTCAGCCGGACTCCCGGCATTCGTGTAGCGTCAGGCCTCCCGGCCTGACGTAGAGGGCGGCATCCTGCCGCCCGGAAAAACCGCGGCCCCGTCCGCGATGCGCGAACATTCCCAACCT
>JARLJW010000065.1 GCA_031290985.1 Verrucomicrobiia bacterium | reverse complement strand
ATCGAGCACGCCGCTCTTGAAATGGTTGAACGCGCTGCCGGAGGTCCGGGCGGTGATGGCCCAGGAGTTCGGCGGCAAAGCCATCGGCCGACATAATCTGTTTGAATGGCGGCATGGCGGGCTTGCGGAGTGGCGGCAGCAGCAGCAGGCGCGGCAAATCGTGGAACGACTCCATGCGGACAGCAATGAGCTGACGAAAGTGGCCGACGGGTCGGTCGCGAATATCACGGCGCAATGGCTGGCGGCGCGTTATGTGGTGGGGATGAAGACGCAGAAGAATGGCGCTGACCCGGCGGCGGCTTGGAATCAATTGCGGGAGTGTTGCCGGGATGTGCTGGCGTTGCAGCGCGGGCAACAACAGGGGCAGCGGCTGGCGCTCGATTGGGAAAGGCTGGCGTTTGGGCGGGAGAAAGTCCGGGCCGGACGGGCCGTGGGTTTATTGGAAGGGCGGAAGCGGGAGGCGGGAGAAGCTCCAAGCGTCCAACCTCCAAGCTCCAGAGAAATTCCAAGTGCCAAGGTTCAAAGTGCCGCCTGCGCTGAAGCTACGGGGCAACAGGACCGCCGCCTTGAAGCCAACTTCGTCGGGGACGAGAACAAGGACGATCCGCCGTCGCAGTGCCATGGCGCGCTGGCGTTTTGGACATTGAAGCGGCGTGAACGCCGCGCCCCGCTCGCGCCGCCGCCATGTCACTGCACGGTACGAGCCTCAAGAGGTCTTGCGGGCGGCGGCAGTGGATTGGCCGCCCAAAATCTTGGCGAGCAATCCCAGGGCGCGGTCGGCTTGGGCGACGTAGGGGTTGGTCTTGTCCCAGACGTAGCCGGCCAGGACGGAACAGACCTGGCGCATGATGTCGGGGTTGCGGTTCGCCGAGAAAAAAATCTGCGGCAGCTTGTCGTCGTACCAGGCGGCCACATAGGCGCGGAAGGTATTGATGCCCTGCATGACGTAGTCGGCGTATTCCACCTGCCAATCGACGGTTTCGCCGCGCAATTGGCGGGTCAGCACTTTCGCGGCGCGGTTGGCGGAGGCGAAGGCAAGGGAGACGCCGGAGCTGAACACGGGGTCGAGAAATTCCGTGGCGTTGCCGACGAGCGCGAACCGTTCGCCATAAAGCTGTTTGACGGCGCAGGAATAGCCGCTGATGCGCTGCGCGGGCATGACGAATTGCATATTCGCCAGCCGCTTGGCGGCGTTGGGGTCGCTCAGCAGGATGGCGCGGAGCTGTTCATCGGGCGCGCCGGGGAATTTTTTGAAAAATTCGGGCGTGGCGACCACGCCGACGCTGGTCTTGCCGTTGGAGAAGGGGATGATCCAGATCCAGGCGTCCTGCGGATGGATGCAGATCCAGATTTTACCCTCTTCGCGCCCGGGCGGGCGGTGGTCGCCGGTGATGTGCGTGAACAGCGATTCGCGGGTGGGGAAATTCGAGGGGGCTTCCAGGTTCAGGAGGCGCGGCAGCACGCGGCCGTAGCCGCTGCAATCCAGGATGAACTTGGCCTTCACCGCAAATTTTTCGCCGTCCGGTTTTTCCACCGTGGCCAAGGCGGCTGCCGGGGTGAAATTCACCGCCGTGACGCCGTGCTGGTACAAGATTTCCACGCCGCGCGCCGCGACGGCATCGGCCAGCGCCTGGTCGAACTCCGCGCGCGGCACTTGGTAAGTGTATTTAAAACCTTCGGTGAACTGGCTGGAGAAATCGAAGTTGCACGTTTCGTTGCCGCGCAAAAAGACCGCGCCGTGCTTGCGCATGAATTTTTTTTCTTCCACCGCGTCGAGCAGGCCGGCCTCCTTGAGCCAGTTCATGCTGCTGGGCAGCATGGATTCACCGATGACGAAGCGCGGGAATTTCTGTTTCTCCACGACCAGCAATTTGAAGCCTTCGCGGTGGAGCAGCGCGGCGGCGGACGAGCCCGCCGGGCCGGCGCCGATGATCAAAACATCCACTTCAATTTGATTCATGATTTTTATCGAGGCTAAAAACTTTCTGAGCCGCTTCGGATTGCAGCAGCCGGGTTATGTGTTGAATATCCTCCGCGAGCGGGCGGTCGTTTTCAAGCTTCGGCGAGAGGCCGCGCACGAGGTCATACAGCTTTTGGTAGTCGCCGCCCATGACCTTTTTGGGCGCGCGCAAATCGGCCGCCTGCATGAGGGTGAGGGCCTCGATGGCGAGGATCTTCCAGCACAGCGGCAGGACGGTGCGGGTCATTTTGGCGGCGTGACAGCCCATGCTGACGACGTCCTGGTTGTTGGCGTTGGTGGAGATGGTCTGGATGGAGGCGGGCATGCCGAGCAGGCGGGCTTCCGCCGCGAGGGCGGTGGCGAGCAGTTGCGCGCCGCCGAAGCCGGTGTTCAGACCCGGTGCGCCGCCGGCGAGCAGCGGCGGCAGGCCGCGGCTGTAACGCCAGTTCACGAGCCGCTCGATCTGGCGTTCGGCGAGCAGGGCGACCTTGATGAGACCCATGCGGAGGTAATCGCTGACCATGGCGATCTGCTGGCCGTAAAAATTGCCGCCGTGGATGACCATTCCGGTATCGGGGAAGATCAAGGGATTGTCCGTGCTGGCGTTGAGTTCGCGCGTGACGACTTCGGCGATGTGCCAGTGCGCCTCCTGGAACGCGCCGAGAATCTGCGGCGCGCAACGGAGCGAATACGGGTCCTGGATCTCGGTGCCGGGCTCAACCGGCTTGGCTTGCGAGCCCCATTGATGGACGTCGATGCGCTTGGCAAAGCCGGCATTGGTGCGGAGGGAATCGCTGATGCGGCGGGCGACGAGGGACTGGCCGCGAAAGCCGCGGGCCATGTGGATCTGCTGGCAGAGGACCTCCGGCTCGCCATCGAGCACCTGGAACAGGCAGGCCGTGAGCAGCTCGGACCAGCGCAAAATTTGTTCCGCCTCCTGCGTTGCCAGCGCGGCGAGGCCGGTCATGACGCTGGTGCCGTTGACGAGCGCGAGACCTTCCTTGCATTGCAAGACGGCCGGGGTGAGCCCGGCTTGTTTCAAAGCGTCCGGGGCGGGGAGGCGCTGGCCGTTCACCTGCGCGTGGCCGAAGCCCACGAGGAGGCGCGCCATGTGCGCGAGCGGCACGAGGTCGCCGCTGGCCCCGACGGAACCTTCGCTGGGGATTTCCGGCAGGATGTTTTTATTGAGGGCGGCGACGAGGAGTTCGAGCAATTCCTCGCGCACGCCGGAAAATCCGCGGGCGAGGGTGTTCGCGCGGGCGAGCATGATGGCGCGGGTTTCGGCCTCCGAAAACAGGGCGCCCTGGCCGACGGTGAGGTGATGCAGGAGATTGACCTGGTGCTGGGCCAGCTCGCCGTCGCTGATGCGAAAACCGCTCAAGGGGCCGAAGCCGGTGTTGATGCCGTAGATGGCGCGCGGCTGGGCGGCGAGCGATTCCACGAGCGCGCGGCTGCGGCGGAGGAGCGGTCGCGCCTCGTCCGCGAGGGCGCAGGGTTTTTGAAAACAGGCGACCTGCCAGAGTTCCGCGACGGTGAGTTGGTGGCCGTTAAGAGCGATCATCGGTTAAATTTGAAAAATCATTCAACAACAAATTGCTTGAACAGGCAAGCGTCGCGGTGTTTGCTTTCGCGCGTTCGGGATGTGTCTTGGAATGATTTGTGGAGATATAGAAGACTCACGCCCCCTCGCCCCGCCCTCTCCTCGTGGAGGAGAGGGCGGCAGATAGTCAGCCGCATTAAAATTTTGCACCCTTAAAAGAAATCGCGACCTTAAACATTTCCGGCATGGCTGAAAAAACTGTCATCATCATCGGCGCGGGCCTGGCGGGCCTGGCGACCGGCTGCTATGCGCGGATGAACGGCTATCGCGCGCTGATCCTCGAGCATTACAGCGAGCCCGGCGGCGTGGCCAAGGCGTGGCGGCGCGACGGTTATCTCATCGATGGCGGCGTGCATTATCTGATGGGCCACCGGCCCGGCATCGTCTGCAACAAGCTGTATCGCGAGCTGGGCGTGTTCAAGGGACGGAAGTTTCCCGACCTGGCGGACTACGTTTATTTCATCGATGAACCCACGGGCAACCGGGTGAGCTTCACGCCGGACCTGGACAAATTGACGCGCGACCTGACCGCCATCGCGCCGGAAGACGCGGCTTTCATCAAGGACTTTGTTGCGGGCGTGCGTTCGATGCAGAAGACGGACATCTTCAAGCTGATGGAGACGCCGGTGGAACTGCTGGGTGTGTTCGGTCCGCTGAAACAGCTCTGGCATCTGCGCCGCTCGCTGCGTTATCTCGGCGGCGCGTACAACCAGCCGCTCATCGAATTCACCAAGGCCATCAAGAACGACAGCCTGCGGCGGATGTTCACGCACCTGTTCCTGCCGGAGATGCCCGCGTGGTTCATGTTGTTCCTCCTCGCGCTGCTCGCCAACCGGCAGATGGGCCTGATCGAGGGGAGTTGCTTTGATTTCGCGTCCAGTTTGCGGGAGCGTTTCGAAAGCCTCGGCGGCGAAATGCAGTTCGACGCCACGGTGAAGGAGATCATCGTGGAAAACAACCGCGCCGTCGGCGTGCGGCTGGAGAACGGGACGGAACATCGCGCCGACACGGTCATCTCGGCGGGCGACGGTTACGCGACCATCTTCAAGCTGCTGGGCGGCAAATACGTGAGCCAGACCATCAAGGACCGGTACGAAAACTGGCCGCGCCTGCGACCCATCGTGACCATCAGCCTCGGCGTGGACATGGATTTTTCCCGGGAGCCGTCGTTAAGTTTTCTGCTGTTCAAGGATACGATGACCGTGGGCAACGTGGTGATCGACGGTTTTCCGCTGCGCCTTTTCAACTACAGCGGGAAGTTTGCGCCGCCGGGCAAAACCGTGGTGCAGGTGCTGCTGCTCACGGATTGGAAATATTGGAACGACCTGCGCGAAGACCGCGAGCGGTACGAGACCGCGAAAAAAGCGGTCACCGCCGAGGTGCTGGCGCGGCTGGAGACGCATTATCCGGGCCTCAGCGCGAAGGTGGAGCTGACGGACATCGCCACGCCGTACACGACGTGGCGCTACACGCTGAACCACGAGGGGGCGTTCATGGGCTGGTCGCCGACGCCGAAGGCGCTGCGGGCGATGTTCAAGAAGACGCTGCCGGGGCTGGAGAATTTTTACATGGCGGGGCAGTGGGTGATGCCCGGCGGCGGCGTGCCGCCGTGTTTTTATTCGGGGCGGCACGTGGTGCAACTGCTCTGCCAGCGGGACGGGAAGAAATTTGCCACGACCGAGGTGGCATGAGAGCGGCGTGAAGGTTTTTTAAAAAATTGCGTCTGGCACAAACAGTTGAGGCAGGAGTGACGTGCATTGGTGCGCGAGCCGGGTTGGAATTGCCACCGGTACTGGACGCTCGAAAGCGCCGTCGCCGCTGCGCTCTGCCGGCGCAGTCCATGATGTTTTCGGACTTGGCGCAGCGTGCGTGATTATTGTGTACGTCAGTGGATGGCCAGGCCTCAAGGTGACTGCGGCGCAGGCAGAAATGGTCGCAGCGCGGCCATCTCCACCTTGAGCGGGGTCACCGGCTCTTTGAAATTTGGCCATAAATAAAAAGGCGCAGCCAGACGGGCTGGATGCGCCGGTGAAAAACTTTCGCCAGCTTATTTTGCCTTCAGGGCGAAGATTGCGTCGTTCGCGTCCTTCACCACTTTGGGGTCGGCATCTTTGAGGAGCGGCTCGATGGACGGGATGACGCTCTTATCCGCGACGACGGCCAGCGTGCGGCAGGCGTCGCGTTTGACAAAGGGATCGGCATGTTGCAGCAGCGAAACGATTTTCGGGATGACGCTTTGCGCTTTCAGGCCGCGGAGGGCTTTGAGGGCCTCCTGAATTTCCTTCTTGTCCGCGCTGTCGAGCATCGCGGCGATGCTCTTCAAATCGGCGTCGGAAACGTCGGCGTGCAACGCACCCAGCACGCGTGCGGCTTTTTCGTGGATGAGCGGGCGCGGGTCGGTGAGCAGGGTTTTGATCTTGGCGAGGGCGGGCGCGCTGGTCGGATACTGTTTTTCGAGGTCCTGGAGCGCGGCGAAGACGATCTTTTCCTTGGGCGAATCCAGGGCGGCGATCAATTCGGCCTCGGTCTGCGGCGGTTTGGCGAGCAGCGGGAGGGCGGTGGCAAAGATGGCGGCGACGATGAGCAGGGATTTGCAGATGGATTTCATGTTCGATCCTTTCGTTTAATTGATTGCTGAAACTGGAGTGAAAATATTGAAAAAAAACCGTTTTTGTCAACCGTGTTCACTTGGTCAGGTTCCAGACGTATTTGCCGTCGGTGTCGACATAGCCCACCATCCGGCCGGTCCGGACCTGGGCGAGACCATGTTGAAAATCCATCGCCTCGTCAAACTGCGGGTTGATGGAGAAGACGCCGGTCTTGTCCACATAACCCCAGCGTTTGGCGAGCTGCACCCGCGCCAGCCCTTCGGCGAAGGACGCGGCCTCGTCGAACTGCGGGTTCACCGCAAAATGTCCGGTCGTGTCGATGTAGCCCCAGCGCTTGGCCATCCGCGCGGGCGCGAGGCCCTTCACAAAGGCGCCGACCTCGTCGAACTGCGGGTTGATGACGAGCTTGCCGGTCTTGTCGATGAAGCCCCAGTTTTTGTTCTGCTTGACCGGCGCCAGGCCTTCGGAAAACGCCCGGGCTTCGTCGAATTGCGGGTTGATGACAATTTTTCCGTCCGTGTCCACGTAGGCGTAGGTTTTGCCGACCTCGACCGCCGCGAGCCCCTCGGAGAAATCGCCCGCCTCGCCGAATTGCGGGTTGATGACGATCTTGCCCGTCTTGTCGATGAAGCCCCATTCCTTGTTCAGCTTTACGGCCGCGCGGTTTTCGGCGAAATCCTTCGCGGCATCGAACTGCGGGTTGACGACATATTTGCCGTCGGCATTGACGAAGCCAAAAATGTGGCCGAGCTGGACGGCGGCGAGCCCGCTGCGGAAAGGCCCCGCCTTGTCGAACTGCGGGTTCACGGCGATCTTCCCGGCGTCATCCACGTAGCCCCAGCGTTTGTTCAGCTCCACGGCGGCGCGTTCCTCCGCGAACGCCTCCGCGTGGGTGAACTGCGGGTTCGTGACCAGCTTGCCGGCCTTGCTGATGAACCCCCAGCGCCCGTCGACCACGACGGGGAACAGCGCGGCCGCGTTCACGGACCAGGCGCCGAGCACGACGACGGTGAGGAGGGGGAAAAGTTTGGATGCTTTCATTGGGATGTTTTGGATTGGTTTTTTTTGCCGGGTGAAACCGCGGCTGGCAAGTCTATTTTGCGGCCCCGTCGAGTCAAGCGGTTATGATGAGAATTAGTTTTATGAAAGGTGCCCGCCTGCGCCCCGCGTTGACAACCGTGCCGCCGCCGCTAGCATGGTTTAAGCGGATGATGCAAACTGAAAAGCACCAGGCTCCCGGCACCAAGCTTCCCAGAAGCACCGAATTCCATGTTTCAAACCCGCCCTCCCAGATCGATTTTGACGGCTGGAGTTTGAAGTTTCAGTGGACGCCGGAGGTTGCCGGCATGAACTTGGAAAAGAACTGAATGGCCGCCAACGATACCCAGACAAAACACTGGTCCGGCACCGGCCGGTTGCGCGGCGGACGCTGGGGCATCTGGTTTTTTGCCACGGCCGTCCGCGTGCTCGGCCTGCGGGTGACCTATGTGCTCGCCGTGTTTCCGGCGGTTTATTTCTCCTACGCCTCGCCGGATGTGGCCGCCACGATGGATTTTCACCGGCGCGCCTTCGGGCCGCCGCCCTGGTGGAAGCGCCGCTGGCTCGTCTTTAAACATTTTTATTCCTTCGGCCGCGCCATCCTGGACCGCACCGCCATCCTGGCGGGCAACCGGAAAAATTTCTCCTTCGAGTTCGACGGCGAAGAAAACCTGCGCACCGCCCTGGCGGAAGGGCGCGGGGTGCTGCTGCTCACCGCGCATCTTGGCAATTGGGAGGCCGCCGGCCAGTTGCTCACGCGGATCGACGTGCCCATCACCGTCACCGGCTTCGACCGCGAGACGCCGGAGATCCGCGCGGTGCTCAACCGCGCTTCCAAGCAGGATTTCCGCCTGCTGCCGCTCACCGGCTCCCCGACCGATGCGATCCCGCTCGTGGCGGCGCTGCGGCGCGGCGAGGTCGTCGCCATGCTGGGCGACCGCGCCTATGGGAGCCCGTCGGCGCGCATCCCGTTTTTTGGCGGCTTCGCGTCCTTCCCGATCGGCGCATATGTCATGGCCTCCATCGCCGGGGCGCCGCTCATGCATGTCTTCAGCCTGCGCGAACCCGCCGGGCTCTACCGTTTTTTTGGCTTCCCCGCGCAACATCCCAAAATGCCGATGCACAACGAGCGCGACGCCTACCTGAAGACCTGCGCCGCGAATTTCGCCCGCGACCTGGAATCCGTGATGCGCCGCGACCCGTTCCAGTGGTATAATTTTTTCCCGTTCTGGGATGATGAAGAAACGCCGGCGTCATCCGCCCATAAACGGGTGCGGCCCGGCTCGACCCTGAACGCCCGCCCGGAACCGACCAAGCCCTGATATGTCCGCCGCCATTGAAAACCTCATCCCGCACCGCGCGCCGATGTGCTGGATCAAAACGCTCGATGAATGCACCGCCACGACGGCCACGGCCACGGCCTGCTTTGCCGAAGATGATTTTGCCGTGGCGGATGGAAAAGTCCTGGAGCCGGCGCTGGTTGAATGCGTCGCGCAAACCGTGGCCGCCGCGCTCGGCCGGCTCGCGCAGTCCGGCGGCGGCCAGGCCGCTCCGGCGGCGCCGGGAATGCTGGTGGCGGCCTCCAATTTCAAGATCATTTCCCGCCCGTCCGCCGGCCAGGTCTTGCGCATCGAAGTGCGCGAGAACCGGCGCCTGGGCCCGATGCTGCTGGTCGGCGGAACGATCTCGTGCGCCGGGCGGGTTGTCGCCCTGGGGCAATTGTCATTGTATGCGTGAACCGGAGGTTGTCATTGCCGGTTGCGGGGTGATTTCCGCCGTCGGCTGCGGGGTTGAACCGCTGCGCGCCGCCTTGCAAAACAATGCGAGCGGCCTGCGCGCCGCGGAAAAATTCAGCGCGCCGCGTTTTCAATCCAACATCGCGGGCGCCGCCCCGCGCAATCCCGACATTGACGACCCCGCCTGGTTCCTGGCCGCCGAGGCATTGCGGCAGGCGCGCGCCGCCGCCGGCCAGATCCTGGCCGCCGTGCCGGCGGGAAAAACCGGACTCGTGCTTTCCACCACCAAGGCGAACATCGAGGCGCTCGAACGCATCGCGGCCGGCCGGCCCTGTTCCGAAAGTGCGCGGCGGCATTTGCGGGCGGATTTGCTGGCGGCGGACCTGGCCGCGGACCACGGCGCGCGGGGCCCGGTGCAAACGGTCTCGGTGGCGTGCGTCTCCGGCCTGGTGGCGATTTCCCAGGCGGCCAGGCTGATCCGGCGCGGCGCGGCGGAGGCCGTGCTCGTGATCGGGGTGGATTGCCTTTCGGATTTTGTCGTGAGCGGGTTCACGGCGTTGAAAGCGCTGGATCCGCAGGGCTGCCGTCCCTTTGACCGCGACCGGTGCGGCCTGAGCCCGGGCGAAGCGGGCGCAGCGGTGGTCTTGGTGCGCGCGGATCGGATGCCGCAGTCCGCCGTCACGGTGCGCGCCTTCGGCGGCAGCAACGATGCGAATCATCTCACCGGCCCGTCGCGCGACGGCTCGGGGCTGGCGCTGGCCATCCGCGCCGCGCTCACTGCGGCAAAAATATCGCCGTCGGAAATTGATTATATCCACGCGCACGGCACCGGCACGGGCTACAATGACGCCATGGAATCCCTCGCGTTGAAGACGATCTTTGGCGAAGCGTGTCTGCCGGTGAGCGGTGCCAAAGGAATGCTGGGCCACACGCTTGGCGCGGCGGGCGTCGTCGAAACCATCGCCTGCGTGCTGGCCATGGAAAATAATTTTCTGCCCGGCACGCCGCGCTTGAGCCTGGCCGCCGAGGGCACGCCGCCCGGCCTCGTGCGCGAACCGCGGACCGTCGCGCGGTTAAAAAATGTGCTCAAGCTGAACACCGGCTTCGGGGGCATGAACGGCGCATTGATCTTGAGCCATGTCTGAAATCTCCATCATCGCCGCCAGCACCGTGACCGCGGCGGACCTGCCCCTGGCCCGGCTCGGCCAGCGTTTCGGCCGGCTGGACCAGCAAAGCCAGCTGGCGCTGCTGGCCGTGGCGTCGCTGAATGTCAACTTTGATGAACTGGCGGGCGACCGGATCGGCATCTGCCTGGCGGCCAGCGCGGGCTCGCTTTCGACGGACGTGAATTTTTGGAACGGCCGTGACCGGGTGGGCGGGCCGAGCCCCACGTTGTTCGCGTACACGCTGCCGAGCGCGGCGGTGGGCGAGGTGGCGATCCATTTCCGGCTGACCGGGCCCAACCTGTGTTTTGTGGGCGACGATCAGGTCATCCTGCCCGAGGCCGCCGACCTGCTCCGGCGGGGCGGGGCGGAGGCATGCGTTTGCATTTTTTGCGAGGTCGTGACCCCGGAGTGCGGCCGGGTCATTTCCGCGCCCCCCGTGGCGGCGGCCCACGCGCTTTTCCTCAAAAACCGCGGCGAAGGAATCCGCACGTTGCGGGAATTTGACCGTGACATGAAAGCGCTCTGTGCGCTAATTTTCCAAACCAAATCAGCGGGCTGAACAACATGCAAATCTCAACACACGAACTGAAATCAAAGATCATCGAGTCGCTCAAGCTCCAGGACATCACGCCGGAGCAGATCGATGACGATGCCCCGCTCTTCGGCACCGGCCTCGGCCTGGACTCCATCGACGCCCTCGAACTGGTGGTTTTGTTGGAAAAGGAATACGGCATCGTCATCAAGGACATCGAGGAAGGCCGTCCGGCGTTCCGCTCCGTCCGCACCCTGGCCGACTTCATTGCGGCCAAACGCCCGCAATAATTTATCGTGTCCGCGCGCAACCCAGTCATCACCGGCCTCGGCATCGTGTCCGCCGCAGGCTTCGGCGTGGCGGAAGTGTGGCGCGCCGTGGCCGCCGGCACCAGCGGCCTCAAACCGCTGACGTTGTTCCAATCCCCGCGCTACGGGCAGAACCCCACCGGCGAAATCCAGCGCGACCTCCTGGCGCTCGGCGCGCCGACGCGCGCCTCCCGCAGCGACAAGCTTGGTTTTCTCGCCGCGCGCGATGCGCTGGCCGATGCCAAGATCGACCTGGTCCGCAGCGGCGACCGCGCGGGCATTGTTCTGGGCACATCCGTCGGCGGTTCGTACGACAGCGAAATTTTTCTCACGACCCTCATCAAGCGCGGCAAGATGCGCGCCCGCGCGACCCGCTTTCACGAATGCTCCAGCACCGTGGATTTGATCGCGGAACATTTTGGCCTGTACGGACCCGGCATGGCTCTGGCCACGGCGTGCTCGTCCAGCGCGCTGGCCATCGCGACCGCGGCGGAGATGATCATGGCCGGCGAGGCCGATGTAATGCTGACCGGCGGCGCGGATTCGCTTTCGCGCATGACCTGGGGCGGATTTCATGCGCTGCTGCTGGTGGATGCGGCGGGCTGCCGGCCGTTCGACGTGACGCGCGCCGGCATGAGCCACGGTGAAGGCGCGGCGATGCTGGTTTTGGAGTCCGAGGAATCCGCGCTCCGGCGCGGAGCCCGGATTCTTGCGCGGTTGAGCGGCTGGGGCACGAGCTGTGACGCGTATCACGCCACCGCGCCGCATCCGCAGGGCGCGGGCGCGACGGCGGCGATGCAGGCCGCGCTGCGCCGCGCGAAGCTGGAGCCGTCCGCAATCGGCTATGTCAATGCGCACGGCACCGGCACGCGCGACAACGACCAGGCCGAGGCCATCGCGTTGAAAACGGTTTTTCACAACCGCGTCCCGCCGTTCTCGAGCACGAAACGGGTCTTCGGCCATTCGCTGGCCGCGAGCGGGGCGATGGAAGCCATCGTTTGTGTCGAGGCGCTGCGGCATCAGGAACTGCCGCCGAATCCCGGCTTCACGAAGTGCGACCCGACCATCGGGCTCGAACCCGTCACGGAATGCCACCACGCGCCGCTGGTGCATGTGATGAGCAATTCGTTCGGTTTTGGCGGCAACAACGGCGTGTTGATTTTTTCGAAGGCGGAAACCACGCAGCACACGCGGGCGCCGGGCAAGGTTCAGGTCGCGGTGGGCGGGCTGGGCGTCATCGGGCCGGGCGTGGTCACGATCAAGGAGATCACCGCGCCGCTGCCGGCGGGCCGCGGGCCGGTGTTCAGTTGCGGCACGCTGGCGGACACGGCGATGCTGACCCCCAACCAGCGCCGTCGCTTGAGCCGGTTGCAGCAGATGGCGCTCATCACGGCGCGCCAGAGCCATGCGCCGGATGCCACGCAACGGGTATCGGTGTCCATCGGCACCGGGCTTGGCTGCCTGGAGGACGCCGGCGCATTCATCGAAAACTTGATTGCCAAGGATGAACGCGAACCGATGCCTTCGCGTTTTCCCAATTCCGTCCACAATTCGCCCGCCGGCCAGGTGGCCATCGACCAGGCGGCGCAGGCGATGAATTCGGCGCCGACGGTCGGCGAGATCACCTTTGAATGCGCACTCTGGCAGGGCATGTCGCAACTGGCGATCGATGAAGCCGATTGTTCGCTGGTCGGGGCGACGGACGAGGTGGACAAATATCTTTTGAGCATCGGCCAGCGCTGGGGGGTGTGGGATGACCAGATCAAACCCGGTGAGGGCGCGGTCGTTGCGAGCCTGGCGCCGGCCGGAAAAACCGCCGTCCCGCTCGCGCGCGTGACGGCGTTGAAGCTGGGCCGCTACCGGACTCCTTTCAGCGCCGAAGCCGAAGCGGACTGGATCGCCGCCGCCGTTGACCTTTCACAGGTGGATATGTTTTTAAGCGGAGCCGGGGGCTCTCAGAAACTGGAACCGATGTATCAAGCCGTGGCGGCGGCGCTGCTGAAGCGCGCCGGCAAAAAGGTGGAACATCAGACCTACAAGCAGCTTTGCGGTGAATATCACTCGGCCTCCGGGTTCGGATTTTCCGTGGCGGTGAACCTCGCCCGGGAACAGAAGCGCGGGGTGCTGCTCTACACGTTGTCGCAACGCGGGGCGAAGGCCCTGTGTTTTGTGCAGCCCTGACCCGCCATGAGCCGGTTTGCCTTCATTCTGCTGGCGGCGGTGATCCTTGAGGCCGCCGCCCTGGCATGGCAGCAGACTTTTTTTGCCGGCGCGGTGGTTTTCCTTTTCGCCCTCGTCACCGGCCTCGGCGTGGCGCTGCCGCAGGTGCGGTTGTTCGGAAACTTCATCTGTGCCGGCGACCGGTCAAAAAAGCGCGTGGCGCTGACGTTTGACGACGGGCCGGATCCGCGCTCGACGCCGCCGTTGCTCGAACTGTTGCGCGACCGGAAAATACCGGCGACGTTTTTTTGCATCGGCCGGCGCGTGGATGAAAATCCCGGACTCGCCGCGCGCATTGTCCGCGAGGGACACCTGGTGGAGAACCATTCCTACGCGCACAGCAACTTCACCAATTTTTATCCGCGGGCACGATTGCGGACGGAGCTGATCCGGGCGCAGCAGGCGGTGGAGAAGGCTGGCGGCCGCGCGCCAAAATATTTCCGGCCGCCGGTGGGGCTTTCGAACCCGAACACGTTCCGCGCGGCGCGGGATTTGAACCTAGAGGTCATCGGCTGGAGCATCCGCAGCCTGGACACGGTCATCGCCGAACCGGAGAAAATTCTTGCACGCATCCGGCGCGGACTGGCGCCAGGGGCGATCATCCTGCTGCACGATGGCAACATTCCCGCCGAAAAACTGGTGGCCACGGTGAAATCGTTGTTGGACACGCTGCGCGGGCTGGGCTATGAAGTGGTGAGACTGGATGAATTGCTGAAATGAAAATCACCACCTATTTGCTGGGACTGATGCTGGCGTTCAAGGCCGCGGCGGCGACGAACGAGGTCGCGCCGCCACCGGCCGCGAATTCGCCGGTGGTGCTGCAGGACTTGCAGCAGAAGATGGCCTCGGTGAAAACGGTCTACCTGGAATTCACGCAGGAGCGGGTGCTGAAATTATTTTCCGAACCGTTGAAAACGGAGGGCGTCATGCTCATCGCGCGGCCGGACAAGATCCGCTGGGAAACCACCGCGCCATACCAGTCCATTTTACTGGGCGACCAGAAGACTGTTGCGCAGTTTGAGTTCAACGACGGCAAATGGGAGAAATTGAAGCTCGGCTTTCCGCAACTGCTCCAGCGCGTGATGCAGCAGATGGCGCTGATGAACCAGGGCAAGCTGGATGCGCTGATGGTGGATTATACGATCACCGTGACCACCGGCGAGCTGACCGTGCTGACGATGGTGCCGAAGGATGCCAACGTGCGGGGCATGATGTCGTCGCTGGAGGTGCATCTGCTGCCGGATTTGTCGGCCACGAAGCAGGTGGTCATGAACGAGCCGAACGGCGACCTGATGCGCATCACGTTCCGCAACGAGAAGCGCGACATGGAGTTTCCGGAAAAAACCTTTGACCAAAGCAAGCCGCTGGACATCGCCGCCGTGCAGGCCGCCGTGAAAAATGCGCCGTAAACTGCCGCCATCATTGTTGCCGCTGTTAATGTGTTTGCTGGCCGGTTGCGCCGTCACAAAACTGCCGCCGACGCAATCGCTGCCGCCACCGGCGGGATTATTCCCCGCAAATGCGCTGCTCACACAACGCGCGCTGTTCACCGCGCGCGGGCGGCAGTTCGCGCTGAACGGCTATCTGGCCTTGAGCGAAACGGACGGCAAGCGGCTCATCGTGACGGAGAATTTCGGCAACGTGATGGCGGACCTGCTCGTGAAGCCGGACGGGAGGGTGTTTGTGCTGCGGTCGAGCCGGATGTTTCCGGAAAGATACATCCGCCGCCTGATGGCCGCCGATGTGGCGTGCATCTTCGGGGGGGCACCCACGCTGGACTGCCCGGTGACGATGCCGGAGACAAATCATTTTGTGCTGGATCGCGGCGGTTATAAATTGGATCTGCGGATCGTGGGCACCAAACCCGGCATTCAGCCCGCCGCCATGTTTGATGAAACCGCCGCGTTGAAGAAATGAACATGCGCGACTCCATCACCGCCGCGCGGAACGCCGGGCCGACGGTGCAACCGGACGGCGCGCACGCGTTTGAGTTTAAATTCAGCGCGGATGATCCGGTGTTCGCCGGGCATTTCCCCCACCGCCCGATTTTGCCGGGCATCTTCCAACTGGAAATCGTCCGCATGGCGGCGGAATGGGTCCAAAACCGTCCGCTGACGGTGGGTGAGATCGCGAAGGCAAAATTTCAGCGCCCGATCCTGCCTGGCGAGACCCTGAAGCTGAGCTTGAAATTGTCGGAGGTGGAGAACGTGATTTCCGCCCGCGCCCATTTTATGTGCGGCGGGCAGCCGGCGGGCGAAGCTTTTTTAATATTGTCGTGAAATAATTGCCGTGAAACGTCTTTTTAAATGGTTCAAGCGGCTGGTCATGGGCGTGCTTTTGCTCGCGCTGATTGGCCTGGTGGCGGTGCTTTGGATGCGGCACGCGAGCGTGGTCGTGCCGCCGCCGTTGCCGGCGGATGTCTCGGTGCTGTCGCTGAAGCCGGAGACGCATGATGGTAAAACGTTTCTCGGGAAATCGTGGCGCACCGAGCGGGAAGGGCTGCCGGTCGTGCATCTGAAGGGTTCGCCGCTGGAGATCGGGTTTGCGGACGGCACGTTGATGCAGGACAAGATGCATACGCTGGAGACGGAGTTCATGCAGATGGTCCAGGGTTATGTGCCGCAGCACTGGCTCATGGAGGCGCTGAAAAATTACGTGCTCTATCGCAACCGGAACCTGAGCGATTTTGTGCCGGCGGATTACCGGCTGGAGATTTACGGGACCACACTGGGCTGCACGGACATCCATCCGGAGGAGGGGGATTTTTACCGCCGCCTGTTGAACTACCACGCGGCGCACGATGTTTCCTACATGATGATCGATAATCCGTTCATCTCAAAGGCGGGCTGCACGGCGTTTGGCGCGTGGGGCGGGGCGACGACGGACCAGCATCTCATCACGGGGAGAAATTTTGACTGGGAGGCCGCCGAAGTTTTCAGCCGCGACCGGGTGGTGGAGATGTTTGAGCCGGATGGGGGCATCCCGTTCATCTCGTTGTCGTGGGCGGGCATGAAGGGCGTCGTCTCCGGCATGAACCGCGCGGGCGTTTCGGTGACCATCAACGGTGCGCCGTCAAAATTGCCCAACACCATCGGCACCCCGGTGGCGATCGTGGCCCGCGAAGTCCTGGAAAAGGCGCACAACCTGGACGAGGCGCTGAAGATCGTGCGCGAGGCGCGGGTGTTCGTCTCGACCATCTGGCTCATTGGCAGCCGGGCGGATGGAAAATTTGTGGTGGTGGAAAAAACCCCGGCAGTCACGAATGTGCGCGAGGCGGAAGGCGATGCCATCGTGTGTCCCAACCATTTTGAGACGGCGGACTTGAAGGACGATGCGCGCAACACGAATTACATGGTTGAAGCAACGTCCGTTTCCCGCGAGGCGCGGATGCTGGAGCTGCTCAAGCAAAATCACGGCGCGATCGATGCGGCGCACGCGGCGGATATTCTGCGCGACCGGAAGCTGCCGGGCGGAACCTTCCCGGGCGACGGACATCGCAGCACGCTGAATGCGTTCATCGCCACGCACGCGGTGGTGATGGATTTGACGGCGGGAATTTTCTGGGCCGCGTCGCCGCCGAACCAATTGGGCAAATTCGTGGCGTTCGACGTGAACGATTTCAACCATGAACTGCCGGAGCTGACCGTGCCGGCGGATGAAACCCTGGCTTCGGGCGAGTTTGAGCGCGTGAAGCAGGCGCGGCAATTTCTCAAGGCGGGCCAGCGGGCGTTGCAGGAGCATGACGCAGAAACGGGCGTTGATTTTGCCAAAAAGGCGGAAGCATTGAACCCGGGATTTTACGAGAATGCGTATCTGGAAGGACGGGCGTTGCTGGCGCTGGGCCGGCGCGACGAGGCGGCGCAGGCTTTTGGCCGCGCGCTGGCGGATCAGCCGGCGTTTTTGAAAGAGAAGCAGGACTTGGAAGAATGGTTGCGCCGCGCCAAGTCGGCAAATTAACATCCGCCCCTCAGATTCATGGAACCGACCGAACCAGTCCGGCTGTCGCGCAAGCTGAAGGCCATTCAGGCCGTGATGGGCTTTTTTGCCTGGTTGCTGCTGGCGCTGCCGTATGGCCGGCGGACGACGGGGCTGGAAAAATTGGATCCCAAGCGCCGTTATCTTTTCGTCAGCAACCATGTCAGCCTGCTGGACACGATCTTGCTCGGCGCGGTGCTGTCGCGTTCGGGAAACTATCCCATTCTGGTGCTCGGCGACAAAGCCGTCTGGAAAACTTCGTGGATCAAATCCGCCTTGAGCCGGCCCATCGGGTTTTTGCTGGAGCGCGGCAAGCTGAACCCGGGGCGCATCCGGGAATTGCAGAAATACGCGCGGCTGGTGCAGGACTTCAACCTCGTGGTCTTTCCGGAGGGCACGCGCGGGAACGGGGTGGAGGTGGCTGTATGCCAGCCGGGAATCTATTACGTCGCGCAGGAGTCGCGCGCGGTCATCGTGCCGGTCTTCATCGAGAACATGCACCTGGTTTCGACGAAGCAGGGGAAGTTTCATCCGCTCAGCGGACTGCGGAAAATCGAGACGCATTTTGGCGAGCCGATTTTGCCGGAGGTTTACCTGGGGATGGAGCGGGAGGCGTTTACGGAGTTGGTGCGGCGGCAGATTGCGGCCACTAAACCGACGCCACCAGCAGGACGTTTGAGCCCCGACCAGCTTCCCGGATGAGTTCGCAGTGCGTGAAGCCGGCGCGCTTCAGGGCGGCTTGAAGTTCGGCGAGGGTTTGGAAGTGCAGGCCTTCGCGGGTGTGGTTCAGGCCGAACTTCGTGGCGAAGACTTCCCAGCGGTGGATGTGTTTATGCGCGGCGTCCTGGGCTTTTGCGCCATCGCGCAGGATCAATTTTCCACCGGGGCGCAAGGCGTGCCGGGCTTTTTCCAGGATTTTCTGCTGCTTGTCCGCCACCCAGTAGTGCAGGACGTCGAGGAGCAGGACGGCATCGCAGGGCGGATAATCCATTTCCAAAATGTCGCCGGTTTCAAATTTGATGCGGGCGTGGTTCGGGGCGGTCCGCCGGGCGACGCGGATTTTTTCCTCGTCATAATCCACGCCGAGAAAGGTGCGCTGGTCGGTGCATTCCGCGAGCCAGTGCGTGGCGAGGCCGTAGCCGCAGCCGAGGTCGAGGATGAAGCCGGTGCGCGGCACGACAGGGTCGAGCGCGGGGAAAACGGGGTCGAGCTTGAGCTTGAAATGGGCAAATTTCTCGGTGAAGGGACCTTGGTAACGGTAGAGGCGTTCCACCTTGCGGCGCAGGGTGCGCGGCGTGTTGAGTTCATCGAGCTGTTGTTGCAGCGAGGCGCGGACGAGTTGTTCGCAATGCTGCATCAGGGCGGCGCTGCCGAGCGAGTAATCGAAATTTTGCGGGGTGACGCGTGGCAGGGCGCGGACGGTGGCCTGGCCCGGCTCGAACCAGTAGGCGTCGCGCGGCATGGCGACGTGGGTGTCGCACAACACGACGGGCAGGATGTCGCGCTGGAGTTCCACGGCGAGTTCGAACGCGCCGCGATGGAAGCGCTGGAGGAAGCCGTCGGTCGAGCGCGTGCCTTCGGGGAAAAAGTGGAGGGACAGGCCGGCGTCCAGCCGCTCGCGGCAGCGGGCGAGGGTGGCGGCCGGCTGGCTGGCCTCGACGACGACATGGCCCAGGCATTTGCAGGCGATGCCGAGGATGGGCGTGTCGTAGACCCGCTTTTTCACCGTCATGCACAGGTCGCTGGAGATGACGAAGGCGACCAGGACATCCGAGGCGGATTGATGATTGCTGATGACGATGGCCGGACGGGATAAAGTGTCGGGCGAAAAATTTTGATAGGTCAATTTGCTGAAAGGGATGGATTTTACCAGCCCGGCCATCACCGCCCGGGAAATTTTCCGGATCCGCCGGTCGGCGGCATTGGGTGAAATTTTTTTCAGCACCGGGCGGATCAGGCCAAAGGCGATCGTCTGGCTCACGACCAGATACAGACCGGCCCAGACGGTGCCGAGCAGGTGCCACCAGCGCGGGGCGCCGCAGGGCTGGGGCTTGAAGAGCAGGAGGTCCATGCACGCCGGGGTGATGACGAGCGTGGCGATGAAGGCGCTGATCATGCCGAGCAGAACGGTGGTGCCCATGGAGAACAGGACCGGGTGCCGCGCCATGATCAACACGGCAAAGCCGAAAATGGTCGTGGCGGCGGAGATGAGGACGGAGGCGCTGGTGGCGTGGATGCGCGGCGGGTGGCCGTGCCATTCATCCAGCTTGCTGGTGGCGAGGAACACGCTGTAATCCTCGCCCATGCCGATGACGAAGATGACGAAGACACAGTTCATCACGTTGATGGGCAGGCCGAGCAGGCCCATGAAGCCGAGCGTCCACAGCAGGCCGAAGCCGATGGGGAGCAGCGTGGCGAGGATCAGTTCGATGGAGGACAGCGTGAGATAGACGATCGCGCCCACGGCGATGACGGTCCAGAGCGCGAAGTGGCCCATGCCGCCCTTGGCGAGCGCGGCGATGTGTTCCGCGAAATTCTTCTGGTCGATGAGGATGAAGCCGGGCAGGGCATCGCGCAACCGGCCGGCCTGTTCGCGATCGCCCAGCTTGATGAGCGTGCTGACGGCGGTGTCGTTGGTGCCGGCGGCGACGCGTTCGTTCAGCACCTGTTCCAGCGCGGTGCCGCGGAAGAGGTCGAGCGTGATGGGGGCGGGCGGTTCCTCGACGGTTTTCCAGAATGGGGCGAAGGCGTCGGGCCGGAAACCCAGTTCGCCGCCGACCGACTGAAGGGTTTGATGCAGGCTCTCCTTGCGTTCGGGCGTCCAAAAGTTTTGCCAGCGCTTGATGTTTTCGGCCTGTGTGGCGAGCGAAGGACAGATGGCGGCGAGCGAATAGACGCCGATGACGTTGGTTTGCGCGGCGAGCAGCGCGGCGGCGCGGTCGTTTTGGGCGAGGGCTTCGTCGGGCGTTTTGCCGCGGGCGACCACGAGGGTCATGCCGAGGGCATCGCCCCAGGTGTTGCGGATGAGGTCATCATCTTCGCGCGTGGATTGGGTGATGCCGTTGAGCTTGGAGATGTCGCCCTCGAAGCGGAGCCGCTTGACGCCGATGATGGCCACGACGGTCAGCGCGGCGACGCCGAGGAGCAGCAGCGGGCGTTTCCGCTTCTGCCACGCGTGAAACGATTCCATCCAGTTCGTGAACCGCAACTGTTTCGGCACCCCGGGGTTTTTGGGCAATGGCACCAGCAGCGGCAGAACAAAGAGCGCGAAGCTGGCCGCCATCAACACGCCGACGGCGCCGAAAACCCCGAGCTGCTGGTAGCCACGCATCGGCGAGGTCGCCAGGACGGTGAAGGCGGCGATGATGGTGAGCGCGCCGATGGCGGTGGGCAGGAGGAGGCGTCCGACGATTTTGCCCGCCGAGAGGCGGTCGGCGGCGGCGTTGTCGAGGTGATAGACGACATAGATGCCGTAGTCCACCGTGATGCCGATGGCCATGCTGGCGAAGCCGACGGCGATGGCGGAGACGTGGTCGGTCCAGAGCACCAAAACCGTGCCGGCGATGAGCGTGCCGAACAAGGACGGCAAAAAGGTCACGACGGCGAGCCAGCGCCGCCGGTAGGCGGTGAAGCAGAGGAGAAACATCGACGAGAGCGCGATCACCATGCAGCGGGTCGCATCGCCGCGCAGCAGGGTGGCGTTGTCCTGCGCCATGCGGTGGCCGCCGGTGATGGCGATGTGCGTGCCGGGGAAAGCCGCCTCGACAGTGCGCGCGGAGCGGAGCAGCTCCGCGACGAGCGCGGCGCTGCGTTTGGAATCCGACGAGGGAAATTTGGGTTCGGCCATGAGCAGCACGTGACAACCATTGCTGCTGGTCAGCCGGCCGTCTTCCACATGCGCGTCGCCAAAGCCGGTTTGCAGCGGCACCGCCTTGGCGATCACGAGGGCGCTCATGCTGACGGGGTCGGCGGCGACGACGTCCTTCAAGACCATGCCCTCGGGGCCGGCGAGCTTGCGGCGGCGTTCGGTCAGGAAGGCGCGGATGGAGCCGGCGGCGAGCTTGGGCGCGAGCTGGCGGGCGTCCTCCTCGGTGAACAGATTGGGCAGCGCGCCGGTCAGGAAATTGACGACGGTGCGCTGGCCGCCGAACTCGATGTGATAGGTGATGCGGCCGAAGGCCGCGTTGGTGGCGAGGCAGGCATAAAATTCATCCGCAGCGCGGCCAAGGACATCCGGATCGTTGCGGTTGAGGCCGACGTCGATGAAGACGCGGTCGATCTGGCGAAATTTTTGAACGGTGTATTTGTATTCGTCGACGATCGGGTCGTTTTGGGGGAGCGTGGCGAGGATGTCCTCCTCGAGGCTGATGCGGGAGGAGATGGCGACGCAGGCGGCGGCGACGAGGCAGGCGGCGAGGAGCACCGCGCGCCGGTGCGCCACGAGCCAGAGGTAAAGCCGCGTGTAAAAATCAGAGTTCATTTTTCCGCCACAGGCGCGCGATGCCGTAGGTGATGATCAGGCCGGCGAGGCCGGCGAGGAGGCCGAGGGCAAAGCTGCCGACGACATATTGCCAGAGGTGTTCCACCCAGTGGGACCGGATCTCCGCCGGGGTAATTTTCAAGATCTGGCCGGTGAACAGCCAGTGGCCGAGCACGGTCGAGCCGTAGACGAGCAAGGGCACGCAGGGCGGGATGGAGATGTTGCTGGCGAGGAGCGTGGTGGCCTTGTTGAGGCGGAGCCAGTGGGCGAGGGTGGCGGCGACGAGCATCTGCACGCCCCAGAACGGGGCGATGCCGCAGAAGAGCCCGAGCCCGACCGCGCCGGCGAGGCGCGCCGGTTCATGCGCGTGCTCGGTGAAAAAGTCGCCGACGGTGGCCCAGAACGATTCCCGGCCGCCGAGCGACCAGAGGACGCGCAGTTTTTTTGGGACGGTCCACGATTGCAGCACCAGGCCGATGTTCATGAGCGTGATGTGGGCGAGGTCCTTCACCGGGCGGAAATGCGAGAGGCGGATCTGGTCGGGCGCGTAGGTGCATTTCACCGGGATGGCGACGAGGCGCGCATCCACCCAGGCGGCGCGCACCATGAATTCCAGCTCGAAGGCGTAGCGCCCGGAGCGCGTCCGGAGGCGCTGCGTGAGCGGGAGCGGATAACAGCGGAACCCGCATTGGGTATCGCCGAGGCGCACGCCGGTTTCCGCGCGGAACCAGAAGGTGGAAACGGCGTTGGAGCGGCGGCGATGCGTGGGGCAGCCGGCGGCAAAGAAATCACGCACGCCAACACCGAGCGCGGCGGGTTGCGTGCGGGCGAGTTCAAGAAATTTGGGTAGATCCTCGGCGAAATGCTGGCCGTCCGCGTCCATGGTGATGGCGTGGGTGTAGCCGAGTTTGGCGGCGTGCTGGAAGCCGGCGCGGAGGGCGGCGGCCTTGCCGGAATTTTTCTCGAGACGGATGAGCGTGCAGCCGGGGAGGACAGGCAGCTTCACGGTCGAGCCGTCATCCACGACGATGACGGGGGCATAGGGTTGCGCGCTGGCCGCGACCGCCGCGACCGTTGCCGGATGATTGTAGCAGGGGATGACGATGCAGGGCTTCATCGCAAATCCACGAACGTCCTCCGTTTCCGCGCGGATGGCGGCAATTGCAGCGCCTCGATCTCCGCGGGCGAGGCGCGGCGGACGGCGGGCAGGATTTTGGCGCGGGCTTGCAGGGCGTCGCCCAGGTTCGCCGCCGCGGCGTCGCCGTGAAACAGAATTTCGACCGAATCAGACAGCTCATTTTCCGCGCGGGCGATGACCACGAAGGATTCGACGCCGGCAAATTCTTCCAGCACGGCCTGCAAGGTGGAGGGGAAGAGGGAGGTGCCCTTGAGTTTCAGTTTTTGATTTTTGCGGCCGACGATGGGGCCGAGGCGCGGCGTGCTGCGGCCGCACTCGCAGAGGTCGTAAAAGAGCGCGGCGCAATCGCCGGTGCGATAGCGGATGAGCGGCATGGCCTCGACGCCGAAGGTGGTGGCGACGATCTCGCCGGTTTCACCGGGAGGCACAGGGTGGCCGTGGTCGTCCAGGATTTCGAGGTGCAGTTGTTGATCGTGCAGATGGCCGCCGAGGCCGGCAGCGCATTCGCAGAGGGAATTGGCCAGTTCGGTGACGCCGTAGGTGGAATAGACCCGGGCGCCCCAGGCGGCCTCGATGGCGCGGCCGGATTTGTTCAATTGAAAACCGGCATCGCGGACGGGTTCGCCGATGCAGACGGCTTTGGTCACCGGGGAATTTTTCAGGTCAATCTTCAGCTCGGCCGCCTTGTCGGCGATGACGCGGAGAAAGGAGGGCACGCCGACGATGGCGGTGGGCTGGAGGCGTTCAATCATCTCGAGGACGAGCCGGGCGGAGGAGGCGCCGACGCGGATGACGGTGCAGCCGAGGCGTTGCAGGCCCTGCCAGTAGGCGAGGCCGGCGATGAAGCAGCGGTCGAGCGCGACGGCCACGAGCACGGTGTCGCGCGGCGTGAGGCCGGCGCAGGCGAAGGAAATCTGCTCGTTGAGCGCGAGCCGGTCGATATCGCCGGCGGTGAGCAGCCAGAGCAACGGCTTGCCGGTGGTGCCGCTGGTGGTGACGATTTCCCGGATGTGTTCGCGGCGGACGCACATGAAATCGAGATTGCGCGCGGACAAGGTGGCTTTATCCACCGTGGGCACGCCGGCGAGCGGCGGCGGATCGGCGAGGCCATGAAACAGTTCGCGATAAAACGGCGAGTGCCGTTGCGCGTAGCGAAACGTGTCCGGCCAGAATTTTTCGAGCGGGTTCATGCAGGGCTGGCGGAGTCTAGATAATTGGCGGCCAGTTTTCCAGCCGCGGCACCGGTGGCGAGGCAGCAGCCCATGACGCGGGCGCTGGCAATGGCGTCGGCATCGGCGCTGATGGTCTTGCCGGCCATGAAGAGGTTTTTGATGGTGGCGGCGCGCAGCGAGCGGGCGGGGATTTCGTAATTGGCGCCGGCGGGCAGATAGCGCAGGTGCGTCTGGCCGGCGGCGCTCCATTGCTCGACGGGCCAGGCGCAACGGGCGACGGCATCGGGAAAGGTCCGGGCGGTCAACACTTCGGCACCGGTGAGGACGTGTTCGCCGATGATCATGCGGCCGGCGCGGGGGGTGGCGGAAAATTGGGCGACCGGTGAACGGCAGTTTTCAAAGCCGGGCACATGGGCGCGCAAGAAATCGAGCAGGGCCGGGACTTGCGCGGGTGAACCGGTGAACTTGACGGTGAGCGAGCCGGGCTCGAGGCTGGTGTGGAAATTAACGGGCGGAAAACCGGCGCGGGCGAGCGGGAGCAAAACCTGCGCGGCGGCGGCGGGCGTGAGGAGCTCGCGCGTGACGTGGTGCAGCGGGAAGACAACGGCGGGGGCTTGGGTGGATTCATCGGTCGCCAGGCACTCCGCGCCGGCGGCGCGGGCGACCTCGGCGCTGCCGCTGCAATCGATGACCGCGCCGACCTTGAAACCGTTGAGGGAGATGAGGCGGGAGTTTTCGGTGAGAACATCGGCCAGCGGGGAATTCCAAGCCGTGGCCAGTTTGGGCGTGGCGGATATGAAAGCCTGGGCGGCGGCGCGGAATTTTTCGGGGCGGTAGGGCAGCACCCAGACGCGGCCCATCTTGAAGGGCGCGGCCTCGGTTACGGCACCGGCGAATTCATGCGCGAAGCCCTCGTTGAGAGGATTGCCTTCGTCATCATAAAGGCCGCAGAGGGTGGTCAGGCCGCTGAAGCCGCCGATGCCGCCGGGCGCGGGGTTTTTATCGAGCAGGAGGGTGGCACGACCGGTGCGGGCGGCGGCGACGGCGGCGGCAATGCCGGCCGCGCCGCTGCCGATGACGGCGATGTCGTACGTTACGCTCACGGGTTCAAGAGGCGATGCCGGAGGGCGGCGGCGAAGTCAGCCGCCTCGGATTCGTTCAACACGGTTTGGGCGTGGACGATGGAGACGCGGAGTTCGCCGCGGAAATAATGATAGATGACGCCGAGGCCGGGCGAGGGCGTGACGGCGGCGATGTGGGTGAAATCGTTCACGGCCACGCCGAGGAAATTTTCCAGCTTGGGATTGACGGCGGCGGTGTCGCCGAAAAAGAGGGAGCAGACTTCGCCTTTCAATCCGTGTTTGAGCACGGCCATGTAAACGGGGAGCGGCAGGAAGCTGAAAATTTCCGAGAGCTGGCGGCCGTAGCTGAGGGAACTTTCGCGGAGCGCCGACGCGGTCTGGGCCTTGAGGGCGGCGGCGGCGGTGTCCGCGGCCGCAAGCTGCTCCGGCAAAAACTGGAGCATGAGCATGTCGACCTGGTTGCTGAAGAGGGGTTCGATGCGGCCCTTGGGACGGAGGCCGACGGGCATCGGCAGGATGTAGCTCCTGGTGGCGGCGCCGAGTTTTTGGTGCAACCGATGCAGTTCGAGCGCGGCGGCGACGGCGTGGAACTGGGCGTCGCCGAGAATGCCACAGAGGCGCGCGCCGTTGGCGCGGACGGCTTTGGTCTCCGCGGCGGTGAATTTTTCAACACGGTATTGCAGCGCGCGCGGGGCGCCGGCGTGGCGCGTTTTCAAGGCGCGCGGCTGCTGCTCGCAAAACTTGTCGAGCTGGGCGACGGATTTTTTCATCAGGTCCAAACGCTCCGGCCATTTGGCGGGCGCGCCGGGCGGCTGGGGATTGGTCCGGGGCAGGCTGATTTTATCGTCGCTGACGGCGGTGAGAAAATGCTCGGCGGCGGTGGCGTCCATGAGCATGTGCGTCCAGGTGAAGACGACATCCATCAGTCCGTCGGCGCGTTCGATGAGGTCAAAGCGGATGAGGGAGCCGCGCCGGAGGTCCAGCGGCTCGTTGAGCAGTTTTTGGCGGAGGCCGGGGGCATCGCGATGGGTGCGGACGGGGACGGTTTTTTTGGTGCGGTCGCAGATTTTCCACCGAGGCCGGAACAGGCCGCCGAGGCGGGCGAGGAGGATGGGGAACTCCGTTTGCCGGGCGGCGACGCGGGCGGACAGGGTGGCCGGGGAGATTTTAGCGGCCAGCTCGAGGATGATCTGGCATTGGTTGCCGGCGAAGCCGTGGCGGCGGGATTCGAAATCGAAGCCGCGCATCAACTGGTCGGAACCGTTCAGCGGCTGGTCACTTTTCATTCAGGATGCGGGCGGCGGTCGCGGCGAGGGCGGTCACGTTGGCGAGGGCCTCGTTGGTGATCTCGCTTTCCGGGATCCACCGGCCGTACTTGGTCTCGAGGTGCAGGAGGGTTTTCACCAGGGACATCGAATCAAACCCGGCGCCGACGAGGTCGGTCTCGGCCGTGAGGCTGGTTGCGGGTGAAAAAATGTCGCACCGGAGGAACGCGAGCAGTTCAGCTTCAATTTCTGATGGTTGGATCATGTTTCGGCCACGGCGGCCATACGGCGGATTTTGCCAGTCGTGGGGGTGTGGGGCAATGCTGGAACGGGGGGTAGTCTTTAGTTGAGAGTTGATGGTTGATAGGGGGCGGGGGCGGGGCGGGAGAAAAAACGAGGATGGAGGATAGAAGATGGAGGATGGCAAAAAATAGGTGTAGCGGCTACATGGCGATTTTTTTGGAATGGGGGCACAATCAATTTGTGAGTTAATGAATCAGTGAATTTGTGAATGAGGGAAGGGCGAAGCTGAATTCAAAATGAACCATGGGCGTGGATTGGCTTGAATTAGCGGTCAGATTTATTTTTTGGGGTTGGACAGCCTTTGTCCAACCCCCGGGGATAAAGTTTGGGGATGAATGGCATATTGTGGGATTGCGCATCCGGTTCAGCCGGCCCGTTGAGGGGGTGGAACTGGCGACTGGAAAGTCGCCCGCACCGGCAGGCTGGAAAGCCTGCCCTACGTCGGAGCCAGAAGTTTTCGTGAGCCTATGAAGACGATTGAAATTGATGGAAAAGTGGAGACGGTCTGGCGGTGCCGGGTGCTGGTGTCGTGGCGGCTGGCGGGGATTTTTCCGTTCGGCGGCGCGGATTGGGCGGAGTCGCGGCGGACGGGTTCGCTGACGGCAGAGCAGGTGCCCCGGGATCATCTGCTGGAGATTTTGCTGACGGCGGAGGTGTGGCTGTGCGCGACCGGGGCCACGGCGGTGGCGGGCGGAGAGGTGGTGGCCATGGATACGGTGGCGGGGACGGTGACGTTGAAATCCGGGGCGGTGGTGCTGGCCAAGATTTCGCGGCGGGAGCATTTCGCGGGGGAGGCGCAATTTGTGCAGGGCGAGAGATTGATTGCGGCGATGACTCACAAAAAGGGGGGACGAAAACAGCCGAGGACGAGGACGAGGACGAGGAGGAAAGGGCCAAACATTTGCGGGGTTTGCGGGTGGGGGCATGATGCGGCGTTTTTGCGGATTGCGATTCCGGGGAGGCCGGTGATCACGTTACACGGGGCGATGGCGCAGATTGTGGCGCTGGTGCATGCGGCGCAGGCGAGCGGGGCGGGGCCGGTCAGCACGAAGGATGAGCGGCTGCTGGCGTTGTGCGGCGGATACCGGCATCCGTGCAAGGTGTTTGATGATCTGAAGCGAAGCGCGGATTATAAGGCGTTGTTTGATAGGAGGAGACGGGGGTTTGTGGGATTGAAAATGAACGCAGAGGCGCGGAGGACGCTGAGAGGCGCGGAGGGGAAGTAACGATTGAATGTCACGCGTGACAGGAAATCGCGGATTTAAGGAAGGCTTGGCCGTGTGGGCTCTACAAATGAGTGCAGCTTGTCCTCTTGTCAGGCAGCAGGTGGCTCATGTCTCTTGCTCCGTTTTTGATAGTAATGCACAACTCCTAAAGCAGACAAAACACTGGTAACGGCACTAAGTGCAACAGACTTGAGAAGCAAAAGATTGGCGTCGCCACTTCTCGTCCAACCTCTTGAGGTAATCGAATTCCAAAAAGCAGGCGAGAAACAAGCCCCACCGGAAACAAAAGAGAACCAAAGAAACGTGACGACGAAAGCACCAAGAAATACTGTGGCATAACCAACCTGACGCTTGTGCACAACCCTCATGCGACAAAGAAGGGCAGTCACAGGGATTGCAATCACTGCTGGAACCAGGGAGGCGATGATTAGCTCAATTGCAAACGTAGGCATAAATGCTGCCTAGAGGTGGAAAGAGCCACCGCCGACCCGCGGCGTGAACCGCAACAGCGGAACTGCCAGCGCCAACGGCGGTTGGCACCGGCGACTTAGGCAGCATTTCGTGATGCATTCCGTTTCCTCTCAATAATCAAGCCTGCAAAACCAAGAATGAATATGCAACCACCGATGCCGCTGACGATGAATGCATCTCGCCGATGCTCCACCGCTACTCTGTCAATAAGCGCCGTGATGTTGTGTGAAACTCGACTGGGCAAAACAGCCTCACCTTTCGGATACAAAACCTGATCAACATCTGTCCAACCATTTGCCAAATGAACATCTGCCAGCAACGCATAGCCAAAGACCGCGCCGCCAAGCAAAGTAAGGATGATAAGAATCAAGCGCATGGTATGCTGCCTAGAAAGATAACGGGCGGCGAGGTTTGCAGCCTGTCTTTTTCCCTGTGCAGGTTGTCCGGTGCCATGGAAGAGGTGTATTCGGGGCGGGATGGGTTGTCGAGGGGGAAATGGGGGGAGCGGTTAAACCGGTGAATGGTTAAATCGCTGGATGAATGGATGGTTTGATGTCGCGCGCTTGCAGCGCTGGGGAATTTTCTTAGGGGCGTTTTTTCCAATCCTTCAGCCCTGCGGAAATTTTTTTGGGCTTTCCCAAATGGAGGATGGTTGAATCTGGTGCGGGCGGAGGATGCGGGCAAGATGGGCATCGTCGGTGCGGGCGAAAGCGGCGGTAAACCGCACGCAGTCCAGACGCTGCGCGCGGTTGCAAGCGCCAGGCAGTCGCGACAGCGTTTGGAATGCGGTTGCTTCAGCACCGCTTGCGTGCGCGCGAAGGGCAGGGTTAATCCGGGTGGTCAGGGTCCGAACAAAGCGGCGTGGCGTGGCACTTCCCGCCGCAGTCCATGACGCGAGGGGTTGGCGATGGGTTGCGGCTGGTTTGCGACTCTGCCGCCGTCCGTTAAAACCAGCGAGGAACACAAAGAGGAAGATGCGGATTGAGGGGGTT
>JARLJW010000064.1 GCA_031290985.1 Verrucomicrobiia bacterium | reverse complement strand
GCAGCGGACCAGCCGCAGCAACCTCACCTGCAACCTCCGCTATCGCGCCACTCCCGGTGGTTTTTGTTTCCGGTTTTCATTTTTAAAAATTCTAGGGTCCAACAAAGCCTGACAAAGCCTGACGGCCCTTGATTCCCAAGGTCTTGCATGGTCGTCGTACGCCAATACCCCGTCCGGCCTCGGACAATTCTATGGTCGGATTTCGCCGGATAACCCGGTTTGGTCCATCCTCAATCTCCATCTTCTACCCTCGTCTGGCACCTATGCTTGATCCTTCGCGCCGGCGCTCCCGCCGTAGCGCAGGCATCTTGCCTGCGGGTTCTGGCGGCATCCTGCCGCCAGATCTTCAATTTCAGACCGGCTTCCAGCGCCCCACTACCATGGTGGCCCTGCGCCAGCAGCGTCCGCAAGGCCCCCCAATTCTCAAATTCACTGATTCTCAACTGACGATGCTTCACAAACGCATCGACACTATCAGCCCCCACGCCCTCCCGGCAACCCCCGCACCGCAAATAAACCCAGGTATTTTATTGAACGTTTTCCCAAAATAACTGTCTGTATATTTGGGCGGCGGAAAAGAGGAAGAGCAGAGCGGATAACCACGGCGGCAAAGAGCCCCGAACCAACGCACCACCGAATGCAACTGGATACCCTGCACCTCGGCCAGCGCCGGACGACGTGATAGCAAGTAGAGTAGAACGGCGGCCACGCTTCAAGGCGGCATTCACAAATCTGCGAGGTCATGGACTGCGCGGCTTTCAAAAACAAGGTCGGATAGTGCGGCTCACTGACGGTAAAAATGTTCAGAGCGGCAGCTCTGCCCCACCAAATTTTGGTGGGGCGCAGGTGCCCCCGCGCCCTAACTTCAGCCAGAACCAGCGCAGCGAAGTTCTGGCCGCCGAGATTAGCCTAACAACAGACCGTTCACCCGGCCTATGCCAAACGGCCGTTGCTGAAATTGCCGTCGTTGGCGGAATGGGAGCCGAATGCGGAGTGAAGCTATCGAGGTGGACCAAGTTTCGCGATAACAACGCAGGCATACAGCGCGTAAACCATAATAAATGCCATGAGAACCCAAACCACTCGCCAGCGTCGGATGGCGAGCGCAAATATGCAGACCAATAAAGGGAATTGAATCAGAGCGAGCAGCACTAAAGTTGATTCTGCATGAAGCAGGTACGGAAGCGGGAACCATAGGGCGATGCGGATAAGCGGAACAATCTTGTAATCGCAGGCCCGCAAACCAAGGCCCGCAAGCAATGCGGCGACAGCAGAAGCAATCAAGATGATAGTGCGTCGCGACATGGCAAACGCCTAACCGATAAGCATAAAAAAAGGAGTAAGCGCCGCGGAACACATTGTCTAGCATAAAGCCCTCTCGTGGCATTCCGTTTTTGCCCAAGCTGACTCAGCGCATTCGTGACTCTGGGCAGCCAGGCACAGCCTTTGGCCTGCTCCAATAATTCGAGCACGGCAAAGCATTTTACGTCATTGGCCGGCGGACGGCTCCACGGCTTGAGCCCCGCAAACCCGCCATCACCCAGGTGTCCGCCGCCCGGCAAACGCGCAGCGTCTGGACTGCGGTCGCTTCAGCGCCGCTTTCGATCGCCTCGCAGACCTGTCCCGCCAAAACCGGCCACTCGCACCGCCAGCCCTTCGGTCGCTTGTATCCCATGCTCCCCAGCCAGCCTGAGGTGCGTTTCCAAAATCAAATCCCGGCCAGCGCCGGATGGCGTGATAGAAAGCAGTAGCCCGCGATGCAACCGTGGGTTTCCTTGTCCATGAAGCAGCAAGCCCCGGACGGCGTGGCAGAAACCGTTTGGTCCACATTCACAGCCTTCCGACCGGCCTGACCCCGCCCAGCCATTGCCTTTTGGCCGTTCCCATCTGCGTTTATCCGCGTTCATCGGCGGTTGAATTGAATGGTTACGGCCCACCGGGCGCGTTGGCAGAAATGCTCCAAGTATAATCCCATGCCCGCTGACAACTTTTCTTCCTTGCGCATCGTAACTGGATCACCAATCACCCCGGCAAGGCCGGCCGGGTCGGGCTGCGACCGCGCTTGCCGGCGCCGCAGGCGGCCATCCCTCGACCACCCGCCCTCCCCACGCCCCCAAATTTGTCACCGGTTCGTAACTTGCGCCCCGTCGCCGGTTCCCCAATCATGTCCGGATGAATCCGGCGGATTTATTTGCCCACCAGTCCGACACCCTCAATCTCGCCCCCGGCGAAACGCTCTTCCGGCAGGGCGATGCCGGTGACGCCATGTTTGTCGTCCTCGAAGGCACGCTCCAAGTTCTTGTCGGCGACAAGGTCGTCGAGAACGCCACGCGCGGCGCCATCATCGGCGAGATGGCGCTCATTGACCCGGCCCCCCGCAACGCCACCGTCGTCGCCGTGGCCGCCGCCCGCCTCGTCAAGGTGGACCAGCGCCGCTTCCATTTTCTCATCCAGCAAAACCCCTTCTTCGCCACGCACGTCATGAAGGAACTCGTCGAGCGCCTCCGCGCCATGAACAAGATCCTCGCCGCCGCCGCCGTCTGAATTCACGGAGCGCAGTCCGGTTGCCTGCGTATGCCACGCACCGTAGCGGTGGGCCGCCAGCACCTTGAAGCATGGCCACCCATGACGCCCGCAATAATCACGGACGCTGCGCCAGGCCCAAAACATCATGGCCTGCGCCGGCAGAGCGCAGCGGCCCTGCCTGCCTCCGCCACCGGCACTTTATGGCACGGCCATCCCCTGGTTCCCCGCACGTTCGAACCGGCGCAGCTCAACACTGTCCTTAACCGCGGGGTGCCTGCCCGTTTGGAGTTCCGCCTTTAGGCGGTCCGGCGCGTCATTTTACCGGAACCGCCTAAAGGCGGAACTCCGAACTAGGACAGTGTCAAGCTGCGCCCCGTTCGAACCGTGCCCCTCGAAATATCTTTCCCAATTCCATCATTCTGTTAAACCCGTGACGTAAACCATGGACTTTTTTGACCGCGAAGCGCGCGCCCAAAAGCAAACCCGCCGGCTCGTCTGGTTGTTCGGACTGGCGGTCCTGGCCTTGCTCATCGTTAACAACCTCCTCCTCGCCTCGCTCTACAGCACCATCGCCCGCCCGATGTTTGCCAATGCCCCTTCGTGGCATCCCCTCAGCATCATCGCATCGGCGCTGTATCTCTTCGGCGAGGCCCTCGTCTATCCGCGGCATTTTCTGCAGCTCATCTGGAACCCGCAGGTTTTCGCCATCATCTCCTTCAGCACCCTGCTCTCCGTTTCCGCCGGCTGCTATTACAAGACCCGCCAGCTCGCCGCCGGCGGCACCGTCGTCGCCGAATTTCTCGGCGGCCGCCGCATCCCCGCCGACACCGCCGATCCCGACGAACAACGCCTGCGCAACGTCATCGAGGAAATGGCCATCGCCTCCGGCACCTCCGTGCCGGAAGTCTACCTCCTCGACAACGAACGCGGCATCAACACCTTCGCCGCCGGCCACACCCGCGATGACGTCGCCATCGGCGTCACGCGCGGCGCCGTCCAACTGCTCACCCGCGATGAATTGTCCGGCGTCATCGCCCATGAGTTCAGCCACATCTTGAACGGCGACACCCGGCTCAACATGCAGTTGATCGGGCTGGCCCACGGCCTGTTCTGGCCCACGCTGCTGGGCCGCCTGCTCATCTACGGCAGCCTCGAACCGCCGCC
Organism: Verrucomicrobiia bacterium; assembly: GCA_031290985.1. Classification (GTDB taxonomy): domain Bacteria; phylum Verrucomicrobiota; class Verrucomicrobiia; order Limisphaerales; family UBA11358; genus UBA11358. The sequence continues at coordinate 132,849 of JARLJW010000064.1, read as the reverse complement.
GGCCGGCGAATCCTGTCTGATCGAGGGCGACCAGCCCAAAGTGCTCCCAACCGCCCCGCTGGGCTGCCTCTTTGTCGTTCTGGGCTGCCTCAGTCTGCCGTCCGTGCGGTTCTTCAAAAGCGCCATCTGCCGCCAGCGCGAATGGCTGGCAGATGCCGCCGCCGTGCAATTCACCCGCTACCCGGCCGGCCTCACCGGCGCGCTCAAAAAAATCGGCGGCCTCTTCAAACACGGCCGCCTCGACACCCCCCACGCCGAGGTCGCCAGCCACCTGTATTTTGTGGATTCCCGTTACGAGCCCTGGTTCAGTTTCCTCGCCACCCACCCGCCGCTCCGAAAACGCATCGCCGCCATCGAACCCGCCTTCGATGGCCAGTTTCCCCGGGTGCAGATGCTCGCGCCCAACCAGTTCGAGCGCAATCAGGCGTTTGATCAAACCTTGAGCAATCTGGTGCTCGCCAGCCAGACGCCGCCCAATTTGCCGCAGTTGCTGGACAGCCAGGCCACCAGTGAACATCTCCGGCTCGTTGCGCTGATGCGCGCCGGCCTGCCGCCGGAAGTGAAGAACGCCCTGCGCACCCCCGTCGGTGCCATGGGCGTCATCTTTTCCCTGCTCCTCGGCAATGATGATTCCGTGTGCGCCGCGCAAACCGAAATCCTGCGGCGAAATCTCGCGCCGGAAATGTTTGCCACCGTGGCCGCGCTCGCCCCGCAGATCGACACGCTCGGCGACCGCTACAAGCTCACGCTCGCGGAACTGGCCGTGCCCGCCCTCCGGCAAAACACCCCGGACCTCAACCGCACTTTCAACCAGGTCATGCAACAGCTCATTGAGTGCGAAGGCTCCATCGACCTCTTTGAATACACCCTCATGAAGATGGTCGCGCGCCAGTTGCGCGCGCATTTTTCCGGGCCGGACCTCGGCCCGATCCGCGGCGGACGCGTGCAGGATTTGTTGCCGGAATGCGCGTTGATCCTCTCCGCCGTCGCCCACGTCGGCGCCGACAACCCAACCGAGGCGCAGGCGGCCTTCGCCAACGGCGCGGATTACCTCGACTCCCGCAACGTGAAACCGGAATTCGTCCCGCGCAGCGGCTGGGACCTCTCCAAGGTGGACGCCGCCCTCACCAAACTCGCCGGCTACCACCAGCCGCTCAAGTTGAACGTGCTCCTCGCCTGCGGCCGCACCGCCACCGCCAACGGCAGCGTCAACGACCGCGAAGCTGAACTCCTCCGCGCCATCGCCGACTCCTTCGATTGCTCCATCCCCCCCTTCGTCGAGGCGATGCGCTCCGAGGAACTGGCCTCATCCCCGTAGCCGCCGACGTCAGGAGGCTCTGAAAAATTGCGGCGGCGGGCTTCCAGCCCAGCGGAAAAACCGTCCACCAATCCAACCGCTTATATTTCCGAAAACGCGGCGTCCGCTTCTCCCTCTCCCCGGGGGAGAGGGCTGGGGTGAGGGCGAGCGTAAAACAAATTGTTCCAAGCACTTACACCCGCATTAAGGCTGTTTATTCCTTCCGTTTGACTCAGCAGATTCATGGGGAGGACGGTCGTCCCACTAACTCAGAGCCTCCTGACGTCGGCTGCTACGCAATTACTTCGCCGTCACCACCACGTAATTCTTCTTCCCTTTGCGCAGCAACACGTGTTTGCCGAACAGCAGATCGTTCGTCGTCACCGCTCGCGCCGTGCCCGCCTCGCGCACATTGTTGATGTTCACGCCGCCGCCTTCGATGTCCTTGCGCGCCTGCCCCTTGGAAGGGCACAAGCCCGCGTGGACCAAAAGTTCCGCCAGCGGCACGCCCGCGCCCTCGAGCCTGGTCTGCTCAATCTCCTTCGTCGGCACTTCGCCCACGATGTCGTTGAACGTGGCTTCCGAGACGCCGGACAGTTCGCCGCCAAAAAGAATCTCGCTCGCCCGCACCGCCTCCGCCGTCGCGTGCGCGCCATGGATCAAGTCCGTCGCCGCCTTGGCCAGCGCCCGGTGCGCCTCCCGTGCGCCGGGATTGGCGTTATGTTTCGTTTCCAGCGCGACGATTTCCTCCGCCGTCAGGAACGTGAAATATTTCAGGTAGCGGATCGCATCCGCGTCCGCCGTGTTGATCCAGAACTGGTAAAACTTGTAGACGCTCGTGCGCTTCGGGTCCAGCCAGATGGCTCCCGCCGCCGTCTTCCCGAACTTCGAGCCGTCCGTGTTCGTGATGAGCGGCAGCGTCAGTCCGAAAACATGCCGCCCGTTTTTTTTGCGCGTCAGCTCGATGCCCGCCGTAATGTTGCCCCACTGGTCGCTGCCGCCGATCTGCAACTCGCAGTTCTGGTCGCGGTTCAGCACCATGAAATCAAACGCCTGCAGCAGCATGTAGCTGAACTCCGTGTAGCTGATGCCCGCCTCGCGGTCTTCCATGCGCGACCGCACGCTCTCCTTCGCCACCATCTGGTTGACGGAAAAATGCTTTCCGATGTCGCGCAGAAAATCGAGGAACGAAATCCCCGTGGTCCAGGACGCGTTGTCCACCAGCCGCGCCGGGTTTTGTTTCGTCTCAAAATCCAGCAGCTTCGCGAGCTGCCCCTTCACGCTGGCGATGTTGTGGTCGAGAATCTCCCGGGTGAGCAGTTGCCGCTCAGCCGTCTTGCCGCTCGGATCGCCGATCGAGCCCGTCGCCCCGCCCGCCACGGCGATGGGATGGTGGCCCAGCATCTGAAAGCGCCGCAATGCCAGCAGCGGCACCAGGTTGCCCACATGCAGGCTGTCCGCCGTCGGGTCAAACCCGCAGTAAAGCGTGATGGGCGCCGCGATTTTCTTCGTCAATTCCGCCGTGTCGGTGCAATCCGCCACGAGGCCGCGCCAGTTCAATTCTTCCAAAATGCTCACAGCCAGAGATTAAATCCCCCGCCACGGTTACGGAAGATTTTTCCGCCACGAATCCAATTGGGGGTGCGGAGCCATCACCGCAGGGAGCACGGCGGCCTTCTGCCCAAGCCCAAGCAATTATTCAACGGCGGGTGGAAATTGCTGAAAAGGCCAATAAAAACGCAAAAATTAAACCTGGCGCCTTTCGGCATGGCCGGGAACGGATCGGAACCCGGCGAGCCGCACCGGGCATTGACCGCGGTGAACACCAAGGGTCTGAGTCTTCCCTCATTTATTTGGGGGCGGCGGGCGGCCTGAAATTGTTTTCCGGCAGGGCGCACTGATGGCATATTGAGCGCATGGCTAAGAAGAATGCATTGATCCGTCCGCTCGTTCACGACCTGCACGCGTATGTGCCGGGTGAGCAGCCCAAAATCAAGGGGCTGATCAAGCTGAACACGAATGAGAATCCGTACCCGCCGTCGCCGCGGGTGCTGGCGGCGGTCCGGGCGGCGACGGACGGGCGGCTGCGGCTGTATCCGAATCCCACGGCGGAAAAATTGCGGGCGAAGCTGGCGAAACTGCATGGGTGCAGGCCGGAGAACATCATCGTGGGCAACGGCTCGGATGAAGTGCTGGCGCTGGCCACGCGCGCGTTCGTGGAGCCGAAGGGGAAGGCGGAAGGCGGAAGGCGGAAAGCCAAATTGGGGGCGGCAACGGTGCAGTATTTTACGCCGAGCTATTCGTTGTATCCGGTGCTGGCGGACATTCACGGGGCGGCGAAGAATGCGGTGGCGTTGAATCCGGATTTTTCCATGCCGAGCGTGGCGGAGTTGAAGCGCGGGAGGCGGTGGAACTTCAACGCGGCGCTGACCTTGGTGACGACGCCGAATGCGCCGGGCGGACGCGGGTACAAGACGGCGGCGCTGGCAAAGCTCTGCCGCGCGCAGAAGGGCGTCGTGGTATTGGACGAGGCCTATGTGGATTTCGCGGATGAAAACGCGCTGAAGCTGGCGTTGAAATTTCCGAACGTGCTGGTGGCCCGGACTTTTTCGAAGGCGTATTCGCTGTGTTTCCAGCGCGTCGGCTATTTGGTGGGGCACCCGGAGCTCATCGCGGCGCTGGACAAGATCCGCGACAGCTACAATGTGAACGGCCTCGGGCAGATCGCGGCCGAGGCGACGCTGGATGACTTGAAATACTACCGCGCCAATTTCAAAAAAATCATGGCGACGCGTGAGTGGCTGGGCCGTGAATTGACGCTCGCGGGCTTCCGCGTCCTGCCGAGCCAGAGCAATTTCATCCTCGTCAAGCCGCCGCGGTTTCCGGCGAAGGAATGGCTGCAGAAGCTCCGCGATAAAAAGCTGCTCGTCCGCTGGTTCAGCGCGCCGCCGGTGAGCAGTTATCTGCGCATCACCATCGGCGCCCAGGCCGAAGCGGCGGCGCTGGTCCGGGCGGTGCGCGCGATCTTGTGAAAACCGGCGGCACCAGCTTAAAGGGTTTCGTCGTTCTGGCGCTGGGGTTCTTTTTGGCGGGTGCGGTCCGGGCCGATGACGCCACGCCGGGCTTTCGCGGCGACGGACTGTGCCGGTTTGCGTTGAACCAGTATTTTTTGCCCAAGGTCAACGAGGACAAGATCAATCTGATCGTGGCCGACCTGTTGCGGCGGCATGAGGAGGCGTTCGGTTTTACCGCGAGCCCCAATCTGCGTGTGCGCATCCGCATTTTCGGGACGTTTGAGGGCTATCGCAGTTTTGCCCTGACCAACCACAATGGCTTTGAGCACGAAAGCCTCTCGATCTCGAACTTGGCGGGGTATTTTTCGCCACGCGACAACGAGGTGGTGACGTGGCGGCAGCGCGACCCGACCTATCTGGCGAACAACATCCTGCATGAATGCAGCCACGCGATCATGCACCAGCAGTTCCGCGAGCTGCCCATCTGGCTGGATGAGGGCTGTGCGGTCTATTTTTCCTTCCCGGTCTACATGCGCGATGCGCATGACGACCTGATTTTGCGTTCCCGCTGGTATGAGCTGAGAAAGTGGCAGCGGGAAGGCGCCTTGCCGGATTTGCGGAAGTTTTTGAGCATCAGCCCGCAGGAATTTCGCCGGCAGGATCCGAAAATGACTTATCCGGTGAGCTGGTCGATATTTCAATTGTTGATGAGCACGCCGGAAAACCGGCGGGCCTTGAACGCCTTGGTGGCGGAATTCCAAAAGCCGGCGGCGAAACCGCCGGAGGCCGCGCAATTGCTGGATAAATTTTATCCCGGCGGCCTGGCCCGGATGGACAAGGACTGGCGCAACTGGATCGCGCGGGGCGCGGTGAATGTGCTGGGGATGCCGTGAGGGCGGGCGGAAAGCCCGGGCACCGGCGCTCCTTGTCATATCGGTGGGATTGCCCGGGGCTTGAAAAATAAATTTTCAGGAAAAGCCGGTTACCGCTTTGCAATTTTCCCGCGTCCCGTTAGAGTCAATCAAGTGAACAATGATTTTTCCATCGCGGCCTATTGGTCGGACGGCATGGACGAAGACGGCCTGGCGGACTGGGCGCGCCGGCTGCGGGCGCGCATGCCGGCAAAGGATGTCTCGCTGGGTCTCGTGTTCCTGTCGCCGAAATTTTTCCCGCACGCGGCGGCGGTGCTGGAAATCCTCCGGCTGCATGCGCGGATACCATTGCTCGCGGGCTGTTCCGGCAACGCCCTGGTGGCCGGCTCGGAAGAACTTGAGAACGCGGGCGGCCTGGTGCTGGCGCTGTATTCCCTGCCGGGCGCGAAATTGAAAGCGGTCCGTATCACGCAGGAACAGATCGACCGGGCGGAGGATGAACATTTCTGGCCGGCCGAATCCGGGCTGGCCAAGGACGAGGTGAACGGCTGGCTGGCGTTCATGACGCCCTATCCCTTTGATTCCGAGGGATGGCTCCGGTCGTGGCAAAAGGATTATCCCGGCCAGCCGGTCTATGGCGGGCTGGCGACGGGAAATTATCCCGAACCCGCCACCCAGATCTATCTCGACGGCGAGGTTTATGATGATGGCGGCGTGGCCCTCGCCGTGGGCGGCGACGTGACGTTATCCGGCGTCGTGGCGCAGGGCTGCACCCCGATCGGTGAGGCGTGGACCCTCACGCGCGTGGAGCAGAACCTCATCCAGCACATCGGCAACCGCCCGGCGTATGCCGTCCTGGCGGAGACGGTGAACCAACTGCCGCCCGCCGACCAGCAGAAGGTGCGCGGGAACCTGTTCATCGGCCTGGCGGTGAATGAATATCTGGAGGAATTTCATCGCGGCGATTTCCTGGTGCGCACGCTCATCGGCGGCGATCCGAACTCCGGGGTGATCGCGGTGGGCGCCTTGCCGCGCACGGGGCAGACGATCCAGTTTCAACGGCGGGATGCCGCCGCGGCCTCGCAGGACATGAGCGACCTGCTGGCCGGCACCAAGACCCGGCTGGCCGGCACGACCGTCTATGGCGGCTGCCTGTTCTGCTGCAACGGCCGGGGGAAGAATCTTTTTGGCCGTCCCAGCCATGATGCCGGGCTGGTGCAGGAGCATCTGGGCCCGATGGGGCTCTCCGGATTCTTCTGCAGCGGCGAGATCGGCCCCGTGGGCGAGAAGAATTTTCTGCACCACCACACGGCGTCGCTGGCGCTGTTTGTGAAAAAGTAGGCATCAATTCGCTTTGCTTTTGCCCGCCGGGCCGGTCATCCTGACGGAAAATCTGTGCCAGACGAACATTCCAACCTGAAGTCGCCCGCGCCTGCGGGACGCCCCTCCAATCGCCGCCGCGGCCGTCGCGGTGGTCGTGGCCGGAGCCGTAGTCCCCGTCCGCCGGGAGAAAAACCTTCCGCACCCGCTGAAGACATCGTCGATCCCCCGGAAGCGGGCGCGCCGGCTGGCGAGCCGTCCGAGCCGTCCGAGTCCGTCGAATCAGCCGAAGCCGCCGAAGCTGAAAACACCGGCGGTTTTCGCGAGCCGCACGCCGAGGAGCCCGCCGATTTTGCCGCCCCTGAATCTGAATCTGAATCCGAACCGATGGAACCATCCGCCACTGAAACTGGCGGGGAAAATCCCCCGCCGCCGGAACGGGAAATGCCGCGCCCGGCGCCGCATCCCCAACAAGAGCCGCCGCACTACCGTTCACCGGAGCGCCGGCAGGAACCGCAGCGCCCGCGTCAGTGGGTGAAGCCCGCCGATTTCCGGCCCGCCGCCACTTCCGCCATCCATGAGGCGGTGCTGCAGGCGACCGAAATCGCCGAGTCGCTCAAGCACACGATCGACCAACTGGATGAGATCTTGGAGCTGGTTGAACTCGCCGAGCGCCAAAAGCTGGCCGATGAACGCGAGATTGATGAGCTCCGCCGCGCCCTCCGCCGCATCCAGCCGCCCCGGCAGATGCAGCAACCGCAGCGCGATCCACGGCGCGATGAGCCGCGGCGTGACGAACCACGCCGCGACCAGCCCCGGCGGGATGAACCGCGCCGGGACGATCCGCGTCGGAATGAACCCCGTCGCGAGGAACAACCGTACCGCGGGCAGCAGCGCGATCAGGCTCCACAGTCCGAAGCCCCGCCTTCCCAGGCTGAGCCGGGAGCCCGGCCGGAAAATCCCGGACCCGGAGAATAAATTCTTTTTCCGCGCCATGACCCTCGCGGAAAAGCAGGCCCAACTTACCGCGCAACTGGCCGCCTTGAAAAATGGCCAGGACCGGCTGGCCCGGCTGGTTGAGCAGGCCAAAAAAACTCCCTCCCTGCCGCCGGAATTGCGCCAGGAGGAAAACCTCATCCCCGGCTGCCTGGCCAAACTTTGGTTTATCGCCCGGTTCGAGGACGGAAAATGTTTCTTTATTGCCGATTCGGATTCGCTGGTCGTCAAAGCCATCGCCGGGTTATTGTGCGACTTCTACAGCGGACACGGGGCGGCGGAGATCCTGGCCCACGATCCAAAATTTCTCGCGCCCCTCGGCATCACGCAGCATCTCACGCCGAATCGGCGGAACGCGCTGGCCAGGGTTTGGGAACGCATACAACAGTTTGCAGGTGAGCATGGGACGGGGACTTCACAAAAAGCGAACCACGCCGGGCCGGAGGCCGGCGCTCCATGAGCAGCGTGAATTTTTACGACGCGCATAATCATCTACAGGATGAGCGCTTCGCCGGCCGGCAGGGGGAATTGCTGGCGGCGTGCGCAACCGCCGGTGTCCGGCGGATGGTCGTCAACGGCGCGTGCGAAGCCGACTGGCCGCAGGTGCGGGCGCTGGCGCGGGAGAACAAAATTGTCCTGCCGAGCTTCGGGTATCATCCGTGGTATCTGGCTGAACGCACACCGGAGTGGGAAAACCACCTTGAGAAGTTTCTGGATGAAGTTCCGAGTGCGGTCGGAGAAATTGGACTAGATCGGTGGAAGCCGGGTCTGGCTTACGACGGGCAGGAGGAGGTTTTTCTCGCGCAACTGCGAATCGCCGCCCGCCGCAACGTGCCGGTGAGCGTCCACTGTTTGCAGGCGTGGGGGCGGATGCTGGAACTGCTGCAAGCAAACCCGCGGCCGCAATGCGGTTTTGTGCTGCACAGTTTCGGGGGGCCGATGGAGATGATCCTGGCGTTCGCGAAGCTGGGCGCGTATTTCAGCTTTCCCGGTTTTTTTTTGCAGGAACGTAAATTGCGCCAGCGGGAAACATTCAAACACGTTCCGCTTGATCGTCTGCTGGTTGAAACGGATGCGCCGGACCAGCATTTGCCGGACGACAAGATATTGCATCCGCTGACCGGGGTGGATGGCAAGATGCTGAATCATCCCGCCAATTTGCCGGCAGTGTATGCCGGGCTGGCGGAGTTTCTGGGAGAAACGCTGGAATCGCTGGCCGCCCGCGTCGAAGAAAATTTCCACCGCATATTTGGCGGGCGGTGATTCAGGCCTCGGCGATTTTCTGCACGACCAGGCCGGCGGCGGCGAAGCCGAAGGCGCCGGTCACGAAGGTGGCCGAGCCGAGGCCGCCGTTGCAATTCAGACGTGCGCCGGCTTCGGTTTCATTGCGCGCTTCGCAGACGGAACCGTCGGGCTGGGGGAACTTGGTCTTCTCGACGGAATAAACGCAGGGGATATTCATCACGTGATGTTCGGCGGGGAAATGATGTTCCTTGCGCAGCCGCCGGCGCACTTCGGAGAGCAGTTTGTCGTGGCTGGCCTTGGACAGGTCGCCAAGGCGCACGGAGGTCAGCTCGCGGCGTCCACCCGCGCCGCCGCAGGCGATGACGGGCAAATTCCTTTCGCGGCAAAGCACGAGCAACAGCACCTTGTTCGGCACGTTGTCGATGGCGTCGATGATGAAATCGTATTTGGGTGCGAGCAATACGGCGGCGGTCTGTTCGTTGAAGAATTTCTGTTCGGCGGTCACCTGGCATTCGGGATTGATGGCGCGGATGCGTTCGGCCATGGCGTCGACCTTGGCGCGGCCGACGGTATCGGTCAGGGCGTGGAGCTGGCGGTTGATGTTGGTAACGCAGACTTCATCGAGGTCCACAAGCGTGAGAGCGCCGACGCCGGAACGTGCCACGGCCTCCGCCGCCCAGGTGCCGACACCACCGATGCCGATCACGCAGACGTGCGCAGCGCGGAGCTTTTGCAGGCCGGCCCGGCCGTAGAGCCGGGCGATGCCGCCGAAACGGGTTTCAAAATCGCTCATTTCAATCCGGAAAATTTTAACCGCGGAATGCGCGAAATACACGAAAACAAAAAAGCTGAAGGCAGGGCGGATTTAAAAGACGGGCGATGAAGTGCAGAAGCTTAATTCGAAAGCAGCAGCGGCGCGCGCGGAGCGACGCGCCCTACCAACGTGGGCATAACTTGAATCGCGGGGTGTTTGTGGGTTATGGTGAATTAGAATGAAAGGGAATCCGGCAATGCGCTATCGCGGCGAGGTGGTTTATATCTACGCATTCGATGTGGCGTATGACACCGCGCGCAAGCCGCTCCGGGAACTGCTGGGGCAGCCGGTGGCGCAGTTCGTGGTGGATGCCAGCAAGCGCAGCCCGCGCCAGTTGTTTTTTTACAAGCCGCAGATGGTGCGGCTGCCGCCGATGGAGCGCATCGGCCCGCTGGGGGCGGTGCGGGTGGAGCGGATCATCAAACTGCTGCCGGTGGGGGCGATCAGCATCACGGTGCGGGTGCCGTTCGCGGTGGAGCATTTTGAGGAGTTGGTGGGGTTCCATGATCTGCAATTCAGCAACGGTTCACTGGCGGATGAAGTCCGCTGCCTGGCCCAGGAGGTCGTGGCCGAACTCAAGGGGCATTTCATCCGGCCGCATCCGCAGTTGCTGGAAGAGGAGGCGTACACGGTTTTTTGCATCGCCGCGCCGGTGTTGAACGCCGCGAACGAGGCGATGAACGCGGAGCAATGGTTCCAGGTACACCGCCAGCAGATCGCGGCGCTGCTCACGCAGGAGGAAAACATGGAGCGGCTGGCGAAGCAGGAAGCCGAGGAATCCACCGCGCGCTATCTGAGCTACTACGACAACGACGTCATCGTGATCGACTGGGACGCGGCGTTGCTGGTGGATGAGCCGGCGGATTTTGATGAGGCCATCTACATCATGGAGCTGGCGAACCTGCAACTGGCCGAACTGGAAGCCTATGACCGGCTGCTGGACGATGCGCTGGAACGGTCTTATCGCGACCTGGGCGAGCGGCCGTTGCGTTCGCGGCGGGACACGATGCGCGAACTGCGGGACATCCGCATCGACATGGCGCGCTTCAATGATGAACTGTCGAACATCACGAAATTTTTCGGCGACTGGCACCTGGCGCGCATCTACGAGAAGATTTCATCGCGCTTCCACCTGGCGGACTGGCACCGGACGATTGACGGCAAGCTTAAGACGCTGGATGAGCTGTATCAACTGCTCAAGCACGATCAAAGCAACCGGGTGATGGTCTGGCTGGAGGTGACGATCATCGTGCTGTTCGTGATCGATTTGGTGATCTTGGTGCTGGGGTTGAAGTAGATTCCGGGCGAGACGTTAATCCAGCAGGGGAACGCCGGGGGGAACTTTGTCCAAGTTCAAGTATCTGGCATCATAATTAAAATGGCGGGTGGGCGCATTGTAATAGGGATTCGGCGGCGCGGGATTAAAGCCTTGGGGATTCCGGAACTGGTTGGTGGCTTTTTGGGAATCCCACAGGCGGATGATGGCGGTGTTCAGCCAGAAGTTCTTGCCGGTCCAATCTTCCAGGAGACGGGGCAGATTGTGGAGGCCGCCGCTGAAGCTGTTGGCGTCGTTGCCGGTGGAAGCGACCGTGCCGGCAAAAATGGCGGCATTGATGGTCGTGTCCACGGCGTCATAAGCAAAGATGGAATTATTATAGGCTGTGTAGCTCTCGTTGTCTGACCAGGCCGTCGAGAGCACGGTCAATGAATCGGACATCAACGCGGCGGGCACGGTGAAGCTGGTGTTGGTGGTGCCGGCGGCGGCATTGGCGGAGCTGAACGAAGTTTGAACATTGTAATTGCCCAAGACGTAAAGCGGGTTGGGGGTGGCAACGGTGAATCCCAGGGTATTGTTATAAGGCAGTTGGGCGCCGTTTTTCAACCGGACCACGGCCAGTTGGCCGGCAGTGACATTCCGCCGGTCAGCCACGAACAAGATGACGGGATACTGGCCGTTCGCGGCAGGCAGTTTGCCCTGGAAGATCACATTGGTGTTCATCCAACTGGCAAGGTTGCCGACATCGATCTGCGTCACCAGGCTCGTCTTGTATTCCCGCTGGTCATAGAAACTGCCGGTCAGGGAAAGAAACGGCAGATTGGTTTGCAAGGAGGCCGGGGAGATATTGGTATAGGTTAAAACCAGCTTGGCGGGATCCGCCCCCGGAAGATTGGCGTTATAGCTGGCTTGGAGGATCATTTGAACCGTGGGATTGGCACCGCCTTGCACGTCATTGGTCACCAGAATAATCACCGGAGCTTCGTTATAGAGGCGCAAGAGGCCGGACCCGGGGTCTTCATTGGCGGGAGGGACGTCGATCAGGAAGTGATAATTGTTCGTATAATACGACAGGCTGACCGAGTTGGTCACGTACTTGGGGTTGCCATTGAACACCACATTCCAATCCGCGGTCGTCCATGGTCCCAGACCGTCGGCCATCGGACTGGAAAGCGTGGAAACCGAGGTGACGGGCGCCTGGAAGGTCACGACGCCACCGCTGCCGGCCTGGATGGGGCCTTCGGAATGGACGCGGCCATTAAAGGTCAAAGCGGAGCTCTGGCTGAATTCCAACAGACCATTATAAAAAACTGCGAAACCGCAGGGATTGATCAGCCGGGGGGAGGCCAGGCGGAAAAACTGCTGGCGGTTGAGGTTGGACAAGGTGAAGGTCAATTCGCTCGCGGAGATGTTGGTGATGACGATGGTATGGCCGCCGGATGCCGCATAAAAAAACGAGGAGGCCTGCGGGTCGCCGGTGACCAGATTGGTCCAATTGGCGGCAGGGGAGAGGCTGGTGGCGGTCTGCAAGATGGCCGAGTAGCCCGCCAACGGCCAGTGAACGGTGCTCAGGCGGTTTGTGGAAGTTATGCGGAGGGGCGGCAGGGTGGTTTGGGCCGGGGCGTGAAGGCAGAACAGCAGCAAAACCAGCAACGCCCGGCAAATGAGATGAAACGTCATAAATTCCCACCTCTATTTATCGCAGCTCACCCGGGCGCAAGCAAGGGGAACCGGGGTGTAATCAGTGGCCTGATGATTTTGGTGGCGGGGTTGAAGTGAGGAACGTGCCGGTCAGTAGAGGCGGATTCAATATCCCAAGTATAGCGATGGCATGCCTGGAGGAATTTTGGCGGGATCCAAATAATTCAGGTCAAAACTGTAATGGCGCGTCGGCGGGTTGTAATACGGGTTGACCGGTATGGGGTTGAATCCCTGAGGGTTCCGGAACTGGTTGGTGGCCAGGTTGGAGTCCCATAGCCGGATGAAGGAAGTGTTTAGCCAAAGATTTTTGGCACTCCAGTCTTCGAGAAGGCGTGACAGGTTGTGGATGCCGCCGCTGAAATTGGTGCCGCTGTTACCCGTGGAAGCCACCGACCCAGTGATGATGGCGGCGTTGATGGTCATGTCCGCAGCGTCAAATTTGCTTTGGCTATTGTCATAGGCCGCATAGCCCTGGTCATCGCTCCAGTTCGGCGAAAGAATGGTCAACGAGTCGGACATCAGCGCGGCTGGCACGGTATAGGTGGTGTTCGCGGTGCTGGCGGAGGCGTTGGCGGCGCTGGATGCAGTTTGCGTGTTGTAATTTGCCAGGATGTAGAGCGGATTCATGGTGGCCACGGTAAAGCCGAGGTTGTTGTTGGCCGGGAGTTGCGCTCCGTTCACCAAACGGACCGAGGCCAGTTGTTTGACATTCACATTACGGCGGTCGGCCACATAGAGGATCGTGGGATATTGGTTGTTAACGGCGGGCAGCTTGGCCTGCACGGTGAGATTGGTGGCGATCCAGTTGGCAAATTTGCCGATGTCGAGCTGGGTGAAGATGTTGGTCTTGCCCTCCCGCTGGTCGAAAGTGGTGTTGGTCAGGCTCAAAAACGACAGGTTGCTGCGCAACAGGCCGGGTGAAGCGTTGGTATAATACAGAATGGCCGGGAGCGGGTCATTGGCAGGAACCGCTCCGTGGATGCCGGCCTGAATTTGCAGCGACACCATCGGATTGGTTGCGCCATTGATGTCATTGGTCACCAGCAAAATCATCTGAGCTTGATTGAAAAGCCGCAATTGCCCCGTTGGGGAAAGCGGAGGTTCACTGGCGGGCGGGACCTCAATCAAGAAATGGTAGTTGGTCCGGCTTAATCCAGGGATGCCTATGCTGGATGTATTCGTGATGTAGCCAGGGCCGCCATTAAAGGTTGCATTCCAAGTGCCGGGGTCTGACGGCGTCCAATTGGGTGATAAACCATCTACCAGTGGAGCAGACAATGTAGAAGTCATCGTAACCGGAGCGTTAAAAGTCAATAATGCGGTGGTGCCGACATAAACAGGGCCTTCGGCATGCACACGGCCATTCAACACCATTGTCGGACACTGGCTGAATTCCAACAGCCCGTTGTAGAAAACCGCAAAGCAGCAGGCAGGGATCGGCCTCGGTGGGCTTAGTCGAAAAAACTGCTGCTGGTTGGTGACCGGCAAACCAAAAGCAGCTTCGTATGTAAGCGTATTGGTTGTTAAATGGTGGAGAACTTGGTTGGTTGTATATACAGCGTAGCCACCAGTAGCAGGAAACGAATTTAGCGAAACGAATTGCTGGTCGGTGGCCAAGTTTGTCCAGGTTGCAGCCGGAGATAAATCCGTGGTCGTCTGCAAGACCAATAAATAAGACGCCCCACCCATCCAGTAAATAGTGCTTACGTTGTTGGATGAAGTAATGCGAAAATCAAGCTGATATGTTTGGGCTGAGAGGGACTGTACTAAACAAGCGCAACCGAGGAGCAAGAATGGGAGGCCTCTCTGGATGAAGATCATTTTAATAAATGCCATCATGTGACTTATGTTGTATTTACGTAACATAAGCAAGTGGAATCGCAGGCGGCTTGGGGTGAACCGCGGTCATAGTAGATTTTCCTTCAACCTTACAGGCTCGCTGGTCGGCGGTTGACACGCATTGCCGGTGCAGACGAAGGCGGTCGCTTCACCCTTTGATGAAAGTGTTTTGGCGAATGGTTCAACCGCACCGTTGTTGCCAAGGATGATTTTGTTCGGCTGATAAACCGAATGTGTGGCGTGGAGCAGTTCCCGAGCTTTCGGAGAAGAGGCGTCGCCGGCGATGACAACGCGGCGGGGTTCATCGAGCCAGAAATCCAGCGCTTGTAACATGCAGGCCAAGCCGGCGGGCTGTTTTTGAAGGCGGGCGGCGGCGAGTTGCAGGGTGGCTTCGGCGGGGGTCCGAAATTCTTCGCGGCCGGTGATGGCGGCGAGTTTCAGCAGGGCGAGGGCGGCGACGGAGTTGCCGCTGGGTTCTGCGCCGTCGTAGTCGTCCTTCACGCGCAGGATGAGGTCGCTGGTGCCCGCCGGGGTCTGCCAAAAGCCGCCGTTGGCGGGGTCGTAAAATTTGGCGATCATTGCGGCGGCGAGTTCGCCGGCGAAATCCAGATGCAGCGGGTTGAGCGTGGCTTCGTAGAGGTGGATGACGCCGTCGAGCAGGAAGGCGCAGGCTTCGAGAAGCTGGACTTGGTCGCGTTCGCCATCGCGCCAGCGGTGGTATAATGTTCCCGTCTTGGTCTGCGGAGCCGCCCCCTCACCTTGGTCCTCTCCCCCGGGGGGGCGAGGAGATGGGGACTCCCAAAGTTTCTCGCGGAGGAATTGGAGATTTTTTTCGGCGGCGAACCGATATTTTTCCTCACGTAAAACGGCGGATGCCCGGGCGAAAGCGCCGAGCATGAGGCCGTTCCACGAGGCCAGAATTTTGTCGTCGAGGTGCGGGCGGACGCGCTGGGCGCGGACGGCGAGCATCTTTTGCGTGGCGGAGATGAGGAGTTGCTGGTCATGCGCTACCCCCTCACCCTGACCCTCTCCCCCAAGGGGGAGAGGGGATCCGGTTTGGGTATAAGAAAGATTTACGGCAGTTGTTGGGCCGAATTCAGCGATGGGTTTTACGATGCTTAAAACGTTCAGGCCGGGCAGCGGGTGGGGATGACTGTGATCGACAAAGTTGCCGGCCTTGGTGACACCAAAATGTTCGGCGACGATGATGAATTCTTCGGGCGAAAGCAGCTTGGACAGTTCATCATGGGTCCAGCAGTAGAATTTACCTTCCTGGCCTTCGCTGTCGGCATCTTCGGCGGAGTAAAAGCCACCACCGGCGTGGGTCATGTCGCGCAGGACGTAATCCAAAATGTCGCGGGCGGTGCCGGCGTGGGACGCGTCGCCGCTGGCGAGAAAGGCGTCGAGGTAGAGGTGAACGAGCTGGGCGTTGTCGTAGAGCATTTTCTCGAAATGCGGGACGAGCCACTCGGCGTCCACGGCGTAGCGGGCGAAGCCGCCGCCAAGCTGGTCGTGGATGCCGCCAGCGGCCATGCGTTCGCAGGTATGCAGGACCATTTTTTTGGCAGCGTCATCGCCAAAGCGTTTGCTGGCGCGGAGCACGAGCAGGGGGATGCTCGGCTGCGGGAATTTGGGCGCGCCACCAAAGCCGCCATTGACAGAGTCGTAGGCATCTTTGAACAGGGCGACGGCGTGGCGCAGGATTTCGGGTGTGAGGGGCGAGTCTGCCTTCGCTTCGCGGGCGGTGATGAGTTCGAGCCGGGCGTGGAGTTCATCAGCGGAAGCGCCGATCTCCAACCGGCGTTCGCGCCAGAGGCCGGCGATCTGCTGGAGCAGTTGCAGGAAACTCGGGCGGCCGTGGCGGTGGTCCGGGGGGAAATAGGTGCCGCCGAAAAACGGCTTCAGATCCGGGGTGAGAAAGACGTTGAGGGGCCAGCCGCCGCTGCCGGTGGTGGACTGGACGAAGGTCATGTAGATCTTGTCCACATCCGGCCGTTCCTCGCGGTCCACTTTGATGCTCACAAAATGGTCGCGCAGAAACGCCCCGATCTTTTCATCCTCAAAACTTTCCCGCTCCATGACGTGGCACCAGTGGCAGGTGGAGTAGCCGATGCTCAGGAGGATGGGCTTGCCTTCGGCGCGGGCTTGGGCGAACGCCTCGTCGCCCCACGCGAACCAGTCCACGGGATTGTGGGCGTGCTGCACGAGATAGGGAGATTTTTCCCGGGCGAGGCGGTTGGTATGTTTATGGGCGGCGGACATGCGGCGGGAAACATCCAAATTTCAAGCGCCAACATCCAGAGAAATCTCAAGGATCAGGCACCCAGTCCAAGTTGCCGAGCAAGGAGGCGGAGGTTTTGGAAAGGCGCATGGATGCTGGGTTTTGGAGTTTTTTTAAATCGTCCCAGTCCCGCCCATGCGCTAGGCTAAGTACATGTTGTGGAAACGAGAGTGGCGGCCGGATGTTGTGCTGTTGCTGGTTGGCGCCGTCTTGATGTCGCTTTTTACTGGCAGCCTGGCCGTGCAGATATTGCAACGCCAGGGGGTGGCTGGTTTCAAGACGCTGGACGACACCGGCAGCGTGCTGGTGGCGACCTTGAGTTTTCATGGCGCGGCCATTGTGGCGGGGATCGTGTTCTTGAAGCTGCATGACATCCGCTGGCGGGAAGCGCTGGGCTGGCATCCGGACACCTGGAGGCTGCAACTGCTGCTCACCGTGACGGTGCTGGCGGCGGCCCTGCCGGTGATGTTCGGGTTGAAATACCTCTCCGTGCTGCTGTTTCAAAAAATGCATTGGACGGTGGAGGATCAGCGGGCGGTGGAGATGTTTTCCAGCGTGAAGTCCACCGGGCTGCGCATCTATCTGGGTTTCTTTGCGGTGGTACTGGCGCCATTGGGCGAGGAATTTGTGTTTCGCGGGCTGTTGTTTTCCGCGGCCAAAAAATATGGCTGGTCCAAGACCGGGTGGATCGGGGTCAGCCTGTTGTTTGCGGCCATTCATCTCAGCCCTCCGATCTTCCTGCCGCTGTTCGTGCTGGCGCTGGCGCTGACGTGGCTTTACGTGAAAACCGAGGGGCTGCTGGCACCCATTGTGGCGCACAGCCTGTTCAACGCGGCGAACATCGGGTTGCTGTTGCTGGCGCAACAAACCGGTCCCACCAAGTGATGAACGAATTTGAACTCATCGCCCGCCTGACGAAATCGCTGCCGACGAATGAAGCCGTCGTGACCGGCGCGGGCGATGACTGCGCGGTGCTGGACCTCGGCGTGCCGGACAAGCTGATCCTGTTCAAGACCGATGCAGTCGTGGAAGGGGTTCATTTTACACGGGAAACGCCGCCGGAAAAAATCGGGCGCAAGGCGCTGGCGCGCTGCCTGAGCGACATCGCGGCCATGGCGGGGACGCCGGTGGCGGCGCTGGTGACGATCGGTCTGCCGAAAGATTTTGACGCGGGTTTCGTGGCGAAGATTTATGATGGTTTGAAGGGGGTGGCGGAACAATACGGGGTGGCGATCGTCGGGGGCGAGACGACGACGAATCCGGAACGGATCCTGATCTCCATCGCGCTGCTGGGAACGGTGCCGCGCGGGCGGCTGGTTTTGCGCAGCGGCGCCAAGGCGGGCGACGCGATCTTTGTGACGGGTGAACTGGGCGGCTCGCTGGCCGGCCGGCACCTGGATTTTGAGCCGCGCCTGGCGGAAGCCCGCTGGCTGGCGGAACATTTCACCATCCATGCGATGATGGACCTGAGCGACGGGCTGGCGGGGGACCTGCGGCATATCGTGCACGCGAGCAAGGTCGGGGCGGTGCTGTTGAAAACGGCGCTGCCGGTGGCGCGGGCGGCGAAACTGCGGGCGCGGGCAGGCGCGGACGCCAAGCCGGCCACGCTGGCGGCGTTGACCGATGGCGAGGATTTTGAACTGCTGTTCACGGTCGCCGGCCAGGACGCGGTGAAATTGCTGGATGGCTGGAAGAAAAAATTTCCGGAAGTGAAACTGAGCTGCATCGGGAAGATCGTCGCGGGCGAAGGCATTGAACTGCGCGACAAGAGCGGCTCACAAAAACTCAACGCCCATGGCTACGTACATTTCGCATAGTCCGGCGGACACGGAAGCACTGGGGGAAAAGCTCGGGCACGCGGTGGCGCACGGGCGGGTCATCGCGTTGAGCGGCGACCTGGGCGCGGGCAAGACGCAGTTTGTGCGCGGGCTGGCGCGCGGGCTGGGGACCGCCGCGCGGGTGCATTCCCCGACGTTCACGCTGGTGAATGAATACGGCGGCGGGCGGCTGAAGTTATTTCACCTGGACCTGTACCGGCTGGAGACGGCGGAACAGATCCGGAGCGCGGGCATCGAGGAATATTTGACGCCGGAAGGCGTGAGCGTGATCGAGTGGGCGGAGCGGTTGGAAGATGTCGGATGGCGGATGGCGGATGGGAAAAAGAGCCTGCGGGTGAAAATTGAAATCCTGAACGAGACGGAACGGAGAATCATTTATGACGATTTTGGCGCTTGAATTTTCCTCCGACCGGCGGAGCGTGGCGCTGGCGCGCGACGGGGTCGTCCTGGCCGAAGCGGTGGAACAAACCGGCGGCCGGGCGACGAGGGCGTTTGGCTTGATCGAGACGGTTTTGACGGAGGGAAAGGTTGCGCGGGAGGCGGTCGAGGTGATCGCCGTGGGGCTGGGGCCGGGAAGCTACACGGGCATCCGCGCGGCGATCGCGGTGGCGCAGGGCTGGCAACTGGCCCGGGGCGTAAAACTGCTGGGCGTGGGGAGCCTGGAAGCGTTGGCGGCGCAGGCGCAGGCGGAGAAAATCTTCGGGCGCGTGAACGTGGTGGTGGATGCGCAACGCGGTGAATTTTATCTGGGAGCGTGGGAAATTTCCGCCGATACCCGGGTGGAAGCCTCGCCGCTGCGGATCGTCACGGCGACGGAGATGGCCGCGCTGGCCGGGGTGGCGGGAACAGGCATCGGCCCGGCGGCGGAGCGGGTCATGTACCCGGGCGCGGCCATGGTGGCGCGGCTTGCGGCGGGGCGCCGGGATTATGTCCCGGGCGCAGGATTGCAGCCAATTTATTTGCGGGAAACCGCCTTTGTGAAGGCCCCGGTGACGCGCCAGCTATGAACCGGGGGCGGACAGGTTTGCCAAATTTCAGGACGGTTGACCTGAAATAATGGAAAAAATCGTTTGTTTGAATGGCTGGCATGGCAAATGGTTCGTGAGGGTTTAGATTCGAAAGAAGTTCACTCTATCGTCATGCAATTAAAGGTCAAACAGTCGGCGGCCGGGCTGGTCTTCCGGTATTTTGCCGGGGGGAAGCCCTTGGGCGCGCGCGGTCGCAACCGATCTGGCGGGTTCACCTTGGTGGAGGTATTGATTTCGGCGGCGATCATGGGGCTGGTGTTCGGCACGGTCATCAATTGCTACATCCAATCGGGTCAGCGGCTGGAATGGACGGGGTATTCATTGGCGGCACAGTCGATGGCGACGCAGGTGGTGGAACAGGCGCGCGCCGCCAACTGGGACCCGACGGCCGTGCCGCCAGTCAACAATCTCATGACCATGAACCTGATGGCCACCAACTACGACAGCCCGACGCGGACTTTTACCGGGTACTCCGTCAGCGTGCTGGACGTGCCATATTCCAGCACCAATTATACATTGGCGACCAATTTTGTGACGGTGCAGATCATCTACGTCAACGGCGACCCGAAAGTGCAGATGCAATTTGTCCAGGTAAACACGGTCTGGCCGTTTTATTTAAGGAACGGGAACGCCTGTTTCACCAACACCGTTTCCACGATGGTCGCGCCCGACGACCGGCAGATTTGAGCCATGAAACTAACGCTTCACATCCGGTTGCCAGCACGGGACGCCGAACGGCGGCGGCAGGGCATGACGTTGGTCGAGGTGATGATCACGTCGGCGGTGATGGTTTTTCTGATCGGCGGTTTGATGAGCGCCAATTTTCTGGGGCTGCGCCAGGAGCGGTTGATGGAAAGCAAGGCCGGGGCGAGCGAGACCGCGCGCCGTTCCGTGAACCAACTGCTCTACGACATCCGGTCGGCGAAGGGTTATGACATCGGCACGATGGCCGGCGGCACAAATTTTATCGCGATCACGAACGGAACCTTCCAGGGGACGGCTTTGAAACTTTACTGCATCGCGATCTCGACAAACTCGGTGATCGATCCGAGCCGCTACCTGCTTTACTACTTCGACACTTCCCAGGCGGCGAGCCAGAACGGGACGCTGTGGCTGATCAACAGCACAAACGGCGCGGCCAGGATGATGCTTTCCAATTTGATGAGCACCCTGTATTTCACCAGCGAAAATTACCGGGGCAATCCGCAGACCAACACGCGCACCTACAAGGGCATCATCCACACCACCCTGCAGTTCAGCCAATTTCAATATCCCCTGACCCCGGTGGGGACAAACGGCCTCTTCGATTATTACCGGATCGAATGCCGGGCGACCCCCCACATCCCTGATGGCCAATGAAAATAATCCTTAATTCCCAACGCCAGCCGGCGGGCTTTGTCCTACTGCTGGTCGTCGTGCTGGTGTTCTTCACGGTGATGATCCTCGCGGGCGTGATGAACCGCACCTCGACCGTGTCGCTGCTCAACCTGCGCAGCACGCAACTGAATCAACTGGACAGCGCCGCCGAGGCCGCCGTGGAAAAAGCCTATGCCAAGATGGCCTTTGATTTTCAAAGTGCCGGCGGCCCCGGTACGGTGACCAACAACCTGGCCAGCTATCGCACACTGGTGCCCACCACCACGGACAACCCCTGCTGGGGCAACTATGCTTTTTCCGACCCCGTGTCCGGAAACACCAACAGCCTTTATGTTGGCTTTGTAGGTTCGTATACCGGGCCGCTGCCGGCGCAGTTCACGAACCAGTTTGCGTACAACTCGCCGATCTACCGCATCGCCGCCAACGTCAAGCAGGTCAATTCGCTGGTGGATGTGACGGGCACGGCCCAGGAGGATGTGCTGCTGGCGCTGGTGCCGATCACGACCTACGCCATTTTTTACAATGGCGAACTGGAGTTCAGCGACTGCGCCACGATGCTGGTGAACGGGCGGGTGCATTCGAACAGCGACATCTGTGCCGGCGCCGGTTCCGGCGCGACGCTGACCTTCAACGCCAAGGTGACGTCGGTCAGCACGATGTCCGCCCCGGCGCGCGGTGGCATCAGCATCTGGACGCCCACGGATCCCTCGACGTGGCTGACCACGTTCAATGCGGGATACACCACGAATAATCCGGTGGTGAACATCGCCATCTCGATGACCAACACGCATTCCATCATCGACATCCCGCCGCCGCCGACGATCGAACCGGTGATGTCGCAGCAGGGCCAGGTGCGTTTGTACAACGAGGCGCAAATCGTCCTGGTGGTGACCAATTCACCTTTGGGTGGTTTGCCCAGGGTCTTATTGACAATGCAGACCGCCTATAACGGCAGCCTGCCCGGGGCTGACCCCATGAAAGGCTTTAACACTTACGACATGACGAATCAGACTGATTATGCTTTGGATACAAATGCCCTGGTCGTGCCCACGAGCACCAACCCGGGGAAAATTGCGCTGCCGTTTCTTTCGCTCACCAACACGTTCGTTGATCAGCGGCAAGGCTCGGGCAACCAGTTGGTGACGCAGATCGACGTGAACCAGTTGAATTCCTGGATGACCACCAACACCGCCGTCACCGGCAAATTTTCCAGCGGTTACAATCCGACGATCCTGTATGTGGCGGACCGCCGGACCACGAGCGCCCAGGCGGTGGTGCGCCTGGTCAACGGAGCCAAACTGCCTTATAACAACGGCCTGGGCTTCACGGTGGCCACGCCAAACCCGCTGTATGTGAAAGGTAATTACAACGTGACCATCAACAGCAACACGTATGCAATGGGATTGGGGTCGACGACCAACGGTTCCTCGGTGCCGGCGGCGTTGCTGAGTGATGCCATCACCATTCTTTCGCCCAACTGGAACGACGCCCAGAGTTCCGGCGGTTATTCCAGCCGCACCGCCGCGAGCATGACCTTCAATGCCGCGCTGGTCACCGGGAACATCCCCAGCACGGGAACGACGGCCACCACCTTCAGCGGCGGCGTGCACAACCTGACCCGCTTTCTGGAGGACTGGACGGGCTCAACGCTGACACTGAACACCTCCATCGTGTGTCTGTTCTCGAGCAAGACGGCGTCGGCCCAGTTTCAAATGCCCGGCGCCTATTACAAGCCGCCGACGCGGCAATGGGGGTTTGACCAGACCTACTACAGCCCGAACAAGCAGCCGCCCGGCATCCCCTGCGCGCTGGTGCCGATCCGTTTCAACTGGTTCAAGCCGGCGCCGGGCAGCGTGACCAGCAACTGAAGGGGAGCCGTTTTGTCAGGTATCGCCCCACACGATAATCTGGCACACCGTTGATAGCGGACAGCGGCTGTCACGTTCATGGACGCGCTGGCAAGTTTCTTGACCCATTTCACCGCCGGAACGTTGCGATTGGTGTTTTGGTATGCTGGGTGCTGGATTAGAGTGAGACTATGCGATTGGAACAGGAACAATGCCGATCAAAACGCGTCCACCAGGAGCGGCGGCGGGCTGGCCCGGTGGGAGGCGAATCCGGCTTTGCGTGCACCTTTTGGGAGGTGCTGATCGCCGTGGTGATCGTGGCGCTGGTGTTCGGGACCATTTTCAACGGCTATGTGATTGGCGCCAAGCGGACGCAGTGGTCCGGTTATTCGCTGGCGGCGCAGGCGTTGAACGTGCAGGCGATGGAACAGGCGCGGTCAGCCGTCTGGGACATCGCCTTTTCCAAGACCGAGATCACCGGCATGAACCTGATGAACAAGACCCTGACAACCAACGGGCCGAACTGGATCATGACGGGCTACACCACCAACATCATGGACATCCCGTGGAAGGGCGTGAACTATGTGATGGCGACGAATTACATCACGGTGCAGACCATTTTTGAGAACGGCAACTCGAATCCCTGGGTGCAACTGCAATCCATCCGGGTGGACACGGTGTGGCCGTTTGACGGCTGGGGTAATTTTTCCGTGCAGACATACACGAACAGCACCTTGACGTTCATCGCCCCGGACAACCGCGATCCGGCGAGCCTGGGTGGAACCGATTGATGGAGCGCCACCCATGATGAACCCGCCCCCGATCCAGCGAGAAGGCACCCGGCGAGATGGCCGCCGGGCGGCGGGGCACACGCTGATCGAGATGGTGTTTGCGGTGGCCACGTTGGTGGTGGTGGTGCTGGCGCTGATGAGCGCGCACCTGATGGGGCTGCGGGAACAGCAGTGGGTGGAGAGCAAGTCGGGCGCGAGCGACACCTCGCGGCGCCTGCTGAACCAGCTGCCGGTGGACATCCGCTCGTCCAAGATGTGGTTCATCGGGAGCGTGTCCGGCACCACGTTCACGATCAACACGAACACGTCGCAAGGAACGGCCTTGCAGCTCTATGAAACCACGAACGGCAGTTCGGCCATCACGTATTATTTTGACCTGACCGGCGCGGGGAACAGCGACGGCCATCTGCTGCGGTACACCAGCTCGAACACCACGCCGGTGATCGTGGCCTCCAACCTGGTGAACTGGCTGGGCGGCGGCTATGTGTTCAGTGTGGAGGATTACAACGGAATGCCCGCGACCAATGACGCCAACAGCAAGTCCTACAAGTGCATCATCCACGTCGACCTGCAGTTTTGCCAGTTCCAGTATCCGCTCACCCAGGTGGGCACCAACGGCCTTTACGATTATTACAAGATCGAGTTCAAGGTCACGCCGCATTTGCCTGAATGATCCGCCATGAAAATCCAAGCCCCACCCAACTCCCGCCGCACCGGCTTCGCGCTGATCATGGTGCTGATCATGGTCACGATCAGCCTGGTGATCCTGGCCGGGGCGCTGAACCGTTCCCAGACGGTCGCCATCCTGAACCAGCACAACGTGGATGTCAGCGTGTGCCAGACCGCCGCCGAGGCGGCGGTGGAGAAGGTGTATGGCCGGATGGCCTACGATTTTCAAAGTTTCAGCGTGGCGGGCGTGAGCAACAACCTGCTGAACAATGTTTACCAGAACAACATCCCGAAGACGACGGAGGATCCCTTCTGGGGCAACTTTAATTTTTCGGATGGCCAGGGCAACAGCGGCAAGACGTATGTGAGCCAGGTGGCCACCTACAGCGGTCCGCTGCCCTCGGCGTATCAAGGGCTGTATGCCGCACCGGGTTCGCCGGTTTACCGCATTGTCTCCAACGTGACGCGTTCGAATTCCATCACCGCGGTGGTGGGGACGGCGCAGGAGGATGTTTTGCTGGCGATGGTGCCGCTGAACACCTGGGCGATTTTTTACAACGGGCTGCTGGAATTTTCGCAGTGCGCGACGATGATTGTGAACGGGCGGGTGCAGGCCAACGGGGCGATTTATGTGGGCACCTCGGCGTCGTTGACCTTCAACAGCGGTGTGAGCTGCACCCACACGCTGAGCGCCCCCCTGGTGGACGGCTTGGGGAGCGGGTGGACGCCGGGCACGGCCAGCACGTGGAACACAACCTTCAACGCCACGCCGGGGTATACCACCAACGTGGCGAGCGTGACGGTGTCGTTGAACATGACGAACTCGCATTTCCTGATCGACATCCCGCCTGCCGGCGAGTCGGTTTCATCGTCGATGGGGTTGCAGCGCCTGTACAACGAGGCGCAGATAGTGATGATCGTGACGAATGATATAAGCAACTCGGGCACCAATCCGACGGTGTCGATCAAGCTCCAGACGAGCATCAACGGCATGGTGCCGGGCAGCGACTCGTTGCCGACGATTTTGACCTATACCAACGCCTCGCCGTCATTTTTGAGCACCAATCTGCCGTTCCTGAGCCTCACCAACCAGAGCTATGACCAGCGGGAGAGCAAAACGAACGTGTTCACCCAGATCGATATCGGCAAATACGCGACGTGGGCCGCCAATAACAGCAGCGTACAAACCAAGCTTCCCGCGGTGAACGGCCAGTATCCCACCATCATGTACGTGGC
Organism: Verrucomicrobiia bacterium; assembly: GCA_031290985.1. GTDB lineage: Bacteria > Verrucomicrobiota > Verrucomicrobiia > Limisphaerales > UBA11358 > UBA11358. The sequence continues at coordinate 107,408 of JARLJW010000064.1, read as the reverse complement.
CGACCGGCGCAATGTGAATGCCAATCAACTGCCATCGGTCCGCCTGGTGGATGGCGCCCAGTTGCCGGCGAACAACAACATGGGTTTTACCGTGGCCACGCAGAACCCCCTCTACGTCGAAGGAAATTACAATGTGCAGACGGCGGCCAGCAGCGCCAATGCCTCGGCGGGCAGCACGAACACGATCTATACCGTGCCGGCGGCGCTGATGTCCGACGCGTTGACGATCCTTTCACCGAACTGGACCGACGACCAGGGCTATTCGACCTATGACAACACACAAAGCAAGTTTGACGCGGCGGACATGACGATCAATGCCGCGATTGTCACCGGCACGATGCCCTCGACGGGCACGAGCGGCTCGACCTTCAGTGGGGGGGTGCACAACCTGCCGCGTTTGTTGGAAGACTGGAGCGGGAAAAACCTCTGGCTCAACACCTCGATTCTGCGGCTGTGGGACAGCAACATGGCGACCAACCAGTTCCGGAATCCGCAGGGTTTCAACCCGTCGCCGGTGAATCCGTATTACAATCCGCCGACGCGGCATTACAGTTTTGACCTGAATTATCTCAACGCCGCGAAGGTGCCGCCGGGGATGCCGGTGGCGCTGGTGCCGATCCGGTTTGCGTGGGGCGTGCCGCCGCCCGGCTCCGTCACCTACACCCCGACGCACAATTGAAAAGCGGGGAAACCCGGGTTCTCACGGGGCGAGGAATTTTTCCACTTCCGTCTGCAATTTCTGCAGGTCGGGGAGGTTGATGTACATCATGTGGCCGGCGTCGAACTCGGCGAAGGAAATGTTTTTGCGTTGCTCCGGGGCCAGGGCCATGTGTTCGAGGCTGTAGCGCACGGTGTCGATGGGGCAGACGAGGTCGCACCGGCCGCCGAGCACGAGGATCTTCAGGTAGGGTTCCTGGTTCATGACCGAGGCGAGGCGGTCACCGGCATTGGCGTAGGTGTTGCGGACCCCGTAATTCCAGGGTTGCACGCCGGCGAGCAGCTCATAGGGCAGGTCATCTTCAAACTTCAATTCACTGCGGACGTAGGAGTTCATCGCGGCGGAAAACGGACCCATCACCGCGACGCTGGAGGGGTCGAAGCCGGCGCCCTGCGCGGCGGCATCGCCATCGCGGCCGGTCAGGCGGGCGTCATAGGCGCCGAGGATGAGGCCTTCGCCGTGCAGGAGCTGTTTGCGGAACACGCTTTCATCGATGCGCAGGTTGTTGTCCCGGATGATGTCCGAGGGCAGGCCGGTGAGGCGCGAGAGTTCGATGATGACCTTTTGTTTTTCATCATCGGAGAGATCCGCGCCCTGGTGCAGGGCGGTGGTGAAGCCGCCGCGCGCGAATTCGCGCGACTCCGCGAGGGCCTTGCCGAGATCCGCCTGCAGGTCGGGCGGGAGTTTTTTGTGGTAGAACGCGGCGGCGGTATAGGCCGGCAGGATGAGGGGGTACGGCAGGTCGTTGCCGGGAACGTCGTAGATGGTCGCAAAATCCAGCACGCCGGAGACGAGGATGAGGCCGTTCAGATACAGGCCGTAGCGGCCGTGCAGGTGGCTGGCGAGGCCGGCGGCGCGGAAGACGCCGTAGCTTTCGCCGCACAAATATTTGGGCGAGAGCCAGCGTTCGTGGCGGGTGGTCCAGAGCCGGATGAATTCGCCGATGGAATCGAGGTCCGCCTCGTCGCCAAAAAACTGGTCGATCTTTTCATCCTTGGCGGGGCGGCTGAAGCCGGTGGCGACGGGGTCGATGAAGACGAGGTCGCTGGTGTCGAGGATGGAGTATTCGTTGTCGGTGAGCGCAAAGGGCGGGGCGGGCTGGGAGCCGTCCGCGTTCATCTTGGCGGGGCGCGGGCGGTGGGGGCCCATGTGCTGCGAGACGGAGGCGGAGCCGGGGCCGCCGTTGAAGCAGAAGGTCACGGGCCGGGCGCCGGCATTGGTGACGCCCTGGCGGGTGTAGGCGACGTAAAAGATGGAGGCGCGCGAGGTGCCATCGGCTTTCAAGACGGGCAGCATGCCGGTCTCGGCGGTGTAGGTGACGCGCGCGCCGGCGATGGTCACGGTGTTGGTGATGTACACGGGTTCGTGCGCGGCATCGGGGATCTTGGCGGCGACGAAGGGGATGACGTTGTTGGTGTTGGCGGGGGCGTTGGTGCCGGCGGGCTCGGCGGCGCGGAGGCAGAGGGCGGCGGCGGCGAGCGCGGTGGAAATTATTTTTTTCATGGGGGGATCGGGTTGGGTTTGGGGGCGCGTCATTTAACCGGCTTGAACCGAGGCGTCTGTGATTTTAGCTGGCACCAGAGTATTCACGGTTATTGCGGCCGTTGAAAACAGATTGTGAGGAACTTGTGAATACTTTTCAAGGAAAGTGCTTGCCTGTTTTGGCTGATTGTGAGAGAAATCCTCATTGGTTTCGAGCGGCACAAGGAAAACCAATGATCAAATGACACGCACCATGCAACAAGGCGGAATTGTATCTTTTATATCCGGCACCGTTGGGCTTGCGCCTTGGCCCGCCCTTTTTTGGCCGGGGCCCGCCCGGCAAACGTTTCCAAAATGTCACCTGTAAAAACTTTGATTTTGATAAACTGACCGCACCAAAAACCCGGAGCAACCGAACCGACAAACAAAAACCAGTCTATGAAAAAAATAACCGCCCTAGTGCTATTCGCCCTCTTCGCCGCCATCGGTGTGCGCGCTGATTTAATTTGGTATGAAGGTTTTAACTATCCCAATGGCGCGATCCTCACAAACACCATCATTGGTCCGAGCACGAACTCCACTTGGTGGCGGTTCAGCGGCAACGGCGTGCCGTCCGACATGATTGTTAACAACGGTCGGTTGTATGTGGAGGCCACTGGTGGCAGCCTCGTCAGCCGGCAGGACGACTGTGATCGCCTTTTCGCCACGACCCCCGGCAGCAGCTACACCAACACGCCGCAACTGGTTTACGCCAGTTTCACCGTGATCTGCACGAATCTCCCGAACGGAGCCGGCAGCTACTTCGCCAGCTTCTACAGCGGGCCGGTTTACAACTGGACGGCGAGCGGCTATTTTCCCACCAACGGCAGTTTTCTTGGTTCCGGTTATTGCGGACGCGTCCAAGCTTTCACCAACGGCACGGTTTTGCCCAATACGTGGCGTCTGGGTGTGACGGATAACGGACTGGCAGCCCAACCGGCGAACGGCGGTTTTCCGGTGGATCTGGCCACCAACGTGCCTTATCAGGTGGTGGAGGAACTGGATCCGATCACCCTGCAGGCGGCCACCATCTGGGTGAACCCGATCAATATCACCCAATCTGGCGCCAGCACGGTTGATCCTGATTACACCGCGAGCGACACCATAGGATTCGCGAGCACCACCCAGGTAAATGCGTTCGCCTTCCGTCAGGCCAGCAGCTTTGGGAGCTCGGTTTTCGTCATCACCAATCTTGCCGTGGCGACCACGTTTTCCGAGGCGGCCACCAATGTATGGTCCACCAATGCCCTTCCACCGATCATTGCTTATAACCTCGTCGGGACCACCAATTTCCCCGGTTCTTCGTTCAATCTTTCCGTGGTGGCCGCCGGTCAGGGTCTGGCCAGCTTGAATTATCAATGGCGGGAAAACAGCAATAACGTCGCAAATCCCAGCGGCAATTCGAACATCCTGCCGTTCAGCAGCGTGCCGTCGAATTCCGGGACCAATTATTACGACGTGATTGTCACCACGCCTTACGGGCTGTCGGTGACGAGTTCGCCGGTTATTGTGGCCATTGACACCCGGCCCCAGCCGCCGATCATCACCACGCAGCCGCAGCCCCTGGTGCTTTACAGCGGACAGAACGCGATCTTCTCAGTAACCATTGCCACGCCCGGCAATGCCAGTTTCACCTGGTATTCAAACAACATTCCGGTCACCACCGGGGTGAGCAGCTCCGGCTATACCTCCGCCATTGAGATTGACAACATCAATCCCAACAACATCGCCACCTACAAGGTGGCCGTGACCAACGATGTGTTCCCGAACGGGGTCGTGAGTTCCGGCGCGGGCCTGACGGTGAAGGTGCCGGCGGCGGTCTCGATCGGCTACCTGCACACGCTGGTGAGCCCCACGACGTTTCTGGCGACGAACGTGCCGCCGTCCATCGCGTATCAGGTCACGGGCATTGTGACGACGTATACGAATTTGACGACGGGCAACACCTCGTCCTACTACCTGCAAGATGCGTCGGGCGGCATCAACATTTTTGTGACGGGCGGTTCGACGTTCCGTCCGCAACTGGGTGATGTCATCTCGTTTGTCGGTGTGGTGTCCAGTTTCACCAGCGGTTTGGAACTGTATGCGGACACGGCAGACTCCAATTTCCCGTTCACTTCCTTCACCGTACTGAGCAACAACATCGCGGGTTTGCCGGCGGCCCGGCTGATCAGTTACAACATCTTCACCAACAACGCCTTTGCCAACACCAACCTGGGTGGATTGCTCGTGAAGCTGCCGGATGTGCATTTCGGCACCCGCGGCGGCACGACCACTTCGACATCGGCCAACGATACCGTGGCCATCACCAATTCGGCCGGTCAGGTATTCAACCTCGTCTTCCCGTACTTGGACCTGGATGTTGCCGGCCAGACCCTGCCGAATTACGCGTATGATGTGAGCGGCATCCTGGGTTCGGCCAGTTCCGTCGCCACCAACACCATTTACGTAACGCGGATGGTGGACCTGGCGACCACGGCTCCATCGATCGGCGTGACCAACCCGGCCAACATGACGGTGACGCTGGTGTCGGGGATGACTTCGACGAACGTGACCTTCAGCCTCGGCGGCACGGGCGGCTGCAGCACGCCCGGAACGAAAGCCACGCCGGCAAGCGGCAGCGCGTTTACGGTGGGGGTGACGACGGTGAGCTGCGTGGCCACGGACGCGTGCGGGGACATCGCCAGTTCGAGTTTCACGGTGACGGTGAATCCGCCGCCGACAATCATCCCGACGGTGCCGCCGTACATCGGCAGCGTGACGCTGGCCAATGGCAACGTGGTGATCACCGGCACAAACGCGCAGGCGACGGGCGTCTATTACCTGCTGGCGAGCACGAACGTTGCGTCGCCGTTGAAACAATGGAAATCAGTGGCGACGAACGTGGTGGGCACGACGAACAACTTCACGTTCATCGGCACGAACGCCGTGGTGCCGGGGGCGCCGGCGCGGTTCTACATCTTGAGCAGCACGAACTCAAACCCGTAAGCCGGCCGGGCTGACGGAGACATTCAAATTCAAGGGCGGCCAGCAATGGCCGCCCTTTTTATTTTCAAGGTGATCTGGCTGCCGGGGAAGGTGGCGGCTCGAAGGTTTTTAAGGAATTACGACCTGCACAAACGATTGAGGCAGGGGCGATCTTTGGCACGCGCAAGCGGGGTTGAAATCACCACCCGGACCGTCCGCTCGAAAGCGCCGGCGCAGCCTCCGTAATTGTTGCATACGTCAATGACGGCCATGCCTCAACGTGGCTGGTCCGTGCCGGACCGGCCACCATGTCGCAGTGCGATGCCTGCCCGCTTCTGCTTTCTGCCATTATTGCCCGCGCCACGGTTGTGATTGCTGGAAGCGTTGGAGCAGGGCGGAACATTCATCCGCCAAATTCTTGTTCCCGGCGGCGGCGGCCAGATCCTTCGCGGTCTGTGCGGTGCTCACCGCCTCGGCGAACCGGCCGGCCTCGGCATAGGCGGCGGCGAGGGTTTTCAATTTGACCGCATCTTTCCTCCCGGTCAATTCACAGGCGCGTTCGGCCATGGGCACCGCCTGGGGACCGTTGCGGAACCCGGGATGCGCGTCGGTGGACAGGATCCACGCCAGACCAGCGAGGGCATCGGGGTAATCGGGTTGCAGCAGCAGGGCGCTGGCGTATTCGCTCAGAGCGGCGCGGGTCTGCTGCGCATGGGCGAGCGCGGTGGCGAATTCATAGTGCGCCTTCGGGTCCGCAGTGGTGCCGCCGACAGTTTGGGCAAAAAGTCCGGCGGCTTCGCTCCACTGCTGCTGCTGGTTGAGGGCGAGGGCGAGGTTGAACTGGGTTTCGGAATTCGTCGGGTTCAACCGCAGGGCTTCGCGGAGCTGGCGGGTGCCGTCGCCGAGCCCGCCTTTTTGCAGGAGCAAAATGCCGAGGTTGTTGTGCGCGAGCGACAGCTTGGGATCGAGTTTGATGGCGGCCTGGTAATGCGCGATGGCCTCGTCAAAATTCCCCTGGGTGTGGTAAATCCGGGCGAGGTTGTTGTGGGTCACGGCGGAATCGGGATCGAGCACGAGCGCCGCCTGATAGTGGCTGATGGCCTCGGCATATTTTTTTTGTTTGCCGAGGGCGATGCCCAGAAAGATGTGGGTCTGCTCCTGCGTGGGCTTGAACCACAACGCCTGCTGATACTCGGTGATGGCCTCATCAGTGCGGCCTTGTTCGTCCAGCGCGTCGCCGAGGAAGAAATGCGCCTCGGGAAACGTGGGCTGGTAGCGCAGCGCGGTGTGATAATCATCCATGGCTTCCGCATATTTATGTTCTTTCGCCAACTGGCTCCCGAGCATGGTGATGGCCATGAAGTTTTCGTGCGTCACCCGGTTGGCGTGGTCGAAGAGGGTCCGGGTGTTTTTCCAGTAACTCAATTGGACGGAGGTGGCCACCAGCATGGCCACGCCAACGATGACGGCGAGGAGGGTCAGCACTTTTTTACTTTTGATCACTTCACTGGCCAGCCAGACGAGGGGTATGAATAGGCCGATCAATGGCAGATAGGTGTAGCGGTCGGCCCAAGCCTGGTCGCCGACTTGCACCAGGCCGATGACGGGGATGAGGGTGCCGAGGAACCACAGCCAGCCGGTGAGGAGAAACGGGCGCGGCCGGAAATGGACCACCGCCAGCACGGTGATGAGCAGCAGGACGAGGCCGGAAAAAACCACCATGCCCGGGTCGAGCTTGATGACATAGGGATAGTAAACGGCCAGGCCGTGCGGGAAGAACGTGGCCCAAAAGTAATGATCGTAGGCGACGAGCGTGTGGGTGAAACGCTGCGGCACGGTCAAGCCGGCGGTGGAGACGATGGCGATCTGCTGTGCCCGCAACGTCAGCACGCAGCCGATGGCGGACAAGATCAGGAACGGAATTTTTTCCACGAGCAGCCGGCGGAGGTTCGCCACCCGCCACCCATCTCCCGTCACTCTTCCGAGCGGCCACGCATCCAGCAGCAGCAGGACGAATGGCAGCGTCACGGCCATGGGCTTGGCCATGAGGCAGAGGACGAATGATCCCAGCGTGAGCAGGTAGCGAGCCGCCGATTTTTTTTCCACAAAGCGGAGGTAGCACCACAGGGTGAGCATCCAGAAAAAAGCGCACAGCACATCCTTGCGTTCCGACACCCAGGCGACGGATTCCACATGCAGGGGATGCCAGGCGAACAGGGCGGCGACGGCCGCGCTGCGCCACAGGCCGCCGGTCATGCGCCGCAGGACGGCGAAGAGCAGCAACGTGGTGCTGGTGTGCAGGAGGATACTGGTGAGGTGATGGCCGCCCGCGCGCGCGGCGAAGATCTGGCAATCCAGCATGTGCGAGAGCCAGGCCAGCGGATGCCAGTTGCCGGCGTGAAAGCCAAAGGCCCAGACGAACCCCGGCCAGGTCAAACCGGCCTGCACATGAGGGTTTTCCGTCACGTACTGCTGGTCATCGTATTCCACGAAGCCATGGCGGAGGGCGGGGAGATACAGGGCGAGCGTGATGAGCGCCAATCCGGCGTAAATCAGACAATGGTTGCGAAATTGTGGGTCACGCGCCTGCATGGCAGCGGTATGATGCGGTGATGGGCGGTTTTTTCAATGGCAAAGGCGGGGAAAAAGGGCGTCTTGACAGGGTTCTTAATTCCGTGCAGGCGGGACGCAGCTTTGTAGAAAGCTTACTGGCGAAGCGGGGGGTATCGATGGAAAGCGGCGCGTTCTCCCTCACCCCGGCCCTCTCCCGCTGGGAGAGGGAGTCCGTTTTGCCGCTGCAGGAGATATTGGAAGCCGCCGGTTTTTGAAGAAACACTGAACTCGGTGCAAGGTTTCTACAGAGCAGCGGGACGCCTGTGCTATTTTCAGCCGTGGGCTGGCCGCCCCCGTAGCCCAGGCGTCCCGCCTGTCCGGGAACCGGGAATCCTTGGCTCTCCCCATGAACCTGCTGAGTCAAACGGAGGGAATAAACAGTCTTAATGCGGATGTAAGCGCTTGAAACAATTTGTTTTACGCTCGCCCTCACCCCGACCCTCTCCCCCGGGGAGAGGGAGAAGCGGTTGCCGCGTCTTGGCAAAAAGATGGCGTCTTGGTTCATGGGATCAATGCGCGAAATTGGTTTGGGGAAATCTCACCCCGGCTTTCAAGGATAGCGTCAAGATGCGCCGGGAAAAAAGGTGTCAAACTGTGACCAAACTGTGACGTAGAAAACCGGAAAAACTTGTTCACAATCCTTGATTTTAACGGCCCGTTATCCTAAAGTTGGCGAAAGGAATTAAAGACGATTGTCTATGCGGATTAATCCGAATCCAAAACTATGAAGACAACCCAAAATGCCGGCAAAATGCGCCGAGCTTTTACGCTTATTGAATTGCTGGTGGTCATCGCCATCATCGCGATTTTGGCGGCCATGCTGCTGCCGGCGCTGGCCAAGGCCAAGGAAAAAGCCAGAACGGCAAACTGCATTTCGAACACCCACCAATGGGCAATCGCGCAACAAATTTATGGCGCTGATAATGGCGACTTCATACCTTGCGACGGGACCATGATGCCCACCAGTACCGGCTATGGTCAATACGCGGCAGATACCTCCAACACGACCGGAGCCGGGAGCCCGATGGATCCGGTGGCTTGGTTTAATGTTTTACCACAGCTCATGGGTGATAAACCGTTGAGTTCTTACTATTCAGTACTGGGAGCCAATGTTCAGACTAAATTTCCGTTTCCCGGCAATGGCAAAGGCAAAATGTGGATGTGTCCGGCGGCCCAATTTTCTCAAGACGACATCACAACCGGATTCCTCCAAGGCGGCGCGTATGGCGTCTTTTCTTATGTCATGGATTTGGATCTTAAACTCAAATCCGATATAAAAAATGGTGTGATTAACAATGGCCCTTTCTGGCCCAACGCTGTCAAAATGGGCAGTATCCCAATGCCTACCGCCCAAGTGTTCATGTTTGACGCCAAATTCAGTCCCACCCTTGAGGGTGGGCGTAATAGCGGCACTTATCCGGCGGCGCGTTGTGATTATTTCCCCACGCGCCATAGCAACAAAGGCGGCATCATCGGGTTTTTGGACGGGCACGGAGCCTACTACAGTTGTTCCTATGTGACCAACGGCTATCAATCACTAGGCAACCGCGAAGAAGCGAGAAACGCAGATATCTATTGGGATCCGCATAGGGATTGACCGGTCATGGGTCGCAGCGTTTCCAAGTTTGTCGTGACGCCCCATCGCCAGCAACACTGGAAGAGAATTGGTGCCTGAAAGGCAGGCGCTTTTTGTTTGGCGAACCGCAAAAGCGGATTTTATTTTCTTGGTTTTCCGTGACGGATTTGTAACCGGATTTTTGTTGAAACCATTTTGGGCTTTGATAAGGTTTTATTGTTTTGATTGAGCTTCTCAATCAGACACAATGAAAGGAACAGGTGGAAAAATGAATATGGACAAATGGCAATCGGCGGGTTTGGCAGCGTGGCAAAAACTGAACCGGGCGGGTAGGTGGGTCAAAACATCCGCCGTGAATCAATCGCGATACTTCAAGCTGGCGCCTAATGCTTCCAGGCTGATTCAATTGCTGGTGGTCATCCTCGCCTTGACGGCAAACAACTCCCATGCACTGGTGACAGATCTTCACGATTTCACGATTGCTGATAGGGGGCCAGGTCCCATGATACTAGTCAGCAATACATTTTACGGGGTTTCCCCAAATGGTAATACTGAAATAAATGTTACCAGTGACGGGACAGGAACTATCTGGAAAATAAACAAGAATGGAACCGGTTTTATGCAGCTTTATAGTTTTTCAGCTGATCCTGAAGGGCCTAACTCCGATGGAGCCTATATCTTTGCAGGGGTGACATTGTCGGACAATACACTTTATGGAGCCGCTTTTAACGGTGGCGCTTCCGGGGTCGGCACCGTGTTCAGTTTGAACACGGACGGAACAGGTTTTTTGAATCTTCATAATTTTTCTGGTGCTGATGGATCTCATCCTAGGGGATCCTTGGTGCTGGCAGGTGATACGCTATATGGGATAACATATGGTGGCGGTTACGGTAATAGTGGGACCGTATTCAAAATCCATGCCGACGGAACGGGTTTTGCCGACCTCCATTTGTTTACATCACTTGGCGATTTCAATACCAACCTAGATGGAGTTAATCCAGCGAGTGGTTTGATATTGTCCAGCAACGTGCTTTATGGAACAACGGTTGGCGGTGGCATGGGAGGCGATCCTTATTTACAAGGACATGGGACTGTGTTCAGAATCAACACGGATGGAACAGGTTTTCAAGTGCTGCACGCTTTTCCTGGGTTAACCGGTTATGGTGTTTACCCTGGCCCTTACATTTTTACCAACAGCGATGGGGCCAATCCGAGCCAGAAGTTGCTCGTATCTGGAAATACTTTATATGGTGCGGCGTCTGATGGTGGCGTTTATGGTATGGGAACACTTTTCAGTGTCAATATAGATGGAACTGGTTTTACCAAGCTTTGTGATTTTAGCGGCGATTTCGGTGATGCTCACGATCTTATATTGTCCAGCAATATGATCTACGGTACGTGTTACAGTGATATAACTGGCGGGGCTGTTTTCAGAATTAATACGGACGGAACGGGTTTCACTGTTCTTGCCGATATTGCGAGTGGTTGGTCATTTGATGAAGGTCTCGTTTTGTCCGGCCAAACTTTCTATGGTACTAGCTCCAGCGGCACAAATGGGTTGGGGGAGATCTTCTCCCTCAGTAACTACCAGCTCATAACCTTGGATTCTGATCAAACGAATTATACTTTTGCCTCAGGATGGACATACTACGTCACGGCGCCGGTGACCCTCTACGGCACCACCACAATCCAAGGCGGCTCCGTAATCAAATATTCGGGCTATGGCATCACCATTAGCGGGACCAACCTGATTTGTGCGACAAGTCCAACGAATCCTGCGGTTTTCACCGTTAAAGATGATGACTCGGTCGGGGTCATCATTCCGGGAAGCTCCGGCAGCCCCAGCGATTATGGCGGCCCCCTTAATTTGCGGGGAGAAGGCGGCACGGTGTTTAATTTGAGCAATCTTTCATTTGCTTACCAAGGCCAGGCCATTGGTTTTGATGGCTATGACTTGATGTGGCTGGGAAATTCATTGGTGCTTTTTAACGTGCAAGCCACCAATTGCTGGAGTTTCATTCAAGGTGGCGGCGTTTCAATTGATTTTCAAAACTGCCTTTTTGCGAACATCGATACGGTCTTGCCCTGCACTGACACCAGCGCCACCGCTGAAAACACAACCTTGGACAACTGTGATTTCTTCAGCGCGCCGAACGATGGCGGCGGCAGTTCACTGGTGCTTGTCAATTGCCTGCTGGCAAATGTGCCGGGCATCAGCAGTTTTGAATATCCATTCTCAGAAATCAGTGATTACGAAACCTATAACACCGCCGTTTTGACCAGCGATTCGGGTGTTTTCCAAACCGCCACCAACGGTAATTTCTACCTGGCGACGGACAGCCCCTATCGTGATGCGGGCACAACGGCGATTGATGCCGGCCTGCTATCGGAACTTCAAGCGATGACCACCTACGCGCCGCAGGATGGCGGTTATGCCGACACCAACCCGCCGGATGTAGGCTACCATTATCCGCGTCAGTAAAGCCGGTAAAACACAAGCTTTAGGGCGGCCAGCAATGGCCGCCCTTTTGTCTACAAAAGCAGTCAAAAAAAGCAGTTTCTGCTGGCATACCGCGCGCAAATGGAATAAATTATCTGCAAATCTCAGGCTGGTGACTCGCATTTCGCGAGGCCGGCTTGGAATAAGGAGCAAAAAGCTGTTGAAAAAATTACGTCAAACGACGTGTGGCCAGAAGGGTCGCGCGTTCACGCTCATTGAACTATTGGTGGTCATAGCGATCATCGCGATTCTGGCGGCCATGTTGTTGCCGGCGCTGGCCAAGGCGAAGGACAAGGCCAAAACTATTAGCTGCCTGAACAACGTCAAGCAATGGGGCTATTCGTTCTTCATGTATGAGGATGACAACGCCGAGATTTTTCCCTATGAAGGTTCCACCGGGGACATCACCACGGGTTACAATGCCAATGCGTGGTATAACAGCACGACGCCGTACATCGGTACCCTCAAGCTGGCGGAGCTGTATCAGCAGGGCAAACCGCCGGTGCGGGACAGCAAAGGAATTTTCACCTGCCCGAGCACGGTCACGAACCTGACCACCACCCCGACGGTGACCACGCCATTTTTCATGTACAATTTCAACAACCGGATGGATCCCAACGGGGCGGCGGTGTTCAAACGCAGCCAGTGCGTGCGACCGAGTGATACGGTGACGTTCACTGAAGGCGGGGAGGACTCTTATCCATCGAGTTCGGGTGTTTACACCCCGGCGCGGCATAATACCCGGGCCAATCTGGGGCTGGCGGATGGTCATGCGGGCACGTTTAAACACGCGGATTTCATCCGCACAACGGCGGAAGACAACAGCTCGACGCTTGAGTGGGCCACGCCGCGCGTCGTGTACTGGTATCCCTTCTCGGGCGCCCCGCAATAGCGCCGGAGATCGGGGTGAAGCGCAGAAGCATCGGCAGGCAAATTCCTGATCTGCCATTTTTAGGAATATTTCAATTTTGGGGCGGCCAGCGATGGCCGCCCTTTTTATTTCGAGGTGTTCTGGAAATGCGAAGGGTCGCCGGTTTTATTTTACTTCGGGTTTGAGCCTTGGGGATTACGTCAATTCTGCCAATGCGCTGAGGCCATAGCTGTTCAAGGCATGATTGGCGCAGGCTGGGCGTATCACTCCGTGCGCGTCGCCGCCTGCCAACCCACGCGTTCGGGTTTAACACGACGGCGCGCGCGGAGCGACGCGCCCTACCTCCGCTGTGCCAAGATTAAGTTTAACTGCCATAGTTGCCAGCGTTTCCAAAAAACAGATGTAGCGGCTACATGGCGGTTTTTTGGCAATTGTGAGTTAATGAATTTGTGAGTTAGTGAATTGGGGAAGGGGCGGAGCGGGTGGTTGAACTTGGTACGAGTGAATGATGCGGCCATGCGGTCATCGTCGGTGCGGGCGAAAGCGGCGGTAAACCGCACGCAGTCCAGACGCTGCGCGCGGTTGCAAGCGCAAGGCGGTCGCGCAGCGTTTGGAAGGCGGTTGCTTCAGCGCCGCTTTCGTGCGCGCGGTGGTCAGGGTTAATTCGGGTGGTCAGCGTCCGCCGAAAGCGGCGGGGCGTGGCACTTCCCGCCGCAGTCCATGACGCGATGGGCTGGCGGTCCGTGCCGAACGGGCCAGTCCGAAGCCGGACGGGCCATTGTGTCTCAGCGCGACAAACTCCACCTTCGAGGGCGAGGATGATTGGGAGTGGTCGGAATGAAGTCGGAATGAAGTCGCAATAAATCGCAATCTATTCGCAATGAAGGATTTTTTGGGCGGTGGTAAAATGGGGGCGAAGTTGAATGACGAATATCGAAAAGCACCAAGGACCAAGCGTCCAAGCTCCAGAGAAGCTCCAAGCTTCAATATCCCGGCATGCAGGATGCGGGATCTCCGTGGGCGGTGGAATGGCGAAGTCACAACGGGCCCGCTGCGCGGGGTCCGCGCCGGACGGGCCATTATATCGCAGCGCTACAAACTCACCTTGGCGGGTGGTTCGAGGGCGCTGGAATGGATGGTTATCCGGCTAAATCCGGCTAAATCCGACCATAGAATTTTTAAAAATATGAATCAAGTGACAGAAGTCAGAATCCAGAGCCGCCCGGGGTATAGTGTACGGCCACCAAATCGAAGATGGAGAATCGAAGATGGAGAATGGCCAGTCGGCTATGGAACTTCTGGCGGCGGGATGCCGCCGGAACTCGCCGGCAAGATGCCTGCGCAACGGGGTACTGGCGTACGGGGACTTTGCAGTCGGCCACCAGATCGAGGATGGGCGAATTTGTTTTTCGTTTTTTAGCGGATTATTTGAGAATTCCTCTTGAAAGGGGTGGCGGCAAAAGTTAAGATAAATTTAGTCGGAGCGAAGTTAAAAAGGAGCAAAAAATTCGAACGCAACAAAACGGAACCTTGGCTGCTTTTCATCTTTCAGGGGAGAGGTGTTGATTGCCGTCGGGCCGAAACACATTAGACACCAATACTACCATGAAAAACCATTGGATGAAACCGCAGCGAACGCGCGTCATGAACAAGCTAAACCCTGCAAAAACGGAAGCCCCGCTTAAATGTGGGTGGCGGCGTCTGGTGGTCATGGCGGGGGCGGTGCTGCTGGTTTTGACCGGCTCCGCAAGCTGGGCCGCGCAAATCGTGAAGTGGGATTTTTCCACTTACACCTTAGGCAGCCAGACGAGTCCGCAAGCGGAAACGGCAAAAAATCCCAATGTGACGATCGTGGGATTGACGAAGGGAACCGGGATGACGCTGGTTACGACGGCCAAGGAATGGGGGCAGAGCGGTTTCAGCACTTCCAGCACCACGGAAGCCGCGGCCATCACCGCCAATAACTTTGCTACGTTCAGCATCACGGCGGTGAGCGGCTATACGACTTCGGTCAGCGGCATCGCCGCCTACAACATCCGGCGTTCGAGCACGGGGCCCACGACGGGAATATGGCAGTATCAAATCGGCGCGGGTTCGTTTGTGGATATCGGCAGCGCCATCACGTACGGCACGGTGACGTCGGGCACGGGCAATCCGCAGGCGGCCATTGATCTTTCCGGGATCTCTGACCTGCAAAATGTGGCCTCCGGCACGACCATAACATTTCGCGTGGTGAGCTGGGGGGCAACCGGCACCTCCGGCACCTGGGGTTTTAATGATCAAACCAGCGGGACGAGTGATTTGATCGTGAACGGCGCCGTGGTGCCACCCGCCCCGCCCGCGCCGACGGTGAACGCGGCTGCGGTGACGAACGCGAATGATTTCACGGCGAGCTGGAATGCCGCCAGCACGGCGACCGGGTATCAATTGGATGTGGCGACGGACAGCGGATTCAGTTCGATTTTGTCCGGCTACAACAGCCTGGATGTGGGCAATGTGCTGACGACCAGTGTGAGCGGTTTGACGGCCAACACGGTTTATTTTTACCGGTTGCGCGCCTACAATGGCGGCGGGGTGAGCGGCAATTCTTCGACGATCACGGTGAAAACCCTGGCCGTGGGCACGCCCAAGATCACGGTGACCTTGCCGGGCGAGGGTTCGGCGAATTCAGGGGGTGCGTCCGATGAAACTGCGGGCACCGCCTTCAGCGTGACCTTGACGGCCACGACTGACGGAACGACGGTGAACGCGGGTTATACCGGCGTAAAGAGCATCACCTTCAGCGGACCGACCGGCAGCCCCATTTATCCCGCGACGGTCAGTTTCAGCGCCGGCGTGGGCACGGCCAGCATCACCTTGAAGAAGGTGGAATCGCCGACGATCACGGCCACGGACGGAACGATCGGAGGCAAGGCGAGTTCGAGCTTCAACGTGGTTCCGGGTGCAATTGATCATTATGCGGTGGCCGCCGGTTCAACGCAGGTCATCGGGGTGCCGTTTAATGTCACGGTGACGGCCTTGGATGCCAGCGGCAACACGGTCACGACGGACAGTTCGACGGCGGTGACGCTGTCCAGCGCTTCGGGCAACGTGGTCCTGGCCGTGAATCCGGTGACGCTGGTCAACGGCACGAACGGGACGAGCGCGACGGACAGCGTTTTGGAGACGACGACGATCACGGCGACGGATGGCAATTCGAAAACGGGTGTGTCGGGCGGCATCACCTTCAATCCGGTGCCCAAATACCGCACCAAACAGAGCGGCAACTGGGGTGACTTCACCACCTGGCAGATCGACCCCGGCACGGGCTTTGTGGATGCGATCAGCGGCCAGACGCCCACCAGCTTCAGCGACACCATTGAGATCCTGACCGGCCATACAGTGACCGTGGCGGCACCAGTGACGGCGGATCAGGTGACGGTGGATGCGGGTGGCAAAATCGTGACGACAGCAGTGCTGACCATCAACCACGGCGCCAGCACGGACTTGGATGTGTTTGGCGATGTGAGCGCCTCGGTGGCGATGGTGACCAGCAATTCCGCGGTCATCGTTTACGAATCCAGCGGCAAATATCAGCACAATGTGGCTTCGGCCGGTTTCGTTCCGTTCGCCACCTGGAAGGCAGGTTCGACGTGCGAGATCACCAATCAAACTGTCGCTTCGGGGCCGCCGTCCGGTTTGACGGGGCAGGCGTTTTATAATTTTGTTTGGAACTGCCCGGCCCAAGGCGCCTCGATCAACCTGGTCGGAGCGCTGACCACGATCAACGGCAATCTGACGGTGATGGCCACCGGTGCCCGGGAGTTCCGGTTCGGCAGCAGCAGCGCCGAGACGATCAACATCGCCGGCAACTGGATGGTGCAGGGCGGGACAAACACCCTTTCCAACGGCACCGGTTCGCCCATCATCAACTTGGGCGGAAACTTGGTGGTCACCGGCGGCGGCCTGAATGTGGGCAGCGGCGCGGGAACCGGCACAATCAATGCGAGCGGGGATGTTTCATTGACGGCCGGCACGATTCTTGGGACGGGTACGATCAACCTGGTCAAAGCGGGCACGCAAACCTTCACCGGTGGGGCGGCGATGAATAGCGCGCTCAACTGGACAGTGGCAGACAATTCAACCTTGGCCATCGCCCCCGGCAGCACGCTTGGCGGCACGGGCACGTTCACGGTGAGCGGGTTGGGCGCGGTGACCGGCAGCGGCACGATCAATGGTGCGGCCACGGTCAATGGCACGCTGGCCCCCGGCACGACTTCGACCTTCGGCACGCTGACGTTTGTGAATTTGGCGAGCCTGGCCGGCACGGACATCCTGAAGATCAACCGCAACGGCGGTTCGCCGCTGGCGGATCAGATTGTTTTCCCGGGCGGCGCGCTGGCCTATGGCGGCACACTGGTCGTCTCGAACATCGGTGCGGCGTTGCAGGTCGGCGACGCGTTCACGGTGTTCAACGCCGGGTCCTACAGCGGGGCGTTCAGCACCACGGTGGTTCCGGATGGGGTTACGTTCGACACGACGCCGCTGACGAGCAACGGATCGATCGTGGTCACGGCGGTGACGGGTGGCACCGTGACGCCCATACCGCTGGGCGTCAGTTCCGCCGGCGGCGCGATGACCTTCACCTGGGCGGATGGCTCGTTCAGCCTGCAGACCGCGACCAATGTGGCCGGGCCGTATAGCACCATCCCGGGCGCGGCGAGCGGGTTCTCGACGAACATGACCGCAGCGCAGATGTTCTTCCGGTTGTCACATCCCTGAACGGATTCAGCGAACAACTTAAATTCAATGCAAGGGCGGCCAGCGATGGCCGCCCTTTTTCCAACCGATGACAATGAAACTACGACCGCAAACCAGGACGTTTTCGCCCGTGTTTTTGGTTGAAATCAAGGCAAACCCCTTTAGTGTTCACCCCGCATGAAAATCTCGGTCCGCAATTTTTTTGTCTCCGCAGTTTTGATGAGCCTGGCGCTGCCGTCATTTTTAATGGCGGAAGATTTTGGGGCGACGACGGACGCGGTGGGCCGCCGTGACGGCGGCCTCATGACGCCCGTCAACCAGGTGGTCACGCCGGCGGGCACGCAGGTGGAACTGCCCGGCATGAGGCCGCAGGCGCTGGCGCTGAGCCCGTCCGGCAAACTGCTGGTGACGGCGGGGCTGACGCATGAGTTGGTCGTCTTGAACCCGGCCACCGGGGAGATTTTGCAGCGGGTGCCCTTTCCCACCGACCAGGCGGCGGCGCCGGCGCCGGTGACGGCCGAGATCCTCAACCCGGTCAACAAGGCGCAACTGAGCTTCACCGGGCTGACCTTCTCGCCGGACGGCTCGCGGATCTACATGGCGAACGTCAACGGCGACCTCAAGGTTTTTGGCGTGGACCCGCAGCGGAAGGTTTCGCCGCTGTTTTCGATTGCGCTGCCGCCGGCCCGCGCGCCGGGACGCAGCAACGAAATCCCCACGGGCATCGCGGTTTCGCGGGATGGTAAAAAACTCTACGTGGCGCTGAACCTGGCCAACCGCCTGGCGGAGGTGGAGGCCGCCACGGGGAAGATTTTACAGACGTGGGACGTGGGCGTGGCGCCGTACGACGTGGCGCTGGCGGGCAAAAAAATCTACGTCAGCAACCGGGGCGGCCGGCGGCCGGCGGCGGACAGCGTGACCGGGCCGGCGGGGCGCGGCACATTCGTGCGGGCGGATGAACGGTCCATCGCCAACGAAGGTTCGGTGACGGTGATCGACCCGGCGCATGACCGGCAGGCCGAAATCCTCACCGGCCTGCAAGCCGGCGCGCTGGCGTTGTCGCCGGACAAAAAATTTCTCGTGGTGGCGAATGCCAGCAGCGATTCCTTGAGCGTCATCGACACGCGCAAGGACGCGATCGTGGAGACCATTTGCACCCGCCAGAACCCGGCCGACCTGTTCGGGGCGCAGCCCAACGCGCTGGCGTTTGACAAGTCCGGCAAAAAATTGTTCGTCGGCAACGGGACGCAGAACGCGGTGGCGGTTTTCCAGTTCAAGCCGGGCGCGTCGAAATTGCTGGGCCTGATTCCGGTGGGCTGGTTCCCGGGCGCCATTGCAGTCGATTCCCGGGCGGGAAAAATCTACGTGGCGAACATCAAGAACATCACCGACAAAATGGAAAAGACGCGCCCCGGCCTCGGCGAGGGCCTGGGGCACAATTCAAAGATGTACACCGGCTCGCTTTCGCTGGTGCCGGTGCCGTCGGAAAAAGAGCTGGCGGCGGACACGCAGACGGCGCTGGCGAACCTGCGGTATCCGCTGCTGGCGCAGGCGAAATTGCCGCCGCGCGAAAATCAGGCGGCGCAGCCGGTGCCGGAACGGGCGGGTGAGCCGAGTGTGTTCCAGCATGTCATCTACATCATCAAGGAGAACCGGACGTACGACCAGGTGCTGGGCGATATCGAGACCGGCAATGGCGACGCGGGCCTGTGCGCGTTCGGCGAACGGGTGACGCCGAATGAACACCGGCTGGTGCGCGATTTTGTGCTGCTGGACAACACCTATTGCTGCAGCGCGCTGAGCGCGGACGGGCATCAATGGGCGGACACGGGGATCGCGACCGATTATTTGGAGCGCGAGTTTGCCGGGTTCCCGCGCAGCTATCCCTCGGGCGGCGATGGCGAGGCATCCAAGGATGCGCTGGCGTATTCCCCGGCGGGTTTCATCTGGAACAACGCGCTGGCGCACGGCAAGACGATGCGCGATTACGGCGAATTCGCCACGTCCACCGCGCATTGGAAGGATGGCGGGCACAAGGGACGGCCGCATTTCCGGGACTATTACCAGCAACTGCTGGCCGGCACGGATGACGTGGTGATCAGCTGCGAGCCGGACCTCGAGGCGCTGCGGCCGTATCTGGTGACGAACACGGTTGGCTGGGACCTGGACATACCGGACCAGTTCCGCGCCCGGCAGTTCATCGCGGACCTGAAAAATTTTGAGGCGGCCGGAAATTTTCCGGATCTGACCATCCTCTGGCTGCCGAATGATCACACGAGCGGGACCAAGGCCGGCGCGCCCACGCCGGCGGCGCAGGTGGCGGACAACGACTCGGCGTTGGGCCAGATCATCGAGGCGGTGACGCACAGCAGCTTTTGGACGAACACCTGCGTCTTCACCATCGAGGATGATCCGCAGAACGGCTGGGACCATGTGAGCGGCTACCGCACGACGGCGTATGTCATCAGCCCGTACACGAAGCGCGGCGCGGTGGTGCACACGCAATACAACCAGACGAGCCTGCTGCGGACGATGGAACTGGTGCTGGGCCTGCCGCCGATGAACCAGATGGACGCGACGGCGACGCCGATGTTTGATTGTTTCACGAACGCGCCGGACTTCACGGTGTTCACCGCGCTGACGAACAACGTGCCGCTGGACGAAGTGAACCCGCCGGCAAAAAAGGTGAAGGACGCGCAGTTGCGCAAGGACGCGATCGTCTCCGCCCGGCTGCCGCTGGACAAGGAAGACCAGTGCCCGGAAGACGTGTTCAACCAGATTTTGTGGCGCGCGATGAAGGGACCGCAGGCGCCGTATCCGGCCTGGGCGGTGAAAGCCACGGATGACAACGACTAGAGCGGGTAGATGCAAATCTGGGATGGAGCGCGTCCGGTCGCGGAGGCGGGACCGGCGCGGCACTTCGGAACCTCCGCAAGCTTTCGGATCAACCACGCGCTGCGGCTGACCCTGCGGGCACAGTCGCGCTTCGGAAATTGGTTGGGAACGCCGGGCGCGGCAATATCCAAAGGCAAGAGGGTTGCTGCAGCAACTGTTTCGCGCGCGCGGTGGTCAGTGTTAATCCGGGTGGGCAGCGTCCGCCCAAAGCGGCGTGGCGCTGCGCTTCCCGCCGCAGTCCATGATGCGAGGGGTTGGCAGGCAGGGCTGATTTTGTCCTGCTGCGGTGCCAAGATTAAGTTTAACGGCCAGACAAGGCCGGCGTTAATTTTTTACCGGGGCGTTGGTGGCGCGGAACGATTCCCGCCACGGCAGGTTCTGGCGGTAAAGTTCCAGCCGCACGCGGATCTGCTCCGTGTGCTTCAACTGCACGGTGGTGGCGAGTTCAAGGGCGTTTTGCGCGCAGGTGATGGCGTTGGTGAAATCACCGTTTTCCGCGAGGGCCATGCCGAGGATATCAAACACCACGGGCTGGTTCTGATGGGATACTATGTTGGCCTTGAGCGCCAGGGGCAGCGCATTTCTGCCGTCGCGGATGGCGGGGTTGTCGCTGGCGGCCAGGTAATGGGCGACGGTGGCGAGGGTCTGGTAGTTGTCCGGGTCCAGGCGCAGCGCGGTCTGGAATTCTTTTATGCCCTCAGCATCCAGGCCCTGCATAAAGAGGACCTTGCCGGCCTGGAGGTGGGGATCGGCGAGGGCGGGGTCGCGCTGTGCCGCTTCCTGAAATTGCGGCAAGGCCTCCGGATAGCGGCCCAGAGCGATCAGTTCGGTGCCGTAGGAGTCGCGGATGAGCGAGCTTTGCGGGCGGAGGGCGAGGGCGGCGCCATATTCCTGGAGCGCTTCCTCGTGGCGGCCGAGGAGACTTAACAGGTTGCCGATGTTGCCGTGAATCTGGTAGCGATTTGAGGCGAGCCGCTCCGCCTGCCGGTAAGCGACGAGCGCTTCTTCCGTGCGGTTCTGCGCTTGCAGGGCCACGCCCAGATTAACGAGCGCGATGTCGTTGGCCGGGTTCATGGCGAGGGCGCGGCGGAACAGAACTTCGCCGTTGCGCCAGAATGACAACTGGTTTTCGGTGGCGAGGATGCAGGCGGTGCAGCTCAAAACCATCAGTCCGCGCGCGATGATTTTGGGCGTCTGCAGCCGGATGGCGAAATCTCGGGCGAGAAACACCAGGGCCAGGAAAAAGCCGATCGAGGGGATGTAGGTATAGCGGTCGGCCATGGCCTGGCCGCCGACCTGCACGAGGCCAATGACGGGAACGAGCGTGCCGAGAAACCACAGCCAGCCGGTAAGGAGGTAAGGTTTGGTGGCGCGCCAGTGCCACGCGGCGACGGAAATACCGACGAGGAGGGCCGCGGACAAGGCGGCGGAAAGCGCGGGAATCCGGTCCGGCAGCGGGTAAAAAACGTTGAGGTTGACCGGCCAGAACAATTTAAAGAGGTAATTGACGGCGGCCACCGGGGCGTTTTCCAGCCGGTAATGGAGGGTCATCGTGCTGAGCGAGACGACCGCTTCGCTTCGATTTTGCACGATGAAAGTGATGACGCAGGAGGCGGTGGTGAGCAGGAAGAAGGGGATTTTTTCCAGCAGCGGCCGGCGCAGGTCCCGCAGGCGGAAGGCCGGGCCGGGAATGCGGTTCAACGGCCAGAAATCGAGCAGGAGCAGGAGACAGGGCAGCGTGACGGCCATCGGTTTGGCCATGAGGCTGCAGGCAAAAAAAACGAGGCTCAAGGCATAGGGGAGCCGGGATGGGGAAGCGGGCACCCGGGACCGCTCCGCATATTTTACGTAGCTCAGCAGGGCGAGCAGGGCGAAGCAGGTGCTGAGGACATCCTTGCGTTCGGAGATCCAGGCGACCGATTCGACGTGGAGGGGGTGCCAGGCGAACAGGGCGGCGATGAACGCCGCCGCCGAAAGCTGCCGGGTCAGCCGCCAGAGGAGGAGGAAGAGCAGGGCCGCGTTCGTGGCATGAAAGAGGGCGTTGACAAGATGGTGCCCGCCGGCGTTCAGGCCGAACAGATCACAATCCAGCATGTGCGAAAGCCAGGTGAGGGGATGCCAGTTGCCGGCATGGAAGGCGGTGAACGCCCAGCGGATGTCCGTGGCGGTGAGCCCGCTTTTGACGAAGGGGTTGTCGGTGACGTAGTCGTTGTCGTCAAAGTTGACGAAGCTGAAACTGCCAACGGGCAGGAAGACGGCCAGCGTGATGAACGCGAGCAGGAGGGCGATGAGGCGCGGGCGCGACATGGCATTGGTTGTAAGCGATTTTCGGGCGCGGGCAAAGCGGATTAATTTTTTGAGCGGCGGGATACCGCCTCCGGGTTGGCTGGTGGTGGGGATGGCTGATGGATTCAACCATGCCGCTGTCGCTGATCCTCCACTCCGTGGAGGCGAGGGAGGCCGGAGGCGGCGGGTTGAGCGGGAGGTGGCGAGCGGCGCCGGTTTTGAAAGATGGAAGCAATGGGGCAATCGACAGGTTTTGCCGTCGCTTGACGCGGGTGCGGCTGGACCTGGGGCTTGCAAGGGGAGCCCGTCCGACCGGGGCCCGGAACTGGCGACTGGAAAGCCTGCCCTACGGCGGAGCCGGGAAGTTCCGCGAACCGGCTTTTATGAACGGTGCCAAGGTGCGCCCGGCGACGGGTTTTTCGCAACGCGAAAAACGCCACCAAGCGCGGCGCGCTGTCCCTGCCTGGGCTTCAGGTCATGGCATAATCTGAATTTTTTCGTAAAAAGATTTTGCATTTTGCGCGGTGGCGATTGATAATCTGCGTCGGCGGACGTAATGCTCGGAGTTCCGCTACTTGGCCAAAACCGGTTCCTCACCACCAAGTCAGATTTTTTTATGAGCGGGTTATCTATTGCACTCATCGGAGCGGCTACCAAGCAGGTGGAGCTTCTTTACGTTTGGGATCAGGCGAGACCGGAAGCCAAGGTCATCATCGTCCTGCTGTTCCTTGGTTCGATCGCCATCTGGTGGATCATGATCTACAAGGTCATCCAGATGCTGCGGGCGTTGAAGCTGAACGGCCTGTTCCGGGAGGAATTCACCTCGCAGAAGACGGTGCTGGAGATGTATGACCGCAAGCTGGAGGTCAGCGGCTGTCCGCTGTACGTGGTCTATCAGGCGGGCTGCCGGCAGCTCGACCTGCGCCTGCGCGGGCCGACGGGTGAACGCGCCCAGCAGCAGGTGAGCCTCAAGAACATGGAGCACATCAAGCGCGCGATCGAGAACGTGGTGGCGAAGGAATCGCTCAAGCTGGAGTCGAGCCTGATTTTCCTGGCAATTGCGGTGAGCGGGGCGCCGTTCATGGGGTTGCTGGGCACGGTCTGGGGGGTGATGAGCACGTTTGCGGGCATCGCGCAATCGCCCACGGGCGCTTCACTGGCGGTGATGGCGCCGGGTGTGTCGGCCGCGCTGGTGACGACGGTGGCGGGCCTGCTGGTGGCGATCCCGGCGATGTTTGGCTACAACTGGCTGGTGCACAAGCTGCGCACGTTCACGGTGGAACTGGACAATTTCGCGCAGGAACTGGTTTCCAACATGGAAACGGAATTTTTGAAGGACGAGTAAGTTGCAGGTTGAAAGTTGCAGGTTTTGAATAATGGCCACAGTAAAACAATTTGAAGATTTGAATGTCTGGCAGGGCGCGTCATTTCTGCGCATCGTCGCGGTGAACCAGCGCGCGTTGGTTGGCAGTAGCGGCGCGCGCGGAGGTCCGAGCCGGACTGGCCACGCGCCCTACCGCCGCGGTGCCAATAGCGAGTTTAACTGATGTAAGATTGCATGAGACGTTTTTCACAACGCAGTCATCTGGTCACGCTGAGTGATATCAACATCACTCCGCTGCTGGACCTGGCGTTTGTGCTGCTGATCATCTTCATCATCACGACGCCGCTGCTGACGCAGAGCATCGAGTTGAAGCTGCCGCGCGGGGGCCACACGGATCACCCCATGAATAAGAACGATATCAAGACGGTGGAGATTTCCAATACCGGCGTTTACAAGTTCGAGGCGCGGCAGGTGGCGCTGGGGCAGATCATTTCGCAACTCGCGCAGGACTCGCGGACGAATCCGAACCTGGTCGTGTATATCCGTGCGGACAAGGATTGCCGTTATGACCTGGTGGCGCAGTTGCTGGATGGCTGCCAGAAGAATGGGATTACGCGCTACTCGCTGCGCACCGACCCGACACCCAAATGACCCGGTTGCAAAAAAAATGCCTTTTCGCCGCCGCCGGCACGCATCTGCTGGTGGTTGTGGTGGTGCTTTGCTCGGGGTTTGTGACGTCGAAGCCGAAGCAGGATGATACGCAGGTGCTGGATGTGATCCCGGCAAATTTGATTGATGCGGCGCTCAGCAGCGGTGTGAAAAGCGCACAGTTGCCGCCACCGACTCCCATAGTCAAACCGGTGGACCCAACTCCAACACCCACGCCGCCACCACCCACGCCCGTCGTGAAGCCCGTTGAACCGGTGAAGCCGGTCGAGCCCGTCAAGGTGCAGGAAGAAGTGAAGCCGGCGGACAAACCGGAGATTGAAGTCCCGCCGCCGAAGCCCAAGCAGAACCACAAGGTCGTACCCGATATGACCCCGGCCAAGCTTGACCAAAAGAAGGTCGTGGATGATACCAAGGCCGCCGAAGCCGCTGCGGCGGCGAAGGCCAAACGCGATGCACAGAAAAAAGCCGACGCATTTCGAACGGCCATGCGAAACATCTCCACAAAGGCATCCTCTGCGACCGAGGTGCAGATGATTGGAACCAGCAGCGTGTCCTACGCGAATTACGCGAGTGTCGTGAAAAGCATTTATGACCGGGCATGGACGCCGCCGGACGACATGGTGAGTGACGAGGTCAACGCCAAGGTCAGCGTGGTCATCAGCCGTGATGGCACGGTGGTTTCGTCCCGCATCATCGAGCGCTCGGGCGAGACCAAGGTGGATGCCAGCGTGCAAAGGGCCCTCGACCGGGTGGATTTCGTTGCACCGTTTCCTGAAGGCGCGACCGAAAAAGAACGAACGTTTATCATCAATTTTAACCCCCAAGCCAGAAAATCAAGCGGATGAAAATCAATTGTTTCCCTTCAATCAAAACCGGATTGCCAGTTTTCCTGGCAGCCATCGCATTAAATTTTGCGCAGGCACAGACTAATCAGGACGAAATTAAAATCACACGTCCGGTGGATGCCTTCGGCCAGAAACCGATCCCCGTTTCGCTGACCGGTTTCACCGGCGAGGCGGCGGAGGTTTTGAAATTTGATTTGTATGTGCAGGGTTATTCGTTTGTGTCGCCGGAGGCGGCGCAGTACGTCATCAAAGGCACGGACAACGGCACGGTGGTGGGCAGCGTGACGGACAAGTACGCGCGCAAGGTGCTTTTCTCGCGCAGCTACAACGGGGCGAGTTTGCGGCGGCAGGCGCATGCGTTCGCGGATGACATCGTGCAGGCCACGACGGCGCTGAAGCCGATCGGGGGGACGAAGATCGCGTTCAAGTCGCAGAGCCCGGGCGGGAATGGCGAGATCTACGTGGCGGACTTCGACGGGTTTGGCGCGCAGGCGGTGACGTCGGATGCGACGATCGTGGCGCATCCAGCCTGGGTGCCGGGCCGCATGGCGCTGTATTACACGAGCTATGCGCGGAGCAATCCGGACATCTTTTTCCACAGCTTGTCGACGGGCCAGCGGCGGGTGATCGCGGGGTATTCGGGCTTGAACACGAGCGCGGCGGTGTCGCCGGACGGCACGCGGGTGGCGATGGTTTTGAGCAAGAGCGGCAGCCCGAACGTGTGGGTGGGCAACGCGGACGGCACGGGCCTGAAGAAGCTGACGAGCGGGCTGGAGGATTCCTCGCCGTGCTGGTCGCCGGACGGGCGCTGGATTTGTTTTGCGACGAAGAAGGCGGAGCGGCGGCGGCTGGCGAAGGTGCCGGCGGACGGCGGCGCGGTGCAGTATCTGAACACGGCCGGGGCGGCGAACCCGACGGAGCCGGACTGGTCGCCGGACGGCAAATGGATAGCGTTTACGCGGCAGGCGGGGGATTTTGACATCTGCGTGATGCCGGCGGACGGGGGCTCGATGAATCCGGTGGTGCTGGTGGCGGGGCAGAACCCGAGCTGGTCGGCGAACTCGCGGACGCTGGTTTTCAACCGGGGAAGCAACGGGCATCAGACATTGTCTGTGCTTGACGTTTTCACCAAACAGTACAAGGATTGTCGTCGAGCGGCGGGGAGTAATTCCCAACCCGCTTGGGCGAGATGACTCCAGAATTGCCTGCTTCTCACCAATGATTTTTAACCAATTACAAAAAAAGTTCGAACCAAACAGAAAGAGACATTATGAAACTGAACAAAATTATTTTACCCCTGATGATCGCGCTGGTCGCGATGCTGGCCACGACGGGTTGCAAAAAGGGGTTTAGCGGTGGAATCACAAAGCTGCCGGGGCATAACAATCCACCGGTTGGGGGTGATCAGTTTCCGCCCACCTTACCGCCCGGTGGTCTGGTTGGTGACGGTAATGGTCCCGGCTCAGGTACCGTAAACAACGGCCCGGGCACGATTGCGTACGATCCAAATAAACGCTGGGATCCGTCCACCATGGATCAAGATCGCGCCACTTTGGCCGACCAGACTGTCCATTTCGCGTTCGACAGCGCAGCGGTCCTGTCCAAGGAAGAGTCCAAGCTGATCATCGTTTCCGAGAAGCTGAAATCGGACATGAGCGCCTATATGCTGATTGAAGGTCACTGCGACGAACGCGGTACGGAAGAATATAACCGTTCGCTCGGTGAACGCCGGGCGCTGGCATTGCGCGAGGCGCTGGTTAGCGCCGGCATTGACGCAGGACGAGTTCAGACCATCAGCTACGGCAAGGACAAGCCGGCTGATACCGGCCATGACGAAGCGGCCTGGAGCAAGAACCGCCGGGGCGAATTCATCCTGTGCCATCAGAAGACGGCGCTGTAATCTGCTGACGGATAATCTTTCAAGGCCGCGAGCAATCGCGGCCTTTTTTTATTGGGGGAATTCTCACCCTAACCCTCTCCCCGCCGAGGGGCGAGGGAACCGCGTTGGGTAGACGGGAACGCACGACTAGGAGCTGCGCATCGATTTTTGATCTTTGCTACAGAGCTGGTGGACGCGCGGCGGCTGATCCTGCGGTTGCGAGACACAGCCGCGCTCCGGGGGACGGGACGCGGCGGTTTTTTCAGGAATGGGGCTGGCATAAACCATGGAGGCAGGAATGATGTGTTTTGGTGCG
The DNA here is from genome assembly GCA_031290985.1 of Verrucomicrobiia bacterium. Lineage (GTDB taxonomy): Bacteria > Verrucomicrobiota > Verrucomicrobiia > Limisphaerales > UBA11358 > UBA11358. The sequence continues at coordinate 79,688 of JARLJW010000064.1, read as the reverse complement.
CGCCAGCCGGGTTGAAAGGACTACCGGGAGCGTCCGCTCGAAAGCGCCGTCGCCGCTGCGCTTTGCCGGCGCAGTCCATGATGTTTTCGGACCTGGCGCAGTGTCAGTAATAATTGGTGCGTACGCCGTACGCCATGGTTGGCCATGCCTCAAGGTGCCGGCTGCGCAGGCAGACAGGTTTGCAAGCGTGAACCCTGTGCGCCTTGACGGTGGATTTGGCAATCGCGGGTTGGTGGTGGGAAAGCGGCGCTGAAGCGACCGTAATCCAAACGCTGCGCGATTGCGGGTGCGGCGGGTGAAATGAGCGCCAACTTGCCGAATCGGCGTTCGGACTCCGACGGCATGGGTGGGGAGAACGAAGCCAAAACGAAGCCAAATTATGGGGCCTCAGGAGGGGCTTTGATGGGCTGTCAAAAATATAGCAAGTAACTCATAGTTAATGTTTTATGTTATTTTATGGCGCGCGGCAGGGGGTTGGCGCGGGTAGGGGAAAATTACAGAACGAAGCCAATTTGAAAGTGGCGGGTGACGGGTGGCGAGGGCGAATGGGACGGATGGGACGGATGACGAATGCTTGGGGATTTAAAGCGGGGTCAAGATATGCGCTGTAACCTGAGGCCGCCTTTTTGCTTCTTTACTATGTGGGCAAGCGGGCGTAGTTTTGTGGGAGTAGACCGATACTTATTTATGAATGCAATGCTGGCCATTTTAGGATTAGGAACCGGCGAGATGATCGTTGTCTTGGTGGTGATTCTCGTGCTGTTCGGAGCGAAGCGGATTCCTGAGTTCGCGAAGGGGCTGGGCAAGGGCATCAATGAGTTCAAGAAGGCCTCGCGCGAGGTGGTGGATTCCATCGAAACGGAGCAGCCGGCCCCGGCGGCGCCGAAAGCGCCCCCGGCGAACACCACGGCCCAGTCGCAAACGCCGCCGCACGAAACGAAAAGCGCCTGATTCCTGCGGTTGTAACCCAGCCTCATGGCCGCCGCTCCAACACCACCGCGCCCCGATGACCCGGAAGATGATGGCGGCGGCCCGGTAAAATCCTTCCTCGAACACCTCGAAGATTTCCGCTGGCTGATCATCAAGATCGCCGCCACGCTCGGCCTGAGCCTGTTCGTCTGCCTGTATGCGGTGCCGACGATCGTGGCCACCCTGAAATGGCCGCTGGCGCATGCGGCGCTGGTGCGGGTGAACAGCGAGCATCGCGCGCTGGTCCAGCTCGGGCCGAACACCATCACGACGTTGCGGCTGGACACGAACCAGATCGCCGGCTTCGATCTGGGCACGAACTGGTTCACGGTCTTGCGGCTGGAACCGGTGATGGTGGGGAGCAATGTGCTGCTGGCGGTCCATCTGGATAAAGATCCGTCGGCGGAGGCGAAGCTGCAGGGGTCGACGGACCTGATCTATCTCGACCCGTCGGCGCCGTTCTTTTCCTCGATGAGCCTGGCGTTTTATGGCGGGCTGCTGCTGTCCTCGCCGTTCATCTTTTTCTTCCTGGCGCAGTTCATCCTGCCGGCGTTGAAGGTGCGTGAGAAGAAGTATGTTTTGCGGGCGGCGTTTGTGGGGTCGGGATTGTTTCTGGTGGGGGTGGCGTTCTGCTATTTCTTTGTGCTGGCGCGGGCGTTGAAGTTCGCCGAGTGGTGGGCCATCTGGATGGGTGTGAAGGTGCCGGATTGGCGGGCGGAAACGTATTTCAGTTTTGTGACGAAGTTTTTGATCGGCATGGGGCTCGGCTTTGAACTGCCGGTGGTGATCCTGGCGCTGGTGAAGATCGGGTTGCTGGATTACCGCAAGCTGGCGGCGTTCCGGCGGTACATGGTGGTGGTGAACCTGATCCTGGGCGCGCTGTTGACGACGCCGGAGGTGTTCACGCAACTGGTCATGGGGATCGTGCTGCAGGTGCTGTACGAGATCAGCGTGTGGGTGGCCTGGTATTGGGAGCACCCGGACCGGGCGAAGGCGCGGCGCGCGCTTTTGCTGGTGCTGATTGTATTGGCATTGGTGGCGGAGCTGGCATGGCTGGGGGTCAAATATGGATGGCCGCTGGTCCAGCAGCATTGGCATTTGAAATAAAACACGCTTTACAAGCGGAAGAATCGGGTTAAATTCGGAAACAGCAATCTGACAAACGTATGCGTAAAATGATTTTTCCTCTTGTGGCCGTGTGCGCGGCGTTGTTCGCGGCCGGTTGTGCCGGTCCGGAACAAAAGCTGGGCCGCGGGGTCAGCAATTCCTGGGACATCATCCGGATGGGCGAAATGCGCCGCACGGTTGAGCAGACCGCCATCATGGACTCGCCCGGCGAAGGTTATACGACCGGCGTGATCCGCGGGTTTGACCGCACGATGGCGCGCACCGGGCTGGGCCTCTACGAAATCGTCACGTTCCCGATCCCGCCGTATGATCCGATCGCGACCAAGTATCTGTCGCCGCATCCGGTGTACCCGGAGAGCTACAAGCCGGGCCTGATCTCCAACCCGTTGTTTGACACGGATACGTACACGGGCTTCAGCGGCGGCGACATTGCGCCGTTTGTCCCGGGCAGCCGGTTCAAGGTGTTCGACAACTGAACGTGAAGTTTTTCCCGACGCGCCGGCAGAAATGCCGGCGCGTTTTTTTTGAAGCGGGGTTGGGCTGAAGATTAGTTTTCGTGCGTGCGAAAGCGGCGTGGCGCTGCGGTTCCCGCCGCAGTCCATGACGTTTTCGGGCGTGGCCATGTTTGAAGGCATAATCCTGAATCTTTTGCGTGTGTTTGGCGGGTTTCGCGGTTAAAAATATTCCCTCATGCGTTTGGAAAAACTATCGCCCTGCAAGGTCAACCTGATCCTGAACATTCTCGGGAAGCGCGCGGACGGTTTTCATGAGCTGGAGACGGTGATGCAGCCGGTGAACATCTGCGACGGGATGAGCTTTGAGCGGGCCGGCTCCGGCCTGCAACTGACGTGCAGCCACCCGGAACTGCCGGTGGATGCGAAGAACCTGGTGCATCGCGCCGCGACCGCCTTTCTGGTCGCCGCGAAGATTACGGATGGCGTGCGTATTCATTTGCAGAAGAACCTGCCGCTGGCGGGCGGCATCGGCGGCGGGAGTGCGAATGCGGCGGTGACGTTCACCGCGCTGAATGAACTGTTCGGCGGGCCGTTGCCGCCGGCGAAGCTGCATGAGCTGGCGGCGGCGCTGGGTTCCGATGTGCCGTTCTTTTTGTATGACCAGCCGGCGCTGGCGACAGGCCGCGGTGAAAAGGTGGAGACGCTGGACAATTTTCCAGCGCTGCGCGGCAAGGCGTTTTTCCTGGTGCATCCGGGCTTTGGCATTTCGACGCCGTGGTCGTACCAAAACCTGGCGCGGTTTCCGGCGGCATTAAACGGCCGGGCGGGCCGGGCGCGGGAGCTGGTGGCGAAACTGCGCGGGAACGACCTGTCCGCCGCCGCGGGTGAATTTTATAATTCGCTGGAAGCGCCGGCGTTCGACAAGTATCCGGTGCTGTCGCTTTACCAGGAGTTTTTGCGCGAGCACGGCGCGTTGGTTGCGCTGATGTCCGGCAGCGGCTCGACGACGTTTGCCATCGCAGACAATCTGGCGGCGGCGGAAAGCCTGGCGGAGAAATTCAAGGGCCAGTTCGGCGACAAGGGGTGGCTCGCGACAGTGGCTATTTGAAGCGCTTGAATTTCGCCAGGGCGAAGGTGGTCATCTCTTTGGCGGCGGGGATTTTTAACAGCAACGCGGCGAGCAGATAAAGGAGTGCGGCCGAAAGCGCCGGGACGAACACCGCGCCGAGCTTCAAAAGCAGGTTGCCGTGGCCGAGGTGGTTTTCCCACTGGCGCCAGCCAAGATAAGAGAACAGGCCGGCGAGGAGCGCCAGGCAGACGAGCCAGAGGAGATTATGGCGCAGTGATTCCATTTCCAGCTTGCCCAGTTTTTTCCGCAAGGCAAAGAGCAGCAGGGAGACGTTAAGGGCGGAGGTGAGCAGGTTGGCGAGGCCGGGCCCGCCTTCGGCCAGCGGGCCGAGCAGCGCGGCGGCGGCGGCGAAGTTGATGACGAGACAGACGAGGCTGATCTTCATCGGCGTCTTGGTGTCGCCGAGCGCATAGAAGGCGCGGGCGAGGATGTTCACGGTGGAGAACATGACCAGTCCCGGCGCGAGGCAGATGAGGGCGTACGAAACGCGCACGGTGGAGGCGCCGGTGAACTGGCCGCGCTCGAACAGCAGGCGGACGATGGGCTCGGCGAGGGTGACGAGCAGCACGGAGGCGATGAGGTTCAAAAACATCAACGAGGCGAGCCCGTGCCGCAGGGTGGCGCGGAACTCGGGATAATTTTTATCCGTGGCCAATCCGGCGAGGGTGGGCAGCAGGTAGGTGGCGAGCGAGATGCCGAAAATTCCCTGGGGCAGCTCCATGAGCCGGACGGCACCGTTGTAGGACGAGACGATGCCGGTGCCGACAAAGAGGGCGATGAGCTGGACGAACGCGACGTTGATCTGGAAGGCCGCCACGCCGATGGTGCCGGGAATCATCTGGCGCACGACGCGACGCACGGTCGCATCGCGCCAGGGCGAAACCCAGCGGTACCGGAAGCCATCGCGCCAGAGCGTAGGCATTTGAAACGCCGCCTGCGCAACGCCGGCGGCGAGGACGCCGTAGGCGAGGGCGAAGATCTGCACCGGCAGCCTTTGGTCCTTGGCAAGGCCGAGGCCGAATTTGGGCGCGAACCAAAAGACGGACGCGATCATGACGATATTGAGCATGGTCGCGCCCATGGCGGGGATGAAGAAATGGCCGCGGGCGTTCAGCATGCCCATCATGGCCGCCGCGAGGCAGACAAGCAGCATGTAAGGGAACATGACGCGCAGGAGCTGGAGCATCAGAATGGTCCGGTCGGGAAAATGCCCGGGCGTCCAAAAATGGATGGTCTGGTCTGCGGGGGGCGCTTCATTCATGTGGGCGGAGATTTGCTGGGTCACGCGCACGCCGGAATCGGTCATCGGCCCGATATTTTTTGGAGTGCCAAAAGCGAGCGCGAGGGAGACCACCAGCATGGCCACGGCGATGACGACGCTGGCGGAGACGATGAGGCCGGAGATGACGGCGTTGGCGGCCCGCCACATTTCCTGTTCGCCATGGGTCTTCTCCTTTTCCTTGAAGACAGGGATGAAGGCGGCGGTCAAGGCGCCTTCGCCGAGTAGCCGGCGGAACAGATTGGGGATGGTAAAAGCGTACTGAAAGGCGTCGTTGACCCAGCCGACGCCCATGAAGTGCATGTAAGCCATTTCGCGCACCATGCCGAGGAGGCGGCTAAACAGGGTGGCGGCGGCCATCGCACCGGAGGCTTTCAGCATTTTTGACACCGGGGCAGGTTAAAGTCCCGGGGCTTAAGTCCCAAGTCCAAAGTCCGGGGTGGGATGCTGCTTTGTAGAAACCCCTCTTAAACCTGATGCCTCTGGCCCCTTCTCCGCCGTGAAATGGGGGGCTGGGGAGGTGGGGCCGGTCCTCCATCCTCGCCGGCTGCCACCCGCTCACCCTTTCCGCCCCGTGAGGTTCCGGAATTCATTGCCCAGAAAATTCCCCACCCGTTTTCCCCGGTTGCGCAGGATGCGCAGCACCCCGCTGTCCACAAAATACGTCAGCAAAATGCTGTCACGCGTCGTCACCTCCGGCCCCACCGGATCCGCCGAGTGCCACGTGTCCTTCCCCACCGCGAAAGCGTAGCCCGTGTTCGGCGCAAACCGCATCTGCGACTTCTTCGCCAGCCCCCCGCCCGGCAGCACCTCGTGAAAGATCGTCCCGATGTTCGTGTGCGCCTCGTCCGGCGGCAGGTAAAGCTGCACCGTGATGCCCTTCCAATGCGTGTCCGTATGGGGCGGAATCTTGTAGCCCGGGATGTCGCGCGTCAGGATCGGGATCGGAAACATGCCCACCTTCGCGAAGCCCGGCCCGAACCGCCGCTCCAATGCCGGCGCCAGCCGCCGGCGGAACGCATTTTTCACCGGCTCGGAACAAAGCGCCCCGCCCACCACGCTCCACACCGCCCGCTTCGCCGGCGGCAGATGCCGGATGTATTCCGGAAAAAGATCGATCTTCACCCGCGTCGATGCGCCCATCGCGTCCTTCTTTTTGGACCGGCCGTGCATCGGCCGGTAATCCGCGTACACCGGCAGCGCCGCCAGGATGGATGGGTAAAGGTCATCGGGAAAAACCCGGTCGAACTCCAGATGGTAAAACGGCCCTTCCACCGCCCGCGCGGACTCCACGGACTTCACCATGAATTCACCCAGTTTTTGGATGGCATCCGGCTGGTCAAAATTTGAATTGCTCATATTCCGTCTCCTATTGGGGCAGATAAATAAAACAGCCGGAACCCGCCCGCAAGAATATTTGGAACGGTCCGAGGAACAATGGTGGCCGTGGTGCAGTCACCTTCGCGCTTCGCAGTCACTGCCGCGCGGCCAGAAATTTCTTCAATTCCTCCGCCGCCTTGCCGCCGAAGCCGGGCACCTCCGCCAGTTGTTCCAGCGTCGCCGCCTTCAACCGTTGCACCGACCCGAATTTTTTCAGCAACGCCGCCTTGCGCTGCGCGCCGATGCCCGGGAACTCGTCCAGCACGCTCTCCGAAATCTTCTTGATGCGGAGCTGCGCATTGAAGGTGTTCGCCACGCGATGGCACTCATCGCGCACCCGTTGCAACAGCTTCACCGCCGGATGATCCAGCCCCAGCCGCAGCGGCAGGCTCTTGTCCGGCAGATAAATCTCCTCAAACTCCTTCGCCAGCCCGATGACCGGAATCTTTTCCAGCCCCAGTTTCCGCAACTCCTCGCACGCCATGCCGAGTTGCCCCTTGCCGCCATCGATCAAAATCAGGTCCGGCAGGCCGGCCGCGGCGGGCGCGCTCTTCACCGGCCATCCGCGCTTCACCCGCCGGCTCGTTTCATCCACCAGCTTTTGCAGCTCCTGCGGGATCGCCTCGCCGCCATCCTCGTCCAGCTTCGGGTTCTGCGCCCGGGATTCGTTCAACACCCGCGTATAACGCCGCCGCACCACCTCCGCGATGCTCGCAAAATCATCCTGCCCCGTCACCGTCTTGATCTTGAACCGCCGGTAATTCGCCCGGTCCGGCCGGCCATTCTTAAAACTTACCAGCGACGCCACCGCGAACGTTCCGCTGATGTTCGAGATGTCAAAACCCTCGATCCGCACCGGCGGCGCGGGCAGCCCGAGAATCTTGGCCAGTTCCACCAGGTCATTTTCCGGATTGATCGCCAGCGGCAGGTTGTATGGCACGCGCGCAAACTTCTCCGTCTTCTTCCACGTCTCCTTCAAGTCGCGGATCAGGTCGCGCAGTTCGGCGGCCTTTTCAAACTCGTGCGCCGCCGCCGCCTTCTTCATCTCCGCCTCGAGCTGCGTCTGCATCTCGCGGCATTGGCCCTCCAGAAAATCACACGCGGAGTTCACCTGCGCCAGGTATTGCTCGTGCGTCACGTTCCCCACGCACGGCGCCGTGCAATATTTCAAATGCGCGTACAGGCAATGCTTGTAATCCGCCTCGCCCGGCGTGAACACCCGGCATCCGCGCAAGTTGAACTGCCTTCTGGCCAGTGACACCGTGTTGCGCAGCGCCATCGAATTCACGAACGGTCCGAAGTACCGCGCCCCGTCGTCCTTTTTCAAACGCGTGAACGTGAAGTTTGGGATCGGGTCGTTCAGGTTCACCTTCAGCATCAGGAACCGCTTGTCATCGCGCAGGCTGATGTTGAACCGCGGCTTGAACTCCTTGATCAGCTTGCTTTCCAGCAGCAGCGATTCCGGCTCGCTCCGCACCACGTGGATGTCAAAATCATGGATTGCCTCCACCAGCGTGTTGAACTTCAAATCCCAGCCCAGGCGCCGCGAAGACTGAAAATACTGCCCCACCCGCTTGCGCAAATCCCGCGCCTTGCCGACATAAATCACCGTCCCGAAGCGGTCCTTGTGCAGGTACACGCCCGGCTTGTGCGGCACGGCGCTCAACTTCTTCCGGATGGCTTCAGAAACAGGCACACCAGAATTTCCACGCAAAGCCCCGCCGACGCAAAGAAATTTTGCAGTCCGCACCCGCTGTGACCGCGGCGGATCCTTGGAGCTTTCCCCCATGCCGCTTTTGTGTTGCGCTGAAACCGGATTGGACGTATTCACAAGCCAGCGTATCGAAAGGAATCCCATGCCCGACAACCAGACCGAAGCGCCGCCCACGATTCCCACGGCTCCACCCATCTCCACCTCGTCCGCCCCGACCCCGCCGCCCGACCCGCAAAAAGACGCGCGCACCTGGAACATGCTCTGCCGCCTCAGCGCGCTCGCGGGATTGATCGGCGTGCCGTTTGGCAACATCATCGGCCCGCTCCTCGTCTGGCAGATCAAGAAGAACGAATTTCCATCCGTTGAAATCCACGGCAAGGCCGCCTTGAATTTTCAGATCACGGTCACCATTGCGGCGTTGGTGGGCATGGTTTTCGCCGTGGTGCTTTCGTTTTTCTGCATCGGCTACCTTTTGTTTCCCCTGGTGATCTTGATCGCCCTCGCCGGCGCGGTTTTTGCCATCATCGCCGGCATCAAGGCCAACAATGGCGAGGATTATAAATATCCCTGGAGCCTGGAACTCGTGAAGTAAGCCGTAGCGGCAGGCCTCCCGGCCTGCCGTAGAGCCCGGGCTTCCAGCCCGGCGGAAAAACCTTTCAACAACCCAACCGCATCACATTCACCGGACGCGGTGAATATTTCCCCCCTCTCCTCGGAGGAGCAGCGACAGCGGCCATGGCGGGTGAGGACGGTCGTTAAACCAACTTTATTACCCCTTCTTTTTCTCCCGCTTCCCGCCCTTGCCCGCCATATGCCGGTGCACGAAGAAATAATACAGCCCGCCCAGCACCAGCATCGCCCCCGCCAGCCAGAGCGTCACATGCTTGTATTTCAATTCCATCAATTCCTTGTCCTGCCCCATCTTCACGCCGATATAGCACAGCACCCCGCACCAGATGGCCGACCCGAGGAGCGTGTACGCCGAAAATTTCCAGTAGTTCATCCGCACGATGCCCGCCGGGATGCCGATCAGATGCCGCACCACCGGCAGCAAGCGCGAGATGAAGATGCCCATGCCGCCGTAATGCGCCGCCCAGCGTTCCGCCCCCTCCACCTTCGCCGCGGAGATCAAAAAGTATTTTCCGAAATGCAGCACCAGCGGCCGCCCCGCCAGCCGCGACGCCCAGTACATCGCCGTCGCGCCCAGCCACGAACCGATCATGCCCGCCAGCACAATCCCCCAGAGCGACAGCGGAATCTGCCCCGTATACGCCAGGTGCGCCGCCGGCGGAATGACAATCTCGCTCGGCAGCGGAAACACCGAGCTTTCTACCGCCATCATCAACGCCACCAGCGGATAACCGCCCGATTGCAGCGCGTGCGAATACCAGTCATTCAGGTTCTGGATGATTTGATGCATGAGCCCGTGGTTATAGCGGAAAAGCGGCCCAAATGGACAGATTTTTCAGAATTAAATTTCCATCGCCCGCCGTCACTCAGCCTTCTTGGCCTGCTCCTCGTAATACTTTTGGATCTCCGCCGCCGTCGCCGGCTGCGGCCAGACCCAGTCCAACGCATGCGGATTCTGCCAGTTGAAAGTGGAACTTGTCACACCACTTTCCAAGGCCGGACTGCCGCCATCATCCACCCCGTTTTCACCAACTGAATAAAGCAAAAACGTTCCATCCGCATTTAGCCGATATCGCAATGGCTGGCCATCCACCGGATCAAGCGGCACGTCGGAAACAAATTTCGGCCCCAGCGAATTCAGATCCGGCGGATTTTTCCCGTGATTGAGTTGATAACGTTTCAATGCAATTGCTGTTATCGCGATCTGCTTTGCAGTTTCCGCTTTCATCACCTTATCAAAAACCGCGCTCATGCTCTTCACCCCTTGCGAAAGAATCGAATGCATGTCCGCCTTCGCTGGATTTAAGAAAAAATCGTCATAACTATTGGTTTGATTTAATTTCAGGGTCGCCAGCTCTTCTTTTTGATGGATAATTGCTGTTTTGAAGGAATAATTTGTCTCGGCTATGCGCACTGTTCCCAGAAATGCTTGATAAATTTTCAGTGACCGCACTTCATCGGGGTAAGACCACCAATAGCGCCACAAAAAAACTTTGGTTTTAACTCTTAATTTGTCGAGTCCGGACTCTTCATGGTCTGAAAGTCCCAACTTGGTCCATATCTGGAGATAATTTTGCAGGTTTGAATCGGAGCCGCGCCATTTCGCAGCCGTTATTCTCTCTGTGACACGCTCCATCACCATCGCGCTTTCATAGCTCCGAATAAAGTCCAACCCCATCCAATCTTGCTGCAATTCGGCAAGCTGTTTATCAGTCAGATTTGAGGACTGCAGAAATTCCCAATTGGCGGTAAATGCGATTTGCACCATGGCTATGCGGACAAGCTCAGAGATGGCCAGCCGTTCCTCGCGCATTGCTTTTACGAGTGCAAGCATTGCCCGCAAGTTTTTTGCGGCTAAGGCGGTGTCGCCTTGATGCAAGGCGCACAGCGTGGCGGTTTCCAGCCTTGATGCCGATCGTTTCGATTCAACAAGGTGGAGGTTGGTGAAAGCAAGGTCGGCAACTCCTTGGTCGTAGTTGATTGGAAAGCCGAAAGCAGGCTTTTCAATGATTTGCTGGAGCGATGCAAAAGCCTTGGCGTTTTGCATAACTGCCGCCGTCAAATTTTCCCACGAATTGGTTCCATCAATGTCACGAATGTCTGGCTGCTGCCACAGAACCATTGCCTTGCCGGGCGAAACCATCCTCGCTCCGTATACAAAGTTCGTTTCCAAAAGGCTTTTTTCTGCCCGAAACGAGGCGCCAAACATCTCGTCAGCCGTTCGCAATGTGTCCGCACTATTTTGTTCCGGCGGCACCGGTGGTGGCAGCACTTGCGCCAGTTCCATCGGCTCGCCATGGCCTTTGAGTTCGGTAACGTAAGCTTCCGTGGCACCACGCAACTGATAATGACGGATGACCGGAATAAGAATCATCAAACCGAAAATGATGACGCCGATGATCGATATTTTTCGGCGGCGGCTCATCCGGGTTCAGGCTTTCGTGAAAAAATTCCGCTGCTTCTCGCTGATCGGCATGCCCAGCTTCTCCATCACCTGCAGCATGTCTTCCCACACGCGGCGTTTCTCGGCCATCGCCTGGTAGCGCAGCAGGTACGCCGGGTGATACGTCGGCATCAGCGGGATGCCGCGGTACTCGTGCCACTGCCCGCGCAATTTCATGATGCCGGTCTTGTGCAGCAAGCCTTCCACCGCCGTGCCGCCCAGCGCCACCAGCACCTTCGGCCGGATCAGGTCGATCTGCTCGTGCAGATACGGGATGCACGTCTCCATTTCGGCGGGCGTGGGCTTGCGGTTGCCGCTGGCCTGCCCCGGCATGTCCGGCCGGCATTTCAAGATGTTCGCGATGTACACCTCTGCGCGCGACAGCCCCGTGGCCTGGATGATCTTCGTGAGCAACTGCCCCGCCGCACCCACGAACGGTTCGCCCTGCGCATCTCCATCCGCCCCCGGCGCTTCGCCCACGAACATCAACTGCGCGTCGATGTTCCCCACGCCGAACACCACGTGCTGGCGCGCCGCCGCGAGGTTGGGGCATTTCACACAAGCCAGCGCGCGTTCCCGCAGCGCCGCAAACGCCGCCGCCTTGTCGGCCACTGGCGGTGGCGGAATGAAAGCCACCGGTGCGATCTCGGGTTTTGCCGCAATTACCGGCGCGGCTATCGGCTTCGCCATCGGGGCCGCGGGCGCAGGGGCTGAAAACGTCCTCGGTGCCACGGCCGGCGTTGCTGCTTTAAAACTCACGGCCGCCGCCGGCCTCACCGGCGACGCCAGCGCCCGCAACGTTTCCGGGGTGACGGCGACATGACGCACCCCGCGCGACTTCAGTCCTTCCAAATGCTGGATCGTGGCGTCGAGCAATTGATTATAATCCGCAGACATGACCGCATCGTAACGCCTCGTCCCGCGAATCACCAAAAGTATTTGTTCACAACCGGCGCCTACCATCCCGCAACAGGCGCACTCTGTCCTTGTTCGGAGTTCCGCCTTTAGGCGGCTCGGGTGGGTGAACGCCCCGAACCGCCTAAAGGCGGAACTCCAAACCCGGCATCAGTGTTCGTCAAAGACACTTTGAGGCATGGCCAACCCCAACGTGTGAATTGGCTTCGCCGCAAAGCTTTCAATTTGTTTACGCTATTAAAAAGTCAGTGTTCGCCTTGAAACTGAAATCGTTGGACAGAAACTCGCATCCCCAATAAAGTCCGCCATCTGACCGCTACGAGTCCGATCCCAACCCATGTATCCTTACGACTATCAAATTTCGCTTCGAATTGTTCATCCCGCGATGGATCCTCAAGTCTTCACGGAGACACTCGGCTTGCAACCGCGCATTGTTCAAAAATTTGGGGACCGGCGGTCCACGCCGACAGGCACATTATTGGAAGGACATTACCAGCGGTCATATTGGTCATCTTCGTTCATCCCACCCGACGATAGCGATTTGCCATCGTTTCTTGCCAAAACCGTTGAAAACTTGCGACCACACCGCGCATTCTTTTGTCATATTCGTGATACCGGCGGCAGTGTCGAGTTCTTCGTCGGCCTTTTTACCGACGGCGTCAATATTGGCGCGACTTTGCCTTACGCGCTTTTATCTGATCTCGGAGACATGGGCATTGATCTGAGCTTGGATATCTATGATTACAAAGAAAATAGTGATAATTCCTCAACTTGATACGTGCGTTGCCGGCTTCAATGCTTCGCTCCCACAAATGCGGGATACCGCCCGCCTTGCCTTCCTGTCACCTTTCCCGGATGCTGCACGTCAAATCCTCGATGCAAACCGCGCCAAAAATCCTCCTGACCACCTTGGCCCTGCTGTCCGTCTTGCTGCCCGCCTCCGTCCCCGCAGCCGATGTCCGCAGCACCGAAGACTTCGATGCCAACTGGCTTTTCAGCAAGGGCGATTTCGCCGCCGCCATGATGCCCGCGTTCGATGACAGCGCCTGGCGGCACTTGAACCTCCCGCACGACTGGAGCAGCGAAGGGCCTTTCACCGCCGAGTTTGGCAGCGGCAACGGTTTCGCGCCCGGCGGCATCGGCTGGTATCGCAAACATTTCCTGCTTGATGCCGGCCAGGAAGGCCGCGCCGTCACCCTCGAATTCGATGGCGTCTACGACTGGTCCGAGGTCTGGATCAACGGCCGGCTCGTCGGCGGCCGCCCGTACGGATTCTCCAGTTTTCAAGCCAACCTGACACCGTACGTCAAATTCGGTTCCGGCGACAACGTCGTCGCCGTGCGCGTGGATCATTCCCGTTTTGCCGATTCGCGCTACTACACCGGCTCCGGCATCTATCGCAACGTCCGGCTCTCCCTCACTGACAAACTCCACATCGCGCACTGGGGCGTCTCCGTCACCACGCCGAAAGTCAAAGCGGATTCCGCCACCGTCCGCATTGAGACCACCGTTGAAAATGGCTCCGCCGAAAATAAAAAAGTTTCTCTCCAATCCGACATCATTGCACCCGGTGGAAAAATCATCGCCAGCGTGACGGCTTCAAAATCATCGGCGGCGGGAACCACGCGAACCTTGGTGCAAGAGGTAAAACTTCCCCAGCCGCAGTTGTGGTCGCCGGCGTCGCCAGTGCTGTATTCGTTGCGCAGCCACGTCAAGGTCGGCGAAGCTGTCGTGGATGAGACCACGACTCCGTTCGGCATCCGCAGCGCCGTGTTTGACGCGGACAAGGGCTTTTTCCTCAACGGAAAAAACCTCAAGCTCAAGGGCGTTTGCCTCCATCACGACGCCGGCTCGCTGGGCGCCGCCGTCCCCGAAAAAGTCCTCGCCCGCCGGCTGCTGGCCTTGAAGGAGATCGGCGTCAACGCCATCCGCACCAGCCACAATCCGCCCGACCCGGAACTCCTGGATTTATGCGACCGCCTGGGCTTCCTCGTCATGGATGAGGCCTTCGATGAATTCTCCCAGGCCAAAAACAAATGGGTTACCGGCCGCAATTCCGGCGCGCCCAGTCATTTCGGCTACGCGGAGATGTTTGCGCAATGGTCGGTCACGGACGTCCAGGACATGGTCCGCCGCGACCGCAATCATCCCAGCATCATCCTCTGGAGCATCGGCAACGAGGTCGATTTCGCCAACGACCCGTTCTCGCACCCGGCGCTGGGCAAGGAGTATCATCCCGAAAATCCCCCGGCGGCCGACCTCGTGACCTGCGCCCGGCCCCTGGTCGCCGCGGTGAAATCCTTGGACGCCACGCGGCCCGTCACTGCCGCCCTCGCCACCGTCGCCATGTCCGACGCCGTGGGTCTGCCGCAGGTTCTCGACGCCGCCGGCTATAATTACCAGGAAGATCGTTATGCCGACGACCATCGGAAATATCCGCACCGCATCATCTACGGCAGCGAAAACAGCCATCTGTTCGGTGCGTGGCGCGCGGTCCAGACGAATGATTTTATCGCCGGCCAGTTTCTCTGGACCGGCGTTGATTATCTCGGTGAAGCCAACGAATGGCCGAATCGCGCCAGTGGCGCGGGCCTGCTCGACCTCTGCGGCTTCAAAAAACCGCTCGGCTGGTTCCGCCAAAGCCTCTGGAGCGACCGCCCGATGGTTTATCTCAGCGTGTCGGGCGGCGGCGGACGGCGCGGCTTCGCCGGGGTCGAAAGCTGGAACTGGCCGTCGAACTCGACCGTGAACGTGCTTTGCTCCGCCAACTGCCCGGAGGTCACCCTGTCGCTGAACAACCGGATCATCGGCACCAAGAAACTTTCCGAGGCCACGCACGGCCTGCTGAGTTGGGAGGTGCCTTACGAACCAGGCACGCTCAAGGCCGTCGGGCGCACGGCCACTGGCGACACCTGCGAATTTGTTCTGAAAACCGCCGGCCCCGCGAGCCGTCTTGAACTGCTGCCCGACACCGCCCAATTGCACGCCGATGGCAAGGATGTCAGCCACGTTGAATTCCGGATCGTGGACGCCGCCGGAGTCCGCGTGATCGGTGCGGACCGGGAGGTGAAATTTGAACTGTCCGGCCCGGCCGTCCTCATTGGCATCGGCAACGGCGATGTGAACAATGTCGAGGACGGCCACGCGAATACTCACCGTGCCTTTCAAGGTCGCGGCCTGGCCATCGTGCAAACCACGACCACGCCCGGCCACATCGCCTTGCAGGCCACCGCGCCCGGCCTCGAATCCGCCAGCGTGACGTTGCAAAGCCAGTAGCCGCTTCCCCTGGAGCGAGAAGCCGCCAAGGGGTGTATTCAAAATACGGAGTGCGGCCGCCCCGGCCGCAGCCATTTCCAAAATGCGGAGAGCTTCCGTCAATTTCACGCGGCCAGATTGACGAGTATTGCTGCGCCCGGGACGGGCGCACTCCGGAGGCCGCGGTTTTTGATTTTAAAAAGCACGCCATAAATAGATATGCGGTCGTCGGAGCTTTATTCCAAAAATAGGTGTAGCGGCTACATGGCGGGGTTGGGGCAATTGTGAGTTAATGAATCAGTGAGTTAGTGAATTGGGGGCGGGGCGGCGGGCTTTGATTCCCGGAAATTAGCGGGTAAAACGGGCTTCAGGCGGGTCGGAATGAAGTCGGAATGAAGTCGGAATGAATCGGAATCTATTCGGAATGAAGGTTATTTTGGAAGGTGGTAGGATGGGGCAAATCTGAATTAAAAATATAAAATTAAAAAGCCGATGATCGGCACCATAAAATTAAAAAGTGCGAGCCGCACGGGCCAATATGAATCAGGCATTGATCATAGGACGGGCTCTCAGCCCTCGCTCCGGTTGGGGCGCGTTGCCTCAGGCTGGGATGGGGGCGGGCCGTTGGCCCTCGGCGTGTCCGAGGCCGCTTGGGGACTTTGCAGTCGGGTGCGAGCCGCACTGGCCACCCTGCAAGGTCTTGGATATCAAGGGTCGTTAGCCTTGGTTAGCCTTTATTAGCCCCAAGAAATTTTAAAAGTGCGAGCCGCACGGGGACTTGGCAGTCAGCCACCATGGCGCGACGAGCCTCACGCAAAGAGCGCGAAGGTAGCAAGCAGTTCCTGATCGGGGAAACGGCGTAAACGCCGCGCTCCGGGAAACATTGAAAAAAGGCCAATGAAAACACAAAAAGTCCGATGCCGGACGGGCAATCAAATTAAGGTAAATTAAACCAGATTAAAGTACTGGCGTACAGGTGCGAGCCGCACGGGCCATCGGAGGGTTGCGGGTTGCTGGTTGAGGCATCATGAAAACAGCGGTTATCCGAGTTGATCCGAGCTAATCCGACCTAAAAAATTAAAAAAAATATGAGATTCAAATTTCACAAATTAACACGAATTGGACAACAAGGCGCGAGGACGAGGGGGTGGTCAAACCCAGTCAAATCGGGTCAAACCAAATTGCAGGATGGCTTTCACCTTGGTGCCGGGCCAGCCCCATCCACAGTTTCGGTGACTTGTGGCCGCGTCACCTTTCCCTGATGCTGCTCCAATCCACATGAAACCCCTCCGCGCC
Organism: Verrucomicrobiia bacterium; assembly: GCA_031290985.1. Classification (GTDB taxonomy): domain Bacteria; phylum Verrucomicrobiota; class Verrucomicrobiia; order Limisphaerales; family UBA11358; genus UBA11358. The sequence goes on along the minus strand of JARLJW010000064.1, from coordinate 63,095 downwards.
ATCATTATCGCCGCGAGCTGTCTTTCGGGCCTCATCGCGTCCGCACCGGCGGCGGAAAACTTTGATGCCGGCTGGCTCTTCCTCAAGGCCGACGCCCCCGGCGCGGAGCAGGCCGCGTTCGCGGATTCCACCTGGCGCCAGCTTGACCTGCCCCATGACTGGAGCATCGAAGGCCCGTTTGCCGAGACGAACCAGACCGGCGGCGCCGGCGCGTTCCTGCCCAGCGGCATCGGTTGGTATCGCAAGCATTTTTCCCTGCCCCAATCCGACGCGGGCAGGTCCGTGGCCATCGGGTTCGACGGCGTGATGCAGAACAGCGATGTCTGGATCAACGGCTTTCATCTCGGCCACCGCCCGTTTGGTTATGTCAGCTTCAATTATGCGCTGACCGGCCATCTGAATTTCGGCGGCGACAACGTCATCGCCGTCCGCTGCGACACCTCCGCGCAACCCGCCTCCCGCTGGTATTCCGGCGCGGGCATTTACCGGCACGTCCGGCTGACGGTGACCGATCCGGTGCATCTTACGGAGCACGGCGTTTTCATTTCCACGCCTGAGGTCACGGCCGCCAAGGCAACCGTCCGCATACAAACCTTGGTTACCAATGAAGATGCTGTGATCCACGAAGTCAAAATCCGGACGACGCTCCTTTCGCCCAACGGGAAAACGGTGGCCACCATCGAGTCCGACCTCGATTTGACGAACGGCACCGCTGAAACCGTGTCGCAGCAGATTAGCTTCCCCAAGCCCCAGTTATGGAATCTGGATGACCCCAAACTCTACCACGCCGTAAGTGAAATCATATCCGATCAGGCGGTCTCTGCCGGTGTTGTTTTGGATGACGCGACGAATAACTTCGGCATTCGCGATGCCCGGTTCACCAGCGACCGGGGCTTCGTGCTCAACGGCAAAAAAGTCGTCCTCTACGGCGTCTGCCTGCATCACGATGGCGGTGCATTCGGCGCCGCCGTGCCGCTGGCGATCTGGGAGCAACGCCTCAAAGCCTTGCGATCCCTCGGGGCCAATGCCATCCGCACCGCGCACAATCCGCCCGCGCCAGAATTTCTCAACCTGTGCGACCACATGGGCTTCCTCGTGATGGATGAGCTGTTCGACTGCTGGACCGTGGCCAAAAATCCCTACGACTATCATCTGTACTTTAATGACTGGTCGCCGATCGATGCCGCCGACAGCGTGCGCCGCGACCGGAATCATCCGAGCGTGGTGCTTTATTCCGTCGGCAACGAGATCCACGACACGCCCAACGCGGACCTCGCCATCCCCATCCTGCGCGGACTGGTCGCCGTCTGCCACACGAACGACCCCACGCGCCCCGTCACGCAGGCGCTGTTCCGCCCCAACGTGAGCCATGATTACGATGACGGCCTCGCCGATCTGCTTGATGTCGTCGGCACAAACTATCGCGACAACGAACTGCTCGCCGCGCAGCGCGCCAAGCCGGAGCGGAAAATCATCGGCACCGAGCAGCGGCACGACCGGCAGACCTGGCTCTGGTTGCGCGACAACCCCTCGCACTCCGGGCAGTTCCTCTGGACGGGTGTCGATTATCTCGGCGAATCGCAGCACTGGCCGCTGGTCAACCACTCTTCCGGCCTGCTGGACCGCACCGGCAACGTGAAGCCCATGGCTTTCGAGCGGCAAAGCTGGTGGAGCCCCGCGCCGATGGTGCGCCTCGCCCGCCGCACCGCGCCCAACGACCGGATGCCGGACGATCCCGGCTACGGCGGCCCGGAACTGCACACGCAGGTGCAGTTCGCCGATTGGAATCCACGCAACACCGCGCCGCACGATGAAACCGTGGAAGCCTATTCCAACTGCCGGGAGGTTGAACTGTTCTTAAATGGCAAATCTCTTGGCTCGCAAGCAATTCACGCCGACGCCTCGCCCCGCATTTGGAAAGTTCCCTTCGCGCCCGGCACCCTCAAAGCCGTGGCCAGGAACAACGGCAAAGTCGTCGCCAAAGACGAACTGCTCACGGCGGGCAAGGCGGCGAAGATCGTCTTATCCACGGAAACCAAAAAACTTTCGCCGGGCTGGGATGATGTGGCCATCGTGCGCGCGACCATTGTGGATGCCCACGACATCACCGTGCCGCGCGCGGATGCTCTGGTTTCGTTTAAGATTTCCGGCCCCGGTGTCATCGCCGCCGTGGACAACGCCGATCCTGTCAGCCACGAACCCTTTCAGGCAGCCGAACGCCATGCCTTCCAAGGCGGCTGCGTCGCGTTCGTAAAGGCCACCGCCACGTCCGGCAAAATCACTTTGGCCGCGACCGCCGCTGGCCTGTCCGCCGGCTCGCTCACCCTCAAGGCATCGCCAGAACTGTTGAGATGAGTTTACCCCCGTTTCTGGCATGATGTGCCGTCCCCGGACTGAAACATGCGAAAACACCAAGCACCAACCTCCAAGCTCCAGAGGAATTCCAACCTCCAACATCCAAAAAAACGGTCGCGTACGTTTGGTGTTTGGAGCGTGGTGTTTCTCTGGAGCTTGGTGCTTGGAATTTGGAGCTTCCCCGTTCACGCAGCGGACTTTGCTTTCGGTGCCGATCTATCTTTTCTGAAGCAGGCCGAGGACCGCGGCAAGGTTTTCAAGGACGGCACCAACGCGCTGCCCGGTTTGCAGATCTTCAAAAATCACGGCTACAACTGGATCCGCCTGCGCGTCTTCGTCGAACCGGTCAGCAACAACCTGCCCAACGACCTGAACTACACGCTCGCGCTGGCGCAGGATGCCAAGCGCCTCGGCTACAAGTTTCTCCTCGATCTGCACTACGCCAATTCCTGGGCCGACCCCGGCAAGCAGCCCACCCCCGGCACCTGGCTGGACTTGTCGCACAAAGCACGCGTTAAGACGGTTTTCGCCTACACGCGCGACACCATCGCCGCCTTCCGCGACGCGGGCGTCCTGCCGGACATGGTGCAAGTCGGCAACGAGATCACGCAGGGTATGCTCTGGCCGGACGGCAAGCTGCCGGCGAACTGGAATAATTTTGCGGATTACCTCCGCGCCGGCATCAAGGGCGTCGAGGCCGGGCGCGGCAAAAGTCCGCCCCCCAAGATCATGATCCACATCGACCAGGGCGGCAGCACCGCCAAGACCCGCTATTTCTTCGATAAACTGAACGGCTACCACATTTCTTACGATGTCATTGGCTTCTCCTACTATCCCTGGTGGCAAGGCACCTTGATGGATTTGCGCGACAACCTCGCCTTCACCGCCCGGACTTATCACAAGGACATCATCATCGTGGAGACCGCCTACAACTGGCGCCCGGCGCGCGAATCCGCCGACCGCATCGGCCCCTTCCCCGAGACGCCCGCCGGCCAGCGCGATTTTCTGGATGAACTCACGCGCATCGCGTTGGCGACACCCGACCAGCGGTGCCAGGGCATCTTTTGGTGGGAGCCGGCCGTGGGCAACCGTGGCGGCCTCGTTTCACGCAGTTTCTTCGATGAAGATGGAAACTCGCTGCCCGTGCTGAACGTCTTTGATAAATATACCCGGCCCGCGCCGCGAACCGGCAACCAATGATTTTACCAACCTCCCAATCTGAAATGAAAATTACAAAATCAACTCGCCTTTTGACCTGTCTCGCGACGGCGTTTATTTTCACCGCCCTGACCGGAAATGGCCGGGCGCAAACCAATGACCCGGCAACCAACGCCCCCGCGCGAGTCCGCCGGCCGGAGAACCTGCCGGCCAATCCCGCGCTGCCCTCGCTGTTCCTCATCGGCGATTCCACCGTGCGCAACGGCACCGGCCTGGGCGTCGGCGGTCAATGGGGCTGGGGCGACAAAATTGCGGTCTTCTTTGACACGAGCAAGCTCAACGTCGTCAACCGCGCGCTCGGCGGCACCACCGCCCGGACGTTTTACCGCGACCTGTGGCCCCGCGTGCTCGCGATGATCAAGCCCGGCGATTTTGTGATCATGCAATTCGGCACCAACGGCGGCGCGGTCAATGATGCGAGCCGCGCGCGCGGCGAAATTCACGGCATCGGCGACGACACCCAGGCGATCACCAATCAAGTGACGAAAAAATTTGAGATCGTCCATACGTTTGGCTGGTATGAAAAACAAATGATTACGGATGCCCGCAGCAAGGGCGCGACGGCCATGGTCTGCTCCCTGATTCCGCGCAACAACTGGAAGAATGGTCGCGCATCACGCAGCGGCCCCGACAGCGCCGCCGGCTGGGCGGCAGACGCGGCCAAATCCGTAAACGCCCCGTTCATCGACAACAACGAAATCATCGCGCGCCTGTATGACCAACTCGGCCAGGAAAATGTGAACGCGCTGTTTGTCGCCGGCCAGGGGCCGCATACGAGCTTGGCCGGTGCGGAGACGAACGCCATTTGCGTGGTCGCCGGCCTCAAGGGGTTGAAGGAAAATCCGCTAGCCAAATTTCTTTCCGAAAAGGCCGATGCCGTCGCGCCCGCTGACTTGAGCCAGCCCGCGCCCGCGCCCACCGTCCCCGTTAAAGACAAAAACACCCCCGAGTAATGCCATGAAACTGCGACTGATCGCGCCCGCATTTGCTTTTCTTCTCGTCGCCGGACTTCTCCGCGCCGCCGAAGACGAGCGCCCCGTGGTGGACGCCTCCAAGGTGGCCGTTGAAAGAGCCGGCAACGCCGCGCTGCCCACGTTTCACATCGTCGGTGATTCCACGGTGCGCAGCGGCGGCACCGGCGCGGGCCTCTGGGGCTGGGGCGAACGCATCACGCCATTCTTTGACACGAACAAGATCAACGTCGTCAACCACGCCATCGGGGGGCGCAGCGCCCGGACCTATTTTAACGAAGGCCGCTGGCAAAAGGTCGCGGATGTCATCAAGCCTGGCGACGTCGTCATCATCCAGTTCGGCCACAACGATCAGGGCCGCATCGGCGATCCGGCGATGAAGGGCCGCGCCGACGGCAAGGGCATCGGCGACGAAACCGTCGAGGATACCAAGCCCGATGGCACCAAGGAACTCGTACACACCTTCGGCTGGTACATGGCGACGTTTGTGAAGGACGCCCGGGCGAAGGGCGCAACGGTCATCCTAGTCTCGCCGATTCCGCACAAGCAGCGCTGGGAAGACGGCCGTGACTTCACCACCATCGCCGATTGGGACCAACGGGTGGCCAAAAACAACGGCGCGCTCTATTTCGACCTCACCATGGTCATCACCGATGCCTACAAAAAAGAAGGCGCGGACAAGGTGGCGACATTCTTCGCCGACAAGGGCACACACACCACTGACACCGGCGCGCGTTTCAACGCCGCCTGCGTCATCGCCGGCTTGAAAAGCTTGAACCCCGATCCGCTGGCGGATTTCTTCTCCGCCCAGGGCAAGGAAGTTGCACCGTACACGCCCAGCCCCGCCGCCATTTCCACCAACGCGCCCCCGGCCAACCCATGAAACATCTTGCCGCCGCCATCCTCGCCACCAGTTGCGTCACCGCGCTGGCGCAGACCGGCTTCCAGTTCGATTTCAGCCATCAATCGCCGCCGGGCTGGACGCACGTGGCGGCCACGAACCTGTATTCGCCCGCCGCCGGCCACGGCTTCGAGCCGGGCGCAGAACTCAGCGGCATGGACTACGTCACGAGCGAAAAGCCGTTTCTCTTTTCCGTGAAATTGCCGGAGGGAAATTATGCCGTGACCGCCCTGCTCAATGACAAAAGCGGCGAGGCCGTGACCACGGTGAAGTCCGAGCAACGGCGCCTGATGCTGGAGAAAGTCCAGATCCACCCGGGCACCGCCGCCGCCCGCACGTTCATCGTGAATGTGCGCACGCCGCGCATCGCCGACGGGAAAAAAGTCAACCTCAAGCAGCGCGAACTCGAAACCGAGACCGTGGACTGGGACGAAAAACTCACGCTCGAATTCAACGGCCGGCACCCGACGCTGCGCGCGCTCGTCATCACGCCAACCAACGTGCCCACGGTGTACCTCACCGGCGATTCCACCGTCTGCGATCAGCCCGCCGAGCCATGGAACAGTTGGGGCCAGATGCTGCCGCGCTTTTTCAAGCCCGATGTCGCCGTGGCCAACTACGCCGAATCCGGCGAGTCCATCCGCAGTTCGTTGGGAGCGCACCGTTTCGACAAGGTTTTCAGCCTCATGAAAAAGGGCGATTATCTCTTCGTCCAGTTCGGCCACAATGACATGAAGGACAAGGCCACGAACGCCTTGGAAACCTATCAGGCCAACCTGAAAAAAATCGTCCAGCGCACGCGCGACCTCGGCGGCACCCCGGTCCTGGTGACCTCGATGGAGCGCAAGGCCGGCGTGGACCACGATACGCTGGCCGATTATCCGCAAACCGTGCGCGAGGTCGCCCGGGAGGAAAACGTCGCGCTGATCGATCTGAATGCGATGAGCCGGGTGTTTTATCAGGCGCTCGGCGATGACCTCGGCAAGGCGTTCCAAGACGGCACACACCACAACAACTACGGCAGCTACGAGTTGGCCAAGTGCGTCGTCGCTGGCATCCAGTCGGCCAGGCTGCCGCTCGCCCAATCCATCGTGGCTGACTTCAGCGGCTTCGACCCCGCCAAACCCGACGCCGTCGCCACCTTCGAGATGCCCGCCAGCCCCACCGCTTCCACCGACAAGCCGCTGGGAAACTAGGGCAATTCAACGCGGTTTACCCGCGACTGAGTCTGCTCAATGGCTCACAGATTTTAAGCAATCGTCCAACGGCTGTTCCCTCTCCCAGCGGGAGAGGGCAAGGGTGAGGGAGAACGCACCCACCCTCCAAAAACATCTCCGCCATGTCAAATAACAGTTTAAATCCTAATCCGGCATCGGCACGTTGACCACGCCCGACAGCAGCATCGGCTTGTGATCCGTTGCGCGAATCACCAGCTTGTTCATGTTCCAATCGGTCGCGTTGCTGATCTTCCCGGCGGTCCCGGCCTCGATCACCACATTCGTCCAGGTGAACCCCAGCAGCGGTTTCGATTTGAAGGCGCTCGCCTTGATGGCCGTCTTGGCTCCGGTCACGGTGATGTCGCTGAAATGCACATCGGTAAATTCCGGCACGCCCCGCTCCGCCGGCACCACCGGCGCCATCAACGTCTTCCAATGCGCCGGAATCTTGTCCGCCGCGATCTCCGGCGGCAACGTGGGCATGCTGTAGGCCGGATACCAGTCCAGGTTGAATTCAAATGGATTTGCCACATTCGTCATCTGCACATCGTGGATGCGGATGTTGCTCACCACCCCGCCGCGCTGGCCGGAGGATTTGAAACGCACCCCGGAGGTGGTGCCGATGGCCTGGATGTGGCTCACCTCGACATCCCGGATGCCGCCGGACGTTTCGCTCCCGATCGTGAACATCCCCTGCCCGCCCCGCGTGATGCAGTTGCGGATCACAACCTTTTCCGTCGGCCGGTTTACCCGCAGGCCGTCTGCATCGCGTCCGGCCTTGAGGCAGATGTTGTCGTCATTGCAATCGATGTCGCAATTCTCCACCAGCAGATCGCGCGAGGAATCGATGTCGATGCCGTCCGAGCTCGGCCCGTGGCCGCCGATGTTGGCGAGCACTTTCAGGCCATCCACATGCGCCCGCTCGCAATACGTGAAGGTCAGCGACCAGAAACCGGACCGGGCGATGGTGATGTCCTTCACTTCGAGGTCCTTCGAGTCATAAAACACCAGCGCCCGCACCCGCTGGCAGTCGTAATCCACCGCCCAGCGTAGCCCGCGGGCCGTGTAATCTTTCAACATGCCGCCCTTGCCATCCAGCCCCCAGAATTTGCTCCACCAAAAACTGCCATTGCCATCGATCGTGCCGGTGCCGGTGACTTTCACGTCCTGTTGACCGATCACATTCACGACCGCCGCCGGCCACGTCATCTCAATGCCCGCGATGCGCGATGGCACCAGCGGATACGCCGCGTCATTCGTGATGGCCTGCAACGTCGCCCCCGCGGCCAGGTTCAGTTCCACCTTTGACTTCAGAAAAACCGCGCCCGTCAAAAAGGTTCCCGGCGGCACCTGCACCACGCCGCCGTTCTTGGCCGCGGCATCGATGGCTTTTTGGATGGCCGTCGTGCTGACCGTCTTGCCGTCGCCACACGCACCGAAATTCGTGATGGAAAAAACCTCCGGACCCGCCGCCTGAAGCCGCGAGACCAGACACACTCCAACCGCCAAGGCTGCCAACCCTCTGATGTTATGACTCAATTTCACAAAGCTATAACAGTTAAACTTAATATTGGCACATCAGCCAGGTAGGGCGGGCAGTCCTCTGCCCGCCGCGTTTGCCAACCAGCGCACTCTGGTTCACCGCGATGGCGCGCACGGAGTGACGCGTCCTACGTGTGTCAATGTTGATAAGAAATGGCATAAAAATAATTCACTTCTGATTGCTCACCAATGTCACAGTCACCGGCCCAAGCAGACCACAATCCGTCAGCGGCCAGTTGGACGCGTCGAACGGCTTGTAATTGATGTCCACGATGTTGATGTCGCGGAAGACCTTCCACTTCACCCCGCGCCGGTCGAGATCACGGATGCGGTTGGCCGCCACGCTGGTGACTTCCACTTCCAATTGGTTGCCCGCCGGCTTGAGATGATCCACCATCACGCGGAATGGCGGCATGATGAGCTTGCCGTAATCCTTCCCGTTCACCCAAACGTGCGCACTCTGCCGCACATCGCCAAGGTCGATGGCACAGGTTTGGAGTTCCGCGTTTACGCGGCCCGGGATATTTTGGGCATCAAACGTGGCCTCGTATTTCGCCGTCCCCGCAAACGCCTGCGCATTCGTATCCGGGAACGTCGTCCACGAAGCGAGTTTGGCCGTTTGAAAATCCGCCGGCAGCGTCGGCCCGCCCTCGGTGAATTTCACATTCCAATGCCCGCCGATCTCCACCGGTTGGCCGTTCGTCTGCCAGTAATTCCAAGCCGGACCTTCGACTTTTTTGTCGGCAAAAGCGCGGAGAATCACGGACTCGCCGGCGGCAAGTTGCAGATGAATCTTCCCATCTTCATTCCGTGCAACCACACCGGATTTACCGGTCATAGGATCGAGAATAATGACCGATGCAGGATTCTCGGGTGAGTAATTGACATAGAAACTGGCCAGCTCGATCCAACCATCAAAATTCGTCTCTCCCCGGTTGGCAATGAAGTAATAGCGGCCATCTGGCACGGCTCGTCGAATGCAATAAAGCCCGCTTCGCTCAATCGGAGCCATATTGGTCGTAACATCGATATCGATCCTTTTCCCGGCTGGAGCAATGCTTATCAAGCTGGAGACAATGGACTGCTCGTCGTCAAAAATGAACCAACGACCTGTATGCGTTCCCAAGGGTTCAAACAGTCCGATATGTTCTCCCGCTGGCACATGATCATCATTATATTCAACCGCAGCCTGTAATTTTTGTAGTTCTTGACGCTGTCTTTCAATGTCTTTGGCCCCGGAGATGTCTTTGGGCAATCCACCTAGAAAGATGACCGTTGCACCTGATTTCCCCAATTCATACAGCCGTTGCATGGTGGTCAGGGGAATATATTTGCACTTGGGCACAACTACGACGCGATAATTTCCACCCGGCATTTCAATCGCCCCGTGAATAGCTTTGGCCCGCTCCAATTGCGAGTCGGATACGTAGTCGAATTGGAGTCCGGCATTATAGAGTTTCTGGGCGACTTCACCAATCGGCTGCCCCTCAAACCAATCCCGCGCATGCACCGTGAGTTGCGGCAGCAGCTTGTCCCCCGGCTGCATCCAGAAATCCTCGATGGGCCAGTACAACAGGATGTCATTGTCCGGTTGGCCGGATTGCAGGATCGACTGGCACCTCGCCGCGTACGCGTTCACCGCATCGGCATCGTGCCAGATCGAGTTGCGCGGGTTCATCTCCGTGGAGGCGTAGAAATGCCAGCCCGGCCAGCCCGCCTCGTCCGGCGAGTAGCAGCAGCCGTGGTAAAACATGTGGTTGATGCCGGAGAGAAACATGTCGTCGAACAGATATTTCACATCCGAAAGCTTCTCGGTGAAATGCTCCTCCAGCCACGTGCCCGTCTCGGAACTCACCAGCGGCTTGCCCATGACATGCGCGGCGGACGACGCGAACTTGGAGATCAGCTTGCTGCGGTCGCTGTGAAACATCTCCGTCTCCGGGATGTCGGCGGCGGCGTAGAGGTCCAGCCAGTTGCCGGGCGAGCCGTGCGCCTGGTCGCGCGTGATGAAGCCTTCCGCATGCGCCCACTTCGTCCACGCCGGCAACGTCTCCTCCGCCATGATCTCGGAAACGGTCTGGCGGTAGTCACACAGCACGCGCGCGGCGTGTTCATCCGGGGTTTTGCTGAACAGCGCGGGCAGTTCCGTCTGCAACCGGTAGCCGCGCCGCTGCTCGAACTCCGCAAAAAAAACCGGCGACCAGTCCGAACGATACTCGTAGGAGTCATGGAACTGCGCGCGCGGCTTCGGCCCGTGATAATTGGCAAATGCCGCCGTGTACGGTTTGAGAAAATCATCCATCGCGTGCGGATAAAACAGGTTGAGCATCCAGCCCTCGCCGCCGGGCGCGGGCCGTTTCACCTTCTGGCCGGAAGGCTTTTGCGAGATCGCATAAACGGTCCACGTGCCGCCCGCCGGGGCCGTCCAATCCACGGCACCTTCTGCGGAAATTTTATCCGTCAGTTCCACCGCCTTTCCATCCGGCGCATAGGCCACCAGCGCCTGCGTGACCTCGCGACTATATTTTTGCTCCAGCTTTTCGCCGGCCTTCACGTCGTACGTTTTCACGACCACGTTGGCGTTCGCCTCATCATCCGTCACCTGCGGCCCGCCGAAGCACCAGCCGGTTCCCGTGGTCATGTCCACATCCATGCCCAGCCGACGCGCCTCGCTGACCGCCCAGCCCATCATCTCCATCCACTGCGGCGAGAGATAAGTGATATACTTGTCCTCAAATCCCTTGGCCCCGTAAATGGGGATGATGTGGATGCCGCCCAGCCCGGCGGCGGCGTAGCGCTCCAGTTCATGCGTGAGGTTGGTCTTGTCCACCGCGCTGCCCATCCACCAGTTGAACGCCCACGGCTTTTGCTGCGCCGCGATGGGCGGCCAGGCCAAAGGATCATCCGCCGCCCGGATCGGGAGGTTTGCGCCGGTGATAATGGCCATGCCAATGAGCACGGCCAGAATCCTTTGGGCGGGGAAATTCATACCCTGATTATGCCATGTAACCCCGTTTTTGGCGCAAGCGAAGACTATCGCAATTTCTGGCGATGCCACCCGGCAAGCCACCCCAAAGCCGGTACAGAAATAGAACGTTTGTTTAACCCTCCGTTAACAGTTGAAACTTGACCTGCGCCGCCTTTTCCCAAGACTTCAGGGAACAACTCCACCAAAACATGATTGCACCTGTTCCCACCTCCCGTTCCTCCGGCTCCCAAGGCGGCGGCTTGTTCCGACTGCCGGATGGCCGAAACCTGTTCGTCACCTTTGCCCTCGTCACCTCGCTCTTCCTGCTTTGGGGCTTCTGCAACGGGATGATTGACATCCTGAACAAACATTTCCAGGACTCGTTGCATATCAACAAGCAACAGTCCGGCCTCGTGCAATCGGCCAACTACCTGGCCTACTTCCTCATGGCCATCCCCGCCGGCTTGATCGCCCGCAAGCTCGGTTACAAGGGCGGCATCCTCGTCGGGTTGTCCTTGATTGCCGCCGGCTCATTTTGGTTCATTCATGCCACCAGCCTCGGCACCTACTCAGCGTTTCTGCTGGGCTTGTTCGTCATCGCCGCCGGCATGACCTGCCTGGAAACCATCGCCAATCCATACACCACCGTGCTGGGCGCACCCGAACACGGTGCGACGCGCATCAACATCGCTCAAACCTTCAACGGCCTGGGCTGGATTTTGGGCCCCATCGTGGGTGGCTACTTCGTTTTCGGAGAACATGGCGGTGGCTCAAGCGCCGCCGGCGCCGCCGCTTCGGCCACCAATGCCAACGCCGGCCTGTCCACCCCCTACTTGGGGATCGGCATTTTGGCCGCGGTGCTGCTGGTCGTTTTTATTTTCGGACCCGTGCCCGATTTACACGCCGAGGATGAAAGCCAGAAAGTCGCCAGTCAAAAAACCGCCCTGAAACCTTCCGGCGGCCAGTATGCTGGCATTGGCATCGCCTTGTTGCTGGTCTGGGGCCTGTTGTATTTCTTTATCGCCCCGATTTTGGGGCTCGTTTGGGTGCTGGTCGATCTGCCGGCCAATTTGCTGGACCCCACCAAATACGGCTTGATCGTGGCCGCCTACCTCGCCTCGTTCATCGTGGTTTCAAAAAATTGGGACATGTTCCGGCGCAAACATTTTACCCTCGGCGTGGTCACGCAATTCCTTTACGTCGCCGCCCAGACCGGCATTTTCAGCTTCTGCGTCAATTACATCATCGAGAACGACCCCGCTGTAACGCCGGCCAAAGCCGCCAATATGCTGGGTGCCATCGGTTTCGTTTTGTTCGCGACCGGCCGCGCCTGCGGCAGCGCGGTCATCAGCCAGTTCAAGCCGAACCTCGTGCTGGCCACCTACGCCATCATCAACGTCGCGCTCACGGCGGTATGCATGGGCGGTGGCAAGCTCGGCCTCTATGCCATGTTTGGCACCTTCTTCTTCATGTCCGTCATGTTCCCGACCATCTTTGCGCTCAGCATCCGCGGCCTGGGCGATCACACCAAACTGGGCGCCTCCCTCATCGTCATGTCCATCGTCGGTGGCGCAATCGCGGCCCCGTTCATGGGCCACCTCGCCGACACGCATTCGATGCGTACCGGCTTCGTCGTCCCGCTCGTGTGCTTTGTCTTCATCGCCCTCTACGGCCTCGTCTGGCAAAAGCTCGAAGCCAAAGACAGCGCGGCTTGAAATCAGCCCGCCGGTCGCCCGGAAGATTATCGCAGTTCAATTTAATATTGGCCCGGTGCCAAGCCGGGCAGGCTTTCCTGCTGCTCTGCAGCAACCTTTCTTAAACCTGACACCTCTGGCCCCCTCTCCGCCATGAAATGGGGGAGCAGCGACAGCGGCTATGGACGGGGACAGGTGGGGCTCAAAATCACTCTTGCCCGAACACCAAACCGGGCCGTTTTTCAACCCGCCTTTGTTTTGCTGACAAATTGTCTCAAAGCAGCAGTCCTGCCCGCCGCGACGGCGCACAGAAATGAAGCGCCCTGCCGGGGCCAATCCTAGCCAGAATGGGCCAACACGAATGCCTCTCGCGAACGGCCACCACGCGTCACCCGCCACCCGTCACCCGCCACTTTTAAATTGGCTTCGTTCTGTAATTTTTCCCTGCCCGCGCCCAGCCCACACGTTGCGCCAAAAAATATTATAACACATTAACTACAAGCAAGTTACCATATTTCACCCATCCGCCAAAGCCCCTCCTGCAGCCCCGAAAATTGGCTTCGTTTTGGCTTCGTTCTCACTGCCCATCAATCCGCTTCGTGCTCGCAGCCTTTGCCAAAAACTCACTGATTCACTGATTGATCCCACCCCGGTTTGACCCATTGCTGGTGGCACTGGTCGCGCTGTGACAAAATGGCCCGTCCGGCACGGACCCTTGATCCTCCGCGCCTGCGCCCCCGTCGTAGCACCCGCATCCTGCCTGCGGGTTCAGGCGGCATCCTGCCGCCAGATGTTCATTTTTCAGACCAGCTCCAAGCGACACCCGCCTTCTCGCAAAACATTCGTCCCATCAGTCCCATTCGTCCCATACTTAACCCAGCTACCTTGATCTACCTTGATGCACCTTGATTTACCTCCAGCCCGCTTTGCCGCACCCATCCATCCATCCTCGCCTCGCCAAAAAACCGGTTTGACCCAGTTTGACTGGCTTTGACCCGTCGCTGGTGGAAATCGCCGCGCCGCAACCATTTCCGCCTTAACATCAGTCACTTGGAACAAACACCCACCCGTACCCAATCGCATAACCCGCCGCTCCGACGGTCGCGCAGCGTTTGGATTGCGGTCGCTTCAGCGCCGCTTTCCCACCACCAACCCACGACCCTGTTTTCACCTTGATCTACCTTGATTCACCTTGATTCACCTTGATCCTCCGTGCCGACGCCCCCGTCGTAGCGCAGCCATCTTGGCTGCGGGTTCGGGCGGCATCCTGCCGCCGGATCTCCAATTTGAGCCAGCGCCCCACCGCCCCCATGGTGGCCCTGCGCCAGCAGTGTCAAAGAACGCCCTATCCGGCACGGACCAGCCCCTTTCTACCGCTACCCATTTAACTCCCCTCCAATTTGAAAACCAGTAATAAGTTTACGTCCAATCGGCCCCGATTGAACGCAAACTTTCTGCTTGCTTTCCTCGCCGTACCATGCGTGCAGCATATTCCCCGCCGGGCGGGAAACCCGGGGTCGGGTGACAGCGTCGCGTGGCGCGCAATCTCGCCCCCGGCAGCCACAGCCTGGGCGATCACACCAAACTGGGCCCCTCCCCTTCATTGGCATCACCATCACCGACGCAGCCCAGACCGTTTGGCGGCAACGCAGGATGGTTTAAATTACAAAATCAAAAACCCGGCCTGCGCATGCAGGCCGGGTTGCTTGGCAATGATTCTATTTCGCGGCGGCTTCCAGCACAGGCAGGACTTTGACCGTCAACTCCTGGATGTTGGCCGGGTAGCCGCCGGCCGCTATCTGGCCATAGGTGGCTCCATCCGGCTTGCTGAACTGGGTCGAACCGTCCGTGAAGGCCATGTTCCAGCCTTTGGATTTCTGGTGGGCAAAGTATCCGGGCTGGTTCATCTGGCTGTCAATGTAGTCCATGATGAATGCCCGCCGACCGGCAACCTTGGAAGTCTTTTCAAAAAGCCGCAGCCCGGCGGTCGGCAGGCTGACACCCTTGCCCGTCGTGTTATTCACATCGATGATGGGGTTGTAGGTATAGCTGCAACGGATGCCCGTGCTGTTGTTGATCGTCGGGCTGGCATAACTTAACATCCCGCTCGCCGTATAATTGTCAGCAGCCAACGGCGAGCCCGTGGGATAGCTCGGATCAAAGAAAAGCCGCCCGTCGCCGGCCAGCTTGGCGGTATACAGGTAGCCCAGGTTTTCTGAATGCGAGCCCTGGGCATTCATCGCCGCTTCATCTTGGGGCACATGCGCCCCGGAGGTGCTGCCGGGGAAAATCACCCAGCGGATGTAGTTGCCGATATCTATCACATTTTGATTCCGGGTGTTTTGGGGGTTGTTGCCCCAGATCGGGTAAAAATCGCCGTTGTCCGTGGCATAAACGGTGCAACCGAGATACATCTGCCGCAAGCCGTTCGTGCATTGCGTGCGTTTGGCCCGCTCCTTGGCGCTGGCCAGCGCCGGCAGCAGCATCGCCGCCAGAATGGCGATGATCGCAATCACCACCAGCAGCTCGATCAGGGTAAAGCCCTGCTTGGCGCTCCGGCGACCCCGGCTTGTGGGTTTGGCAAAAACAGTTTTCGGGCAAACGGATTGCATTGGCATCATGGGTGTTTCTTCCCTGAACATATAACGCCGCCGGTTCCTTCACCATCGCCAATTCTGGCTACCCATGGCCACTAATGAGCTGCAGCCCGACACTAAAAACCCCGGACCACTTGCGTGGACCAGGGTTTGACGTGGGCAGGTCAATTGACAACCCGATCATGGAACCAGACCATGGAGAACAAGGGTTAAATCTGAACCAACCCCGTTCCAAAACAGCAGGCTGTCGCCAGCATTAAATGTCAAGGACCCGGCAGACTCGTCCGGAAGATGTGTGGCCCATTCCTCACAAAAAAACCAGCCGTCTCCCTGATTATAAACATCCCAGTCGGTGACTCCTGGTATTGGATTTGCAATATCAAATATCAGACCGTAATTGATCAGTTCACTTGGATCTGCACCCGAAAAAGCGCTTATCGGAATCACCGCGTCTACCGAAGAATCCGGATAGGAAAATGAATTGGTCACCCAAAGCGGATACTCGCCATTCCCATAAGCGGGTATGGTGACAAAGTTAAACCCGATCTTGTTTGAATTTGGCTCCGTATCGGAATTGCCACCGATGGGCGCGACTTTGTAGTAGCACTTGGTATTTGCTCCAAAGGAATCATCCGTAAACGTCGCCGTGCCGGCAAACAACATTGCAGTGCCGATGGATTCCCATACGGTTCCTATCGGATTCTCGCTCGAATCAACTGACCGATAAACCGTCCAAGCAGTCCCCGGGGGCCCTGCGATATCAAATGAATAACTTCCATCTGCCAAATTATCATTGCTCAAAACCGGGGTACAATCAGGGTCCGGCGCGGTCACCCAGCGGGCAGGGTCCTGATAACCGAGCGCCACGGTTCCTGCCGAATCGATTAGACCTTCGGCGAAAACTGCATTGCCGTTTGCTGCCAATGCAGAAACCTGTGCCGGGTTACCTTGATAGGTTACCCCTCCTCCGACTGATGACCAATGCGGACCGCCCGGAACCCATTCGGCGATTCCATATGCATTGGTTGAATTAACTGCGTCAAATCGTCCGCCCACATAAACCGTGCCATCATGCACAACCAAGCATTTGCCAATTCCATAATTATTTCCATTATTTTGCAAACTTAAGCTATCGCAGGGCAAAAGCGCTCCCGACAGGGTTGAGAATCTGGCAAGCCCGACGTTGTTCGAAATCGCGTAACCGTTCGCTACATCGAAAACACTGATAAAATTGCCGGCCACAAATAAATTGGTCCCCAGGACAGCCAGTGCAGCCGTGGAAGAAATATCGTAATAGCCGTCGATTGGCTGATAGTTCAAACCAATTTCACTCAAACCACCCATCGAACACCATTCGGCTCCATCCCATTTGATCAGTAAAGGGGAACGGACAAAGGTCGTTCCATTGGAACCACCAATAAACGCCCCATATGCAAATATGTTAGTGCCATCCGTTACTAATTGGCGAATTGTACATTCCTGGTCAAGCGGGCCCTGGTAACGCAGCAACCCTCCTCCGAGGCCCGACCAGCTTGTCCCATCATACTTCATTATCATATCTGGATCTACGCCGCTCGGAGTCACCTCGCTGAAGAACGTTCCGACATAAACATTGTTGTGAGCATCAACGGTAACCGAGTCGATTTCCCTGTTGCCACCATCAGGGAGCGCTCCTGTAAAACCCAAATCACTCCATTCCCCCGTGGTTAAATCACATCTCGCAATATTGGTGGCCGCAATCTCCTGTCCTACGCCCCACTGCACGCTCGAAAATTGCCCGGCAGCATACAGATAATGACCTTTTTTAGTTATGCTATACAAGTCACCGTAAAATATGCCGATGCTCACTGAACCGCCACACGCATTCCACTTGGCAAGGCCTGTTGTAATGCCATCACCAGGCCCTGCAGAATAAATGTTATTATCATCGCACCCCAAAAACCAGCCATACGGACCATTGGAAAGATCTTCCCAATAGGGGTTGAACGTTTGCGCCGTCAGCGTCGATGATGCAGCGGTTGCCATGGTTATAAACAGGAACCAGCGAATGATATTGATGAATGTTTTCATGCATTTTTTCCTTTGATGTCATTCCATTAAGTTGATCGGTGAGAAAACCGTTTGCATTCCATAACACCCTCCCCTTTTGCGCCATTGAACCCCTGCGCATCAAGCCGCCCTGTTGTCTGGCTTTTCACCTGTGAAGAAATCCTTTATGCGACTTTGCCAAATCATTGACCATCGCCAATTCTGGCGATGTGCAGTGACATACGCGCAATGCAAAAACCCCGGCCCATTCGCGCAGGCCGGGTTTATTTATCTGAAAAGAGCAGCTTACTGCTCCAGCGCATCGGCGAGTTGGTTGATTCCCTTGACATCATATTGGCTCGGGAAACCACCCGCCACATAGGCCGCCTTGGCCGCGGCGAGATTTTTACCAAAAGATACGCTGCCATCACTGAACAACACGTTCCAGCCTTTGCTGCGGCTGTGCGCAAAATCATCCCCCGTTACCAAAACATTGCCCGCAGTATCGAACTGGGTGTAATCAATAAAATCCATGCCGAACAGAACCCGGCCTTTAACACCGCTGGACTTTTGGTATTTTCGCTTGGGACTGCTGGCTGTCGGGTCATCTACCCGGGGATTGCACAAGTAGCTGCCGCGAACATTCCCATTTCCATCGGGCGGCACGGAATCCTTGAATGTCAGGATTGGCTCGTAATACATAGATCCCAAGACGGAGTTTTTTGCATTCAAACTCGGGCAATAAAAAACTTTTCCCGCCCCGGCGAATTTTGCAGGCAGCAGGGAACCAAAGTCAGTAAATTTAATGGTCGTATTGTTAGGGTCCACCTTGATATTAACGAGGCCGGGTCCATAAGCAATCCAGCGGGTGTAATACCCCCCCTTGATGACATTTACTCCGTTTGCACCCGCCTGCGTGACGGGATAATTATCCTGGCTGTCCCCGGCATACATGGCGTAGCCCAGCCCAAGTTGCCGCAGGTTGTTGACACATTGGGTGCGGTTGGCCCGCTCCTTGGCACTGGCCAGCGCCGGCAACAACATCGCCGCCAAAATGGCAATGATGGCAATGACCACCAGCAGTTCAATCAGGGTAAAGCCGGACTGAGACCGGCTCGAGCGCGATGAATTAATCTTTGGCATATGTATTCGTTTAAAAAAGCGACTGGTGCTTAAATCAGTTAAAATGGGCGTTGTGATAAATATACGTGCTTATTTCTATCTGGGTATCGCCAATTATGGCGACCCCTTGATATGCCCCTTCCGCCCCAAAAAAAACCCGGCCCGCCGCAGCGGGCCAGGTGATGATTTTCCAACCAAGGCAACTCGTTTATCCGCAAACGGGCAAACCGCTTACGGATAAATCATCCGGTAAAACACGGTGCCGTTGGTCGGGTTGATGGTGAAGCTGGCGGTGCTCACGTTGGTCGAGCCGGGCACCGTCACCCAGTTGGTGCCCAGACCATTCGCCAGGGAATTGGTCTGCACCAGCAGGCGGTAGCCGATGTGATCCACCGGCCAGGAGAGCGTCAGCACATTGCCGCTCACACTGTTCGTGAGCGTGAACGCGTTGGTGTTTACCGTCGTGACCGCGATGACCGTCAGCTTGCCGTTGAGCACGAGCGAATTGCTCCAGCCCAAGCCGTTGGACAACGCCGGCAGGTTGGTCACGGCAAACGCGCCGAGGTTCGTCACGCTGGTGAACAGCGTGAAAGAGTCACCCAATAACGGCGGCGTGCCGAGGTTGTTCACCGTCAGCGTGCCGCCAAATATATTGGTGACGGAAACGAATCGGTCGCTGTTTGGCGTTGCGCCCCGGTTGATGTCCATCACCACGGTGCCGCCCAGGGTGATCGTGGTCTTCGCGGAATTCGCCGTCAGCGTGCCGATGGTCGCCGCCGCCGCGCCCGGGGCGATGGTCGAGCCGCTGGCGGCGGTCAGGTTGCCGCGCAGCACGCCATTCCCCATGAGGGTCTGGCCGGCTACCAGGGTCGTAAACGCGTTCGTCCGTCCGGTCACATCCAAGATGCCGCCCTGTTGGATGTTGATGCTCGGGCTGTTGGAAACCCCGGCCCAACCGCTCAGCGTAAGCGTCGCATTCGTGATGATGTTGATGGTGCCGCTGAACAAGTTGGCCGGGTTGTTCAAGACCACCGCGCCCGCCGCGACGTTCGTTCCCGCCGGCACCGCCGAGATGATCACATTGCCCGTGCCCAGGAGCGGCGAATCCAGCACCAGGTTCTTCGTCGAGTACACCGTCGCCAGCGTGCCCCCGCCAGCCGCCACCGTCACCGTGGAGTTCGTCAGGTGCTGCGCGCCGTCCTGCGCCTTGACCATGCCGCCGTTGAGGATGATGGCGTTGGTGACGAAGTGATTCACCACCGTCGAGCCCCCGTTGCCGCCGAACCGCAATTCCGCGCCGGCCGTGCTGACCGTCACCGGGCCCGTGCCCAGCCCGAGGTCGTTTTGGTTCCCTCCGCTGTCCGCGCCCACGCTCACCAGCCCGTTGCTGATCACCACGCCGCCGGTGAAGCTGTTCGCCCCGTTCGTCAGCAACAAGGAGCCGGTGCCCGTCTTGAACAACGTGACCGTGCCGCCAATGTTGCCCGAGCCGCCGAATGAGTAGTTGGTGGCCGTGTTCACCGTGAGGCTGCTCGGCACCACCGTGCCCGCCAGCAGCGCATTGTAGTTGGTGGCGCTGTCGTCAAACGTCACCAGGTCGAGCTGGTAGAACTGGATCGGCGCGCCGTTGTTCGTGAAGGTGTAGCTGTTCACCACGTCCCACAGGTTGCTCACGCCATCGCCCGACCACGTCAGGTTCTTGCTGTTCAGGCTCACCACCACCAGGTCCAGTTCGCCCGGCGCGTTGCTCAACACCATCGTCGCGCGCGACGTGGCGGTAAACAGCCCGCCCAGCGAAAGGTTCGCCACCGGGCCGGGCGGCACGATGCCGCTTTCATTGATGAGATTGCCCGAGTATTTGATCAGCGTATATTTGCCCGCCTTCACCACGCCGTTCAAGGCGCCGATGCCGACGACGCTCGCGCCCGCCAGCGTCACATTGCCCTGGACATTGATCAGGTCGCTGGCCTTGACCAGACCGGTGAGGTCGTCGGACAGGTCGAAATAATTCGTCGCCCCCGCATGGATGGTCAGGCCGTTGGAAATGCTCAACGTGCCGCCCGCGGTGGCGTTGCCCGGATTGATCGTGCCGTAGCTGATCACGCCGTTGCCCTTCACCGTGCCGAAGCCGGCCAGGGTCTGGGGTATGCCGGCGAAAGTGGATGCCGGCACCACCAAAATGCCGTTCGTCACGACATACGAATTGGTGGGCGTCACGTTGTCATCCACGCTGAGCTGGTTGCTGACATAGCCCATCTGCGAGGCATCCAGCACCGTGCCGACCGCGGCCAGGGTGATCGAGGTGCAGTTCGTCAGCTGGTTGGGCGCCACCACCCGCAGCACCCCGTTGCTCACCGTCGTGTAGCCCAGATAATTGATCACCGGTGTGAACAGGTAGTTGGTAAAAGTGGCATTGTCCGTGTTTGTGACCACCGCCACGCCGTACAGTTGCAGCGTGCCGGTGCCGGTCTTCACCAGATTGTTGCTGAGGTTGATGTACCCCTCAAAGAAGTCGTTCTGGTTCTTCGCGCCGATGGCCCAGGTGGCTACCGTGCCCGCCGTGCCATTGCCGCTGATGCCGCAGGTGCTGCTGCCGCCCCGGATCGAACCCAGCGACACCGTCTGCGCATCGCGCGTATGAACGTTGCCGGAGTCGAACTCGAAGGTGGTGTTGTCACCCCCGCTCACCCCGGCGCCGTTGAAAAAGCGGAAGTTGCCCGACGCCAGGGCGATCTGCACCACGCCCAGGAAATTTGAAAATGAGGCGACGCCGCCAATGGATACCGCGGAGGTAAACCGGTTGGTCGCGCTCGCGCTGCCCAGGAACTGTCCGCCCCAGGTTTCACCTTCCGCGCCGGAGGTGAACGTCACCGTCGCCCCGTCCACCGTCGTGACCGTGGCCGGCGTGCCCGGTGAAGTGCTGCCGCCGGAGAGGCCCAGGGTCGCGGTATTGCTTGCAATCAACGGGCCGGCCACCGCCGCCGGTGAATTATGAATCTGGAACGTGGCGCCGCTGCCGATAAATGTTCCGTTCGTATAGGTGTTGGCCCCCGTCATCCGCAGCGAGCCGCCCAGCAACCGCAAGCCCACTTTGCCGGCCCCCGACACAATCGAACCCGCATAGGAAGTCGTCGCGGGTGCCAGCACCGTGAGGATGTTCGTCGCGGTGGTGGAAAGGTTCGCAATCGACCCGCCAGTGCCCGCCAGGCTGGGAACGATCAGGTTGGTGGCCAGGTCCAGGGTTCCGCCATTGATCACCAGGGCGCTGGCACCGCCGCCAAGCCCCAAGGGATCCAAGGGTTTCAAAACGCCCAGCTCAATATCCGTGGTGCCCGCATATGTGTTGGAGCGGGTCAACACCTGCGTGCCCAGTCCCACCTTGGTCAGGTTCAACGTGCCGGTGGAGTTTGTGAGCAAACCGCTAAACGTGCCGTTATTATCATTGCCGCCGACGGAGAGCGTGGCGTTGCCGCCGGTGGTGTCCACCGTGCCGTTGCCATCCAGGGCGCCGATGGTGTCCTGATGGCCGTTCAGGTCGAGCACCGCCGGGCTGGCGTTGGTCACATCACCCAGACCGGTGCTGGGAATGGCGTTATCAATCCCCACCTGGATCACCCCGTTGCTGATCACCGTGCCGCCGCTGTACGTGTTGACCGTGTTCAGGAACAAGGTGCCGGCGTTGACTTTCACCAGACTGGTGCCCCCGGCGATCTGCCCGCTCCCGGCGAAGGTGTAATTGCCGGCGGTCGTATCCACCGTCACCCCGCCAGGAACCAGGGTGAAAGCCAGCGTGACCACCGGCTGCCCAATTCCGGTCGCGTTAAAGAGCGCGCTGTCATAAATGTTGAACACAGAAGGCGTCGCCCCGTTCAAAAAATTGGTGCTCACCTGCCGGTCCCACGTCGCCGGCAACAGGGGATCCGTCCCGGTCCAGACGAGGCTCTTTGGCGTATAAGCATAAACCAGCAGGTTCAGGCTGCCCCCGGCGGCCACAATTTCCCCGACCATGCCCGGTGCCAGGCCGCTGCCCGTCACGATCGTCACAAAAGCGCCGCTGGAAGTGGCCGTCCCGCTGGCCTGCTTCACTATCGTGTACGTGCCCGCATTGAGCGGCTGCGCCGAGGCGTTGACCACCGTGATGGAATTGCCATTGAAGTTTAAATTGCCCTGCGGCGCATAGATGACCGGGTGGGTCAGATCGCCGTTGGTGGCGGCGGGGGCATACGTGAGGTTCATCGCCTTGGAACCGAAATCAAAGATGCCCGACGGATCAAGATATACCGTGGAAGCCGTCGTGCCCACCCCGGTCCCCGTGCCATTGGCGCTGATCGCTTTGGGCGTGAAAGTGTAAGTGCCCGATCCGGTCGTCAAGGGGGTCACATCCAGCACCGCCCCCGCATTCAGGTTATAGTTCGCCGCCGCGCCCAGCGCACCGGGATCGGAAAGCTGGTTCGTGCCGGAATCCAGCGAATACCGGCCCGCAAAATTGTTCGCATAATCCATCAGGATCGTTCCCGGTCCGGTAAAATGCAGCACGGAAGAAACCGCCCCGCCCGTGACCCGGTTCAACGCGTTGCCCAGGGTCTCCACGTCGGTGGCGCTGGTGGTGGCATTGGTCGCCGTCGTGCTGAGAATGTTGGAAACCGTAATGCCGTTGAGCGTGCCGCTGCCGTTCATCCGCACGGTTCCGGAGGCGCCAAGCGTCACCGCGTTTTGATTCAGGGACACCCCGTCAATTTGCAGCGTGCCCAAGCTGCTGACATTGATCGGCGTGGTCAAGGCCGTTCCAAAGGCAGCGGGGTCGCGGACGATCAGCAAGCCGTTAATGACGTTGATCGTCGAAGAACCGAGAAATGTCCCGGGACCGGTGATGATCCAGGTGTTCGGCCCCTGCTTGGTGATGCCGCCGCCGCCGGTTCCCGTGGCCGCCGAAGGCCCTTCGGAAAGATTGGTCACCACGTTGGGTGCCGTATTGGTGCCGTCCAGCACAAAGACGGTGCCCCGCGAGGTGGCGCCATCATGCGTGATGGAGTTGATGGTCAACGTCACCCCCGGATTGGTGGAGTTGTTCACCAGATTGTAAATCCCGGCCGTGCTGGAAGGCAAACTGACATACAAGGGAACGATCACCTTCTGGCTGTTGGTGACCGAATCATTGATCCGGATGGATCCGAGCGGGAGGCCTTGCGCGTTCGTCCCGGTATTGTGGCAGACAAAAAGTATGCCCGTGGCCGGATTATCCGCCGTGTATAAGAGCGTCGGACTGGGCGAGGCGATCACATAGGCGCCGCAATTAGTCGTGTCAAAAACGATGCCGCAAACCCGCCGGCTCCGCGCGCCGTTCACCGTGGCGTCATCGGGCACGATCGGGTTGCCCGCCCCGCCGATTCCCCCGGTGATGGGGCTGTTAATGGTGACAATATCCGAGTTCACCGTGTTGGCTGTGCTGTTGTTAATATCTCCCGGGGCCGCCTTGGCCACCCAGTTTAACACATTGGACCACGAGCCGCTCACCGGCGCATTCGTCCACGTCTGGCTCGCCGCCTCAACGTGCAAGGCCGCGGTCAAACTTGCCGCGGCTGTCATGGCCTGCAAAAACTGGCGTATTCTTTGGGGCGGCTGATTGCGGGGCGCGGTCGGGCAGTCGAGGTTGGTGTTCATGGTTGGCATCTGGGTTGGGTTTGGAAAAGACAAATGAGTGTTGTCGGGTTTCAAACTAAGGGTGTTCTCAGGAGCTTATTACATCCTTAAATTCTTACCATCGCCAGTTCTGGCGATGACCCTCACCAGTTTCAATGTTGCCCCTCCGCGCTTCGCCGGCTCGGGAAAATTCCTGCCTCCCCGGCGGCGGAAAATGAAAAGGCGCGCAACCACTGCCGCGGTTGCGCGCCGTGAAATGACCAGCTCAATCCCTCAGAGCTTCAGGCGGAAAAACACCGTCGGCTTGGCCGGATCCAGCGTGATGTTCGTGGTGGTGACGCCCGTGCTGCCCGGGATGTAATCCACCCAGTTCGTGCCCAGGCCCGTCGCCAGGCTGTTCGTCTGCATCTGGAGCGTCCAGCCCGAATTCGTCGGCCAGCTCAACGTCAGCGTCGTGCCGTTGACCACCGTTTGGATCGGCGGCGCGTTGGTGTTCACCGGGTTGATCACCGCGATGCGGCCGTCCACGGCCAGCGTGTTGGTCCAGTACATCGCACCCGTCAGCGCCGGCAGGTTCGTGGCCGAGAAACCCGTCACCGCCGAGTTGAACAACTGGAACGTGTCGCCGCCCTGCAGCGCCGGACCGATGTTCGACACCGTCAACGGTCCCGTCACCGTGATGCTCGGCGAAACCACTTCGCCATGCGTGATCGCATTCGTCCGGTTCACCTGCACCGTCAGACCGCCATTGAAAGTCGCCGCCGTGGACACCGTCAACGTCCCCAGACCAACGCGCACCGAGGAATTCGCCGCCTCCAGCAGGCTGCCGGTGATGGTGCCGATGCCGTTCAAGGCTTGCACCTTGGCCAGGCCGAGGTTCAACGTCCCGTCCGCCCGCCCTGAAACATCAAGGACCGCCGCGCTGCCGCCCAGGGTGAGGGTCGGGCTGCTGTCGAGCGACACCGGTTCCACCAGGGCCAGCGTGCCGTTGTTCACGGTGGTGTTGCCCGTATAACTGACCGTGCCGCTCAAGGTCAGCTTGCCCGCACCGGTTTTCACGATGCCGACATTGCCATTGCCGCTGTCCTGGATCGTTCCGGAAAAGCTGGAATCAATCCCCTTGGCGCCGATGATGTAAGTGCTCGGGCCGGCGGCATTCGCCCCGCCCGTCAGGAAACCGGAACCCGTCAGCGCCCCGAGCGAGACCCCGGGACCGGCCGACGAGCCGTTGCGGGTGTTGATCGTGCCCTGGATGTCAAAGGTCGTATTGTCGCCACCGTTGGTTCCCAGCGCGGAGGCGGAGAAACGCAATCCGCCAGTCGTCGCGACCTGCACCGTGCCGTTGAATCCTTGGAATTGCTTCACGGCGGCGCTGTTGAAGGAAATGGAGCTGGCGATGATGTTGCTGCTGTCCGTATCGCCGGAGAAAAAGAGGCCGCTAAACGCATTGCCCACCTGGGTCGGCACATTCGTCAGCGTGGCCGCCATCCCCGCTCCGGTGATGATGCTGTTGCCCACAAAAATGGAACTGCTGCCGAGTTGTTGCAAACCCAAAACCACCCCGTTGCTCAAGGTGATGGAACCGCTGCCGGCCGCCGTGCCGTTGCCCAGGATCAGGGCGCCACCCTTTACGATGGTTCCCCCGCTGTAGCTGTTGGCCCCGGTCAAGATGTTCGTGCTGATGCCCTGCTTGATCAGCGCAATCTTGCCACCCGCCGGATTCTCCGTGATCAGGCCGGAGTAGCCGTTGATGGCGGTGTTAAAATCATTGCCGAACGTCAACGTGCTCGTGCCGCTCGCGGCGCTGTTGGTGATGTCACCCAGAACCGTGTTGCTCAGGCCTTGCAACACATTGACCGTCTCATTGAACCCGTTCAAGTCCAGCGTGCCTGCATTGGTGGCATTACCATCCAGAATCAACCAGCCAGTGCTCCCGGGAGCTGAAACGGCATCCGGAATCACATCATTGGCGCCCAATTTCAGCACGCCATGGTTGATAAAGGTGTTGCCTTGGTACGTATTGGCCACGTTCATCGTCATCACCGAGGTGCCATTCTGGGTGAATATGCCCGTGCCGCTGATGGGGTTGTTCAGGATCACGTTGCCGGACTGGTTCATGAGCAAGGTGCCATCATCCGTCACGCTGCCCAGCAACCCGCCGGTCGCGCCGCCCGTGCCCACCTGGAGGGTCGAGCCGGTGCCGATGGTCGTGGCACCCGTGTAGGCGTTGGTCCCCGTAAGCGTCAGCGTGCCGTTGCCGTTCTTGGTCAGGCTCCCGGTGCCCACGATGTTGGTGAGCGCGAGATTGTTCGTCTGGTTGAAGACCAGCACGCCGTTGTTGGTGATCAGGCCGCTGCCAAGGCTGGCGGAGATGGGGCCGTTGCCAACCGTCAGCGTGTTCCCGCTGCCGATGGTCGTCGGCCCGCCATAGTCATTCACCATGTCCAGCTCCACGGTCGCGGTGCCTTTCAAAATCAGGCTGTTCGTCGCGCCGGAAAACCTGCCCGCCGTCGTGGTGCCGAAAACATAAGTTTGCGCACCCGTGACCATGATGGCCGAAGGCTGGACCGCCGCCCGCACATCAATGGTGGTGTTGCCCGGGGACCAGTCGTCGAAGGTGACGCTGTCGCTGTTGTTGAAGATCGTCAGCCCGGGGCCGGGGGCGTTGCTCCAGTTGACCGAGCTGGCGATGTTCCAAAGCGCATCCGCCGCGTTCGCGCCGCCCCAGACCAGATCTTTGGGCGCGGGCGTTTCCACCACCAGGTCAATTTCATTGGGCGTGGTGTCCGACAGGCGGGCCGTCTGGCCGGGTTGCGCAAAGCCGCTCAGGCTGAGATTCGCGACCCCGCCGCTCAAGGATCCGCCATAGGTGATCAACTGATACGTGCCGTTGGGCAACGTGCCGCTCACAACCAACCGGACAGCTCCGGCGGTGAGGTTCAAGTTGCCCCCCACCGTGATCAAATCATTTCCGCCCCCGCTGACGATATCCACCACATTGGTGCCGCCGTTGAAGGTCAAATCACTGCCGCACGCCAGGGTGCCCACGCCGCCCACGCCGGGTGAAACGGTGCTGCCGGCCTCCAGATCCACCACAAACAGCGTGCCCGAGCCCGCCAGTGTTCCGGAGGCGTAATTGGTCAACGGGCTGGCGCTGAAAGAGCCGTTCACCGTCAACGTGCCGCCCACGATCCACGTCGCCCCCGAGTGGGTGCTGGCACCGTTCAAGATCCAGTTGCCCGTGCCCACCTTGTTGATGCGGGTTTGCCCCGTGTTGTCAACAATGCTGCCATCATACGACACGGACGTGTTCAACCCGCCCACCGACCAGTCGGCAAAGCGGCCGCCCACCGGGTTGCCACCGACGGTTGACGCGGCATCACCGCTCAGCTCACCAATGTTGTGCTTGGTTTCCGTTCCGGACCCCGTCGGCGGATTGACGCTCTGATACATATGCACGCCGGGTCCCAGGTTCATTTTAAGATTCGCGTAGGAGTTGTCCGTTGTGCCCCCGATCGCCACCCGGAAATCGTCGCTCGATCCCGTCCGGGAAGTCACATTGACCACGCCGTTGAAGGCGTTCCAGTTGCCGCTCACATCGCCGCGCACACCGTTGACCCGCAGGTCCAGCGTGCCGCCGCCGGTCAACGAACTGCTCAACGTGCCGCGGGCGGCATCCCAGATCGTCGCGTTGTGGCCGGCGGGGATGATCAAGGCGTTGGCCAGATTACCGGGCGAAGTCGTGCCCTGGTCGCCGCTGTTGCCTGACCACAAGGACAAGATGCTCCCGTTGGTCAGCGTGATCGCGCCCGTTCCGAGCGTGGCCGCCGTCGAACCCAGCGCCACCGTGCCGCTGTTGATCACCGTGCCGCCGCTGAAGGGATTCGCGCTGTTCAATTGCAGCGTGCCGGAGGAATTTACAAACAAGCTCACCGCTTTGGTGCCCGCACCCAGGGTGTCCTGGATCACCCCGCCGTAGGTGGAGCTGCCACCGACATAGCTGATCAAGGCTGCGGCCGTGGTGCTGCTGTTGCCAATGGTGCCGCCGGCCGCCGACGGATCCAGGGCCAGCGCGGAAATCAACAGGCTGCTGCCCGCCAGGTCCAGCGTGCCCGCCGTGCCGCTCGCGCCCAAGGTGAGCGCGTTCAATGTGCTGTTGCCGCCGATGGCCAGCGTGCCCGTCGCAATCGTCGTGTTCCCGGTGCCGATGACCGGCCCGGTCGCCACCGTCGTCGGCGAATCCATCACGAACGTCGCGTCGTTGGTGATCGTGCCGGAACCGATCGTGCCGGACGTGGTGCCGTCACCGAGTTGCAAGGTGCCATTAAGAATCGCCACCGGCCCCGGCAGGCTGTTGGTGGTCAGCACCAGCAGGGTGCCCGAGTTGTCCTTGGTCAAGCTGCCCGTGCCCAACTGGCCGGGACCGCTGAACGTGTAGTTTTGCGCCGCATTGACCTTCACCGAACCCGGTGCCAGGGCCGTCGTCAAATTCATCGCCGGGCTGGCCGAGCCGGAATCATCAAAGGTGACAAAATCCGAGTCAAAATATTTGCTGGTGGGGCTGCTCCAGTTGAGGCTGGTCGTGTCCCAGTTGTTGAGCGAGCCGTCACCCAGCCACGTGATGGCCGTCGGCACATGCGCCGAGGTCAGCAGCAGGTCAATCTCCCCGGCGACCGAGTCATCCAAGCGCGCCGTCAAGGTGCCGATGCTGCTCCCGGTAAAGGTGTTCGTGGTCAGATTGGCCGCCGCCGTGCCGGTCTTGCTCCCGTAAGTGAACAGTTTATACCTGCCCGCGCTCGGGATGCCCGTGAAGTTGATCGCAATCACGCTCTTCGTGCCGCTCAAGTTGAGCGTGCCCGCCACCACAATGCGGTCGTTCAAACCACTGGTCGTTGAAGACAGGTCAAAGTAATTGGTTTCACCCGTGCTCAACGTGAGGTTGTTGGAAAAACTCAACGTGCCGGCCGTGCCCAGCGTTCCCGGAATGAGGGTGGAACTGCTCGCGGCCGTCACGCTGCCCGTCACCACGCCGCTGCCGGCCAACGTTTTGCCGCCGGCCAACGTGTAGGACAACGCCGAGACATCCAAGCCCGCACCGCTGCCCACAGTTATGTTTTTGCTCAACAACGAACTGCTGCTCCCCAGCACCAGCTTGCCGCCGCTGATGGTCGTGTTGCCCGTGTAGGTGCTGGCGCCCGACAACGTCAACCCGCCGCCACCCGCCGTGCTCGCCACCGTCAACACGCCGCTGCCGCCGCCGCCAATCGCATTGGCGTAGGTGACGCTGTTGCCGTTGAGGTCAATCGTGCCGCCGCCGGCTGACACGGTGATTCCATTGCTGATCGAAAGATCGCTGCCGCTGGAAAGGGTGTTGGAATACTGCAACGTGCCGCCATTGAAAGTCAGGCCGCCATAGTTCGCCCCGCCGAGGGCATTGATGCCGTTGATGTTCACCGTGCCGCTTTGCAGCACCGCGCCGCCCGTAAACGTGTTCGCACCATTGATGATCACCGTGCCGGAAGCATTAATCGCCGTGTTCGGCGTGCCCGTGCCCGTGCCCGGCACCAATCCCGCCACGTTGCCGTTCAACGTCGAGGCCGGAATGCCGATGGTCAGCGGTCCGGTTCCCGCCGCGCCGCCGATGACCCCATCCACCGTCAACGTGAAGCCCGCCGCCGCCGCCAGACCGCCGCCATTGTTGCCCAGGGCCACGGCCCGGATATTGGCACCCGCGTTGTCCAGCGTGAAGTTGGCGTTCCCCACCAGTGTACCGCCGTTGAGGTTCAATTGCGCGCCCGTGCCCACGGCACCCACGCCGCCATCTTGATTGATCACCAAGGTGCCTTCGTTGACATAGGTCTGGCCGGTATAATACTGGGCCACGGAAACATTCATTGTTCCACGGCCCGCCTTGACCAGCGCGGTGGCGGAAGAGCTGCTGCCGGTGGCCATCGCGCCACCCGTCATCAAGAACTCGCCCAGCGTGTTGTCCTGCATGAAAATCAAGTCACCA
Organism: Verrucomicrobiia bacterium; assembly: GCA_031290985.1. Taxonomy (GTDB): domain Bacteria; phylum Verrucomicrobiota; class Verrucomicrobiia; order Limisphaerales; family UBA11358; genus UBA11358. The sequence continues at coordinate 32,829 of JARLJW010000064.1, read as the reverse complement.
CCAGAGGTTAGTTGACGCACGCCACCAGCGCCTGAAAGCGTCACATTGTTTGGTCCGACATTGAAAGTCACCAGAAATGCCGTTGTGGTTAACAAACGGTTGGCGCTTGCAGTATCAATGAACCACGCGCCCGGCGCATTAAACCGGATACCGTCTGTCAAATTCTCATTATTTCCCAACCGGATGCCCGTCCCATTCACTATATCCATGACCGCCGTCCCAAACGTCCCATTGACGGTGATGTTACCAGTTCCGGTCGGCGAGCTGTACTGTGCCGAAGCCTGGGTTGCGCCAGCCCCAATGAAAGTATTACCCGAATCCTTCGCCGCAAAATCCATGACATTGCCGCTGCTGTCCGTCACATACGCATACGCTGCGCTGCCATTCCCACCCACCAGCACCGTGCTCGCCGTGCCCGAGGTCGTGGAAACCGCACCGGATGACGGAACATTGATTTTGATGGTGCTGGTGTTGTTGCGCGTGATCGCTCCCAAGGTCAGATACGCCGTGCCCGACGCGCCCGAAACCACCGTGATGGCGCTGGCCCCCGAGGCAAAAGTGACGCTGGCATTCGTCTGCGCGCTGGTCACGGACGGCGCGCCATTGATGCTGTAAGTGCCGCCGCCCAAAGAAAGCACGGAAGTGTTTCTGACGATGTTCGACGCCGGGGCGCCCGCCGCGCTAAAATCAAGCTTCAGCGTGCCGGCATTCGCCGCGGTTGTGCCCGTGTAGGTATTTGCATTGGTCAGGATCACGGTGCCGCCACCGTTTTTGGTGACCCCGCCCGCACCCGAAATCACGCCGCCCATCTGCAGCGTGCCGCCGGCCGCGGCATTGAGACTCCGGGTGGCGTCAAAAATAAGGTTCAGGTTGACCGTCTCCAGATTCGTGGAATTGTCCACGATCCCGCCCGTGGAAGTGATGGTGCCACCGTTGAGCACAAACGACGGCGCGACCGCGCTGAACGTCAGCCCCAAAAAATTGGTGTTCGGCGTCACCAGGTTCATGTTAAGGATGGCTCCGCCCGTGCCCACCGTGCCGAAAACCGGCGTGTCGCCGAGCAGCGGTGGCGCGTTGACCCCCGACCAGTTGCCCGCGTCCGACCAGTTGGCGGTCCCGGCCCCGCCGGTCCACGTATCAATGCCGGTGGCCGCCGAGGCATTCCAGGCAGCGAACAGGCCGGCCAACAGAAGCAGGCCGCTGATTTTCGTTTGTTTGATGGAGAGCATTGTTGATTTCATGACGATTAAAACTTTGAATTGGGAGGCTGGATAAATTATCGGTGGATGACGTGTGAATTCCGGGTGCGTCTTGGCGCTACGGCTGCAAACTGCGGCGTAAAGCCGGGCGGCTCTGAAATTGGGTGGGCATTTATATCACTATACTATGAAAAAAATCCCCGGCCATCGCCAGTTATGGGGATAGCACCTCAAAAAATATGATTTATGAGGATGCCTTACGGCTGGGCAGCCAGCTCACGCCGCGGACGATTCTGGTTCAAATGCTTCGCCACCGCTTCCGTGCGGGAACGCACGTGCAGCTTTTCGTAGATGTGGCGAATGTGCGTGTGCACCGTCGCGTAGGTCACCTTCATGGACTCCGCAATTTCCTTGTAGAGAAAACCTTTGGCCAGCAGGTCCAAAACCTCCGCTTCGCGCGGCGACAGGCTCTGCGCCTCCGGCGAATCATTGACCGGCTGCTGGAATGACTGCACGATCTTCCGGGCGATGTGCCCGCTCATCGGCGATCCGCCCGCATTGACTTCCTTGATCGCGGCCAGCAGCTCCACCGGCGGCGTCTGCTTGAGCATGTAGCCGGTCGCGCCCGCGGCCAGGGCGTTGAAAATGTGCTCCGTGTTCTGGTACACCGTAAGCATGATGATCTGCGTGGCCGGCAACTGCGGCTTGAGCTGGCGCGCACATTCCACGCCGTTGATCCCCGGCAGGTTGATGTCCATCAGCACCACGTCCGGCTTGAACTTGGGAATCTCCTTCAAGGCGTCTTCCGCGCTGGAATGATTGCTCACGCAACGAAAACCCGGCGCGCTGTCAATCAGCCGCGCCAGGCTGGCGCGCACCCGCGCGTCGTCTTCCACGATGGAAACAGAAATGCTCATTAATATATGTCGGTTGCCCGCGCCGGAAAAATTCAGGCGCTGGTTATCATGCTAAAAGCCTAACCCGCCGGTTCATCAGCGCCAATCACCATAACTGGTGATGCCCCGCCGGAGATGAATACGGTCATCACCACTTGCGTGCCCTGGCCGGGCGCGCTGTGAATCTCGCACCGCCCGCCCACGGTCGCCAGCCGCTTTTCCAGGTTGGTCAGGCCGGAGCCGGAGGAGATCCGCCCGGAGGCCGCCGCCGCCTCCGCGCCCGCCGCCAGCCCCTGGCCGTTGTCCTCCACGCTCAACGTGAACCCCTTTTCCCCCACCTGCAGCCGCAGCCACACCTCCGTGGCCCGGGCATGTTTCACCACGTTGTTCAAGGCCTCTTTCAGCGCGAGAAACAGGTTGTAGCGCAGCTCCGCGTCCACCCGGAGCACCGGCAGCGGCAGCGGAAATTCCATGCGGCAACGGATGCCCGCCACGCGCAGAAAATCCTCCGCATAGGCTGATATATAGTCCATCAGCCCTTCAAACGTGTCATGCTGCGGATCCACCGCCCAGACGATCTCATCCATCGCCTTCGTCAGCGTCCGCGCGGAATCAGAGATGCGCTCCAGGTTGTTGTTGGTCTGTTCCGGCTCGCGCCGCGCCAGCTCCGTCAGCAACGTGATCTGCGTCAGCCCCGCGCCGATGTCGTCGTGGATGTCCTTGGCGATCCGCGCGCGGTCGCGCTCGATCGCATGTTGCTGCTGCAACAGCGCCAGCTTCCGCCGGTATTTTCGCGTGGCCGCCCGGCGCACGCCCAGGGAGATGCCGCCCACCAGCAGCGCCGCCGCCATGATCTTGAAGGCCGGCGTCTGGTAAAAAAACGGCTCCACCGCGAACGCCACCGTCGCGCCCTTTTCATTCCACACGCCCTGGCTGTCGCACGCGATCACGTGCAGCCGGTATTCCCGCGGCAGCAGGTTCCGCAACTGCAGCGTCCGCAGCGTATCCACATCCACCCACTCCGCGTCCAGTTGATAGCGGAACCGCGCCTTGTCACCGCCGTCAAAACTCAACGCCGTGAAACGAAAATCCAGTTGCTTGTGACCCGGCGGGACGATGATTTTTTTGCCCGTCAACGCCACCGGCTCCCCGTCCACGCGCATTTCCTCGATGACCACCGGCGGCGGCTCCGACCGCGCGGTGACCTCGTTCGGATTCACCCACACCGCCCCGCCGCGCACCGTCGTGAACCACAATTTCCCGTCCGCCGCCCGCCAGCAGGCCGGCTGATACCCCTCGGAGCATTCCACCGACGCCATGCCGTCGTGCTGGCCATAGGTCACATAATCCAGCGTGTTCGTCCGCCCGTCTGCGCAGGCGTTCAGCTCTGTTTTGGCCACGCAATAGATCCCCTTGTGCGTGCCCAGCCACAGCCGCCCGTGCCCGTCATCCAAAATCTGGCTGATCACATCCACCGGCAGCCCGTACTTGGCCGTGATGCGCGAAAAAACCCCGTTCCGGAACCGCAGCAGGCCGCCGCGGAATGTCCCCGCCCAGATCGTCCCGTTCCCATCCGCCGTCATGGAATAGATCGGCTGCTCGCTCAGCGGGTCTGTCGGGCGAAACGCCGTCAGCTTGTCCGGCTCGCAACGATAAATCGTGCCATCATCCGACCCCGCCCAGACGTTGCCGTCCGGCGTCTCTACCAGCGCGCGCACCGCCGGGCGCGTCGCCATGTTGTTCGTCCCCAGCATCCGCCGCTCCTGGCCGTCCGAAAACGCGATGCCATATTTCGTCCCCATCCAGATCCGCCCCTGGCGGTCCGTCAGCAGGGACTTGATGCCGTGCACATCCCACGACACGCGCCGGATCTGGCTGTCCGTATATTGAAAGAGATCTTCGCCCTCCGCCGCGCTCAGCCACGCGCCGCCGTCCGGCCGCGGGGCGATCGCGAAAACAAAGTTGGCCGAGGCGCTGAAGCCCACCGGGAACCGCGTCGCCACGCCGTTCGTCCAGCGGCACAACCCGCCGCCCGCCGTGCCGATCCACATCCCCCCGCCCGGATCTTCGCAAACGGAGAGCGCCGTGGACACCCCCAATCCGCTCGCCGCCCCCACCACGTGAAATCGCCGGTCCCGCAACCGCACCAGCCCCCCGTGATCCACCCCCGCCCAAATGCCGCCATCGCGGCTCTGATACCAGGCTCCCACCCGCACGTCCGGCAGCCCCTCCGCCGTCGTCAGGTGCTGCCCGGCGTCGTCCGGTGTAATGTGAAACAGCCCGTTGCCATAATGATTGAACCACAGTCCGCCATCGCGGTCCTCGTGTACGCCCATCGCCCGCCCGGATGCCGCCCCCAGCAGCCCGCGCCAGGACGGAATCTCCGCCGTCCACGCCCGACCGGACATCTTCCGCAGCCGGTCACCGTCCAAAACCCACAGCGCGCCCGATTTCAAGGGAAACAACGACTGCGGCTGGATGTCCGCCGCCCCGTTGGTCGGCGTCATCGCCTCAAACTGGGTGCCGTTCCAGCGCGCGATCTCGTTCTCCGCCCCCGCCCAGATTTTTCCCTGCGCATCGGCCACCACCGTATAAATCCGGCTGCCCGCCAGCCCGCCGTCATCCGGCAACACCTTGAAGCTGCCACCGGCGAATTGCATGATGTGTTTGTCCTGCGTCAAAAACCACAGCCGCCCCTGCGCATCCGCGCATTGAAATGCCACCCGCACATCCGGGGCGGTGAAAATCACCCATTTCGCATCCGGCTGCGTCAGGTCGCGCTGCATCACCTCGCCGTACTGCGTCACGAACGTCACCTGGTTGGACGATGACGCCACCAGCGTCGTGTGCAGGTCGAACGTCGGTTGGTCCGGCCATTCATTGTGGAATTCCCCGTTGCGATACGTCGTCAACCCGCCGCGGAAGGTGTTGATCCAAAGCGTGCCCGTCACATCCAGAAACAATCCCTGCACCCGCGCCTGCCCCAGCTCCGGGTGGTCCACCGGATCGAACGTCACAAACCGCGCGCCGTCAAACCGCGCCAGCCCGTTATACGTGCCCACCCACAGATAGCCGTCCGGCGTCTGCACTACCGAGGTCACCGTGCTGCTCGGTAAATTCGCCTCCGTGTCCCACTTGTCCACGAGATAATCCACCGGCGCGGCCGGCAGCGTTTGAAAAATGGCCAGCAGGCCGGCCATCAGCGCGGCCGGCGAAAAAAGACGCCGCGGCAATGGATATTTTCGGCGGTGCATCGGGGCCATCATAACGCCGCTTAAAAATTCCCGCCACAGCAAAACCCGTGTCCTTGCCGCCCGCCGCCTCTTGGCACCGTTCTTAAAAGCCGGTTCCAGGAACGTTCCGGCTCCGCCGTAGGGCAGGCTTTCCAACTGCTCTATAGAAACCTTGCACCGAGTTCAGTGTTTCTTCAAAAACCGGCAGCTTCCAATATCTCCTGCAGCGGCAAAACGGACTCCCTCTCCCAGCGGGAGAGGGCCGGGGTGAGGGAGAACGCGCCGCTTTCCACCGATACCCCCGCTTCGCCAGTAAGCTTTCTACCAAGCAGCTTTCCAGCCTGCCGGTGTGGGCGACTTTCCAGTCGCCAGTTCCGCCCGGTCGGACGGGCTCCGCTTGCAAGAAGACCATCCCGGTTCCCAGACGCTCCGCCATCACTTCGGCACCAGTTGCTTCAATTCCGCCGGCAGCCACCACCGCAGCAACGGCCCGCACATCGCCGTCGTCGCCAGCGCCATGATCACCAGCATCGTGAACAGCGGCGGCGTCAGCAGCTTCAGCTCCAGCCCCACGTTGATGGCAATCAGCGCCATCAACGCCCGCGTGTTCATCAGCGCCGCAATGCATCCCGCCTCCCGCGCCGGCTGGCCCGTCAGCCGCGCCCCCAGATAGCAGCCGCCCAGCTTCCCCGCCACCGCCGCCACCAGCACCAGCCCGCACGCCAGCCACGCCTCCCCGTTTTCCAACGAACCGATCCGCGTGTTCAATCCCGTGTTCGTGAAAAAAATCGGCACGAATGCCACCAGCACCACGCCCGAAAAACGGTCCCGCCACGCCTTCACAATCGCCGGCTCTTGATGCAGGCATGTCCCGAACAAAAACGCCCCGAAGATCACAAAGATGCCCAGGTAATGCGTGATCAGGCAGCTCCCGAACAGGCAGATCAATAACAGCGCCAGAAACGCATTCGGCATCCCCCGCTCCTGCGGATCCGGCACGTGCCGCCGCCAGCAACCCCGCAGCACCGGCCCCACCACCTTTTGTAACAATACAAAAAAACCACCGATCAACGCGATCTGCCCCGCCAGGTGCCAGACGTTGAAATCCGAGGTCACCATCGCCGTCGCCACCCCCAGCAGAATCCAGCCGATCACATCATCAATCGCCGCCGCGCTGACCCCCATCGCCCCGATCGCCGTCCGCTCCAGCTTCATCTCCAGCAAAATCCGCCCCATGATCGGCAGCGCGGAAATGGACAGCGCAATGCACAGGAAAAATTGAAAACCAAACCGCGGCGTCTCCGGCGCGAATTTCTCATGCAGCCACGGCCCGATCACCAGCCCGCACAGAAACGGCGCCACCATCCCCAGGAGGGATACCGCCGTCACCGTCTTCGATTTCGAACGCAGATGGCTGTAATCAAATTCCATCCCCACCTGGAACAGCAGGAACACCAGCCCCAGCTTGCCCAGCAATTGCATCGAAGTCTGCGTCTCCTTCGGAAACAGCACCGGCCAGTCCGGCGGCCAGATCAATCCCAGCGCCGACGGCCCCAGCAAAATCCCCGCCGCGATCTCGCCCACCGCCAGCGGTTGGTGGAGCAGGCGCTTGCCCAGCCAGCCAAAAATATACGCCGCCGTGATGATGATCATCCACTGGATCAAAACCAACGTGAGATGCCCCTCAATTGCGCTTGGGTTCATAAATCAAAATCAAAAAGACCGCAGGCAAATACCGATTCACACCCGTCGAATCAAGGCAAAACGCGGAGCGCCGGCGGCCCGCGGCAAAGCCAAAAATGACTGCCGGCATTCCCGCTAAGCGCCCGTGGTGGAAATTTTGGCAAATCAAGCCCGTCAATCTTGTTCCCCACGACCGTTTCCGCTTTCCCGCTTTCTCGCTTTCCGCTTTTCCCCTATTTTAGCTTCCGCAATGAATCTGATCGACTTGCTGGATGACTCCACCCGGCGCCACCCGCAAAAAACCGCCTTCGTCGAGGACATCACCGCCGTCTCCTACGCCATGCTGGTGGAGAAAATCGATTCCTTGGCCGAACAACTCCGCCCCCTCGGCCTGCCGCCCGGCGCGCGCGTCGGTCTCTGCTTTCCCAACTGCGTCAACTACGTCGCCCTCACCTACGCCCTGTGGAAAATCCAGGCCGTCGTCGTTCCCGTCCCCACCGAATGTCCGCCGGAAGAGCTGCACGAGATCGCCACCGGCATGGAGCTGTCCGCCATCCTCAGCCAGAAACCGCTCGCACACAGCACGCCGCTCACGCCCGACGTTTTCCTCGCCCGCTTTAGCCTCGCGCACCCCGCCGATAACCACGGCCTCAACCTCGCCTTCATCCGGTTCACCTCCGGCACCACCAACGCCCGCAAAGGCGTCGCCCTCTCCCACGAAACCATCCGCGACCGCGTTCTGGCCGCCAACTCGGCCCTTGGCATCACCGCGGCCGACACCGTCATCTGGTGCCTGCCCATGGCGCATCATTTTCTCATCACCATCGTCCTCTACCTCAACGTCGGCGCCACCGTGGTGCTCGCGCGTCACGTCACCGCCAGGCCCTTTCTCGAGGCCATCAACCGCTGGCACGGCACCGTCCTCTACGCCGCCCCGTTCCATTTCTCTCTGCTCGCGCGCGATCATTCCGGCGCGCAGATCGATTCCGTCCGCCTCGCCGTTTCCACCACCTGCGCCCTCCCGCAGGCGGTCGCGGAGGAATTTTTCCAGCGCTTCAACCGCCCGCTCGTCCCCGCGCTGGGCATCATCGAGCTCGGCCTCGTCGCCCTCAACACCGCCGATCCGCGCGGACGCTGGAATTCCGTCGGCCGGCCGCTCGCCGATTTCCGCGTGCAGATCCTGTCCCCCGATGAACACGGCATCGGCGAAGTCGCCGTGTCCGGCCCCGGCATCTGCGACGCCTACGCCGCCCCCTGGCAGGCCCGCGAAAACATTTTGCGCGACGGCTGGTTCATCACCGGCGACCTCGGCCGCATCGACGCCGAAGGCTTTTTATTTCTCATCTCCCGCAAAACCGCCGTCATCAACCTCGCCGGTCGCAAGGTGTTCCCGGAGGAGATCGAGGCCGTGCTCGACCGCCATCCCGCCATCCGCGAATCCCGCGTCTTCGGCCGCGCCCATCCGCACCTCGGCGAAGTCGTCGAGGCCGAAATCGTCCTCGCCGCGCCCGACGCCAGCATAGAAAATCTTTCCCACTACTGCCGCGAACATCTCGCCGCCTACAAGATTCCCACCCGTTTTCACGTGGTCCCGGCCGTGCCGCGCACGCCCACGACCGGCAAAATCCGCCGCCCCCCCGCCGTGGCCTGATAAAATCCTGCCCCCGGAGTGCGCCCGTCCCTGGGCGCAGCAACTCTCGTCAACCAGGCCGCGTGAAATTTAAGGAAGCTCTCCGCACTTTGAAAATTGCCGAGCCCGGGGGACGCGGGCACCCCATACAAAAGAAAAGAGCCCGGACACTACTCCGGGCTCAATAAGAACAACATTCTAAATTCTTTTTGTTGGAGTCACTACTTCCAACGCCAAAAGCTTAACACATCCCCGTTTTAACGCTTGTCCCCAGTACTGGGGACAAATTGGGGACGCGCTGGGGACACCCTTTTTCTGGTCTTTTCAACGAATCCCGCCTTTCTGTCCTCGCCCGGCCCACGGAGCGCCGGTCGCCGGCACGGCGTGCTGGCGCTTGCCAGTTTCCGTCTCGGCGGCCGTCCCCAAGGACCGGCACAGAAACACGCCCTCCTCCTCCGACGCCGCAATCCATTGCTGGCAGACTTCCAAGCCGTGCTTTCGCAGCGTTTTTTGGACCCGTTCCGCCGTGTAGCGATACGAAAAGAAAAGCCGGATGCCTTCACCGCGCTTGAATTGAAAAACTTCCCCGCCCACGTCCACGCAACCCGCGCGGGTGAAATGAAAGGTCGCCACGATGCGCTGCAATCCCAGCCCGCCGGTTTCAATCGTGAAGCTCAGCTTCCCCGCGCGCGGATCCACGCCCAGATCGTACAAAAAGGCCGTCAGCCAGTCACTGGTCAGCGGGTTGTCGTATTGCGGCAGGATGCGCCGCATCCCGGCGGCGTAGTCGGCACCCGGCGCCAGGTTGGCGCTGAACAACAGCCAGTCTTGCGGCCGTACCAGCCGCGCCAGCCGCGGCAGGATGAGCTGCGGCTCGAAATTCGGGATCATCCCAAAGAACGTGACCAGCGACGGATGCCGCGTGGCCAGCAGCGCCGGCAGATCATCCGCCGTCGCGAGATCGCAAACCACCGGAAAACAATTTTCCGCCGGCAAAACCTTCAGCGCCGCCCGGCGCGCGACCAGCACCATCGCCGTGCTGACATCGCTGGGCGTGTAAGAAATGTTTTTACCCCGCGCCTGCAACAAGGTCAGCAGCCGCGAATCCTTCTTTCCGCCGCCGCAGCCCAGGCCGATGACGTGGATGGCTTTTGACTTTATCTGTTCCGCCGTTTCGGTGAAGGCGCGATCATACGTGGCCAGGCAATCATCGTCGTAGCGTGTGGGAGAGTGGGCGTCGTGCAGGGCGAGCCATTTTTGCGTCTGCTTGAGGCTGTCGTAATGAAACTTGTGGTTCACCCGCCGCGTGCGCCACGAGGCCAGCAGGTCGCGCCGCACAGCTTCCGGAAACTGGCTGGCGTGAACCCTGATGGTGGCGGCAGATGTCATTCGCCTATTTCTGCGGGAAAATCTGATAAAGCAAAAGATAATTCACCACGCCGGTCACCGAAAAACACATCCTTTTTGCGATCAAAAATTCGCGTTAATTGGCGAAATTCGCGTCACGGTTTTCCCATCCGTGCCCATCCGTGTCCATCCGTGGTTAAAAAGAATCGTTCCGGTTTAGCCCGCCATCATTTCTGCGGGAAAATCTGGTAGAGCAACAGATAAATCACCACGCCCGTCACGGAAACATACATCCACAGCGGCCACGTCCAGCGCGCGATGCGCTTGTGCGCCTCGAAATCCTGCTTTCGCGCCCGGTATAACGTCATCAAGATCAGCGGCACGATCACCGCCGCGAGCAGCGTGTGCGTGCCCAGGATGGTCAGGTAGATCGGCCGGAACCAGGCCGGATTCAAAAAGCGCGTCGGCCCCTGATGCAACACCACCGCCAGCCACGTGTGGTAAGTGAGATAGCACGCCAGAAAAATCACCGACGTGCTGAACGCCGTGATCATGCAGTTCCGGTGCGCGATCTTGTTGCCGCGCTTGATGAATATGTAGCCCAGCGTCAGAAAAATCGCGCTCAAGCCGTTCAGCGTGGCGTTGACCACCGGCAGGTCATGGATGCTCATGGTTCCTTCTCCAACTGGCTGACGGTGCCGATGATCTTGGGCAGGACGGTGTTTGTCCAGTCCACGCCCTCGCCGCCCGTCTCAAAAGATCCCCGCAGTTGCGCATGCTTGTCCACGATGACGAAGATCGTCGTGTGGATGAACAGGTCGGCGGCGTCCTTCTGCTCCTCCAGCTTCACCGGCTGCGCGCTCAATTTCAAACTGTTGGCGGCCAGCCCGGCGATCCCCGCCTTGGTGCCCGTGAGAAAACTCCAGCGGCTGAAATCCGCGCCGTAGTGCATCCCAATCCGCCGCAGAACTTCCGGCGTGTCAAACTCGGGATCCGTCGTCAGCGTGACCAGCCGGGTCGTGCCCGTCGCCGGAATCTTATCCTGCAACGCCTTCATCTGCATCGTCAGGCGCGGACACGGCCCGGCGCAACGCGTGAAGATGATGTCCGCGATCCAGACATGGTTGGTGAAGTCCGCCAGCGTGATGGTCCGGCCGTCCTGGTTCGTCAGCGTGAAATCCGCGACCGCTCCGATCACCGGCAGCGGGGCCGCCGGCTGGTGCGCGTTCTGCAGGAATGAAGCCACGATGGCCAGGCCGATCACGCCAAAGGCCAGGCTGTAGCCGAGCCACAGGGAGCGTGGCAGGCGGCGAAGATTTTCAGGCATGAAGCAGGGTCGCCCAAAGCGGCGGAAAAATCACTCAAAACTCTGCGGGCCGGCGGCGGCGGCGGCCACCTTGGCCTCCTGCGCCTTCATCCATTGATTAAAGTCTTCCTGCGACTCGACCAGCACAAACCCGCCGGCCATCGCGGAATGCCCGCCGCCACAAAGTTGCGCGCACTCGATCTGGTACCGGCCGGGTGTGGTCGGCGTGAACGTGAGCGGAATGCGCAGGCCGGGAATCGCATCCTGGGTCATGCGCATCGCCACGACCTTGAACGAATGGATGACGTCCTTGGAACTCAGGTAGATGATCACCGGCTTGTTGACCACCACGTGGATGTTGCCGTTGTAAAGCTGGATGTCGTCCTTGCCGCTCGGATCTTTCGGATCAACGCCGAAGATGTTCTTGTCCGAGATGAGCTTCATGTCCTGCGCGCCAAATTGTCCGTCCAGCCCCGCATAACGATAGTTCCAGCCAAACTGCTGCGCCATGATCTGGATCACCGTGGCATTCTTGGGTTCGGGAAATTGCTGGACGTTTTTGCCCCACAACGGCACGGCGATCACCAGCAACAGCACCGCTTCCGCAAGCACCACGGCGATCTCGATGTACTTGGGCATCGAACTCTTCGAGCCGGCGTAATTGGCCTTGGCGCTGCGCTTCGCGTTGAAACGCCAGAGGGTGTAGCCGAAGTAGATGATCCAGCCGACGAACAGCACGGCCATGAGGTAGTGGACCCAGACGATCAGGTCGTCGATGGGCTTCGCGCCCAGTGCGGCGCGTTGCGGCATTCCGAGGATGTTGGAGGCAAACCAGTCGTTCATACTTGTGGAGATTTGGCGGCGGCTTCGGCGGCGGCGTTCATCGCCTCGCTCTTGCGGATGATGTAGATGAGAAACGTCAAAAAGGTCGCCAGCACCGTGCCCACCACGCCGAGCAATGTGAAGATGCCCCAGTTCATGCCGTCGGCCATCGGCGAATCAATGTTCGCGCCATAGCACGTCGCGCAGGCAAACGAGCGTGCCGGCGTAAGCACAATGCCGGCAAACAAAATTCCAAGCACCAACCTCCAAGCACCAACCTTCAAAAGCCCGGCACCCGTCGATGGGTGCTTGGAGCTTGAAGCTTCTCTGGAGCTTGGTGCTTGGAATTTGGCGCTTTTCACAGGTAGCTGATCTTTTTCAGTTTCTTCAAAAAATAAACGCCGTAGAGGATGACCAGGATGCCCGTGGCGATGGCCGCCACGCCCCAGCCTGGCCGCCCATTGTTGAACGCCCAGGCCGCGCAGCCAAAGGCCAGCGAGATCAGCAGCGTCACAAAAATCAGATGGAAGGCTTTCAGTGACATTTTTATCAATGAGTCGCGGTGCCGACCGGAAAATCAGTCATCGCCCACAACGTCAGCCCGAACAGGCCGATGACGAAAATCACCGTGAACGTCAGGACGGTGTAAATAAGCTTCTTTTCCGACAGCAAGTGCATCAGGTAACCGGCCACGAGAAACGCGTTCACCGCGGCGATCGCCAGGATGATGGCCACCTTGGCCGTCCAGCCTTCGCCGATGTGCGCGAACGATGTGCCGATCATGCTGCCCACGGCGCACATGACCACGATAAAAATGACCGTGCACAGCCGGATGTAACTCTGCAGTGTGACGGGTTTCTCGGTTTCGCTCATATCAATATATTTCAGCTTCGCTCAAATAAATCTTCAGGTCAAATACATGACCGGGAACAGGAAGATCCAGACCAGGTCGACAAAATGCCAGAACAGGCCGGAAACCTCGATGCGGTTGGTGAACCGTTCCGGATCGGTCTTCCACATGCGGCTGCCCGGGCCCCACAGGTAGAAGATCACCAGCGTGCCGCCCAGGATGTGCAGCGCGTGCAGGCCGGTCATCGTAAAATAGATCGCCGTGAACGTGTTGTGCCACGGGCCGTAGTTCTGCATCTTCTTGATGTCCGCCGCCTGGATGACATGTTCCTCCAGCACCGCCGCCTGCGCCGCCGGCATCCGCAAATCCATCAGTTCCTTGCGGTCCTGGACGACCCGGCCGTGCAGCGTCACCGTGCCGGTCTTTTTCTTGAGGTCAAAATCCGCCGACTTTTCCTTCAGATGCCCGTCCACAAACGTGCCGTCGTTCAAGGCGATCTCGTAGTGGATGAACTTGTCATGATACTCGTAGGACTTGATGCCCAAAAACGTGAGCGCCAGCAGGATGGTGCAGCCATGAAAAAATTTGAACTTGCCGAACTCGCGCACCTTGCACGCCGCCCACGCCAGCAGCGTGGTGATGGCCGAGAGCGCCAGCAACAAGGTGTTGATGGTGCCCAGCCGGACGTCGAGCCAGCCGTGCGGCCACATGCCCGGCTCGGCACCGGCGCGCAGCAAAACGTACGCGGAAAACAGCCCGCCGAACAACATGACTTCCGACGCCAGAAAAAGCCAGATGCCCAGCTTCGCGTTATAAATGCCGGTATCCGGCCGGTTGTGGACTGTGTAAGGGATATCCATGAAAAATTCTCAATGATGGGCCGGTTGGGCGTGACCCTGGCCCGCGGCGGGGAATTCCGCCTGCGGCGCAAAACCGCCCTCGAACCCGGGCGCGTTGTATTCGTAAGGCCCGCGCACAACGTGCGGTTCCTGCGGGAAATTGCCGTGCGGCGGCGGCGTGGGCGTGTGCCAGTCCAGCGTCGTGGCCTGCCACGGGTTGGTGCCCACCTTTTCGCCGTGCTTGATGCTCCAGAACAGATTGATGATGAACGGAATCTGCGCGATGCCCAGGGCGATCGCCGCCCAGAGGATCCACGTGTTCAATTCCATGATCGAACCCGGCAGCGTGTCGATCGCCCCCGGAACACGCGCCGCGGAATAATTCACGCCGCCGTCGCTCATGCGGCGGATCATGCCTTTGATGCCCTGCGCAAACATCGGCATGAACACCAGGTTCATGAACACGAATGAACACCAGAAATGCACCCGGCCCCAGAATTCATTCATCTTGCGCCCGGTCATTTTTGGGAACCAAAAATAAATCCCGGCAAACAGCGCAAAAATCGTCCCCGGTGCCACCACGTAATGAAAGTGCGCGATCACGTAATAGGTGTCATGCAGATACAAATCCGCCGCCGCCAGCCCCAGCGGCAGGCCCGTGAGACCACCGATGCCAAACATCGGCAGGAAGCCCAGCGCAAACAGCATCGGCGTGTTGATGCGGATCGACCCGCCCCACAGCGACAGGAGCAGGCATGTCAGAATGATGACCGACGGGATCGAGATGATCATCGTCGTCGCCTGGAAGAACGTCGCAATCCGCTGGCCCATGCCCGTCATGTACATGTGATGCGCCCAGACGATGAAGGACAGGAAGCCGACCGCCAGCACGGAATACACCAGCGATTTATAACCCCACAACGGCTTGCGCGTGTTGTTGGCGACAATTTCCGCGACCACGCCCATTGCGGGCAAAATCAAAACGTACACTTCCGGATGGCCCAGGAACCAGAACAGGTGCTGCCACAACAGCGGGCTGCCGCCGCCGCTGGCTTCACCCACCTTGCCCGCGACCGCGAGGCCGGTCGGGAGGAAAAAGCTCGTGCCGAGCGCGTTGTCCATCAACTGCAATACACCAGCGGCTTCCAGCGGCGGAAACGCCAGCAGCAAAATGAAGGCCGTCACGAACTGCGCCCAGACAAACCACGGCAAACGCATCCACGTCATCCCCGGCGCCCGCAACTGGATGATGGTCGCGATGAAGTTCACCGCGCCCAGCAGCGAGGACGTGATCAGCAGCACCATGCCCACCAGCCAGAACGCCTGGCCGTTGGTCGGGATGGTGGTCGCCAGCGGGGAATAGGAAGTCCAGCCCGCCTGCGCCGCGCCGCCCGGAATGAAAAAGCTCACGAACATCACCACGCCGCCCAGGAAGAAGGCATGATAGCTCGCCATGTTGATGCGCGGAAACGTCATGTCCGGCGCGCCGATCATCAGCGGCACCACATAGTTGCCAAACGCCGCGAACGCCAGCGGCACCACCCCGAGGAACACCATGATCGTGCCGTGCATCGCCCCGAAGGCGTTGTACAAATCCGCCGAGATCGCCCCGCCCGCCGCCATGGGTCCGAGCATCTTTTCCAGCAGCGGCCCGAGGAACGGCACCGGCTGGGTCGGATGCGCAATCTGCCAGCGCATCAGCAGCATCAGGAAAAATCCGAACAGCAAAAAAGTGAGCGCCGTGATGCCGTATTGGATGCCGATGACCTTGTGGTCAGATGAGAAAATGTACTTGGTCCAAAAGCCCGGCTCGTGGTGTTCATGGCCATGGTCGTCGTGGCCGTGCGCCGCTCCCGGTTCACGGAACGGCGGAAATTGTTGGACATTCGCTTGCATAAAAATTTACTTCACCACCTTGTCGCACACCATCGCCGTCAGCAGCAGCGGCAGGTAGATGATCGAGGCGAAAAACAGTTGTTTCGCGCGCGGCAGGGTCATCTGCCGCGAAAACTGGATGGCGCACAGCAAAAAACCCGCGCCCAGCACCAGCGCGGCGACGAGATAGATCTTCCCGCTCACCCCGAACGCAAACGGACACAGGCTCGCGAAAATCAGGGCGATGGTGTTGCTGATGGATTGTTGCGCCGTGCGGCTGCCGTCGGGATCGATGTTCGGCAGCATCACGAAACCGGCCTTGGCATATTCGTCGCGATACAGCCAGGCGATGGCGAAAAAATGCGGCAGTTGCCAGAACGCGAGGATGGCGAACAGCGCCCACCCTTCGCCGCCCAGTTCATTGCGCGCGGCCGTCCAGCCCATCAGCGGCGGCAACGCGCCGGGAATCGCGCCCACGAGGGTGTTCATCCACGTCACGCGCTTGAGCGGCGTGTAGATGAACAGATAGCTGATGAGCGTCACGGCCCCGAGCACGCTGGTCAAAAGGTTCACCGCCAGCGCGAGGTAAACCAACCCGACCACCGAGCAAACCCCGCCAAAAATCGCCACGGTCGGCGGCTGCAGCCGGCCCGCAGGCAGCGGCCGGCTTGCGGTGCGGTGCATCTTGGCATCGTATTCGCGTTCGAGCAGTTGATTCAACGCCGCCGCCCCGGCGGCGACCAGCGCCGTGCCAAAGAGCGTGTGAAACATCAGGAGAAAATTCATCGCCCCGCGCCAGCCCAGATAAAAACCCACGAGCGTGGTGAGCAGCACCAACAGCGTCAAACGTGCCTTGACCAAATCGGCAAAAACCGCCGCCCAGGACTTTTCCGGAACGGCGTTGGAATCAAAAACTTCGGCTGAAACTTTCATTGATTTTTTGGCGCTGAAAAACCGCGCCTAATTCAACCTATTTTGGCCTGCCAAGGCAATTCCTGTCAATGTTGTTCGCCTGAAAAACAAGGTAGGAGCATTCCTTAAACAAGCCAGGGGACAGTATTAAAATGGTTAGCCGGCCACTTTGGTCCGCCGCACCGCCACCAGCCACCACAACGCGCCTGTCAACAGCGCCAGCGCCCCCACCATCACGTGCCCCGTCGCGATGTCCGCCGCCTTGTTCGATAAAACCGTCGCCGCCCCGAGGGCGATCTGCAGCGCCATCAGCACCAGCCAGAACCAGCCAAATTTTGTCAATCCGTCCGCGCCGCCCAGCCTTTTCCGCGCCATGAACGGCACCGCCGCCACGCCCAGAAAGATCAGGTACGCCACCAGCCGGTGCACCATCTGCAGGTTCACCTGAAACGCCGTGATCGAATTGCCGATCATCCCCGCCGGGCGGTGCGCGTTGTAATCCGCAATCGCTTCCGGCGTCGTCGCCGGCCAAAGCTGCCCGTGCGCTGCCGGAAAATCCCAGATTGCCAGCCCCGCATGTTGATGCCGCATCGTCGCCGCGATCAACAACTGGACGAAAATCAAAATCGTCAGGTACAACACATGGCTCCGCAACCCGCGCGGCACGGCCATCTGCTTTTGCGTCGCCGAATTTTGCCACCAACGGCTCAGAAACAGCGCGATCGCACAGGTCAGCACAAGAAAGGTCTGCGCCACCGCGCCGTGCGGCACGCCCAGCCAGTTCAAGCTCCAACGCACGCGCAGCCCGCCGAGAATTCCCTGCAAAATCACCAGCAAAAACGCCGCAACCCCCAGCCAATGCATCCATTTGCGCGAATCTTTCAGCGACAACCAGATGGCCAGCACCGTCGTCAGAAAACCGACGACGGTGGCCAGCAGCCGGTGCGAATGTTCGTAGAAGATGCCGCCCACCCACTTGTCCACGGGAAACAAAAACATGTTGTAGCCGAATGTGTTCGGCCAGTCCGGCACGGACATGCCCGCCTCGTGGCTCGTCACCAGACCGCCCAGGCCGATCAGCAGGAACGTCACGAAAGCGTTCAGCACGGCGAACCAGAACAGCGCGGGATTGTATTTGGCGTTCATGTAGAAAAAGAACGACCGCTGCGTGATGCCGCAGCGGTCGCTGTCGGAAAGTTAAATTATTTGGCTTCGAAGGCGATGTCCTGCGTCACGGCGCCGTCCTTGATTTCCACTTCCGCCGTCTGGGTGCCCAGCTTGCGATGCGCAAACTGCACCGTGTACTTGCCAGCCGGCACGTTCTTGATCGTGAACTTGCCGTCCTTGCCGCTCAGCGCAAAATACTGGTTCTCCTGCACCGACACCCACGCGAACATCCACGGATGCACGTCGCATTGGAACTTCAGGAAGGGCTCCGGCTTGTCGAAGACGAATTCCAAATCCGGGCCGCCGGGCATCTGCACCATGTTCTTCATCTCGTTTTCCTTCGGCACCGTGTGGATGTTATGCACGCACGAGTCGGAGTTTTTCACGATGACCTTCTGGCCGGCCTGCACCGCGAGGATGGACGGCGTGTAGAGACAGCCTTTCTGGTCAAGGACCGCCGGGGCCGCCGCGGCGCCCGAAGCTGCGGGCAGACCTTTGATCGAGACCACCACGTCCGCCAGCCCGCCGCTCGCGCTGACCACATACCACTGCGTGGTCGGGAACTTGCCGGCCGCATACAGCGCCGTGCAGTTCGGGTCGGCTTGCATCGCATCCGCAAAGCTCTTTTCCGCCGGCGGCGTGCCCTTGAAGGTGACCGTACCCGTCAGGTCGCCCGCCATGGCGCTGATGCCGAGTGAAAGCAGGGCTGATGCGGCGATAAAAAGGAATTTATTCATAGAATTTGCTCAATAAGCGCTTTGAGCATATCAAACCACGCCCCTTCCCGCAAGTTCGGCCTCCCGAACCCCGCTGGTTTAACCCCTGCTGATGCACCCCTTGACCCACGCTAATCCACCGAATTACCCAGTTTTACCCACACAAACATCTGTTGCGGTTAAGCTTAATATTGGCACGGCGGCAGGTAGGGCGGGCAGTCCTCTGCCCGCCGCGATTGCCAACCAACGCGCGCTGGTTCACCGCGGCTGCCTCTGCCAGGCTTGCCAAGAACTGCTATATTTTGCGGCGATTTTTCCGCAACAAGGTTGACACAAACACCCGCTCCACTTAGAAAAGGCCGTCGGGTTTTAAAACAAGGTGAATCTTTTATGAGATCAAGCGTCCTGCTCATCCTGGTGCTGGCCATCCTGATATTGGCCACGATTTATTATGGCGCCCACCGGTCGGCCACAAATGCTTCCAACCCGGAAATCGCCGCTCTCCGGCAGGAGGTCGCCGCCCTGCGCGATGAAGTCGCCGAACTCCGCAACGCCAACAACCAGCGGAAAAACGCCGCCGATCTTAACGGCGGCTTCACCGCCGCCGACGGCAGCCCGGCCACCCCGGCCGACATCATGGCGGAGTTGAAAGCCATTCGCGCCGGGCAGGAAACCGCACGCAGCGAATTGTCCTCCAACCTCCTGGAGATCACGCTCGACCGCGGCAGCGATGCCTGGGCCCGCGGCGATTTCAAGAAGGCGATGAAGCTCTTGAAACCCCTGGCCGAAGCCGGCCAGCCCGTTGCCGCGCACCGCCTCGGCGTCATGTATGTCCTCGGCCAGGGCGTGGACAAAGACCCGGCCGAGGCCGTCAAATGGTACACCCGGGCGGCGGAACAGGGTCAGGGCGAATCCCAGCACGGCCTGGGCCTGCGCTACCTGTGGGGCGACGGCACCGACAAGGATCCCCAACAGGCGGCGGTCTGGCTCACTGCCGCCGCGAACCAGGGCATCCCCGATTCGGCCACCTGGCTGGCCGACATGTATTGGAACGGCAACGGCGTGCAGACCGACCCCGTGGAGGCCTACAAATGGATGCTTCTCGCCGGCGACAAATTCAACATCAACCACCGCAACGGCGTGACCATGGCCCAATTTGCCGCCCAATTGACACCCGAACAACTGGCCGAAGCCCAGCAGCGCGCCAAAAATTTTGTCCCCCGGCGCACCGGCCCGGAAGATTTTTGAAAATGTCCCATCCACCTTTGCCTTTGGCAACCGTCCATATCAGAGCCGCTCGCAAACCCGCAAATAGATTCCTTTTCCCCGCGGGAGAAATGGAAATATATGCATAGATGGTTAACTTTTGTCTTCAAACCGGAACAGCCTTGGGGAATTGCATTGACCGCCAAAGCGCGCCCGGATATGAATCAGACAATTCTTAGGAAGGCAGATTGGGCTAATTTCAAAACATAAAGATTATGGGAATAAGAATCATCAGGCTTTGTCTGCTATGCGTGGTCTTTCTTCACCATCGAGACTTGGCGGAAGCGCAGACTGTCACCAAAGCCGCCGCCGGGCAATACTTCAGCCTTTTTCTTGAAGCTGACGGCAGCTTATGGGCCATGGGAAATAACGATTACGGACAACTGGGAACTGGGACCTTCCTGCGAACCAACGCACCCCGGAAAATCTTGTCGGCGGGCGTTGACTCGGTGGCCGCGGGCGCGTTTCACAGCTTGTTTATCAAGAGCGACGGGAGCCTGTGGGGCATGGGATTGGATTATTTTGGCGAACTGGGATGCGGGCCCGGTACTGTCAATTGGCCATTCTTTGGCACAAATATGCCTGAGCAGATAATCACCAGTAACGTCGTGGCTGCCGCTGGCGGGGCTGCCCATAGCCTCGTTTTGAAGAGCGACGGCAGTCTTTGGGCAATGGGATACAATCTGGATGGCGAATTGGGCGATGGCACGACGAACAACAGCTATTATCCCGAACAGATTTTCACCACCAATATCGCCGCCATCAGTGCCGGCGGCTTGCACAGCCTGTGCCTTGCCAGTAATGGCAGTCTTTGGGCAATGGGAATAAATGTTTATGGACAATTGGGCGACGGCACGACCAATAGTGTCAGTCTTCCAAAAATCATCGTTTACAGCAATGTCACGGCGATTGCCGCCGGATATTTCCACAGCTTGTTTCTCAAGTCAGACGGCAGCCTCTGGGGCATGGGCAATAATGGGGTCGGCCAACTTGGCGACGGGACTACAAATGACGTTCACATCCCGGAGGAAATCGTCGCGAGCAATGTCGTCAGCATCGCGGCGGGCCCCGCTTATAGTCTTTTCATCAAACGCGACGGGAGCATGTGGGCGATGGGACAGTCCGGAAATAATTTGACCAACGTTCTTAATTTCGCGACCAACCAGCCGATACAGATTTTCGAGCGGGGGCCAAGCTGGTTCGCGGCCGGCTATTATCACAGCCTCTTCATCACGAGCGACGGAAGTCTTTGGGCCTCCGGCAACAACGATTATGGTCAATTGGGCGTTGGCACCACCTTGACCGCAGGCACCCATGCCGTACGCGTGGTGACCGGCCCAACGTATCGCCAACTGTTACCAAAACTTCTCAATGGGTCCCTCATGCAGCTTTCGTACGCGGGGGATGCCAGCACCAGTTACATTCTGGAAAGGTCCTCCATTTTAAATGCCGCCAACTGGGCCACTCAGGCTACAAATACGGCCGATTCCTTGGGGTATTTGACATTTACCAACGCTTGCTACCAGGGCTCAAATACATTTTGGCGCATCCGTTCCCTGCCATGATTAACCGTGCTGCGTGCCTGCGCACGGTCGTTTTGCCGAAAGCTTTCCCCCTCGCGGCCGATTTGCCGTCACCCCACCTAACCCGGAGCCATCGTCGCGGTTCTTTCTACTCCCCCCAGGCGCAGGTCTGGAGCATTGGGGTGGTTCGTTTGCCCGTTGAACCAATCCAACGGCTGGCGCTAAATCATCTTTTCCAACGCCGGGAACAATTTTGCCGTGTCGGCGAAATGCTTTTTGCCGCGGGCGGTGACGAGACTAAAACCCTGGCCGTAGGCCGGGCCGTTGGCGACGCACGCGTCGGTGGCGCAGTCGGCGATTTGTTTCCGGGCGCTGCGCAGGGCGTCGGCGCGACCGCCGTCGGCTTCGAACTTCCAACCGATGATCCGGGTCTTGGGAAACCAGCCGCGCAGTTCGGCGATGATCTTCGGCGTGGGCACCAGTTCCACGAAGAGGTTGCCGCCGCGCGTGGAGATTTTCTTCGATGGCTTGAAGGGAACCAGCTTTCCGGCGGCGTCAGGTGCGAGCATCTTGCCGAAGGTAAAATCGCTGACGGCGGAGGCGTGGAAGATGGCGTCGATCTTTTTGCCGGCGCAGGCTTTTAATTTGGCGCGCAGGTTCTTGGTGGAGGTGAACCCTTTCACGAACTGCGCCCGGCGTTCGCCCGGCCAGGTGGCGGATTCGCCGATCAGCAGCGTGACGCGATGACCGCGCGCGGTGAGGAAGTTCGCGAGTTCCGTGCCCAGCCGGCCGGTGGAGAAATTGGTCAGCCGCCGCACGTCATCGAGCGGTTCGTAGGTGGGCCCGGCGGTGACGATGCAGTTCATGCCGGGAAATTAACTCAATTCCTTTCTCACGCCAAGGTCGCAAGGGGGCGCAAAGGAAATGTTTTGGGGAGAGGCCGGGAAACGCGGAGACGCAGAGGGCGCGGAGAGGCGCAGTGGTGAACCGGCATGGTCATTAGGCGTGTCTTCAAAATCAAAAACGCGGCTGACGGAGTGCGCCTGCCCGTGAGGCTCGCACTCCCCGGGCGCAGCAACTCTGGTCAACCCGGGTGCGTGGAATTTACGGAAAACCTCCGCACTTTGGAAATTGCTGCGGCCGGGACGGCCGCACTCCGCATTTTGAAGATACACCCTACGGTTTTCTCTGCGTAACTCCGCGTCCTCGGCGTCTCTGCGTTTATTGAAAATGACTCACTTCGCGTTCGGGTCCGGGATGAAGATTTTCTTGCCGGTATAGAGCTTGTTGGCGTCGAGGCCGGGGTTGGCTTTCAAGATTTGGTTGACGGTGACTTTCACCCCCTGGTCGCGATAGGCCTTGGCGATGGTGCTCAGATAATCGCCGTCTTTGACGATATAATAATGTCCCGTCTGCGGGGTGGCGGGGGTTCCGGGGTCTTCCGTCTGGGTAGGCGTCGGTGTACGGGGAGTGCGCGGGGTGGATGTGCCGACGGCCACCCGGCCGAGCTTGTCGATTTCCTTGAGGATGAGTTCGCGGTCGCTCTGGCGTTTCTTGTCGATCTCCTTGACGGTGTCCGCGAGGGCCTTCAGATCCTCCGCGCTGGCGCTGTTGTTGACCTGCGGGGTGTTGACCTTGTCGGCGAGGTCGTTGATGCGTTTGGACAGTTCGTCGATGCGTTTGCCCTGCGCATCCTGGGCCTCCACGATGTCCTGCAGCTTGCCGCGCAACTGGTCGAACTGCTGCTGCGTGGCATTTTCCTGCGCGAACGCCGGCGCCACGCTCACGGTGGCCAATAAAAGCAAAAGAGAAATCTTCTTCATGCCCTGAAAATAAACCCCTGCGCGGCGGCGTCAAGATGAAGTGGCGGCCCCGCCCAGAGCGGGCGCGGCTTTTACGCCGGCCGCGCGGCGCGGCCGAGCCATTCGTAGGCGCTCACGCCATCCCGGAACAGCTTCGTCTCGATCAGGGGATTTTCATTATAGGTCTGGAACATGCGGGCGAGGCCGAACTGTTCCGGTTGCGGGGCGATGATGGCTGACTTGACCCTGTTCTTAAGCGGCATCCGGGCTCGGCCGGCGGCAAACCGTCGCAAAATGTCTGCGTCCAACGACATGAAGTTCGCGCCGGACAGGTCCGCAATCCGGTCCGGGGTGACCTCCAGGCGCGCTTCGACATCCCGGTAGAACTCCGCCATCTCTTGAAAATCGTCCGTACCAATATCCCCATGGAAAAAGCTCTCCACCAATCCGTCGCGCATCTGGATGTTTACGGGCATATGAGTTTCGCTTCATCAACCACAGGCTCATGGAGGGTTTTGGAGCCCAACGGTTTTCATGAAAACGACTATGATTTCAGTCAACCAGTTTGTCCAGAAAAGATCGCAAATATGCTTTGCGCCCTTCGCATCCCTTGCGTATGGCAAAGCTAATTTCCTTGTTCATCCGCCTCGAGCACTTCAAACACCGTGGTTTTGCCGTGTGGATCAACATTTTTATACGTCGTGGCCAAGGCCACGGGCAGGCGGCCGTCCAGCGGAAAGCCGGGGCGGCCGAGGTTCACGGCGACATGGTTCCACTCCGCGATGCGCCCGGCGTTCGTCCGCGCCAGCAACCATGACTGAATCTCCGCATCCGGCAGGGCGGACGCGGCCAGAATATCTTCGCGGGTAAAACCGAAATGAGCCAGAAACGCCCCGTCCACGCCGCCCGGATGGCAAAAGCGCGCGACATAATCCGGCGGCAGCGTGCCGGCCTGCAATCGCCGGGCCTTGGCCAGGATGCGCGGCAGCCAGATGCAGCCGGCGAGTTCTGTGCGGGGGAGCGGGAGGTTCATGGCGAGTGCAACATCGGAGCAAAACCGCTTAACGGCGACGGGCTCCGGAGATTGTTATTTTGATGGGTCAACTGGCATGCATTTAGACTCACGGGTGGAAAACAGCACTCCATTTTTGAAAATCAAGGTTTGATCCGAACTTTCCGTGCTGGTGTAAGAACCGACCCCCAGTTCGGTGAAGCCATCGCCGTAGGCTGAGTTCATCGCGTAGATCTTCTTTTGGAAATCATAAACGATGTGGCCTTCGGTTATTGTCTCCCCAAAAATGGCCCAAACTTTGTAAGCCGAAGCCTTTTCATCATAGGTCATGATGCTATCCATCGGTTGTTTATAAAACTGGGACTGAACGGTGGTCACGACATATTTGCCACCAACAGTCTTGGCCGTCTCAGCCACCACTTCCTTGAAGTTCTTGCCGTTTTCGTACTTGAGAGAAATGGCGATGGTTGCATTTGTCCACAAAGGTCCGGCAACAGATAGTTTTGGATTAAGCGGCACCGTGTCGCCGGGGGAAGATGCAATTTCTCGAAACCGGGCGATTGTCATTTGTTCCTGGCCCCAAACAGTGATGGACGACAGAACGATTGTGGCGAAGACAAAAGCAAGTGTGTTTTTCATAAGCGTTTATAAACCCGAAAAAATGCTGCCAATCTCGTTTCATGATTTTGACTGTGCTGCCAGCCGTCCGGTTTGTCCAGAAAAAGCGGCAGGCGCGGCGACCCGGTCAGGTCGCACTGCCCAAATTCCATCCGTTTTCTTTGCTTCCGCCAGGCGTAATAGTTTCTTTGTAAGGCAGGCGGTTCGTTGTAAATTCATTCTGTAATGACCGGCACACATACAGCATCAGAGCCACAACCACCGCTTTTGGCGGCGGCGGATTCCCTCGCGCCCGGCTCCGGGCCGCGCCGGCTGCCCGAATTGCTCGCGCCGGCCGGGGATTGGGAATGCGCGAAGGCGGCGGTGGAGAACGGCGCGGATGCGATCTATTTCGGGCTGGATAAATTCAACGCGCGGATGCGGGCGCACAATTTCACGGAGGCGGACCTGCCGAAGTTGATGGAGTTTCTGCACCGGCGTGGAGTGAAGGGCTACGTGACCTTCAACACGTTGATCTTCCAAAATGAAGTGTCGGATGCGGAGAATTACCTGCGCTCGATCATTGCCGCCGGGGTGGACGCGGCCATCGTGCAGGATGTGGGCATCTGCCGGCTGATCCGGTCGCTCTCGCCGGATTTTCCGATCCACGCGTCGACGCAGATGACGATCTCCAGCGCGGCGGGCATCGAGTTCGCCCGGAACCTGGGCTGCGACCTGGCGGTGCTGGCGCGGGAATGCTCGATTGCGGAGATCGAGAAAATCCGGGCGGCGGACGCGCTGGCGGTGTCCGGCGTGACGGCGCAGGGGGCGTTGCCGCTGGAGGTTTTCGTGCATGGCGCGCTGTGCGTGGCGTATTCCGGACAATGTCTGACGAGCGAATCGCTCGGCGGCCGTTCGGCGAATCGCGGCGAATGCGCGCAGGCGTGCCGGATGCCGTACGATCTCATCAGCGACGGCAAGCAGGTGCCGCTCGGTGACAAACGCTATCTGCTCAGCCCGCAGGATTTGTCCGGCCTGGAAGTGTTGCCGGAACTGGTGCGGGCGGGGGTTTCCTCGCTGAAGATCGAGGGACGGCTCAAATCGCCGGAATATGTGGCGAGCATCACGCGGGTATATCGTCAGGCCCTGGACAAATTATCGTCAGGTGAATTACGAATGACGAATGACGAATTGAAGGGCAGCGCGGCTGGTCCGTCTCCTGGCCAGGGTGAGGCTGCCAATTCTCGTTATGAACTTGAGATGAGTTTTTCGCGCGGGCTGTTCACCGGCTGGTTTGGGGGCAATGACAACCAGAAGCTGGTGCATGCGCGGTTTGGGAAAAAGCGCGGGGTGTATTTGGGCGCGGTCGAGAAGATTGTCCGCGACGGCGTGATCCTGGCCCTCGCCGCGCCGGTGAAGCTCGGTGATGGCGTCGTTTTTGACGCCGGGCGGCCGGATGAGAAGGAGGAAGGCGGACGGATTTACGAAATTGAAAAACCGCGCTTCAAGCTGCCGGGCAAGGAATTGACCGAGCTGCGTTTCGGCTACGGCGGCATTGATTTTCTCCGGGTGCACGTGGGCGACAAGCTGTGGAAGACGAACGATCCGGAACTCGACAAGCGTTTGCGTCAATCGTTTGAAGGCGACGCCATCCGGTATCAACGACCGATCGAGATCGAAGTCCACGGACTTGCCGGCAAACCGCTGACCTTCATCGCGCGGGACGAGGAGGGGCATGTGGTGAAGGTGAGCTCGACGATGCCGCTGGCGAAGGCGGAGAAAGTGCCGTTGACGGAGGAGAAATTGCGCGACCAACTGGGCCGGCTGGGCGGCACGCCGTTCAAGCTGGGCGCGCTGAAGAATTTTCTGTCGGGCGAGGTGCTCCTGCCGGTGAGCGAACTGAACCGGCTGCGCCGCGAAGCGGTCCTGGAGCTGGAAAAACTGCGCGCCGCGCCCAAACGGTGGACCCTGACGGAAACCCGAAACCCGAAACCCGAAACCCGAAATCCGAAATCCGAAACGCAAACGGAGCCGCAGTTGATTTTGTTGGTCCGGAATATTCCGCAACTGGAAGCGGCGCTGACGTGCGGGGCGACGACCATTTATTGCGAATTTGAAGACCCGAAGAAATATCGGGAGGCCGTGACGCTGTTTCACACCGCGCGCGGCTGCGGCACGCCATCCTCCATTCTCCATCCTCCATCCTCGCCGCCCGGCATCTTCGTCGCGCCGCCGCGCATCTTCAAGATGGGCGAGGAGTGGATCATGAACATCGTGCGCTCGGCCAATGCGGACGGTTACCTGGTCCGCAATTACGACCACTTGAAGCAGTTCGCGGGGGCGCGGTGCGTGGGCGATTTTTCGCTGAACGTGGCGAACCGGATCACGGCGGATTATTTCAAGAACCAGTTCGGGCTGGAGCGGGTGACGGCGAGCTACGACTTGAATGTGTTGCAGCTCGATGCGTTGTTGCAGGCGGCGCCGCCGGAATGGTTCGAGGTGACGATCCATCAGCACATGCCGATGTTTCACATGGAGCACTGCGTGTTCTGCGCATTCCTGTCGACGGGCAAGGATTACCACGACTGCGGCCGGCCGTGCGACACGCACGCGGTGAGCCTGCGCGACCGCGTGGGCGCGGAGCATCCGTTGAAGGCGGACGCGGGCTGCCGCAACACGGTGTTCAATTCGCAGGCGCAGACGGGGGCGGAGTTTGTGGCGCGACTGCTGGCGCTGGGTGTGAAAAATTTCCGGATGGAATTCCTCAACGAAACGCCGGAGGAGGTCGTGCGGGTGGTCGCGAAGTACCGGCAGTTGTTGCGCGGGGAAATCACCGGCACGCAGCTCTGGCGGGAATTGAAGCTGTTCAACCAGCTCGGCGTGACGCGCGGGCAGATGGCTGGATGATATGAAAACATTGAAACATCCAACATTTAACATTCAACGCTCAACCTCCAAGGTCTGGTTGGTGTTGGCGGTGTTGAAAAATTAAATTAACATCGCCATGGTGAAACGAATCATCGGCATTTTGTTTCTCGCCCTGCTGGCGATGCGTCCGGCGTCCGCGGAGCAGCTCCTGCTCCCGGATGTGCAGCAGATCATCGCCCAGGCGGTCACGCGCGCCACGGCGCTGCCGGCGCCCCTGAAGACGAACGCGGTGATCGCGCTGACGGACCGCGAAGGCTGGGTGCTGGGCGTCTGGGCGTTGAACACCAATCTCACCAGCACGGATGACCTGGTGGCCGAGGCCATCGCCAAGGCGGGCACGGCGGCGTTTTTGAGCAGCGATAACAACGCGTTCAGTTCGCGCACGGCGGGATTCATCGTGCAGCAGCATTTCCCGCCGGGCGTGGCCAACACGCCGCCCGGGCCGCTGGTGGGCGTGAATTTCTCTCAGCTTGCCTTTTCGGACATCAACAAATTCAAAGGCCCCGGCAGCAGCATCAGCTACGGCAGTTCACCGGGACTGACGCTTGTGCCGACGCCCTTGCCGCTCACCGGCGGACTGGAGGGGACGCCCGGCGGTTTGCCGCTCTATATTAATGGTCATCTCGTTGGCGGCGTGGGCATCGCGGGCAATGGCGTCGCGGCCACCAATGTGTCCCCGGGCATCATCGCGGGCGCGGATGCGGATGAAGACGTGGCGCTGGCGGCGCAAACGGGGTATCAGCCATCGAACGTGATCTTTGGTTCAGGCGATTCGGTGAACGGCATCCGGCTGGAATACATCGAGAGTTCCACGAGCCTGGGAACGGTGCTGCCATTCGGAAGTTTGCCGGGGAAAAATGTTTTGCCGTACACGTTGATCACCACGCCGGCGCCATTTCCGTATCCGGTGGTGACGCTGGGCGGCGAGACGGGCGAACTGCGCCAACCGCTCATGGATGATCCGCTGGGCACGCCGCTGCCCGGGGGCGGTGCGCGGCTGACGGCGCTGGAGGTCTCCAACATCCTGGTGGCGGCGGCCAACCGTTGCCGCACGACACGCGCGGGCATCCGCCTGCCGCGCGGGCAGGCGGCGCAGGTGTTCATCACGGTGGTGAACAATCCGAACTCGAACGGCGTGGCGCCGACGGTGCTCGGGACGTTCTGCACCTCCTCAAACGCCACGCGGTTTAGCTGGGATGTGGCGGTGCAAAAGGCGCGCACGGCGGTTTTCTTTTCGGCGACGAACCGCGCGTACTCGGCGCGCACGGTGGGATTCCTGGCGCAAAATTCCTTCCCGCCCGGCATCACCGGGACGGAGCCGGGGTTGTTTTTCGGGTTGCAGGAACGGTTTTCCATCATCACGCCGACGGCGTTCCTGGCGACGAATCCCGTCAACGGCGCGGTGTTCACGACCTCGACGAATGTGAATCCGAATCTGCCGAACGGCATCACGATCTTTCCGGGCGGGTTTCCCATCTATCGCAACGGGTCGCTCATCGGGGCGGTGGGCGTGAGCGGCGACGGGATCGACCAGGACGACCTGGTGGCGGCAAGCGGGGCGGCGGTGTTCCTGCCGCCGGCGGCGATCCGCGCGGACCAGACGCAATATCGCGGCGCGCGGCTGCCTTTCGCCAAATTTCCCCGGAACCCGGCGATGTAAATTTTTTTGTGATCATCATCACCGACGAACATTGCACCAGTTATTCGCGGGCCGGTCATGCAGAACGGCCGC
The DNA here is from genome assembly GCA_031290985.1 of Verrucomicrobiia bacterium. Classification (GTDB taxonomy): domain Bacteria; phylum Verrucomicrobiota; class Verrucomicrobiia; order Limisphaerales; family UBA11358; genus UBA11358. The sequence goes on along the minus strand of JARLJW010000064.1, from coordinate 3,494 downwards.
AGCGCATCACCTCCACGGTTGAACTCCTCAAACAGCAGGCGGAACTGGAACTGACGTGGCGCACGCCCAACAGCACCGGCGCCAGCGATGAGCAGATTTTCCGCGCCCATACGCCGGCCATGGTCGGACGGCTGGCTGTGGCGGAAGATTTTGACGGTGATACGCCCTTTTTCGAGGGCATCGCCACGCTGGCCCGCGCGTCGGTGACCGCGGGGTTGGATGCGCTGAAGCTGGCGCGCGAGGGCCAAAGCGTCTTCAGCCTGATGCGCCCGCCCGGGCATCATGCCACGAGGCTGCAATCAATGGGCTTTTGCTACCTGAACAACATCGCGATCGCGGCGCTGGAAGCGACGGCCACGGGGGCGAAGCGGGTGGCGGTGTTTGATTTCGACGTGCATCACGGCAACGGCACGGAGGATATTTTGCTGAACCAGCCCGGGATCGAATTTTTTTCGGTGCACCAGCACCCGGCGTATCCGCATACGGGGGCGGTGAACCGCGGGCGCAATTGTTTCAATTATCCGGTCGCGCCGGGGGCGTCGCGGACGGTTTACCGCGCCGCGCTGACTTCGGCGCTGGATGACTTGAAACATTTCCGGCCGGACCTCGTGGCGGTGTCCGCCGGGTTCGACGCGTATGTGCGCGATCCGCTGGTGGACGCGCCGTTGCTGGCGGAAGATTTTCACTGGCTCGGGCAGTCGCTCCGGAAATTAAACCTGCCGCTGGTCAATGTGCTGGAGGGCGGATACAGCCGGGACCTGCCGGAGCTGATCCTGGCGTATCTCAAAGGGGTGGAAGGAAAATAATCACGTGACTGTCCTCGAAGCAATTTCCAAGAGCGCCGATTTTCTCGGGAAGAAAGGCGTGGAATCCCCGCGCCTGAACGCGGAACTGCTGCTGGCGCATCTGCTGAAGCTGCCGCGCATGAAGCTCTACCTGAATTTTGAGCGCGCGTTGACCGCGGGGGAGACGGATGGGCTGCGGGAACTGGTGAAGCGGCGCGGAATGCGCGAACCGTTGCAGCATATCACGGGCTCGACGTCCTTTTGCGGGTGTGAAATTGCCGTGAGCCGGTCGGCACTGGTGCCACGGCCGGAAACGGAGCTGCTGGCGGAACTGGGGTGGCAGTTTCTGACGGAACGCCGGGCACCGGCCCGGCTCGAAGCCAGCGGCCTGCCCCAACGCGCCGAGCTGGAGCTCGGCGCTCCGACCGCCGTCGACTTCGGCACGGGCACGGGCTGCATTGCCATCGCCTTGGCGGTGAAATGTCCGGGGGCGCAGATCACGGCGCTGGAGGTGTCGGCGGAGGCGCTGGCGCTGGCCCGGCAGAATGCCGAACTGAACAAGGTCGCCGGGCGGATCGAGTTTTTGGCGGGCGACGGCTTTGCCACGTTGGCGGCCAAAACGGGTCTGGATCTGATCATCAGCAACCCGCCGTACATCGCATCGGCGGAAATTGAGACGCTGGAGCCGGAGGTGCGGGACTTTGACCCGCGCGCGGCCCTGGATGGCGGCGCGGACGGCCTGGATTTTTACCGGCGGCTGGCGGCTGCGGAGGCGGCGTGCCTGAAGCCAGACGGCAAAATCATGGTGGAATTTGGCGACGGCCAGGCGGCGGCGATAAAAAAAATCTTTGAAGGCGAAAAGTGGATTGTGGAAAGGGTGCAGGAGGACTACTCTCACCGCTCCAGAATTCTGGTCGCGCGGCTGGTTGATTTTTAACCACGGATTAGCACAGATGGACACGGATCAAAACTAACTTCCACGCGTCAAAAACAATCCGTGTCCGGCTTTAGTTTAAACCATCAGATCTTTTATTTATGGACAGTTTTTTGATCAAAGGCGGCGTGCCCCTGCGCGGCGAAGTCACCATCAGCGGCAGCAAGAATGCCGCGCTCCCCATCCTCGCGGCGACGCTGCTGACGGCTGAGCCGTGCATCATCCGGCGCGTGCCGGACTTGAGCGACACGCGCTACATGGTGAAGATCCTGGAATCGCTCGGCGCGACGGCGAAGTTTGAGGACGGCACCGTGACGGTTCACGCGAAGAAGATCAAGGGCTACGCGGATTACGACCTGGTGCGCAAGATGCGCGGCTCCATCTGCATCGCGGGGCCGTTGCTGGCGCGGTTGCACAAGGCGCGCATCTCGCTGCCCGGCGGCTGCATCATTGGCGCGCGCCCGATCAACCTGCACCTGAAGGGCTTTGCCGCGCTCGGGGCGAAGATCAAGATCGAGGGCGGCTACATTGATGCGACAGCGAAAAAAATCACCGGCGGCTCGATGTTCCTCGGCGGACGCGCGGGCCCGACGGTGCTGGGCACGGCGAACGTGATGATGGCGGCGTCCCTGGGCGAAGGCATCACGGTCATCGAAAGCGCGGCGTGCGAACCGGAGGTGGTTGACCTGGCGAATTTCCTGAATGCGATGGGCGCGCAGATCACCGGGGCGGGCAGCCCGACGATCACGATCCAGGGCGTGACCAAATTGCACGGGGCGGAACATGAAGTGATTCCCGACCGCATTGAAACGGCGACGTTCATCATCGCCGCCGCCGCGACGAACGGCGAGGTGACGGTGAAGGGCGGCCGTGCGGATCATCTGCGCGCGGTGCTGGACAAGTTGAACGAGGCGAATGTTTCCGTGGAGCGCAAGGGCGCGGACATGGTGGTGAAGCGCAAGGGCAAATTGAAGCCGGTGGACATCACGACGCTGCCGTATTCCGGTTTTCCGACGGATGTGCAGGCGCAGATGATGTCGCTGCTGGCGCTGGCGCCGGGCATCAGCATCCTCACGGAGCGGATTTTTGAATCGCGCTTCATGCACGTGAGCGAGCTGGCGCGGCTGGGGGCGGAGATCGAGATCGAGGGGCCGAGCGCGATCGTGAAGGGCGGCAAACCCCTGAGCGGCGCGCAGGTGATGGCGAGCGATCTGCGCGCGTCGGCGGCGCTGGTCATCGCCGGCATGGCGGCGAAGGGCAGCACGCAGGTGAACCGCATCTATCACCTGGATCGCGGCTACGAAAAGATGGATGAAAAGCTCAAGCAGCTTGGGGCGAGGATTCAGCGGGTTGAAGGGAGCTGAGCGGTGCTTGCTTACGCCACCAGACGCCAAGACTTGACACGAATTTCACTAATTGACGCGAATTTTCAGCGGGGTTTTACAGAAGGGAACGGAGGGAACGAAGTTGTGGACGGCTGGCGCAAGAGCATTGACAGAAAAGACCGCATCCGCTGATGCCGGTAGCCGCCGCGCTATAGCTTTTATGGATAGGCGCTGAAATTAGAATGTCAGTGTTCTGGGACACCCCTTTTCATTTCAACCACGAATGAACACGGATGGGATGAACAACTAATACCAACTACGTTAATAATGTAGTATAACGGCTGGAGAGGAAGTGTTTACTTGATCGAGGAGCCAGTCAAAAATAAGCGAACGGACCCGCCGGGCATCCTGCCAGAAGCGTTGGAGCTCTTCGCGGAGGACCACTTCGAG
>JARLJW010000063.1 GCA_031290985.1 Verrucomicrobiia bacterium | reverse complement strand
GCGCTCCGGACTCGCCGGCCGGAGGCCAGCGCTCCCAGTGATGGGTGGGACGTGGACACAGGGAAATCAGAGTGAATCGGAGCCGATCAAGGTTAATCAAGGTGAGATTTTTTATCCGGGGAGGGGAAGTCCGAGGACGAGGACGAGCAATGGGCGTGGAGAATTCGGGTGGCTTGGTGCGGGCGGTGAATTGCCGGATGAAGATTGGCCCGCGCACGTTCGAAAGCGGTGTCGTCGCTCCGCTTTGCCACCGCAGTCCATGACGCGGGTGGGCAGAACCAGGTTGCCGGTGCGTTTTAGTGGGACAAGCATGGCAACACCTCAAAGTGACTGGTCCGTGCCGGACGGGTCAGTCCGAAGCGGTGCGCGCATCCGAAAGCTGGATGTGGGGAACATCATTTACGTGGATAAAATATGGGTCGTAAGCGAGTGCGGTGGCGGCCGGGTGGTTGATGCCGTTGATGATGCCGCCATCGTTTTCAACTTTGATCTTGGCGGTTGACACGTGCCTGGGAGCCGGCTGGTGGAAAGCACAGATCGCCGCGGCGAGGAGAATCAGCCAGATGGTTTTTGGTCGTTTCATGATGCGGGTTGAGTTGTGTTGGCAACCGGCCGCCACTTCGACACGGCGGCGAGCAAATTGTTCAGCGTGTTCTTTCAGTTTCATCTTGCGCCGGTGCGGGCGGCTGTTAAATTTTGGTCACGTTTTCATCCGCCCGTTGGCGGGTTTTTCTTTTTTAACCACAAAACATTTTATCTGTGAAAGTATTTTCCGGCACGGCGAACGAGCCATTGGCCCGCGCCATCTGCAAATCCATCGGCATTGAACTGGGCAAGATCACGGTCACACCTTTTCCCGACGGCGAGACGTTTGTGCGGATCGAGGAGAATGTGCGCGGGGAGGACATCTTCATCATCCAGCCGACGTCGCCGCCGACGAACCACAACTTGATGGAGCTGTTCATCATCATTGATGCGTTGCGGCGCGCGAGCGCGATGCGCATCACGGCGGTGATGCCGTTTTATGGTTATGCGCGCCAGGACCGCAAGGACCAGCCGCGCGTGCCCATCACGGCGAAGCTGGTGGCGAACCTGCTGGTGGCGTCGGGCGTGAACCGGATTTTGGCGATGGACCTGCACGCGCAACAGATCCAAGGTTTCTTTGACATCCCGGTGGATCATCTCTATGCCGCGCCGGTGATGTATGAATATCTGAAGAAGAAAAAACTGACCGACCTGGTGGTGGTGAGCCCGGATGCGGGCGGCATCAAAATGGCGCATGCGTATTCGCAAACGCTGGAGACGGAACTGGCCATCGTAGCCAAGCGGCGCAAGAGCGCGACGGAAGTGGAGAGCATGGCGGTGATCGGCGATATTGACGGGAAAAATGTGCTGCTGGTGGATGATTTGACGGAAACGGCGGGCACATTGACCTCGGCAGCGGCAATTTTGAAGAAAAAGGGGGCAAAACAGGTGCTGGCGTGCGTTTCCCATGCCTTATTGAACGATACGGGCATCGAAAGATTACGCAAATCCAGTATTGACGAATTAATCACAACTGATACAGTCCAACGCCCTGCGATTGACGGCGTGAAGATAACTACGTTGTCGGTAGCGGGGCTTTTGGGCGAAGCCATCAAGCGGATTCATAATAATTCGTCGGTGAACTCGCTGTTTGAGTTCAAAGGCGGACGCACGAGTTGAGGCGGACGCAGAAAATATAATTTTAAGAAAAATGAAATCAGTAGCATTGAAAGCATATCCCCGGTCGCAAGTTCGTCAGAATGTTGTGAAGAAACTTCGCGTGTCCGGCCGGGTGCCTGCAACCATTTATGGTCGCCAGACCAAGCCCCAAAACCTCGAGGTGAACGCCCGCGAAATCGGCGACCTCATCAACCACGCAGCCTCCGAAAACCTGCTGGTGGACCTGGCGGTCGAGAATGATGCCAAGCCGAAGCGCCTGGCGCTGGTGCAGGAAATCCAGCATCACCCCGTGAACGGCAAGGTGCTGCATGTGGATTTTCACGAAGTTGCTGAAAACGAAAAGGTCACGGTCCAGGTTCCGCTCGAAGCGACGGGTGAACCGGCGGGCGTGAAGACCGGCGGCGGCACGCTGGAGCACATCCTGCACAAGCTGAAGGTGCGCTGCCTGCCAAAAGATTTGCCCGACCAGATCACCGTGGACGTTTCGAGCCTCGAAATCGGCAAATCGATCCATCTCGGTGACATCAAGGCGCCGGAAGGCGTTGAGATCATCGGTGACAAGCATATTTCCGTCCTTGCCGTGTCCGCACCGCGCGCCGAAGAAGAAGTGGTGGCAGTGGCCGCCGCTCCGGCTGCCGGCGATGTGGAGATGACGAAGGAAAAGAAGGAAGACGGCACGGAAGGCGCCGCTCCGGCCGCCAAGGGCGACTCGAAGGCTGGCGACAAAAAAGCCGAGGCCAAACCGGAAGCCAAGGCCGCAGACGCCAAGGCCGAGAAGAAGAAGTAATTTTTGCGGTCCCGCACGGCGGGATCGCTGCGCCCGCGCATGGAAAATGTTTTTCTCATCGTGGGATTGGGGAATCCGGGCGCGGAGTACACCAAAACGCGCCACAATGCCGGTTTTTTGCTGGTCGAAAAACTGGCGGCGGGGTGGAAGTCGGGCTGGTCGAATGAACGCAAGTTCACCGCCCGGATGGCGAAGGCCGAGCACAACGGCAGGCGGGTGTTGTTGTGCGAGCCGCAGACGTTCATGAATTTGAGCGGCGAGTCGGTGGGGGCGCTGATGGATTTTTATCAGCTGCCGTTGGGGCAGGTGCTGGTGGCGGTGGACGATGCGGACCTGCCGTTCGGAGAAATCCGGCTGCGGCCCGGCGGCAGCAGCGGCGGACACCACGGGCTGGAGTCCATCGAGCAGCACCTGGGTTCGCGCGAATTCGCGCGGTTGCGGATTGGGATCGGCCGGAAGGACAGCACGCGGCAGATCACGAATTACGTGCTGGGGAAATTTGAGGCAGCCGAGGGTGAGTTGCTGGAGAAAGTTTTGAGCCGGGCGGCCGGCCAGGTTGATTGCTGGCTGGCAGAAGGTTTGCCGAAGGCGATGAGCTTGTATAACGGCAAGATAGAAACGTAAAATTTAACGGTAGAAAAATATAATGAAACGATACGAAGGTCTGTTCATCCTGAACACAGCTGGCAAAGAAGAGGGCGTCAAAGAAGCGCTCGACAAAATCTCGAGCGAAATCGTTGCCGTGGGCGGCAAGGTTGAGACGGTCCAGAAGATGGACCGCAAGCCGTTCTCGCGCGTGGCGGACAAGAAGCACGTGTCCGGCTTTTATGCGAACGTGATTTTCACGGGCGCGCCGGCGGTGGTCGCGCAACTGCAAAACAAGTTCGCGCTGAACGCCGACGTGTTCCGCGTGCTGTTCACGGAATCGCCGGAGCCGAAGGCCGCGAAGTAATTTATTGTCATGGCCAGCTTCAACAAAGTCATCCTGATGGGCAACCTGACGCGCGATCCGGAATTGCGCTACACGCCCAAGGGAATGGCCATCGCCAAAATCGGCGTCGCAGTCAACCGGGTCTGGACGAACGAGGCGGGCGAGAAGAAGGAAGAAGTGACTTTTGTGGATGTGGACGTCTTTGGCCGCACGGCCGAAAATGTCGGCCAATACATGCGCAAGGGCCGGCCAATCCTGATCGAAGGCCGTCTCCGGCTGGACCAGTGGGATGACAAGCAGACCGGCGCGAAACGCAGCAAGCTGGGCGTGGTGGCGGAAACGGTCCAATTTCTCGGTGGCGCCCCGGGCGCGGGTGAAGGTGGCGGCGCTCCTGGCGCACCCGCCGCGCCGCGTGCCGCCCGTCCCGCTGCCGCGAGCGCCCCGGCCGCCGAGCCGGTCGAAGGCGACGGTCCGCCCGAGAGCGACGACGTTCCGTTTTGATTTTCAACCGCAGATTTCTAAAATATTTTTTGTATGGCAAAAACTGAAGTTATCCTCACCCACAACATCGTAGGCCTCGGCGGTGAATCCGACCAGGTCAAAGTCGCCGCCGGTTATGCGCGCAACTTTCTCTTCCCCCAGCGCCTCGCGGTGCCGGTGAACACGGCGAACAAGCGCCAATTGGAATCGCTCAAGCAGAAGCGGGCCGAGCGCGAAGCGCATGAGTTCAACACGATGACCGAGCTCGCGAAGGGCTTCACCAAGCTGATCTGCGTCATCAAGGTCAAGACCGGTGAAGACGGAAAGCTTTTCGGCGCCGTGACCGCCGGCATGATCGCGGACGAACTCAAGCACCAGTTCGACATCGCGCTCGACAAGAAGAAGATCCGCCTCGAGGCGCCGATCAAGACGCTGGGCGAGCAGGAGATCGAACTGCATCTGCACGCCGAAGTGAAGAGCACCTTGAAGGTGCGGGTGGAAAGCACCACGCCGATTGCCGCCCCGACCGCCGGCGCCGCGGAAGAAAAGCCGCATACGGAAAAGCGCGGTCGTCGCACCGACGCGCCGGTGGCCGAAGCGAAGCCGGCGAAGGCACCCAAGGCGGAAAAGAAGGCCAAGGCCGAATAAAGCGGCAGTGATTTCAAACGAAGCCACGGAATTTATTCCGTGGCTTTTTTGTTTTTAGGCTTTGACCGCGGGGGCAATACCTGTTTATTTCATCGAAACAAGGTTTAAGAAATCATCGATGAGTTCCAGCACACCCGAAAAATATCCACCCGGCTTTCGTGCCCGTCGCGGATTAAACTGGGTCATCCTCGGATTGATGTATGCGTCCTATTACATGTGCCGCTACAATTTCCGCTTCGCCACGCCGGGGATGGTGGATGAATTTCATTTCAACAACCTCCAGATCACCAGCATCCTGGCCTGGTGGTCGGTCGCCTACGGCACGGGACAACTCGTCAATGGCCTCCTCTGTGACCGCATCGGCGGCCGCGCCTCGATGCTCATCGGCGCGGTGGGGACGATCGCGGTAAATTTGTTTTTTGGCTTTGCCTCCTTTGCGGGCACGTTTTCGACGTTTGCGTTGATCTGGCTGATGAACGGCTATTTTCAGTCGTTTGGCGCGCCGGGCATGGTGAAAATCAATGCCGCGTGGTTCAACCGCAGTGAACGCGGGACCTTCGCGGGCATCTTTGGCTTGATGATTCAAATGGGCCAGGTGGCGATCAATCAGCTTGCACCCATCATCCTGGCGGGCTTTGCCATCGGGACGTTTATGGTGGCGAAAAACGACTGGCATTGGCTGTTCCGCATTCCACCGTTGATCGTTGCGGTCATGGCGGCGCTCGTGGCCATTTTCCCCAAAGAAACGCCCGAGGAAGCCGGTTATCGGGGATTGATCCACGATGAATTGAGTGTCGAGGACACCAGCGTGCGCGTCAGCCTGAAGGAATCCTTTGTCACCATCTTTACCCATCCGCTGGTCTGGTTTTATGCCGTCGCGTATGCCTGCACCGGAGCGGTACGACACAGTTCGGACCAGCTCTCGGTTTTGTTCTTCAGCAAATATCTGATGCTGGACCTGTCCACGAAGCCGCGCTCCGTGGAATGGACTTTTCTCATCGTGCCGCTCATTGCCGTGCTGGGGTCGTTCATTTCCGGCGTGGTGTCGGACAAGATATTCAAAGGCCACCGCTCGCCGGTGGCCATGGCGCTTTATTTCGGGCTTGGCGGCGTTTGCGCGGTCGCTGCCGTGATGATGTGGGTGGGCTGGCTCGCACCGGGCGGGTTTGGGGTTTTCATCAGCTGTTTGTTTTTGATCCTGGTTTCGTTCACCGTGAACGCCACGCATTCGCTCGTCGGCACGGCGGCCCCGATGGACATCGGCGGACGCAAGATGGCGGGTTTTGCGTCCGGGGTGATCGATTCCTTCCAATACTACGGCGCGGCCATCACGCTGCCCGTGACGGGTTGGCTGATCGACAAATATGGCTGGGGCATGTGGTATCCGGTGATGGTCATTTTTGGCGTCATCGGCGGCTGCGCAATGTTGCTGGTCATGGCCAAGCAAAAACGGCTGGCCTTGCAGGAAAAGTCGCCAATCTGACCGTTTCCGGGCATCGGCAACATCCTTGCTGCAATCTTGTAACGCGAAAAACTTTGACCGGGACGTGCGGCTCTGTTTAGCTGGCCGGCGACACGGAAATGATTCCAGATTACTTTTATCCCCTTACGGTCGCGCTTTGTCTCGCGGCGGTCATTGCGGTGTATTTCGGCAACAATCCGCTGAAGCACACGAGCCGGTTCATGACGCGCCGGTTCATCAACTGGTTTCCCCTGGGCTTGACGTATGCATTTTTGTGCATGGCCCGCTACAACCTGATCGTCGCGAAGGGCGCGCTGGGGACGCTCATGTCCAAATCAGACTTGGGAGTGATATTCTTTGTTGGCACCTGGGTTTATGCGCTGAGTTTTCTGATCAACGGGCCGCTGATCGACAAAAAAATTGGCGGCAAACGCGGGATGCTGATTTCCGCGGTGGGGGTGGCGCTTTCCAACGTGGCCCTGGGCGTGCTGACGTGGTTGATCATCGCCAAGCAGTGGAAGGTGAACCTGGTGGTCAGCTTCTCGTTGCTTTACGCGGTGAACATGTATTTTCAGAGCTTCGGCTCCATGTCCATCATCAAGGTGAAGGCGTACTGGTTTCATGTGCGTGAACGGGGTGTCTTTGGCGCGATATTTGGCACGCTCATTTCCGTTGGCGTCTATTTTGCGTTTGACTGGGGCGGGGCCATCATCAAGCTGACCAAGGCGAATTCCACGGGCGTCTTGCATGATATTTTTGTTTCCGCCGCCAATCCGCTGGATGCGACGTGGTCCATTTTCTACATCCCGGCCATGATCTTGATTTTCTGGGCGGCAATGGATCTGTGGCTGATCAAAGATTCACCGGAAGAAGCCGGGTTTCCGCATCTCGACACGTGCGATGCCTCGTCGGGGCAGATGCACATCGAATTTTCCGTGGGCGACCTGCTCAAACGGATCTTCACCAGCAAGCTCATGATGCTGATCGCCGTTGCGGAATTGACGGGTGGCGTGTTCCGCTATGCGATGATGAACTGGTATCAATCGTTTGCCGCGGAAGTGAAGCAGCCGGGCGCAGAATTTTTTACGCAGCATTGGGGCTGGTTCACCTGCGTTTTCGGCATCGTCGGCGGATTTGCCGGCGGCCTGATCTCCGACCGGATGTTTCAGTCACGGCGCGGGCCGCCCACGGCGTTGCTGTGCGGATTTGTGCTGATCACGGCCGCGGTCATGTCCTTCACCTTGTTCGCGCATCCGCAAATCGTGGGCTGGTCGGCGGTGTTCATCGTCATGGCATCCATCGGCATCACCTCGCTGATGTCCGGCACGGCGGCGACAGATTTTGGCGGGCGCAAGGCGACGGCGACCTCGATGGGCATCATCAATGGTTTTGCCTACGTCGGCAGCGGCATCCAGTCTATCTGCCTGGGCTTTTTGATCGTGCATGAAGGCTGGCAATGGTGGCCGATATTTGTGATTCCGTTTGCCGTGGTCGGTCTGTTTTGCACCATCAAAATCTGGCACGACCTGCCGGAGGCAACGCGGCGCTACAATAAAAGCCTGGAGGACAAAGCCCCGCCGGGGTTGTTATAATTCACTCGTAGCGGAGGGATTCGATCGGGTCGAGGTTGGCGGCCTTCCAGGCGGGGTAGGTGCCGAAGACGATGCCGACGAAGGAGCAGATGGCGAGGCCGATGATGATCCAGTCCACGGGGATGACGGGCGGCAGCTTCATGACGAGCGCGAGGATATTGCCGCCGAGGATGCCGAACACCACGCCGATGGCGCCGCCGACTTCGCAGAGGGCGACGGCTTCGATGATGAATTGGAGCATGATGTTCCGTTTCTTGGCGCCGATGGCGCGGCGGATGCCAATCTCCCGGGTGCGTTCCGTGACGGAGACGAGCATGATGTTCATGATGCCGATACCCGCCGCGAGCAGGGCGATGGAGCTGACGATGGTCACGCCGATGCGGACGTTGCGCGTGAAGTTCTTGAACTGTTCGATGAGCGAATCGTTGGAGGAGATCTCAAAGTCGTCGTCCTTGCCCGGCGGGACCTTGCGGAGGACGCGCAAGGCGCCGCGGACTTCCTCCTGCAAGGCGGGGAGGCTGGCGCGGTCGGGCGCGGCGACGAGCAGGTTCAGGCTGCGGAACGACCACCCGCCGTAGCGGTTCATGCCGGTGGTGACGGGCATGACGATGAAGTTGTCCTGATCCCCGCCCATGGCGCTGCCCTTGGGTTCGAGGACGCCGATGACGGTGTAATGGATGCCGCCGATCTTCAATTCCTCGCCGATGGGCGTGCTGTTTGGAAAGATATTGGTGGCGAGCCCGTAGCCGAGTACGCAGACGCTGCGGGCGCTGTCCACGTCGGCATCGAGCAAGGCGCGGCCGTCGCCAATAATCCAGTTATGCGCCGGAAAACTGCCGGGGGTTTCGCCGTAGAGCCGCACGGTGGGGGCGCTGGTCTTGTAGCGGGTGCTAATTTCGCCGGACCAGAAGGTGGTTTCCGCGCCGATGCTGGCGGACAGGGTGAGCTTGTCCTCGAGCTGCCTGATCTGGCCGAGGGTGATGTTTTTGCGCCGCCCGTAGCGCTGCCAGTCAGTGTCGGAAATGCCGGTGAAGTAGGTGTTCGGCCATTTGCGGATCATGAAGGTGGTGCTGCCGAGGGAGCTTAACTGGCGTTCGATGTTGGCCTGCATGACGCGCATGGCGGTCATGACGGCGATGATGGAGAAGACGCCGACGAGCACACCCAGCAGCGTGAGTGCCGAGCGCAGCTTGTGCGCGGCGATGGCGCCCAAGGCCATGCGCAGGCTTTCGTGCAACTCAGTCAGGAGGGGGGTGCGTTTTTTCATTCGTTGCGCAGAGCGTCCACCGTGTTCATCCGCGCGGCCCGCCAGGCGGGGAAAAAGCCGGAGAGGATGCCGGTCAGGGCGGAGACCAACAGGGCAATGCCCATGATCCTCAGCGACAAGGTGGCGGGCATGATGTTTTGGAGCAATAACGTGGCCGGCCAGGCAATGAGCAGAGCGATGACCCCGCCGATGAGGCAGATGCAGGCGGCTTCAATGATGAACTGGAGCAGGATGGTACGGTTTTTGGCGCCAATGGCCTTGCGCACGCCGATCTCCCGGGTGCGTTCCGCCACGGACACGAACATGATGTTCATGATGCCGATGCCGCCGACAAAGAGGGACAGGCCGGTGATGAAGAGGCCGATGCCGGCGATGGTGCCGGCGACCTTGTGAAACATGTCGAGAATCTGGTCCTGCTGGTTGATGGAGAAGTTATCCGGCGCCCCGGGTGCGAGGTGGCGGTAGCGGCGCAGAACGACGCGAAGTTCCTCCTTGGCATCGTCGAGATCAGCCAGACCAGCCACTTTAACTTGGATGGAGTAGGGCGGGTTGGACCAGATGTGCCGGATGAACTGGGGCAGGGGGAGGATGACTTCGTTATCTGCACCGCCCTCCTCGGCGAAGCCGCCCTGCTTGTCCAGCACGCCGATGACTTCAAACTCGTGCTTCTCGATCATGATCTTTTCGCCGATGGGGTTGGCGTTGAGAAACAGGTTGGTGGCCAGGTCCGCGCCGATGACGCACACAGGGCGGCCGCCGTTGGCCTCTGCGGACGTCAAAAAATGTCCCCGGGCCATGACGAGCCCGCCGGTGTATTGATAGTCTTCGGTCGTGCCGAGAATGGGGGAACTGGAGGAGTTGCGCTTCTGGTATTTGACCTGGTCAGAGTCCGAGGCGACGGGGGCGATGGCGCTGGCCAGCTTCATTTGGCGCTGCAGCGCCGCCACATCGGCGAGAGTGATATTTGGATTCTTCATCGCATTCATCCAGGCTTCGTGTGAATTGATGAACCAGCCGTACCGTTCGACGTAGAGAACATCGGCACCGATGGAGGAGACGCTGTTCATGAAGGAGTTGTTCAAGCCCTGGATCGCGGTGCCCATGAGGGTGACGGTGACGATGCCAATGACGATGCCGAGCGTAGTCAACACCGAGCGCAGTTTGTTCGCGCGGATGGCGCTCCATGAAATGGCCAAGCCTTCCCGGAGTTCGGTGAAGAAGTTCATGTCAGCTAACCCGCTTTCGTGACCCGTTCGTCGCTGGCGATGAGGCCGTCGCGGATACGGATGACGCGGCGGGCGTGGAGGGCCACCTCTTCCTCGTGGGTTACGACAATGATGGTGTTGCCGCGGTTGGAAAGCTCTTCGAACAGGGCGAGGATCTCCGTGCCGGTCTTGGAATCAAGATTACCGGTCGGTTCGTCGGCGAGCAGGATGGAAGGACGGTTCACGAGCGCGCGGGCGACGGCGACACGCTGGCGCTGGCCGCCGGAAAGCTCGTTGGGCTTATGATGGATGCGGTCCGCCAGGCCCACGCTGGTGAGGGCGTTCATCGCGATCTCACGCCGTTCACGCTTGGCCACGCCGGCATAAACGAGGGGCAGTTCCACATTGCGCAAGGCGTCGGAGCGGGGGAGCAGGTTGAAGGTTTGAAAGATGAACCCGATCTCCTTGTTTCGGATGTCGGCGAGCTGGTTGTCATTCATCTCGCTGACGCGATGGCCATTGAGTTCGTAACTGCCGTCCGTCGGCGAGTCGAGGCAGCCGACGAGGTTCATCATGGTGGATTTGCCGGAGCCGGACGGCCCCATGATGGCAACGTATTCGCCGCGTTGAATCTCGAGCGAGACACCGCGCAGGGCGTGGACGGTCTCGGTGCCCATCTGGTAGCGCCGCGAAATGTTCTGGAGACGGATCAGGCTCACGACTTTGATTTGTCGGCGAGGGCGCCGCCGGGCCCCTTCTTGATCTTCTTGCCGTCATCGAGGTCGCGGCTGATGGCGCGGTAGCCGCCGGTGACGATCTCATCGCCCTCCTTCAAGCCATCGGTGATTTCCCAGAAATTGTCATCGCTGATGCCGATCTTTACGGGGACGGTTTTGACGTGGTCGCCGTCGAGGACAAAGACGACTTCGACGGGCTTGTTTTTGTCGTCGGCTTTTTTGTCGGCCTTGCCGGCGGGGCTGGAATTGGTGTCGCCGCGGTCACCGGCTACGGCGTTGGTGGGGACGGAACCGGGTTTGCCAGCGTCGGTATTGCCGTTCGGTTTGATGATGCGCGTGGTGACGCTGGCGATGGGGGCGGCGATGGTGTTCGTGCGCGTGCGCGTCTCAATGGTGGCGCCGACGGACATGCCGGGGCGGAATTCCTGGCCTTCGCTGAAACGGATGCGCACCTGAAACTGGGTGGCGGACTGCCCGGAGGACGAACTGCTGCTGTAGCTGGAGGCCGTGCTGGCATTCATGTCTTTCGAAGAATTGGCGACATCGGTGACGACGCCGGCGAATTTTTTATCCTTGAAGGAATCCACTTCCAGTTTGGCCTTCTGGCCGGGCTGAAGGAGGACGATGTCCATCTCGCCGATGTCCACGCGGGCTTCCATGTTGCTCAGGTCGGAGATGACCATGATGTCCGTGCCGGCGTTCTGCACCGTGCCGAGGACGCGTTCACCCGCCTGTGAATTGAGCTTGCTCACCGTGCCATCGATGGGCGCGAAAATGGTGCATTTGTCCAGTTCTTCCTGGGCGCTGTCCACGGAAGCCTTGGCAACATCCACCTGATGGCCGGCGCTTTCGAGCTGGGCCCGGGCGATGTCGAGGCCGGTCTTGAAACCGATGTAATCAGAATCCGAGAGGAGCTTTTTATCAAACAGATCCTTGTTGCGTTTAAAATCCGCCTCCGCCTTCTCCAGATTCGCCGCGGAGGTGATCTTGGAGGCGAGGGACGACATGTAATTGGCCTGCGCCTGATTCAATGCCGCCACATAAAACTCTGGCTTGATCTTCAGCAGGAGGTCGCCTTTGTGGACGTAATCCCCCTCCTTGACGTGCAGTTCGGTGATCTCGCCGCTGACCTCGGGGCTGATGTGGACCTGGAGGACGGGGTAAATTTTCCCATTGGCGACGACGGTCTCGGTGATGGTATGGCGGCCGACTTTTTCCGTTTGCACGCTGATGGCGGGGTCTTTTTTACGCAGCGCAAAATATACGGCGATGCCGATGCCGATGAGGACTACGGCGGAGCAGATGAAATATTTCCCGCGCCCTTTCCGTTTAGGTTTGGGCGCAACCGGTTGCGGGGACAAAAGCGGAGGTGTTTCCACGGGCTGAGCCTGCCGAAAGCGGCGTGCCTTGTCCAGCGCGGGAAATGAATCGTGATGGACTTTATTTGCCCTCGGTCGGGCAAGATTGAGAGCGGGGTGGCCGGGGAAAGGCTGTCGCGGGGAAAGGCTTGACTATTTATTTTCAAGCATATAAAAATTTTAGCATGAAGGACAAAATGGGTTTACTCGAAAGCTCCCGGGCCGGGGGGAAGATTGTGGCCGGCAATAAAATTGCAAAATTGAAAGCGGCCTGTCTCACGGCTTCTTTTGTGGCGACGGTGGCGGCCACCCCGGTAAACGCGGATCCTTTGGGCTATGACCTCACGCTGACGCCGAACACCACCCTGAATAATGTCACCTTTTTGTTCGGGCTGGGAGCATGTTTTCCGCATGGGTACGCGGTGCCCTTGGCGGCGATCGTGAATGCGAACTCAACGGCCCATTTTCAAGGGCAGTTTGATATCAGCTGGCAAGGCTATGGTCCGGATGACCCGAACCAGCCCACCGGATTTTACACGGTCATGGCCACTTACCAAAAGGCCGGGGGTGGCGAGGGAGTGGCGGTCATGTATACCTCCGCGATCGCATCCGCCTTGCTGGGAATGACGGGTACTGACACTTCATGGCAAGGATCCAATCTGCCCGGCTTCGATGGCAGCAGCTTTCAAGCAGCCCCGGTCGGCTATACTGAAAGCCAGGTAATTGCCGCCTTAGATTCGCAAGACTTGCCTACGCTCGTAAATCTTGCCGGCTGGTATTCCGAGGCGGGCGGATTTACCCAGGTGATCGGCCCCAGGCCCGGCGATGCACAGGCGGTCACCTTGCTGGATTTCAGCAATCCGACCGATGGGGGCAGCGGTTCTGCGCAGGCGATCCGGGTGGTGCCCGAGCCTGCCAGTGGTGCACTATTGGCGCTGGCATCGGCCATGTTTGTGGGTTACCGGCGATTTCGTGATAAGAAACAGTAGGAACGCCTGAGATTGCCCCATGCTAAGCGTTTGCATTTTGTGCAAATCGGCAGACGCAGCACTGGAACGGGCCATCCGTTCGCTGGGTTCGTTGCCGGATGAATTGGTGGTGGTGGCCGACCAGGCGTGCGCTGCAGACGTGCAGAAGCTGGCGGCCAATCTGTCCCTGCCGTATCCGGTCAACATCATCACGCATTTTTGGACGGATGACTTTTCCGCCGCGCGCAACGTGGCGTGCGATGCCGCCAAGGGCTCGTGGATTTTCTTTCTGGATGCCGATCAGGAATTTAAGGGCCCGGACCGCGAGACGTTTCGCGGCTTATTGCAAAACAACCAAGCGCTGGCCTATTGGGTTCAAATTCTTGACCGGCCGGATGAATCAACTGGTCCAAGTGCGATCAGCGGACATTGGCATTTGAACTTGTTCCGCAACCGCGATTCGTGGCGGTTTCGCGGCCGGGTGCACGAGGAACTTGATCCCCATCCGCAGGCAGTCGCCGAAAAGGAAGGCACCGGGGTGCCAAAATCTCCCATTGTACTCTGGCATGACGGTTATTGCCGGGCCATCCACCACGACAAGATGCGTCGCAATGTCAGGCTTATCGAAATGGAACTGCGCGATCATCCCGGTCAGATCTATTATCTGATCGAACTGGGGCGGAACCTGGTCGCCTTGGGCGAACCGCGGGGACATGAGGTGCTCGGCGATGCGACGGGAAAGCTGCGGCAGCACCGCCAGGCTGCCCGGCCGCCGCTGCCACTGGCGGCAGCCCTGCTGGATTATCTGCTTTCAGCCGACGATCTACCGGCTCATCGCCGGATGAATTCGGACACGGCCATGAAGCTGGCGGAACGTTGGTTTGACCGGGTTCCCGCGCTGGTCTGGCGCCGGGCGGAAAGATATTTCAGGCAGGCAAATTTCACGGCGGCAGCGGCGGCTTACCAACATTTGCTCGCGCTACAGTCATCCGGAGCGCTGGATGAGACACTCTCGTTCAACCGGCACATCTTCGGCCCTGAAACCCGCCTGAAACTGGGCGTTTGCAAGGCGCGGCTGGCACGGCTGGATGAAGCGGAAGCGATCTTCACGGCGCTGCTGACCGATCCAACTGCTGGAGCGGCGGCCAAACAAAATCTTCAAGTCGTAGAGGTCCTGCGCCAAACCGGCTAACGCGATTTCAAGACGTAGCGGCGAAGCACTGGGTTTTGGAGCTAAAAGCTGAACTGGTTCGGGGAAAGGGAAGTGGCTGGCGTGGGCGTATCTACCAACTGACCGACTGGGACACTGCAACTAACAACTGCAACCGAACTGACTGCAACCATCAACTGACACTGCCCGCAACTGTCAACCGACACTCACGCTCACACCAGCCACTGATACCTTCGCCCGGTTTTGCCGGATGTCAAGGTGCGGGATCATTTTATTTCAATAATTCTTCATGGGGTTTATTTGCCGGTTCATCCAGGCGGCGGCGGATGATTTGGATGAGTTTTTCGGAATGGTAAGGTTTTGGCAAAAAATTGACGCCTTCCTCCAGCACCAAGTTTTGGCTGATCGTGTCCGGGCTGTAGCCGGTGGTGTAGATGACTTTCAAATCATTCCGGTCGCGCAACAGGTTGTCGGCCAGTTGCCGTCCGGACATCCCGCCGGGCATGATCATGTCGGTCACGAGGAGGTTGATCTCCGCCGCGTGTTTGGACCAGAGCGCCAGTCCCTCGGTGCCTGAACTGGCTTCATAGATACGGTAACCATGGCGTTGCAGGATCGTCCGGGCCAGCCGGCGCAAGGCCTGTTCGTCTTCGACGAGGAGAATGGTTTCCGTTCCGCCCAGGGCCCGGGGTTTGGATTTGAAGGAAGTGCCCGGTTCGCTTTTTTTGAGGTTGATGGGGAGGTAAACCTTGAAGGTCGCGCCGCGCCCGGGTTCGCTTTCGATTTCGACCCAGCCGGAGTGTTGTTTCACGATGCCATAGACGGTGGCGAGGCCGAGGCCGGTGCCCTTGCCGACTTCCTTGGTCGTAAAGAACGGCTCGAAGAGGTGGGGCAAGACCTCCGGCGGGATGCCGCAGCCGGTGTCCGTGACGCGGATGCAGGCAAAAGATCCAGGCTGCGCTTTGGGATTCGGCTGCGGATTTCCTGGTTTGATCTCAACCGCTTCGGTGCGAATGACCAGCCGTCCGCCTTGCGGCATGGCGTCGCGCGCATTCACCGCGAGGTTCAACACCACCATCTCAATCATGACGGGATCGGCATGAATGGTCAGCGGCGCGGCCGCGGTCTGGATCTCGAGGGCGATGTTTTCGCCCAACAACCGGCGGAGCATGTTGCCGAATTGGGCAATCACCTCGTTCAAATCCAAGGATTGCGATTGAATGCGCTTTTTGCGGCTGAACATCAACATCTGGGAAGTGAGCTTGGCGGCGCGTTCGGCGGCGACGTCGATTTCGCGCAATGCTTCTGACACGCTGGGGGCGGGCGGCAGCTCGAGGATCAGACATTGCACATAGCCGCGGATGACGGTGAGCAGGTTGTTGAAATCATGGGCGATGCCGCCGGCGAGCTGGCCGATGGCTTCCATCTTTTGGGCCTGCCGCAAGGCGTCCTCGGCCAGGGCCCGTTCGGACATCTCAATCTTTAGCTGCTCGTTGGCGGCCTGAAGCTCACGCGTCCGGACAGCGACCATTTGTTCGAGCAGATCCATGCGGGCGCGTGCTTGCTGACCCAATGCCCATTTATCGGTCAACGCGTGCGCCAGTTGCAACACCTCAACAGTGTCGAACGGTTTCTTGAGGATCACTAGTCGATCACTTTGGCCGAGTTTCTGGATCATCTCTTCCCAGGAATAATCTGAGTAAGCGGTGCAGATGACGATCTGGATGTCCGGATCGGATTTACAAATGTGCGCGGTGGTCTCAATGCCGTTCCAGCCGGGGGCCATGCGGACATCCACGAAGGCGAGGGCGTACGGACAGCCTTTGGCGAGGGCCGCCTGCACCAGGGCCAGGCCGTCTTCACCGCTATGGGCGGAATCGAGTTCGAAACTGATGGAGACGACGGGAGGCGAGGTCTCACCGAACAGTTCCGCCCCGGCGGCGTCCAAACCGACCGACGAGGCATCTGAACGCTGGAGAATTTTTTTGAAATCGGCGTGGATCGCCTGATTGTCGTCTATCACCAGGATGCGACTGTTTTTTGGGAAGATTGGTCCGGTCATAGGTCAGTGGTTGGAGGTTGCAGTGGAAGTTCGAGGGTAAAAACCGCGCCGCATCCAAGGCCGTCACTATGGACGATCAATGCGCCACCCAAATCTTTGGCGGACAAGGCCCCGCTGTGGAGGCCGAATCCGTGGCCGCTTTTGCGGGTGGTGAAGCCGTGATGGAAAATGCGGGGCAAATTTTCCGGTGGTATCCCGACCCCATTGTCCGCCACAGAAATCCTAACATGATTTCCGCCGTTGGTGATACTGAGGGTCACCTGTTTATCTGCCCGCCCACTGTCAGCGCAGGCATGTTTGGCATTCCGCAAAAGGTTGACAAGAATTTGCAGCACCTTGTGCTTCTCCACGGTGATGGCAGGCACGGCGTGAAAATCCCGGACCAGCCGGACTTGGTTCTGTTGCAACGAACCGGTGTCCATCCGCAGGCTGTATTCGACGAGATCTTTGACGCGCACGACTTCGGTCAACCCAGAGACCCGGGCATACCCCTGCTGCATGGTAACGATGTCATTGATATGCTCGATGTTGCGGCGAAGTGAATCCAGTTCCTTGAGCGAAGTCTGCTGTTCCTGGTTGAGGTGCTTGCTGAGTTCGTGAAGATACGCGCGGAGTTGGATGCCTTTCGGGTCATGGGCGATAAAGTCGGCTAGGTTTCCGGCGTG
This sequence comes from Verrucomicrobiia bacterium, assembly GCA_031290985.1. Classification (GTDB taxonomy): domain Bacteria; phylum Verrucomicrobiota; class Verrucomicrobiia; order Limisphaerales; family UBA11358; genus UBA11358. The sequence continues at coordinate 13,309 of JARLJW010000063.1, read as the reverse complement.
TTCATCCAACAGCGCGACGGCCTTGCCAAGCTGGGCCACCCTTGATTTCCGGGCTAGCTCGCCGACAATGGCGGCGGAAACATTGACACTGTTCAAGACGTTGCCGACATTGTGCAGGACGTTGCTGGCGACCTCGGCCATGCCCGCCTGGCGTGAGGTTTCCAGCAACTGTTTGTACAAGGCTTCACGTTCCACCTCGGCCTGTTTCAACGCCTGGATAAACTCGTTTTTGGCGCAGACCGCGGATTCCGCAGATTCCTTGGCGCTTTTCAATTCGGAAGTGCGGGCATCGACCAAGCCTTCCAGCATGGTCATACGCCGCCGGGCGACTTTCCGACGCACTTGATAAATGGCCAGCGCCGCAGCCAAGGCGGCCGTCACGGCCAGGGCGATGAATGCTTTGGTCTGGTAAAAATGAGGCTGGATCTGAAGGGCGAGGGAAGCCCCGGTTTCGTTCCAAACGCCGTCGTTATTGCAGGCGAGGACACGAAACACATAATGGCCGGGCGCGAGGCGGGTGTAGCTGGCCGTGCGTTGATGGCCGGCCTCAATCCAGCCGGGGTCGGAGCCTTCAAGCTGGTAACGAAAGCGCAGTCGTTCAGGAGCAACCAGACTTAATGCGCTGTAATGAATCTCGAGCCGGTATGCGCCCGGTGGCACTGAAACTTCATGGATGTGCGGCAGTGGCCGGTCGTCTACCACGATGCTTTCGATCACGACGGGAGGCGGCTGGACGTTGATTTGAACCCGGCGCTGGTCAATCACCGCCACGCCTTTGTCCGTGGCCGCCAAGATGCTGCCATCAGCCAGGCATACGGCCGAGGAATTGCCGTTGCCCGAAGTGGACGCACTTAACAGCCCGTCTGCCCGCCCGAAGGTCAGGCAGTTCAAGCTGGCGATCGTGCCTCGATCCAGTTCGATGAACTCCGTCTTGCGGATGCGCGCGATGCCGCGGGCGGAGTTCACCCAGAAAGATCCACGATTGTCATCCAGCACACTGAAAAGAACATCGTCCACCATGCCTTCGCGCGAGGTATAGGCACGCTCCTGGCCATGCTGCCAGCGAACCAGGCCGTTGCCTTCGGTGGCGATCCAGAGGGCGCCATCATCCGCTTCGAGAATGGCCCGGGCGCCGATGAAATTGTTGGTTCCACCGAGCGCGACATGTTTCCAGGTGTGGTCAGCGTTGCGCTGGTACAGGCCCTTGTCCGTGCCCATGAGCAGCCGGCCATCATGGGTTTGTTTAAAGGTCCATACGGTGTCACCGACGAATGCCCCGGCCCCGGGAGCGGGCGTGAGTTTCCCTTCGCTGAGCTGCAACAATCCGCGACGTGAGATGCCAACGAGGAGTGCACCGGAGGAATCCTCATAAATAGTGGTCACGGGCCGGCTGGAAACGACGCCGGATTGATAGATGAACGTGGTTGCTTTATCACCATCCAGGCGGTCGACCGCACTGCCGCGGTTACCGACCCACACGGTACCGTCCGGGGCTTGATAGATGGCAGTAACCTGATCACGTGACAGGGGAGCGCCGACGGTATAATGAGTTGTGACGCCATTCAGGATGCGGTCCACGCCTTTGCCATATTTGCCGATCCACAGGGCTGCATCGCGACTTTGGATCAGTGTGGTGACCAGGGTTTCCGCAGTTTTATCCTGCAGGGGCAGCATGGAGGCGCGCCGGGGCGTCAGCCGAAACAACCCAGTGGAACTGCCCACCCAGATGCAATGTTCGCGATCTTCGAACAGGGCATCCACGACGCCGAGTTTGTCACCATTCGAGTCCGTGCAAGGAATCATGCCGCCGATTGATGATCGATCCAGGCCCCCCATCGATCCGATCCAAAGGTTGCCCGCATGATCGTTCAGCGTTGCATCTACATGCCGGCTGCTGAGCGCGTCATTCCATTGAAAGGGCACGAATTGCCCGTCCTTCAGCCGCCACACTCCGTCGTAGGTTGCAGCCATGATGTTGCCATCCATATCTTCACGCAGCAGGTGGAGCGATTGAGCCGGCAATCCCTCAGCCCTTCCGAAGTGAGTGAACTTCCCATCACGGTAACACAGGGCCTCGAAGCCAACCGCAAACCACACGGCGCCATGCCGATCCACTCCGAAAGAACGAAGCCCGGTCATTGGAAACGCGGACGTATCGATGTCGTTAACGAATTTGCCATCAATCCACCGGGTGATCCCGTCGCGGCCGCCAATCCAAAGAGCGCCGTCCGGAGTGACGCAAAGACTGTTGATCGTGTCCGCCTTCAACCCATTGGTTCTGCCGTAAGTGGTGAACTGGCCATCGTGGTACCGGGTGAGACCGAGTGACGTGCCGATCCAAAGACTGCCATCGCGGGTTTCCGCGAATGACGTGATAATATTGTTTTGCAACGCCGGTGTGTTGTGGCGGTTGAAAACCGTGAACGCCAAGCCATCGAACCGCGCGAGCCCTTGCTGCGTTCCGATCCAAAGATAGCCGTCGCGTGTCTGAAAAATGCAGCGGATCAGATTGTGCGGCAGACCGTCCTCGGTGTCCCAGTGCGCGGCAATGAAATCGCCGGACAAATCCGCGGGCTCAAGGGCGCGAACCGGGGACGCGGCCAGAACAACAACGCAGGCCAGCGCCAGCCAACCGCAGGCGGGCGGACGGCACAAGCGATGGCGAGCGGGCGATTTCATAGGGCAGGCGAATCCAGCTGCGCGGGAAGATCCAGAATGAAAGTCGCGCCGTGACCGGCACCCCGGCTTTCGACCGTGAGCGCGCCGCCCAATTCTTTGGCCGCAAGCGCGCCGCTATGCAGGCCAAAACCATGCCCGCCTTTGCGGGTGGTAAAACCGTGGTTGAAAATGCGCGTCAGATTTTCCGGCGGTATCCCGATCCCATTGTCAATGACGGCAATGCGGACTCCGTCAACCGTCTTAGAAACGCTGACTGTCAACTGCTTGTCCGTGCGGCCCGAATCATCGCAGGCGTATTTGGCGTTGCGTATCAAGTTCACCAAAATCTGAAGCACTTTGTGTTTTTCAACGGTGACCGGCGGTGTGTCCGTATAATTACGGACGAGTTCAATCTCGTGCCGGGCCAGCGCGCCGGCATTCATGCGCAAAGCATCCTCGACGAGGTCGGACGCCTTGACGGTTTCGCTGACGCCAGAGATCTTGGCGTAGTTTTGCTGCATGGCGACGATATCTTTAATGTGCTCGATGTTCTGGCGGAGCAGATCCAGTTCCGCGATGGCGGATTGTTGTTCGCGGGCGAGCTGGTCGGCGAGCTGGCTGAGATAGCCGGGCACCTGCCGGCCCTTGGGGTCGGCAACCATGAAGGTTCCCAGATCGGCGGCGTGTTCGTTCAGTAAAGTCACGACTTTGCCGAGGCAGGAGACCCTGGATTTCTTGGCGTTGTCGGCCACCAAGGCGGCTGAGACATTGATGCTGTTGAGGACGTTGCCGACGTTGTGAAGGACGTTGGTGGCCACCTCGGCCATGCCGGCCTGCCGGGAAATTTCGATCAGTTGTTTGTTGGCCGCCTCCACCCGGGCTTCGGCCTCCTTGATGGGGGTGATATCCTTGGTGGTGCCAAACGTGCCGATGATTTTCCCATGCCGGTCCTTCCAGAGCATTTTTGTGGAAATGGTCCAGGTGGCCGTGCCATCCGGGCGCGGGAGCTGATCCAGCCGGCCAATGATCGGGATGCCGGTGCGAATGATTGCCTGCTCGTCGGCATACATTTTCGCGGCGACCGGCTCGGGCAGGAAATCAAAATCCCATTTGCCGAGGATATAGTTCGAGAAGGCCTCGAGATTTTCCAGATGAGCCGGCAGGGGATCGTCGCCGTGAGCGTTATAATTTTGTTCCAAGCAGGACGCAAAGGTTTTGGCCGCTTTCGACCGGCTCACCCGCACGAAACGGGACTGAAGATCCTTGAAGTAGATGGAATCGGGGAAGTTTTCCATCAGCGTTTCCAGCAAATCCCGTTCGTAGGACAAGGCGGCCTCGGTTTGTTTGAGGGGGGTGATGTCCTTGGAAATTCCGAACGTGCCGATGATTTCGCCGGCCTTGTTGCGAAATGGCATCTTGGTGGTGAGCACCCAGGATTCCGCGCGGCCGTCTTTCCACAGCTCCTTTTCGATTTTGCCGATCATGGGCCGGCCGGTGCGGATGATGTTTTGTTCATCTTCAAAAGCGGGGCGGGCATGTTCTTCCGTAAAGAAGTCAAAATCGGTTTTGCCGATCAACTCACTGACCGCGGCCACCCGGAATTGTTTGGCCTGGGAATGGCTGGACTTGATGAAGCGGGACTGGGCGTCCTTGAAATAGATGTGATCCGGAGAATGGTCCAGAAGCGCGCGTAACAAGTCCTGTTCGTAGGCGAGCTCTGCTTCAGCCAGCTTGCGCTCGGTGATGTCAAAAAGCATTCCCTGGGTGCCGATGATCGTATGGTCCGGGCCATAAACGGGCGATTTCACCACGCGCAAATGGCAGGTCCGCCCATCCGCCCCGGGATATTCCTCCTCGAGTTCGATGGTCTGCCCCGTTCGCATGATCAGGGCATGGTGGACCGTGCCTTGGGCGGCGAGCCGGGTCGGCAAGTTGTCCGCGCGCGGGGCGGCGCTGGGTTGCGCCAGTTCGTATTCCGCCAGTTCCACAGGGGTCCGGCCGGTGATCCGAGCCTCCGGCATGCCTTTGAAGCGGCAATACCAGGAGTTTACAAATACGAAACGACCGGTCTGGTCTTTACGGAAAATTCCGGCGGGCAGCTGGTCAACGAGCGAGTGATAGAGCGCCTGGGATTCGCGCAGCGCCTGCTCGGCCCGCTTGCTTTCGTTGATGTCCACCACCGTGGAGAGGTCTTCAAAACTGCCATCGGCGCACTGGCGGCGCTGGAGGGAAAACTCAACCCAGACCAGGCTGCCATCCGGGCGGACGTAGCGTTTCTCCATGGAGAACTGGCTGATCTCTTTACGGTCAAGCTGGCGGGTCAGCGCAATCTGGCGTTCGTAATCATCGGGATGGATTACGCGGAGGATGTTTTCCCGGTGTGCCATTTCTTCGCGCGAAAGTCCGCTGATGCGCGTATGGGCATCGTTGACGATCCGGGTGATCCGCCCGTCGGGTTGCTGGTTGACGAGGGAGATGCCGACCGGCACGGACTTGAAGATGAACTGCAAGCGCGCCTGTTCGTTGGCCGCACTCTCCTGCGCGAGTTTGAGGGCGGTGATGTCACGGAACGTCCAGATTCGTCCATAAATCGTTCCGTCCTGGCCCAGAACCGGCGCGGTCATCCGTTCCAGGATGGTTCCGTGTTTGAGAGTAATTTCGTCCTGGCCGCTGGCGTTGGGATGAGCATAGAAATGAACGATCTGTTCCCGGAGTTTGTCCGGCTCCGTCACCAGGTTCATGACATGGCGTATCTGGGCGTTGTCGTCATCATCCGCCGCGATCTGGGGCGGGATCCGCCACAAATCCACGGTCCGCTGGTTTTGGAAGATTTTTTTACCCTGAGGGTTGATCACCAGAATGCCGTCCGCCGTCGAACCCAGGGTGGCATTGAGCACGGACAGCGACTCAGCCAGTTTGGTGGTCCGTTCCTTGACCCGCTGTTCGAGATGGTCGCGCGCCGTCTGGAGCGCGGAGTCGCGCTGCTGAATTTGCGCGAGCATCTCATTGAACCATTCAACGAGCTGGCCCAGTTCGTCGTGGCCTTGTTTCTCCGCACGCAGCGAATAATTTTTTTCCAATGCCACCGTCCGGGCCAGTTGCGCGAGGTGGAGCACCGGATTGGAGATCACCCGTTGCAGCCGGCTGGACAACCAGAGAGCGATCAGCAATGAGACCCCAAAAACCAGACCCACGATGCCCGCGTAATTTCCCAGCCGCTGAGAAAGTTCGTCGAGATCCGAGGAGATAAAAATCACGCCCACCCGGGCATCGCCCTGTTTGATGTCCTGAAAGATATGCAACTGGCTGCCGGCAAATTCGTAACCGGGGAGGTGAACGGCAGGAAAATCAACCGCCTTGGTCCCGCCGTCCCGCTGATAGGTGGCGAACAGGCTGCCGTTGGAGTCATAGATGCAGGCGGAGACGATGTTCGGCTCGGCGCGCAAGGCGGCGAGGGATTCCCCGGCGGTCTTGCTGTCATTGAAGTCGATCGCCGCCGTGACAGTTTTGCCGATGAGATCGGCGACGCCGGATTCTTTTTTGATCAGCAGGTGGGGGAAGGTAAAGGCGTCATAGGCCACGAAAGCGGCGCAAGCCAGGAGCAGGGCGATGCTGCTGGTGAGCATGATGATGAGCATCTGCTTGCGCTTGATGGAAAGGTTGCGGATGGCCAGCGTCATAGGTCAGTTGACATGGCCCTTTATGGCGCTGGCCACATTCAGGAGTTTGGAGCTGATCTTGATCCGGGCATGGCCGGCGGCATTCAGATTTACTTCCAAGGCGATTTTTTGACCGTGGCGGGCCAGGTTGATGATGCCGCCGGCATCCAGAAAACCGCTGTTTTCACCCACGGTCAGAATGGCGGCGTCCTTGAGCCTGGCGAGCACGTCCGGCGCATGTTTTTCCGTTGCGGGGATGAACAGGATGTGGCAGGTGGCAGGTGGCTCACCGGCGGCCAGGCGTTTTAAGACGATGGGCCGGCCGTAGATGGTCCGGCCCACGATGGCCTTCGCCAATTCATCAGCCACCTTGGAGTCATCGGGCACGGCAATGACGATGGGGCTATTCGTTTGGGCAAATGCCGCCGCCGGCCAGTCCACATATTTGGGGAAGTTGATGAGAAAGGCGGCTTTGACCTGGAATTCGGACAAGACTGGCTCGTCGGCAGCCTGGAGCGAACGGGCGAAGAGTAATCCCCAAGACAGCAGGAGCATGGCCACGAAGCCAACCCGGGGCGGCATCCGCATTTTTTTGTTGTATGGCAGTTGGTTCATTTGCCTCTATTAAAATCGCCAGGTGACGCGGCCCATGAAGCTGCGCGGGATTTCCGTGATGAGGGAGGTTTTATAACTGGTGAACTCGGCGTGCCGGTCATCGATCAGGTTCTGTCCCCAGACGCCGAATTCCAGATTTTTGGTCGCGTGCCAGACCAGGCCAAGATCGAGGCGGACGTAGGAAGCGAGGTCGGCTTCCCCCAAGCCGTAGGGGGCCTCGATGGTACCCACATAATAGATGGCGCTGTTGAATTCCAGATTGCCCGGCAAATCCAGTTCGGAGCGGAGTTGAAACTGGTGCTCGGGGGCACTGTCGAGGGTCGGATTGTCCACATTCATATGCATCTGTATCCAGGAATAGCCGGCGATGAGGCGCCAGGTGTCGGTCACATTCCAGCGTGCGGACAGTTCGACGCCATATGTCTGGCCGGCGCCGACATTTTGGTTGTAGGCGGGGATCAAGGTATGGGGCGGTAATGAACCGGGCTCCACGGGTGCTGGCGCACCGGCGACGGACAAAATCAAATTGTCGTAGTCGTTATAAAACGCCGTGGCGTCCAGTGAACATTTTTTGGTGAGTTTGATCCGATAACCCAGTTCGTAAGCGATCAGCGTTTCGGACTGGAGGTCCGGGTTTCCAAACGAGGAAACCTCGGAGGGCAGGGGATTGGGCGGGGAAGGCGGCAAGACCGGAAGATTGGCCCGGCCACCAAGATCAAAACGTGACGGTGTGCGCACAGCCCGTGAGACCGCCGCCCAGATGGTTTGTTTCTCGGTCGGCGTCCAAAGCAGCCGGCCGCTGGGCTGGATTTCAGGCCCCGTATAGTCATTGCGCTCGAATTTAGAACCGAGGGTGACCTTGAGCCGGTCGGGGAACAAGGTGATCTCATTCTGGATGAACCCGCTGAACAACTGCTCCTGATGCCGGGCTGGATTTATCGCCACGAAAAAGCTCGGGTCCACCTTGTCCGCGAGATGGCGGCAGCCTAATCCCCAGATGATGTCATTGCGGTCACCCAACGAGAATCGGTGCTGCGCATCAAAGTCGATCGTATCGGCCGTGTCTGTTGCCCAGGCTTGCTCGGTTTTGAAATGGTCGTAATATGCCTGCAGTGTGAGGGTGGAGCTTTCCGAGAAGTCATGAGCCCAACGGCCGAGCACATTGCCGCCGGCGTTATGATTCACCTCATTAAAGTTTTGATTGTATGGAGGCAGGAGGGAGGGCATGTCCTGATTTTCAACGGCCCGGGCCGCGTAGTAATCGCCCTGCAACGTGAGCCTGTTCTCGGTCGCTGGCTCCCAGTCCATGCGAAATCCGCCTTGAATCGTATTGGCCTGGTCGGGCGCATTCTGGCCGCTGGCGGTCACCAGACTGTCGCGGTTGAAATATTTGACGTAGGCGCGGTAAAATACATTGGTGGCCAGCGTGCCGCCGTAGCGGGCGGTCACGGACGGCTGGTCGAGCGTGCCGCCGCTGGTCGTGACGACACCACCTTGCGTTTCGCGGGCGCTTTTGGTGATGATGTTGATGACGCCGTTCATGGCGTTGGCACCCCAAAGCGTGCCACCCGGTCCGCGAATCACTTCAATGCGATCAAGATCATCCAAGGCGACATCCTGAATTCCCCAGTACACGCCGCCGAACCCGGTTCCATAAATCGAGCGGCCGTCCACCAAGACGAGCAGTTTGTTCGCGAACTGGGTATTGAAGCCGCGCGAGTTGATGGCCCATTCGTGTGAATTGATCTGGGCCACGTCCATGCCGGGGACCAGGCGCAACGCATCGGGAATGGTGGTGATGCCCTGCCGGCGGATGTCATCTTGGGTGACCACATAAACGGCAGCGGGGGAATCGTTCAGGCTGGTTTCTCTTTTGCTGACCGAGGTGACCTGGATGTTGACCAGTTGTTCCAGGCTCAATTCGGCCGGATTGGAAATGGAATTGGTGCCGGAAAGGTCCGCCCTGGCTGCACAGACTGATAGCAGGCCTGCCGCCAGGCTCAGAGCGAGCTGAAATTTGCGACATCGAGGCTTGGTCGCTGAGCGGCGCGCAGCACCCGGGCACCGCAGATTGGTGAGGATGCTGGTGTCTGTCCTTCTAATTGGCGCAGCAGTATTCAACACTATCTTTAATCGGCATATTGAGAGGCAAATCAAGACGGGAAACTGACCGTTTATTGCCATTTTTAACCGTTCGATTGGCAAAAAATGGCGATTCGAAAGCTTTAGCAGCTTTAAAAACCATTGATTGGCATGGGTTTTATCGAATTTATTTCCGGGCTTGACCGGCGGGTGGGGGAGAATTAAACTGCATCCGCAATGTTGAAAAACGTATCACAAGCTGTCATTCTGGTTGTCGCTGTAGTTAGCGATGCCGTTGGCGCTTGTTGAACGTAGAACTTTAACAAGAACCCACGGCTGGTAACGGCTGTGGGTTTTTTGTTACCCTGGCCGGGCCGCCAAAACATAGAAAAAGTATGAGTAAAACAACGACCGCACCTGTGAAATCAAAAACTGCCAAACCCGCCACCAAGCGCGCGGAGGTCGGCCCGGCCATGTATGGCCGCGACATCTTTGTCCAAGCCCTTGAACGCGAAGGGGTGGAGGTCATTTTTGCTTATCCCGGCGGCGCGAGCATGGAGATCCACCAGTCGCTCACCCATTCCAAGATCCGCACGGTTCTGCCGCGCCACGAGCAGGGCGGGTCGTTCGCTGCGGAAGGCTATGCGCGGGTGACCGGCAAGGCGGGCGTGTGCATGGGCACGAGCGGCCCGGGTGCGACGAACCTGGTCACGGCCATTGCGGACGCGTACATGGATTCGACGCCGCTGATCGCCATCACCGGCCAGGTGTCGCAGGCGATGATCGGGCGCGGTGCGTTCCAGGAGACGGACATCATCGGCGTGACGCTGCCGATCGTGAAGCACAGCTACCTCATCACGGACATCAACGACATTCCGCGCGTGGTGAAGGAGGCGTTTTACATCGCCGAATCCGGCCGGCCGGGTCCGGTGGTGATTGATTTTCCCAAGAACATCCAGCAGGTGAAAACGCAGCCGGTGTGGCCGACGCTGGAAGACGTCAAAAGGGGCCTGCCGGGTTACACCCAGCCGGACTTGAAGGCGGATGACATCGCACTCAATGAAATCATCGGACTGATCGAGAAGGCGGAACGCCCGGTGCTGTATGTGGGCGGCGGGATCATCACGAGCGGAGCGGCGGCGGAACTGAAGAAATTTGCCGAGGCGACGAACATTCCGGTGACGACGACGCTGATGGGCATCGGCGGTTTTCCGGAGACGCATCCGCTGTCGTTGCGGTGGCTGGGCATGCATGGTTCCGCCTCGGCGAACTGGGCGGTGAACGGCGAGTATGAACTCCGCAAGAGCTTCGATGCGCCGATGGTGAAGTTGAAAGACGGCGCGGACCTGTTGCTCGCGTTCGGCGTGCGCTTTGACGACCGGGTGACGGGCAAGTTCGAGGAATTTTGCAAGACGGGCACGATTGTGCACATCGACATCGATGCGTCGGAGCTGAACAAGAACCGCAAGGCGAATCTGCCGGTGGTCGGCGACATCAAGGACGCGTTGACGCGCCTGAACAAGCTGGTGGCGAAGCGGCCGATCCAGAAGAAGCACACGGCGTGGCTCGCGCAAATCGCCGAGTGGCAGAAGAAGGCGCCGTTCGCCTACCGCATCACGCCGGAGATCGCAAACAGCGACCACATGGTGGACCACATGGGCGGCAACGAAAGCGAAGTCCTGCTGCAGCAGATGGTGATCGAGACGCTGTATGAAATGACCAAGGGCGAGGCTTACATCACCACGGGCGTGGGCCAGCACCAGATGTGGGCGGCGCAATGGTACAAGTACAAGTATCCGCGGCAATTCACGACCAGCGGCGGTCTGGGCTCGATGGGCTACGGCTATCCGGCGGCGCTCGGCGTGAAGGTGGCGTTGCCCGACAAGCAGGTGATCGACATCGACGGCGACGGCTCGTTCCTGATGAACATCCAGGAGCTGGCGACGGCGCATGTGGAGAAGATCGCGGCGAAGGCGATCATCCTGAACAACCAGCATCTCGGCATGGTGGTGCAGTGGGAGGATAATTTTTACGAAGGCAACCGCGGCCATACGTACCTTGGCGACCCGAAGGAACGCGCGGCGATCTATCCTGATTATGTCCGCGTGTGCAATTCCTTCGGCGTGAAATGCGAACGCGTGATGTACAAGAAAGATTTGCGCGCCGCGCTGCAACGGATGCTGGATGCAGACGAGCCGTATGTGCTCGACGTGGTGGTGCCGTACAGCACGCACGTGATTCCTTTCATCCCCGCGGGCAAGACGGTGGCGGACATGATCTGGAAGGCGTAAGCCGCAGTTGAAGTTCAAACTTTAGTTTGCCACGCGCCATTCAATTGAATGGCGCGTTTGGTTTGGACCGCACCCGGCACGCGACAGCGTGAACTCCAACTTGGTGATGCTTATCGACCCGGAATTGTAACGCATTCCCTGCCAAAATAACCTCGACAAAAAGCAATTTATGGCCATAGTCAGCGCAATACTATTGTATTGGGCCGGGTTATCATCAGAACGCTTTTGACCAAGCAGGAGACCGCAACCGTAAAACGCATGAAAATTCCATTCCCATCATCGCTGGCGTGTTTGTTCAATTCGCTGACTCAGTCATCGGTGCTCCAGCCGACGGAGCATCGTGCGGAAGCGGACGCTGCCGTTTGCTGTGCCAGGTTAAAACCAGCAGTCTTCGCCGTCGTTGTCAGGAATTTTGAGACGCAATCAAATTTACCAACCCAATCCAAATGATGAAATTATTGCTAAAAGCCCTGCCCGTTATGGTCGCCTGCGGCCTGTCTACGTCAGCTTACAGTCTGACCATCATTCCCACGTTCGATGCTTCGATCACGAACGACCCAAACGGCGCTTTGATGACCAACGCCATTTATGCGGCCATCCGCGTTGAGCAATCCAATTTTGTCGATAACGTGACGCTGAAAATCCATTTCACGAACGACCCAAGCGTATCGCTGGGGCAAAGCCTGACTTCGGGCAACGATTATGATTATTCAACTTTTCTGACCGCGCTGAAGAACAGTGCGACGAGCCGGAATGACACCAACGGCTACGGCAAAATTGCCAACACCAGCACCGATCCGCTGGCTGGCAATAATAAAATTTATCTCACCAAGGCCGCCGCCCGCCTTCTCGGCTTGACCTCGGGCTACGGTCAGAATGGTTTTGATTCAACCATCAGTCTGAAAATGTCGCTGATGAATTTCACGCGGCCGCCAGGTAATCCCGCAAAATACGATCTGGCGCAGGTGACGGAGCACGAGATGGACGAGGTGATGGGCTGTTCGAGCGACCTGCCTGATCTGACCGAAATCAGCCCGATTGATCTGTTCCGCTATACCACCAATCTGGCCCGCACCTATATCACCACCGGTGACAACGCCTATTTCTCCGTGGATGGCACCAATCTCCTCGCCAGATTCAATATGAACTCGGGCGGCGATTACAGCGATTGGTGGAGCTATGACAGTAACTGGCTGGCCAACCAAACTGGCGATTTCCCACAGGTCCAGGATGCTTTCAGCAATCCGAACAATGCCTTGGACCTGGGCACCAATGAACTGGCCATGCTTGATGTGGTTGGCTGGACGCTCGCCGCCACCGTGGCGCCCGTTCCATCGCTCCGCATAGTCCGCAGCGGGGTGAACCAGTACACGCTCTCCTGGACCAATACCGCCTCCGGTTATACGCTCCAAGAAAACACGAACCTTCTCACCTCGGCCACGTGGATTGCTTCCGCCAGCGGAGCCACCAACCCGGTCGTGATCACGTCCGCCGCTACCAGAAAGTTCTACCGGCTCTATAATGCAACCGCCTCGCCTCATTTGCTGACACAAAATTCGGCCCAGCCCAAAACGGCGTTGCCAAATCTTGCGATTTCGCCCGACCGGCTGCACCTTCACATTACCCGAGCAAGTCAGCCCTGAACGGCCGCTGAGCCATTTCGTACCAACCTAAATAAAGCTGCCAACAGCCGGCCCGCCCATTTGAGCCGGCTTTTATTGTATGCTCAACTGCCTCCAACGCCGCCCGCCGGGGTGGGGGACGAATTAAAAACTCGCGTTGCGATCCGTCTCCGGTTCAGTCACCACCAACAAGATCATCGTGCCCATAGACCGCACACAGAAGGCTGGTTTTTACCGTCTGATACCAACTACGTTAATAATGTAGTATAACGGCTGGAGAGGAAGTGTTTACTTGATCGAGGAGCCAGTCAAAAATAAGCGAACGGACCCGCCGGGCATCCTGCCAGAAGCGTTGGAGCTCTTCGCGGAGGACCACTTCGAG
>JARLJW010000062.1 GCA_031290985.1 Verrucomicrobiia bacterium | reverse complement strand
CCTGCTTGATGCGCCACCTTTCACCCAGTGCCAAAATCGAATGAAACATTTTCTCTGGAATCATAAAGTCACCACTTTAACCGCCCCGCCTCAGCTTTTTCAAACATTTTTACCCATTACAAACGTCGAAGAAGCAAAAATATTCACAATGTTCATTTGCTCTTATTGCCTCCTCCCTGCGCCGCCACCAATTCCCCCAGCATCCCCGAATTCCTCGGTATCAACGTGATATTCGCCTCCCCCGCGATGATGTTCTGCGTCTCCAGCACATGAAACAGCGCCCGCGAGATGTCCGGGTCCTGCGAAATCTTCTTCAACGCCAGCCCCACGATCTGCGGCCGCATCGCCGCCGCCTTGGCGAACTCGATGGCCGCCTGCTGTTCCGCCGTGCTGGCGATGATGTTCACCTGGTTCGTGCCGTCCTGCTTGATGGCCGAGGTCACCTGCCGCAGCCGGTTCACCACCTTTTCCTCGATCTGCTTGATCATCCCCGCATCGCGGAAATGCACCTTGCGGATGTACACCGAGCCCAGGCTGTAACCCCACGCCTGCGATTGCGGCGAGACCTCCTTGCGCACGGTCAGGCTCATGGGATGACGATCTTGCAGCATATCCGCCAGCTTCATGTTGCTCAGGCAGCGAACCGTGGAATTGCCCACGTTGGCCGCCAGCGAACCGCGCGGATCGGCGTTCTTGAACAGGTACGAAACCGGATCGCTCACCACCATCTCATACCAGATGCCGATGCCCATCGGTGCGCCTTCCTCGGAATTGACCGGCGTGCTGCGGAGATATTCCTGGTCCAGCCGCAAATCCAGCGTGTGACATTTGCCGAGAAAATTCACCAGCGGCGCCTTGAGGCCCAGCTTGAAGATGAGCAGATGCAGCCCGGGCTCGTCAATCACGGCCACGACCTTGCCGAACAACATGTAAACCTTGCACTGCCGCTCCTCGACAATCGTGTACATCCCAAACAACCGCACAAAGCCAAAGAACAGCGGCACGAGAATGAACAGCGCGACAAACGTCACAATGGCCGCAAGGAACGCCAGTCCGATTGGATTATTCATGGCTGGCCTCCACAATCACGGTTTTCGCCTCGCTATACAGTTTCAGCCGCACATTGCGCACATACGCATCCAGCGCCCCGGCGCCGTTCAGCTTCAGGTCGGTCAACTGTTCCGCCAGCGCCACGATCGGCTGCACCTCCGCCTGCGCCTTGAGCGTCTCGATCTCCACCGCGCGCTTGGACTGCACGATCTTCTGGTCCGCCGCCGCCTGCGCCAGGCTGATGTCGGAGGAAACCTGGTTGTACGCCGTGTTGATCGCCGCCAGCGCGGACTCGACCTCCGGCGGCGGATCAATGCCCGTGATGAGCGAGGCATCCAGCGTCAGGCCGTAGCGCGCCGCCGAAACCGCGCATTCGCGGTCCATGTGGTCGTTGATGTCGCTCAGATTTTTGCGGAGGTCATTGATGGAAATCCCTGTGACCGCCGTGGCCGCGAGGTTGTGCAATGCCGACGGATCGCCCGTCTTGGCATTGGTCGGCGCCTCGAAGTTCGCGATGCGTTCGCGCAAAATGGAAACGAAATACCCCATGACATGCGTGATGGGATGCTTCACGCCGAACAGATATGCGTAGAGGTTCTTTTCCGAAACGTGCCAGCGGATTTGCCCCTTCAAGCCGGTGTTGAGCTGGTCTTTCGTGACGGCTTCCAGCATGGTGCCGTCATAATTCGCCGACGCATTTTCCGGGTCCACCGCCATGTTGATCGTCTGCGTGGCGATGGAAACCTTGTATACCTTTTCCCACGGCCATTTGAAATACGGCCCGCCCGGCGGAATCACCCGCACCTGGGGATAATTGTAGCGCTCCTTTTCCTCGGCGGTGAGGCCTTCGGCGATGGGGTCCTGCGCCGTCATGGCGTCCCCCACCCGCTCGGCGCGGCCGAAGCTGGTTTTCACCGCGCGTTCATTCTGGTTCACCGTATAAAAGCCGGCGACCAGGTAACGGACGAGAAACCACCCAATGAAGCCAACCACACAACCGAAGAGTATAGATCCCATAAAATAGTTGATTAAGGTTGACCGTTTTTACCCGGCTTCACGCGCCAAAGCTATTCCAAAATCCAAGTTTATTTGTAATCACTACCCTTCAACCCTTTAACTCTTTATCTCTTTAACCAACCCGCCCCAGTTGTCTTTCTCAAAAAATCAATTAATCTCCTTTCGTCATGCCGTTTTATTTCAAAAAAGCGGAGAAACCCGGCCGCGCGATCCGGCGCGTGTGCCGTGAACACATCCGCCGGGCGCTGTCCCGACTGCGCCACTCACGGCATCCGGCGACCATTCATGCCGTGCGCAAGGACATCAAAAAACTGCGCGCGATCCTCCGGCTGGTGCAGGCTGAAAACCCGGACGCCCAGCGCAAGCTCGAGAAGGCGCTGCGCCGGGCCGCCGGGCAGCTCGCAGCCTCGCGCGATGCCCGCGTGATCTTCAAGGCGTTCGAAACGCTGGCCGGACGCAGTGCGGCGCGGCGGTTTCCGCGACTGCACAAAACCTTGCGAAAAAATTGTGACCAAGAAGCCCGCCGGTTTCGCGTGGATGATTCCGCCGAGCTGTCGGAAAAGATTTTGCAGAAGGCTGGACGTCGCCTGACACACCTGAAGATCGCCAAGGACGGCTGGGCGGCTGTTGAGCCGGGCTTGCTGGAAAGCTTTCGTCAGGGCGCGCAAGGCTGCCAGCTCGCCCGCCGCCCGCCATCACCGGAACATTTTCACGACTGGCGCAAACATGTGAAAGTCCTCTGGTCTCAGCTCAAACTGCTCTGTCCGGCCTGGCCCGCCTACGGGCGCACCATCATCACTCGGCTGGGCCGGCTCGGTGAATTGCTTGGCAACGATCACGATCTGGTGCTGTTGCAACAATTCGCCACCGAACACGGCCCGGCCGCGGAGGCGGCCACCTTGAACCGGTTGATTCTCTTGCGGCACAAAAAACTGCGGGCGGCCGCCTTGAAGCTGGGCGCGCAGATCTATCAAGCCGAACCGTCCGCCGTATGCCAGCGCCTGGGCCGGAACTGGACCCGCTGGCACGGCAAGTAACAGATGTAGCGTCAGGCCTCCCGGCCTGACGTAGAGGGCGGCATCCTGCCGCCCGGAAAAACCGTGGCAGTGAAAGAGTCGTGCGGATCATCCCCATCGTGCGGCAAGTTGTGTGGCCACCTCTGCCGGATTACTCCGGCCACTCCTCCCAAAATAAAAAAACCGCCCGGATTTCTCCAGGCGGTTTTGAATTTCATCCGGCACAGTGGCCGGCACGCAGTGCCTTACTTCTTCTTCGCAACCGTCTTCGCCTTGCGCTTCTCTTCGATCGCCGCCTGCGCCGCCGCGAGGCGGGCAACCGGCACGCGATACGGCGAGCAGCTCACATAGGTGAGGCCGGCGCGATGGCAGAACTTCACGGAATCGGGGTCGCCGCCGTGTTCGCCGCAGATGCCCAGCTTGATGCCCGGACGGGTTTTGCTGCCCTTCTCCGCCGCGATCTGGATGAGCTGGCCCACGCCGGTCTGGTCGATGGACGCAAACGGGTTCTTCTTGATGATCTCGTTCTCCGTGTACGCGCCGAGGAAGGACCCGGAGTCATCGCGCGACATGCCGAGGCACGTCTGCGTGAGGTCGTTCGTGCCGAAGCTGAAGAATTCAGCCGTCTGCGCGATCTCATCCGCGGTGAGCGCGCCGCGCGGGATTTCGATCATCGTGCCGACGCTGTAGGAGAACTTCACTTTCTTCTCCTTCTGCACCAGCGCCGCGACTTCGTGAACAATCGCCACCTGGAGGTCGAGCTCCCGCTTGAAACCGACGAGCGGGATCATGATCTCGGGCTTGGGCTTGAAGCCCGCCTTGGTCGCATCCGCCGCGGCTTCGAGCACGGCCCGGGCCTGCATGCGGGTGATTTCCGGATACTTGATGCCGAGGCGGCAGCCGCGGAAACCCAGCATGGGGTTGAACTCGTGCAGTTCGTGCACGCGGTGCATGATCCGCTCCACCGGGATGTTCAGCTTCCGCGAGAGGTCCATCTGCGATTCTTTGGAGTTCGGGAGGAACTCGTGCAGCGGCGGGTCCAGGAAACGGATCGTCGCCGGGTAACCTTTCAGCGCCTTGAAGATGCCGAAGAAGTCGTCCCGTTGATACGGGAGCAGTTTCGCCAGCGCGGCTTCGCGGGCCTCGAGGCTGTCGGCCAGGATCATTTCGCGCATCGCATCAATGCGATTGCCTTCAAAGAACATGTGTTCCGTGCGGGTGAGGCCGATGCCCACCGCGCCGAACGCGATGGCCTGCGAGGCCTGCTCCGGCGTGTCCGCATTGGTGCGGACGGAGAGCCGGGTCGCCTTCGAGCACCAGTTCATCAACAGGACGTAGTTCTTATACTTCTCCGTCTTCTGCGCGACCTTGTCGTCATGCAGCAGGCCGGTGATGATCTCCGACGGCGCGGTCTTGATCTGGCCCGCGTAAACGAGGCCGGAGGTGCCGTCGATGGAGAGGAAGTCGCCTTCGCTGAAGGTCTGGCCGCCAATCGTGGTCGTCTTCTTGTCGTAATCAATGTCGACGCCGGCGGCGCCGCACACGCAGACCTTGCCCATCTGGCGGGCGACGAGCGCCGCGTGCGAGGACACCCCGCCGCGCGCGGTGAGAATGCCTTCGGCCGCGATCATCCCGCGCAGATCTTCCGGGGAGGTTTCGACCCGCACGAGCAGCACTTTCTCGCCCTTGTTGGCCGCAAGCACCGCGCGGTCCGCGTTGAAATAGATCTTGCCCGTGGCCGCGCCGGGGCCGGCCGGGAGACCGGTGGCGATGACCTTGGCCTTCTTGATTTCGCTCAGATCAAAAATCGGGGCGAGCAACTGTTCGAGCTGGTCGGCCGGGTTGCGGAGGATGGCCGTTTCCCAGTCAATCAGTTTTTCCTTCACCATGTCCGCGGCGAACTTGAGCGCGGCGGCGGCGGTGCGCTTGCCGTTGCGGGTCTGGAGCATGAACAGCTTGCCTTCCTGCACGGTGAACTCGATGTCCTGCACGTCCTTGAAATGTTTTTCGAGGATCTTGCGGACGTTCATCAGTTCCGCGTAGCTCTGCGGCATCTGGTCCTTGAGCTTGAGCACGGGCTCCGGCGTGCGCACGCCGGCCACCACGTCTTCGCCCTGGGCGTTGATCAGGAATTCGCCGTAGAATTCGTTCGTGCCGTTGGCCGGGTTGCGGGTGAAGGCCACGCCGGAACCGGACTTGTCGCCGGTGTTGCCGAACACCATCGCCTGCACGTTGACAGCGGTTCCCCACTCGGTCGGGATGTTGTATTTGCGGCGGTAGACAATCGCGCGGTCGTTCATCCAGGAACCGAACACGGCGCCGGCCGCGCCCCGGAGCTGGTCCCACGGGTCGTTCGGGAAGGATTTGCCGGTGCGTTCGAGCACCAGCGCCTTGAAGCGCTTCACGAGCTCGGCCTGGTCTTCGGCGGTCAGTTCGGAATCGATGATGTCCTTGTGATACTTCTCGTGCTTGAATTCATGAATGACCGTTTCAAACGGTTCATGGTCCTCGCCTTCGCGCTTCTGCACCCCGATCACCACGTCGCCGTACATCTGGATGAAGCGGCGGTAGCAATCCCATGCGAAGCGCGGATTCTTGGTGGCGTCTGCAAGGGCGACCACCGACTGGTCGTTGAGGCCCAGGTTCAAGATCGTGTCCATCATGCCCGGCATGGAATCGCGCGCACCGGACCGCACGGCCACGAGGAGCGGCATGCCGGTGGTGGAGCCGAACTTCGTGCCCATGATCTTTTCCATGTTCGCGATGCCCGCCTCCATCTGCGCCTGCAGCACCTTCGGGTAAGTGCGCTTGTTGGCGTAGTAATAGGTGCAGACCTCGGTGGTGATGGTGAAGCCCGGAGGCACCGGCAGGCCGATGCGGGTCATTTCAGCGAGGTTCGCGCCCTTGCCGCCAAGGAGGGGTTTCATGCTGCCATCACCATCGGCTTTTTTATTGCCCCAGGTGTAGACGTATTTGTTGGAGTTTGCTTTGGCCATAAATTGAATCGTGTCAGTTAAATTTTGCGTGAAAAACGAGCAAAGAAAATACCAAACGAGCAATCGGAGTCAATGAATCATGCGCCAAAAAGCAAGTTGTGGCGCAAAAGCGCCAAGAACCGGGGTGCTCCGACCGGGCTGGGCCGGGTTCAATAATCCATCAACCGGAAAAACATCTGATCGGCATCCGAAAAATAGACGACCTGATAAATATCTATGCCGTGGTCTCCCGTAAGGTACGTCCAGTTGACCAGATCCGTAGAATAATCCAGTTCCCAATCCGTCGTGGTGGTGTTGGTCCCGGTGATGGTCATCGCAAAGGGAAGCCCGTTATCGTCCGTGTACACTTCCGTTTCCAGCTTCACCGGCTTGGGATTGAGCAGCGTGACCGAAGCTTCCGTGGAAAGCGGACTGTTGTTGCCAGCGGTATCAGTGGCCGACACGGCAAAGTAATACGTCATGTCCCCCTGCAAATCTTTGATCACCAAGCCGCTCGGATCATCCGCCGTCACGGAATTGGTGTAGCTGCCGCTCTTGGTGCCGTAATAAACATGATACACGGCAATGACATTCGTCGTGACCGGCGCATCCCAGGTCAGCACCACCCCGCGGGTCAGGCCATAAACATTGCCCGCACAGGTCAGCAAAAAAAACATCAGCACCGGCACGGCTGAACGCTTACGGGCGCTCGACATCAGGCTCCTGAGTTTCCACATAAAGACATAAGGGACACGGTTTGAGTATTCCATGAGATGATTCGTCACTCAAGTGAAGCTCATTAAAAATAACATATCATCAAATCAAGATGCGTTGATTTTTTAAATTGAATTTCAAACCGGTTCGCCTATATTCTCTCCCATGTCGAACCATGTCGAACTTCTAAAAAAGGCGCTCCGCGAACGCATCGTCATCATTGACGGTGCGATGGGCACGACCATCCGCACCTACGGCCTGGGCGAGAAAGAGATTCGTGGCGAACGGTTTGCCAATTCCAAGAAGGATCTCAAGAACAATGGCGACCTCTATTCCCTGACTCAATCCGGGACAATTGGCGATATTCACCGCCGCTTTCTCGAAGCCGGTGCGGACATCATCGAGACCAATACTTTCTCCGCCACCAGCATTGGCCAGAGTGAATTTTTCGTGGACGACCCGCGCGAACATGGCGGGCGCAAAGATCCGGCCTTTTATCAGGGCGTCATCGAAAACAAGTACCTCAACGATCTCGCCTGGGAAATCAATGAACAATCCGCCCGCCAATGCCGCGAGTGGTGCGACCGCATTGCGAACCAGACCGGACGCCCCCGCTTCGTCGCCGGCGCCATCGGGCCGCTGACAGTTTCGCTCTCTAATTCACCGGATGCGGATGACGCAGGTTTCCGCGTCTGTACCTTTGACCAAGTAAAGGCGGCTTACGTTCACCAGATTCGCGGGCTTATTGCCGGCGGCGTGGACTTCCTTCTGGTGGAGACAATTTTCGATTCTCTTAATGCAAAAGCTGCTCTCGTGGCGATCCAAGAGGTTTTTGAGACAGACAAGGTAAGGCTGCCAATCTCGATCTCTGCCGCTGTAGGAAAAGGCGGCGAAACCATGGTCTCAGCTCAGACCATTGGGGCCTACTGGAATGCCGTCAAGCACGTGAAACCGCTCTTCGTCGGCTTGAATTGCTCTCTCGGACCTGACTTGATACGGCCTTTCATCGAAGAGCTTTCTCAGAAGGCCGAAGGCACATTCGTCTCTTGTTATCCAAATGCGGGAATGCCTGATCCGTTGTCACCAACTGGCTTTCCTTACTCTCCGGATCAAATGGCCGGATATCTCGGCGAATTTGCACAAAGCGGTTTGGTCAACATCGCCGGCGGCTGCTGCGGCAACACCCCCGAACACATTGCCGCCATCGCCAAGGCATTGGAAAACAAGCCGCCGCGCGGGACGAAAACTGAGGCCAAGTTTTCCACCGGCGCGGCCATCCCCCTGCGCCTGTCCGGCTCCCAGCCGTTCACGCAGCAGCTCGGCCAGTTCATCATGATCGGCGAACGCACGAACGTCGCGGGCTCGCCGAAGTTCGCCAAGCTCATCAAGGAAAACAAATACGAGGAGGCCGTCGCCATCGCCCGCCAGCAGGTCGAGAACGGCGCCAACATCATCGACATCTGCATGGACGAAGGGATGATCGATGGCGTCGCAGCCATGACGCGCTACCTGCAACTGCTCGGCAGCGAACCGGAAGTTGCCAAGGTGCCGTTCATGGTGGACTCCTCCAAATGGGAGGTGATCGAAGCCGGCCTGAAATGCGTTCAAGGCAAGGGCATCGTGAACTCCATTTCCATGAAGGAAGGCGAGGCGAAATTCCGCGAACATGCCGCCAAGGTCTTGAAATACGGCGCCGCCGTCGTCGTCATGGCCTTCGATGAACAAGGCCAGGCCGCCACGCTGGCGGACAAGATTCGCATCTGCGAACGCGCCTATCGCGTTCTCGTGGACGAGGTCGGCTTTCCGCCCGAGGACATTATTTTCGACCCGAACATCCTCACCGTCGGCACGGGTATCGAGGAGCACAATAACTACGCCGTGGACTTCATCGAGGCCACGCGCTGGATCAAAAACAACCTGCCGCACGCCAAGGTCAGCGGCGGCGTGTCCAACGTGTCTTTCGGTTTTCGCGGCAACAACCCCGTGCGTGAGGCCATGCACAGCGCGTTCCTCTACCACGCCATCAAGGCCGGCATGGACATGGGCATCGTCAACGCCGGCATGTTGGAAGTCTATGAGGAGATCGAGCCGGAATTGAAGGGGCTTGTCGAGGACGTGCTGCTCAACCGCCGTCCCGACGCCACCGAACGCCTTGTGACCTTTGGCGAAAAACTCAAGGCCGCCAGCGCCGGCACCACCGCGACCGATAAAAAGGTCGAGGAAGAATGGCGCAAAGGCACCGTCGAAGCTCGCCTCTCGCACTCGCTCGTGAAGGGCATCGACCTGTTCATCGACACCGACATCGAGGAGGCGCGCGTGAAATACGGCAAGCCGCTCACGGTCATCGAAGGACCTTTGATGGCCGGCATGAGCGTCGTTGGCGACCTCTTCGGTGCCGGCAAGATGTTTCTGCCCCAGGTCGTGAAGTCCGCGCGCGTGATGAAAAAAGCCGTGGCCTATCTCACGCCGTTCATGGAGGCCGAAAAGGCGGCCATGGCCGCGCGCGGCGAAGTCGTCAAGGCGCAGGGCAAGATCGTCCTCGCAACCGTCAAAGGCGACGTGCACGACATTGGCAAGAACATCGTCGGCGTCGTCCTCGCCTGCAACAACTACGAGGTGATCGACCTGGGCGTGATGGTTCCCTGCGAGAAAATCTTGGAACGCGCCAAGCTGGAGAAGGCCGATATCATCGGCCTGAGTGGTCTCATCACGCCGTCGCTCGACGAGATGGTCCACGTCGCCCGCGAGATGGAGCGCACCGGCTTCAAGGTTCCCCTGCTCATCGGCGGGGCGACCACGAGCCGGGCGCACACCGCCGTGAAGGTCGCGCAGCATTACAGCGAACCCGTCGTCCATGTGCTGGATGCCAGCCGCGCCGTGCCCGTGACGAGCAGCCTGTTGAGCAAGGACGGCAAGGATGCCTTCGTCAAACAGCTCCGCGCGGACTACGAAAAGCTCCGCACCCAGCATGCCGGCACCCAGGTGAAGTTGCTGTCGCTCGCAGCCGCCCGCGCCAACGCGCCCAAGCTGAAGTATGACGACACGCCCAAGCCGGAGTTCACCGGCGTGCGCACGCTTTCATCGGGCAAATTCGATGCCGGCCGCTGTGACTGCGGTTCATCCCATGGCCACGCCGGTGCATTCTCCGTCGCGTTGGAGGATCTCGTGCCGTTCATTGACTGGACGCCTTTCTTCCACACCTGGGAACTGCGCGGCGTATATCCCAAGATTCTCCAGCACGAAAAGCATGGCGAAGAAGCCACCAAGCTGTTTGCCGACGCCCAGAAATTGCTCGCGGAATTCGTCGCGAACAAATCACTCGAATTACGCGCCGTTTATGGCCTGTTCCCCGCAAACGCCATCGGCGACGATGTGGAAGTTTACACCAACGGCTCGCGCCAGCATCTGCGGACAAAGTTCCATTTCCTCCGCCAGCAGATTGATAAAGGCGACGGCACGCCGAATTGGTGCCTCGCGGATTTCATCGCCCCCAAGGCCACCGCGCAGCCGGATCATATCGGCGCCTTCGCCGTCACCAGCGGACACGGCCTGCAGGAGATCGTTGAGAAGTTCAAGGCCGCCCACGACGATTATAACGCCATCATGGCCGAGGCCATCGCCGACCGCCTGGCCGAAGCCTTCGCCGAATACCTGCACAAGCGCGCCCGTGACGAATGGGGGTTTGGCCGGTTGGAAAAACTGACCACCACGGATCTCATCGAGGAAAAATATCGCGGCATCCGTCCGGCTGCGGGTTATCCCGCCAGCCCGGATCACACCGAGAAAGCCACCCTGTGGGATTTGCTCGATGTCGAGCAGCACACGGGCATCAAGCTGACGGAGAATTTCGCCATGTGGCCCGGCAGCAGCGTGAGCGGACTTTACTTCGCCCACCCGGACTCGAAATATTTTGCCGTCGGCAAGCTTGGCCAGGACCAGGTCGCCGACCTGTCCGGCCGCAAAGGCAAGCCAACCGCCGAGATGGAGCGCTGGCTCGGTCCGTGGCTCAATTACGATCCGGCCAAGGCCTGATCGTCGGTGCCGGAGGCATTGCGCCGGGATAAACATTGCCCGCGCAATTCCTTTTTGGTTAGCTGCGCACTCACATTGAACAACCCATCCGTCACTCAGAGCCGTTGGAATCTCCGCCGCCACGAGCGGATCAGCCTCCTCGTTACCATCTGTGCGTTGGTGGCGTTTGGCATCCTGCAAGAGCGGCGCACCGCCCTGCGCCACGCGCCGATGACCGACCTGGGCGTCTTCTGCATCGCCTCGGGCGCGATCTGGAGCGGTCAAAATCCCTATGCCATCCCCGACTGGCACGGCTGGCATTACCAATATCCCCCTGCCCTCGCCATCTTGTTCCTGCCGCTCGCCGAACCCGTTCCGCTGTCCCCGCCCATCTTGCCCCCGGGCGAACTAAAAACGGTGGTCAACACGCCTTGGGGCTACCCGGTTGACGGGAAAAATTATTACGGTTTTCACGCGGAAAACACCCACTTCTTTTTTGTGGTGGCCGCGTGGTACATCTTGAGCGTGTTGGGAATCCTCTTGTCTGCCCACGCCCTCGCTTGCGCGCTGGAAGGCGCCAAACTTCACACGCCACCGCCAGAGGATGCGCTGGCGCGGCGGCGTTGGTGGTGGCGTCGGCTGTTGCCGCTCGCCGTGTGCGCTGGTTCCCTCGCCACCGATCTATCCCGTGGCCAGGCCGACATCCTCATGCTGACCGCCATCGCGCTGGGGGTTTATCTCATATCCACCCGGGCGAATTTCAAGGCCGGCCTGTGCTTCGCCTTTCCCGCCACGGTCAAGCTGTTTCCCCCGCTGCTGCTGGCGTATCCATTCATCCGCCGGCAATGGAACATGGCCCTTGGCGTGGTCGCCGGACTTTTCATTTTGCTGGCCGTCTTGCCGCTGGCAACCCTGGGACCGAAACGGACGACGGAACTATATCAATGCTGGATTGAAGTGCTCGCCAAGCCCGCGCTGGGGCACGGCACTGATACCTCACGCCTGCGCGAGTTGACCGGCATGGGCAGCACGGACAATCAATCGCTGCTTGCCACCCTCCATAACTGGACCCATCACTCGCTCCCGCGCGATCAACGTCCAGCCGAAGCCGCTCCGTGGGAACGCAACACCGTTTATGCCGTGGGCGCGTTGATGATCATCGCGACCCTCTGCGTCACCGGTTTCCGGCGCACGGATTCACCGCACGAATTGCTGGCCATCACCGGACTGCTCGTCGGCATCGCCCTCGTTGCCAGCCCCATCGTGCACAACTTTTATTACCTGCTGATGCTGCCTTTGGTCTCGGTGCTGATTGATTTGGGCCTGCCGCAAGGCAATCAATCCAAAATGAATTGGAAACTGCTGTTGCCGGTGGTCGTCTTCATGTTGGGCGACCTGCTGGCGCGACTCCCCGGTATCGGCCGGATGCTGCGCGACAACGGTGTGACCACTGTAAGCCTGCTGTGGCTGCTGGCGGCGGGAACAGTTTTTCTGGCCGGTCAGGCAAAGCTTCATCGCACCCCTGCCATTATTGAGGCTCCTACCATGCAGTGACACGACGGCGGGGCGCGAGCGGGGCGCGAGCGGGGCGCGGCGTTCACGCCGCTTCAATGCCCCAAACGCCAGCGCTGGGGAGTTTTACGCGCGCATCACCGGATTGCGCGAGCCTCACCAATAAGTTTTCACCATCCTCGGCTCGACATTTGGTGATGACTCCGCAAAATATCACCCATGTACAAGGTGTTGGTTTTTCCGATGGTATTGATCGCCCTGGCGACGTCTGGTTGCAAATCCTTGCAACCGCCCAATCAGGCGAACTATAGCCATTTTATCGGGCTGACGGATCTTTCCGGCTTCACCCGCATGCCCGCTCCGGGCGGCGGCCTGGTGCTGTTATCGCCTGAAATCCAATCGCCCATGGAATGGAACCAGCTCGTTCTTTCCTGGAATGCAAAGGCGGCCCCGGGAACATTTTTAACCATCGAAGCCCGGGCTATCCAGGCGCAGCACACCACCAAGTATTTTTCATGGGGCCGCTGGTCGTCAGACGATATAGTTTTCCCGCACGCGAGCGTCCCAAACCAAAAAGATGCCGATGGCGATGTGCGGGCGGACACGCTGTCTTTGACCAGTCCGGCCAGGGCCGTTCAAATCCGGCTTACACTGGGCGGCACGAATGGTGCCCTGCCCGCCCTGAAATTTCTCGGCATTTCATTGTGCAACACCAAGCTCAAACCGCCGGTGTTGCCGCCAAATCGCGCCGCGTGGGGCAGGCTCATTCCCACTCCAGAACGATCACAGCAATCGTATCCCGGCGGCAATGGTTGGTGCAGTCCCACTTCACTTTCCATGGCGCTGGCCCGCTGGGGCAGCCTTTCCAACCGGGTTGACTGGAGCCTCGACGCCCCGGAAGTCGCGGCCGGCGTGGCGGATCACAGCTTCAAATTCGCCACCGGCAACTGGTCTTTCAACACCGCCTTCGCCGGCAGCCTGGACGGGATGCGCGCATATGTCACTCGGTTCAGCGACATCTCTGAAATCGAAGATTGGATCGCGGCCGGCATCCCCGTGATCATTTCCGCGCGCTACGATCTTTTGCAGGATGGCCGCGCGGATGATTTCAGCGGCCACCTCACCGTCTGCCGGGGCATCACGGAAACCGGCGACCTCGTCATCAACGACCCCTGGACGGACATCAAGGTGGAAAGCATCCGGCACATCTACAAACGGGCCAATGTCCTGCGCGCCTGGGCCACCTCCCATAACACCGTCTATCTCGTATATCCCGAAACTGCAAAAATTCCCAAAGACCGCTTCGGTCACTGGTGAAGTGATTTTTTTATGACAAAATGGATTCAACGATTTGCCGCCACCCTTGCCCTCATCGGTGCCGCCGCGGCGTTCTCTGGCTGCAAAACCGTTCCCCATGCTGGAAAGAGCAATTTTAGCTGCTTCCGGGGTCAGGACAATTTTTCCAAATACACGCGCTCGACAGATGCCGATGGCAACACCGTGCTGCTCTCCCCGGAAATCAAGTCGCGCATCCCGTGGAATGAACTCATTGTCTCATGGAACGCGGAGGCGCCTGCAGGAACTTATGTGAAGATCGAGGCGTCCGCGATTTCGTCCGGTCACCACACGAAGTTTTACACCGTGGCCCTGTGGTCCTTGGACAACCTCGCCGCCCCGCGCACCAGCATCCGCGGGCAGAAGGATGACGATGGCACCGTGGATACGGATACTTTGATTGTCAACGAGCCGGCCGCCGCCGCGCAAATCCGCGTAACACTGTGCGCGACCAATGGAACATCCCCAACCTTGAAGTTCCTCGGCGCATCCTTTTCCAACACCAAGGTCCCGGTCGCCACCCGGCCGCCCAATCATGCGGCCTGGGGAAAGATCATCCCCACGCCGGAACATACGCAACACGGCTATCCAAACGCCAAGGGCTGGTGCAGCCCGACATCGCTTTCCATGGCGTTGTCGCGCTGGGCGGAAGTTTTGAACCGGCCGGAGATGAACCTCACCGTGCCCGAAGTCGCGGCCAAAGTCTATGACACGGATTTTGCCGGCACCGGCAACTGGCCCTTCAACACCGCCTTCGCCGGCAGCTTTAGCGGCATGAGAAGCTACGTCACCCGGCTGGATGACTTGGCGGAAGTCGAGGACTGGATCGCCGCCGGCATCCCCGTGATCCTCTCGGCACGCTGGGACTGGCTGCGTCCGGGCCGGCCGCTGGACAAGGACGGCCACCTGATCACCTGCATCGGCTTCACGGAAAATGGCGACGTCGTCATCAACGACCCCGCCGCGCATCTGGATCGGGGCGATTCCGTGCGCCAGATCTATAAGCGCGCCGATGTCATCCATTCATGGACCAAGTCACACAACGCCGTCTATCTTGTCTATCCCGAAGACGCTAAAATCCCGCGTAACTCATTCGGACACTGGCAATGATTTATTTTGGTGTATCCGCCGCCCCGGCCGACGCTGCGGGAATCATGATGAGCTGTCCGCTGCCGAGAACCCCGCGTTTCATGCCGGGATTTGCCTTCAAGATAATGTCTGCGCTCGTGGGATAACCCAGCCGTTGCACGGCTCGCGCGATGACATACACGTCTTCATCCTCGTGGACGGAGTATTTCCTGCCGGGCACGGGAAATTCCGGGGAATAAAACTCATCACCATCTCTCGACAGAGAGTTGGTTAACGCCGCTGTGATTTCGATCGTCTCCAACCGTGGCCTGCTGCCATCGTACGGCTGGGCTGGAAACCACCGGATTTTGTCGGCTTCCTCGCCGAGGTTCGTCTTGCGGCAGCGCCGCACGAGCGCCTTGTAAAATTTGTCCGCGCCCTGCGGATCGCGGTCCTTCAGCCAGGTGCCGCCGGTGCAAAGCATCCGCGCGGTGTCCTCGGAATTATCCGGCATCAATTGCGCCGCCTCCCAAGCCAGTGCCGCAGCCTGCCACCGGTAGTGAAAGCGCCGGTCCGGCTCGGTGTAACGCGAGGAGGCGCGCTCGATCTCATCCCGGTCCGCCACGTTGATTGTTGCTCGCCACAGGTTCGTTTTGCGCCCCTGCCAGGTGGGATCAAACTCATATTCGCCGCCCAGCACGCCCCAGTCCGGCTCCAATTCAGTGCCAAATAATTCGAGGCCGTTCGTACGTATCAACACGGCCGCCGCGAACAGGGCTTCGGCCCGGGCTTCATCCGGCTGGTTGGTATCCCGGCCGTTTTTTAATCTCGCCAAAAATTCCGCGTAGTCACCCGCGTAATTCGTTGGAAAATAAGCCATCGCCTCGCGATCCGCCACCCCCCGCGCCATCCGCCGGGCCAGCAGATAGCGGATCTCTTCCCGGCAGCTCATCGGTTTGTCGTAGCCGGTCAACGGTGAAAGAACCTCCTTGTCACGACCCGCAATCGCCGGCCAGTTGCGGTCAACATAGGCTTTCAATTCAGCCGTGGTCATCACGAGTTCCGCCACATAAGCCGCATCCGTCCAATAGCCTGACCGCAGCAGGGCATCGAGCGCCTCCGCATATTCACGGCGCACCAGGTGCAGCACGCCCAGTTCGCCCAGCGACTGGCGGCCGATGCCAATGGGCTCGTGCCAGACCGGGTTGATGTCCACGTACAGGCTTTGGGCCAGGTTCCCCGGCGCATTGGTGCCCGGCAGTTCCTGCGGAAAATCCCGGCTCACTTAGGCCAGCAACCCGGCCGCCTCGTCGATCTTCCCGGCGCGTAAAAACAATTTCGCCTGCAACCAGCGCGCCACCGCGCTGCCGCCTGCCCGGTTGACCCAGCGCTGCGCGGCCTCCATGTCACCGGCCTGGTATGCGGCCAGTGCGAATTCCTCGGCGGATTCCACTCCCTTCACCTGCGCGGCTTCGACGGCCTTGAGCCAGTTCACCGCGCCGTTAAAATACCTTTTGGCGTCCGGATCGGTCGCGGCTCCATCGGCGCTGGCATAGGGATGTCGCGAAATCAAATACGCGGTGATCACCCGCTGCGTACGCGGGTTTTTCGCCAGCGACTTCAATTGCTCCGGCGTCGCCCCCGTTTCCTCCAGGGCGGCGGCGGCGGTGAAGCGCAATGAGTTCAGCGCGGTTCGGTCGCCGGCGGCATATTGATCCAGATAAAGCCCGATGGCGCTTTCGTATCCCTTGCGGCGCAGGTAAATCCTGGCTTCGTCCCCCATGCTGGCCACGGCCAGCCCTGACGAATCGGCAAACCCGGCCTTGGCGAGTGACCGGACTTGTTCGAGATGCTTCATCGCCTCGCCGTCGCCAAAATCGTTGGTGAGGCGCTCATGATATTTGGCCAGCATGAACGCGGCCCAGACCGATTTGAAATGTCGCTCTCCCTCCGGCAAGGCCAGCACGCGCTCCCAAGATTGCTGGGCGGTCCAGGTGTCGTCCTGATGCCAGGCAATCGCCCCGGCGAAGTAATCGGCAAATTCGCGCGGCAATCCTGGGGTGACCGCAATCGGTGGAAACGGCGGCGGTGGATTGGTCGGTTCGGCCAGATGCGCGGCCCCATTCGTGTCGTAAACCCATTCCCGGTAACTGGACCACTGGTGCCGTTGGTCAAGGTACACGTTCAACTTCATGCGCTCCGCGAGATGCGCCTGCATGATCACGGTGGCTTCCTCGCTGGAAACTTTTTTACGTTTGAGCGCAGCGGCCAGATCGCTCATCTCCAGCTCCGTGGCTTGCTCGTGCAACAGTTGCCCTTCGGCCGGGGGCACGGCGCGCGTTTTTGCCGGTGCCAGTCGCATGCGCGCCAGTTCACCTTCAAAACCGGCGCTGGGCGGTTGCAGGACGGCGCTGTCGCCCGCATCAAGCAGGGTGTTGGGGAAAAACGGGCCGCACGCAAATGCGCCGGTGGCGGCTCCGGCGATGACCGCGGCCAGAATGCTGGCCGCGCTAATATTTTTTGACTTCAAGTTGCACCTCACGATCGTGGTCGCATCGCAGCCAGCCGATGATTTGGGTTTCACCGGCGGGCAGGCGGTACGACGACTGGTTGTTTTGGAATGTCGCGGCGGAGTTGTTTTGCTCCGCCATTTCAAAGCCACGCAGCCCGTCACCCGCGATCAAACGGGCATCGGTCCAACGCGCTTCCACTGCGATCCGTGAGGAAATGTCGAGTTCGCCATCGTTCACAAGGCTGATTTCCACCAGCCCCGCCTCGACCCGGCGCGCGTCCGCGTGAAACTTTTCACGCGGTTCGCGTCCGGCCACTATTGCACCGAGCGTCGGCCAGCGCCAGTTCAAGTTATCCACCGCCACCGGCAGGCGATACCAGATGACCCCGCCCAGCGAAGACGGGCGGTTTGTGCTCCATAATTTGACCAGCGAACTCAGCGCCTGCGGATCGGCCTTCATCTCCCGTATCTGCGTCCCCTCCGGCCAGTCCAGACGCGGCGACTCCGCGGAAAGCCCCGTGAATTTGCCGGCGGCATTGAACGCGATGACATAGGTATATGTTGGCAGTGCGACACGGAACGGAACCCCGATCGCCCCCGCCTTGATCACGGCGCGCCGCGCAACCTCCGGGTCGCACAACGTGAATGGCGCATGGATATCCGTCGGCCGCACCAGCGAATGGGCCTGTAAAATGTAATTTGTTGCGGCGGCGGCGAGCCGTGTGAAGGCCGGTGAATCCAGCCAGCTTGGCAGCGCGGTGATGGTCACGGGCAGCGGCGCGACCCGGCGTTGCACGGCTTTCAGCCAGCCGCAATAGTCATCCAGTTTGGATTCAGGGCAGTCAAAATCGATCTGCAATTCAACGGGATCGACCTGGCCCGCCCGGGCTTCGGCGGCGAGCGCCCCGGCCAGTTCCGCAAGAAAATCCACGGCCGGTCCATTTTCCGCCAGCGCACCGCCGTAAGCACCAACCCGCAGCACCAATCCCACCGGACAATGCACCTTGGCCAGCGTCGGGAAATCGACCTTGGCGCGGGCGACCTGGGGTAATTTATTTTTCCACGAAACCTCGGCCAGCAGCACGGCGGTTTCTATGAAATTGCTGGCGTGTTCCGCCACCGCGGCACAGACCGGCGGCGTCCACGCGCGTTGCCAGACATAGGCTTGATGCGGCAACGGTTCCGCCCACGCACTCAATTGTGCGCCGAGCAAAGCCAGCAAGACAGTCAGGCAACGGATGTGATGCACCCGACGAGGTTAACTGCCGGCTGCTTTTCGCCAATCGAAAACGCGCCGCACCCCGGTCAATTTTCCCGCCCGGCCTCGTGGACGCGGATCAAGCTGCGCAGGGCAATCAAACCGACGGGGGCCACGGTGGCCGTGAGCGCCACAAAGAGCCACATCGTATCTGAATGCCGTTCGCCGACGGCCGGACAATACGTTGCCAGCAACGTGCCGGAAAAGATTCCGATCAGCAGTTTCGCCAGCAGAAAAGGCAGGTACGAGAGCGAGGCGTAGGAAGCTTCCTGCCCCTTGGGCGCAATCGCCGAGGCATATTCATAAACGCGCGGTGAATAAAACGCCTCGCCCACCGAAAGAAAAATGATATAAAACGTGATCATCACATAATACGGGTGAACCTCCCCTTTCAAGCCAAGGTAATCATGCCCGATCCATTGCCCGAAAGGACCATGCGCCAAAGGTTGAAACCACGCCGTAGGCAGCGCCATGATGAAAACCGACGCCGCCGAAATGAGGCCGCCCACGGTCACCATGGTGTACGCCGGAAACCGCTGGGTCAGGGCACCGATGATTGGCAGCAGGCAGATCACCATGATCGCGTTGATGGCCCAAAGTCGGCCGACCGGTGCCCCGTCCCCCAGCTCCCGGATGCCGAACGTGGGAAAGACATAGTACATCTGCATGAAGATCAGTTTCAGAAACGCGATCAGCAGCAGGAAAACAATCAGCCGGTAGAATTCCTTCTCTCTGAACAGCAGGCCAAAGATGCGCACAGTTTCCCGGGCGCTGTTGCGGATGGTGCGGAAAAAAGAATTCCACAGGCTTGCGCCCGCCTGTTTGAGCCGGGCCGGGATGATCTTCACGCCTTCATCGGTGACCTCCACGCCGGGACGGATGAGCCACACCAGCGGAATCATCGACAATTCAATGATCAGACTGACTAGGAACAAGGCGCGATAGGTCGTGATGGTGATGCCCAACCCGGGCAGTGTGAGATGCCCATGCTCTCCCAAACCTTGGCGCACCCAATCAAACAGAAATGAGGCGGCCAGGGAGCCGACGTTCAACATCATGTAGACGAGGGAAAATGAAATGGAACGCTGCCGGGTGGTCGAATATTTGCGCGTGGCGGCAACCAGCACCGGCGTGCCCAAAGCTTCGCCGACCGCCAGCGGGAACAGCCCGGCCGCCAAGGCAAACCACGGCACCGTCACGAATACCATCACACAACGGGCGAAAACACATACCCAAATCCCCAAAAAGAACGCCTTGCGCAACCCGATCGCATCCGTCAAGGAGCCGACCAGCAACGTAACCACCGTCATGCTGATCGCCCAGGTGGCCACGATATGAAAGGCCTGTTGGTCGCTGTAGCCAAATTCGGAAGACAGCCACAGCTTCAACGTCGAATTCGTCACCGAATAGGCCGCAAAATTAAGCAGCTTGAGGACGAACACCAGCCACAGTTCCCGGGCAGCCCCGTTCATGACGGCAAATTTGCCCAAAAAGCCTGTGGCAGGTTGTTTCGTATCGGTCATCTAATCCTTAATGCGGCATACCCTACCTGCCATGACGCGCCATGGAAAGCGTCAATCTCACACCCGGGTGCCGTGGAGCGCACCTTGATGAGGCACTGTCCCCGAACTCGCCGAAAGCGGACTCTCCTCCATGGGAATGGAGGAGACGGTTGGGGAAAGGAGGTGCTTTTTTGCCCAACCCACGCCTTGTACTTGAAGCATGTTGCCAAAACCGGTCCATCTCCGCTTCGCTCCGAACGGCGCTGCAAGTCCCTCCCCTTCCAATTACAAACCAGCCATGCGCGTCCGGGACTTGTTTTTTGGCGATTGAGCCGTAAGCTTGGGGGGTGAAGAGCGACGTCCTGCCAGTACAAATCAGAGGCATCCTTCCCCACAACAACAGTTGCGCGTTGTTTGTGGGCAATGAGAAGAAGGTCTTCGTCATCCAGGTCGAACCGCAGATGGGGGCGGTCATCGGGATGTTCTTGCGCGACACCCCCAAGGAACGCCCGCTCACGCATGACCTCATCAACCGGGTCTTTCTCGGCTTTGGCATCAACGTGGAACGCGTCATCATCACCGACCTCAAAAATTCCACCTACTTTGCGCGGCTCATCCTGCAGCAGCAGAACGAGCTCCAAACCGAGCGCAAGATCGTGGAGCTCGACGCGCGCCCGAGCGACTGCCTGGCCCTGGCCGCCGCGCAAAAGAAGCCCATCTTCGTTTCGGCCAAGTTGTTCGAGTCGGTCGAGGACATGAGTGAAGTCCTCGAACGCATGAACGAATCCAACAGCGAGAGCGACTGAATGGCCGCGGCCAAATCCAACCCCCTGGCGCTCGTCTGCGGCGATGATGATTTCGCCGTCAAACAGCGCGCCAAACAGATCTTCAAGGAATGGTCCGCCGAACTGGGTGGCATGGATCATGAGATCATCGAAGCCACGGCGGGCAACAGCGGCGAGGCCCTGACCGCCCTCAGCAAGCTGCGCGAGGCCCTTAACACCCTCCCTTTTTTCGGTGGCGGCAAGGCCGTCTGGCTGCGCGACTGCAATTTTCTCGGCGAGGAACGCACCGCCTCCGCCGCAGCCGTCACCGAGATGCTCGGCGGCCTTTCTGACGAGCTGAAGACCTTCCAATGGCAGAACGTCCGGCTGCTCATCAGCGCCGGCAAGGTGGACAAGCGGAAGACTTTTTTCAAGACCCTCGACAAGCTCGGCACAGTGGAGATCTTTTCCGCCTGGTCCGTCGATGACAAGGACTGGGCCGACCGCGCCGATGACGCGGCGCGCACTGGTTTCAAGCAGCGGCAGAAAGACGTCGCCGAGGACGCCCTCGCCGAATTGATCAACCGCGTCGGCCCCAACGCCCGCCAGCTCGAAAGCGAAGTGGAAAAGCTGTGCCTCTCGGTCGGCGATCGCAAGCGCGTGGAGCTGGCCGATGTCGCCGCCATCTGTTCCCGCAACAAGAGCGCCCGGGCGTTTGCCCTGGGCGATGCCCTGGGCGACCGCAACCTCCCCGCCCTGCTCCGCCGGCTGGACGAAGAGCTGTGGGAAACCAAGTTTGACTCGGACAAGTCGGAGATCGGGCTGCTGTACGGCCTCATCAGCAAGGTGCGGGCGTTGTTGTTCCTCAAGGAGATGATGCGCGAGGGCTGGATCAAGGATTCCCGCGATTACAACTCGTTCAAATCACAGCTCGAACGGGTTCCGGCGGATAAATTGCCGGCGGACCGCAAGTTTAATCCGCTGGCACTCAATCCATATGTGCTTTACAAAGCCCTGCCGCAGGTCAAAAAATATACCTCGTCCGAACTGGTCAACGCCATGGACGTGCTGTTGCGGTGCAACCAGCGGCTGGTCTCCAGCGGCCTCGACGAGGCGCTGGTGTTGCAACAGGCGCTGGTCCAGATCGTAACCCCGTCGGCGGTCGCGGCCTGAAAATTTACCCTAAAATGACACCTGCCAATCTGTCAGTGCTGGTCGGGAAGAAAATCGCGTGCATCCGCATCGCGGGCCGGGCCAATTTTGCCTCCAGCCCCGATTTTAAAACCCTCCTCAGCGAACTCGCCGGCAAGGGCTACAAACATTTCGTCATCGACCTGACCGACTGCGTCCTGATGGACAGCACCTTCCTCGGCGTGCTCGCCGGCTTTGGAATAAAGCTCAATCCCCAAGGCGCTCCCGCCGAACGCGGGATCGAACTGCTGAATGCGACCGTGCGCGTGGCCGAACTTTTGGAAAACCTGGGCGCGGCGCACCTCTTCCGCATGAAAACCGGCACGCTCGAAATGCCGGAAGCCGTGCAGACCTGCCAGCCGGAATCCATCAACCCGACCCACGAGCAGATCACCCGCACCAGCCTCGAAGCCCACCAGACCTTGATGGCCATGAACCCCGAAAACGTGGCCCGGTTCAAGGACGTGGCGCAATTCCTCGCCGAAGACCTGAAGAGCCTCGAAAAATCTTCCGAGTAATCAGTTCAAAAACCCCGTGCCGGTCTCCGCATTTCAAAAGTCCTCTCGGCTAGGTGCGCTTCACCCGCTTGCTGCCGGCAATCCCTACTCATCACAAACAAAAGTGGCCAGGGGTCGCGCCGCGACCTTGTCTGCCTGCGCAGCAGGCACCTCGAGGCGTGGCCGTCCACTGGCGTACGCACTAATCACGGACGCTGCGCCAGGTCCGAAAACATCATGGACTGCGCCGGCAGAGCGCAGCGGCGACGGCGCTTTCGAGCGTCCGGTACGGGTGGCGATTCCAACCCGCCTGCGCGCACCAAAGCACGTCACTCCTGCTCAATTGTTTGTGCCAGACGCAATTTCTTCAAAAGCCTTCGAGCCTCGCTGTAACCTTGCCTGCCTGCCAGAGGCACCTTGTGCGTACATTCACACGCATCCCATCAATTTGTCCACCGCCCCGCCGCCGCGCCAGCGTCTTGGATTGCGGCAGCCCTCTGCCGCTTTTCCCACAGCCAGCCTAATACGCAATACATTGCACTTCGATTACTTACAAATCACCGCTCCACCATCCCCATAAAAAAGAAGCGTCGAGTTTAACTCGGCGCTTCTGTGAAAATTTTCCTTACCCTGATATTTCAATTCAACCCGCCGGCGCCGGTGCTGGCGTTCCCAATCCCGGCAGTTTGGGCGGCGCGGTCTTGGGCGGGTTTTCTGGCAGAACCGTCCCAGCGGGCGCACCCATCATCGGGGTGGAATCCACCGGCGGCTTCGGCGGCGGGGTGAACGTCCCGCTGCGGACGATCTCCTCCACCTGCACGCCATCGAGCGTCTCGTATTCCAGCAAACCGTTGGCGATCATCTCCAGCTTGTCGCGATGGGTTTCAATCAATTCTCTGGCGGTGTTGAAAGCACCTTCCACGATGCGCTTCACTTCCGCATCGATTTCCTTGGCGGTTTCCTCGCTGTAATCCTTCGAGCGCATCATGTCGCGGCCCAGGAAAACATATTCCTGCGCTTCACCGTAGAGCACGTGACCCAGCCGGTCGCTCATGCCCCAGTGCATGACCATCGCCTTGGCCAGATGCGTCGCCTGCTGGATGTCCATGGAAGCGCCGCTGGAAATGTCGTCCGTCACGTATTCCTCCGCGATGCGTCCGGCCATCGTCATGATGATCGTGTCCACCGCCTGCTTCTTCCGCATGTTCAACATGTCTTCCTTCGGCAGAGACATGGTGACGCCCAGCGCGCGACCGCGCGGAATGATCGTGACCTTGTGCAGCGGGTGCGTGTGCTTGAGCAAAACATTGACGAGCGCGTGGCCGGCCTCGTGCCAGGCCGTGGCGCGCTTCTCCTCGTCGCTCATGGCCATGCTGCGGCGTTCGCGGCCCCAGCGCACCTTGTCGCGCGCCTCTTCCAGTTCACCCTGCTCCACCATCTTCTTGCCGGTGCGGGCGGCCAGCAGCGCGGCCTCGTTAAGCAAGTTCGCCAGTTCCGCGCCGGAATAACCCGGCGTACCGCGGGCGATGACCGACAAATCCACCTGCGGCCCAAGCTTCACGTTCTTCGCGTGGACCTTCAAGATCGCCTCACGTCCGCGGACATCCGGCAGGTTCACGGTCACCTGGCGGTCGAAACGGCCCGGGCGCAACAGCGCCGGATCCAGCACGTCCGGCCGGTTCGTGGCCGCGATGATGATGATGCCTTCCTGCGTGTCAAAACCGTCCATCTCCACGAGCAAGGCGTTCAAGGTCTGTTCCCGTTCGTCATTGCCGCCGCCGAGGCCATGCCCACGGCTGCGACCGACCGCGTCAATCTCATCAATGAAAATCAGGCACGGCGTGCTCTTGCGCGCCTGCTCAAACATGTCGCGCACCCGGCTCGCGCCGACGCCGACAAACATCTCCACAAAGTCCGAGCCGCTGATGCTGAAAAACGCCGCATCCGCCTCGCCTGCGATGGCCTTCGCCAAAAGTGTCTTGCCCGTGCCCGGAGGCCCGATCATCAACACGCCCTTGGGAATGCGTCCGCCGAGGCGCTGAAATTTTTTCGGATCCTTGAGGAAATCCACGAGTTCAGAAACTTCCTCCATCGCCTCTTCCACACCGGCGACGTCCTTGAAAGTAGTCTTGTTGCGATCCTTCGCCAGCATGCGCGCCTTGCTCTTGCCAAAGCTCAAAGCACCCTTGCCGGCCATCTTGATCTGCCGGATGAAGAAAAACCAGAACAGCACGCCCAGGATCAAAAACGGCGCGAGCCCCCAGAGGAAGCTCTGCAGCATGACATTCGGCGAATTGTTTTTAACCAAGTTGGACCGCAACAGCCGGCTCCAGACATCGGGTGACAAGTAGGCATTGCGGACCACGAATGGAAATTCCACCGGTTTGCCGTCTTTTTCGGTCACGACCTTCCCGTCTTTATCTATCTTCGAGTATGACCCGTTGATGTCCGTGAGCGGCAACGTCTGCTGGTTCACCACGATGGTCGCGCTGACGATCTGGTTGGATTCAAAATATTGAAAAAACGCGGACTGCTCGATTTGCTCCGGCTGGGCCGCGCCTGGATAATGCCCCCGCATCATCATCAATGCGACCACGGCCGCGGTGATGCCCGCCCACGCGAGCAGCGTCATGGGAACCTTGAAACCGCCATTGCTGTTGCCGGCGGGCTTCTTGTCGTTGTTCTTTGAATCGTCGTCTAACATTTTGATTGTGCCAAGCTATCACTTCAATACGGCTTTCGCAATCAGCTAATTTGCATACACTGACAGCGATGCGCCTTGGACCGCTCAATCTAAACTCGAACCTGTTCCTCTCGCCGCTGGCGGGTTACACCAACCTGCCCTTCCGCCTCGTCGTGCGCGAGGTCGGCGGCGTCGGCCTCTGCACCACCGACCTCGTCAACGCCCGCTCCCTCATCGAGAAGAACCCCAAGGCCTACAAGCTGATAGAGACGTCCCCGGCGGATTCCCCGCTCGCCGTGCAACTTTTCGGCTCCGTGCCCGGGGAGATGCGCGATGCCGCCCTCATCGTCGAGGCGCGTGGCGCCGTTTCCGTGGACATCAACATGGGCTGCCCGGTCAAAAAAGTCGTCAAGATCGGCGGCGGCTCGGCCATGATGACCGAACTGGACAAAACCGCCGCCCTCGTCCGCGGCATGGTGGACGCCGTGAAAATCCCGGTCACCGCCAAGATGCGGCTCGGCTGGGATGATGACAATTTGACCGCGCCCGACCTGGCGCGCGCGCTGGAGGATGCCGGGGCGGCCGCGATCTTTGTCCATGGCCGGACGCGCGAACAGGGCTTTGGCGGCACCGTGAACCTCGCCGGCATCCGCAAGGTCGTCGCGGCCGTGAAGTCCATTCCCGTCATCGGCAACGGCGACGTCGTCACCCCCGAGGCCGCCAAGAAGATGCTCGCCGAAACCGGCTGCGCCGGCGTGAGCATCGGCCGCGGCGCATTTTACGATCCGTGGATTTTCCGGCGCACGTTGGAATTTATCAGCACGGGATCGTTGCCGCCGGAACCAAGCTTTGACGAGCGCATCCGCGTCATGCAGCGTCACCTGGACCTGATGATCGAAGTGTTCGGCGAAGAACTGGGCTGCCGGATGTTCCGCAAGGTCGCGCCGTGGTATTCCAAACGCTTCGGCCCCTGCCACGAATTCAACAAGAAAGTCGTGCAGGTGCGCACCCGGACCGAGTTCAACGACATGCTCAAGCATTACGTCCGCTGGCGGCGGCAATTTTTGGATGAAGCCGGCGAGCTTCTGCCGCGCTTCCAGCCCGCACCCATGATTGCCTCCTTCATGCGTGATGCGCCGGCCTCCACCACACGCGAACATATCCCCGTGCCCAAAGGCCCCGTGGAAGTTTGGTGAACCATGAAAATCGGGCTGGTCCTCCTGCTCCTGTTGTTCGGTTGGACGCTCAAAGCACCGCCGCTGCCGCCGCCACCCAACCGGGCTGCCGGCGTGACCACCAACCCGCCCATGTATTTCACCAACGCCAGCCACGGCGTCATCGCCGCACCCAGCCCGGTTCCAACGAGACCGAATTTTAACCAGCCCACGGCCGGGGATTTTGGGAAGATTAATCCCGCGGTTCACCCGAATACCCCGGTGCAACTCGGGGCCAACCCGGCCCAAAAAGCCGCTCTCTGCAAAGACTGCATCGGCCTGTTCGGAACCGGCGGTATATTGCTGCTTTACGTCCTTTGGGCATTGCATCGGGGAACAATATTCATGGTATCGTCGCGACATATCAGGTTCGTCGAACGCAAACAGGATGCTTATGGGTATTGGCTCAGACTGGTGGCATATCTTGTTATTATCGCGCTGCTTTTCTCTGTCGCCATCAAACTGCTCCGCTGAACTCGGAGCGCGGGCGGCCCGCCCGCGGGTTCCTCAACAGCCCAACGCCCCCAACTCCAAGGTGGACAAGGTCGGGCTGCGACCTTGTTTGCCTGCGCAGCAGGCACTTTCAAGCGTGGCAGTTCCTGCCATGCTAATGCTCCAGAAACACCAAGCCGTCTGGCCGAACTTTCACTCGGCGCGCCGGCCTCCGGCACGGCGAGTTGGACGCTCAATCCGCAAAGCGCCGGGCATCGCTCGGCATTCCACTATCACGGTCATTTACCGTGGCTTTATTTTGTTTTAACTGGGTTCGTTTCGTAATTTTCATTTTGTTGTGCCGGGCGCTCCATTGACTTCGAGTTTGCAGCTTCTTTGGCGGTTGGACCTTGGACGCTTGGTGCTTTTTCCCGTCATTCATCCCGCCCATCCTGCCACACAAAGGCTGTCCAACCGGTTTACCGTTTTTTCCATTCCAAAACCAGCAAACACACAAGAATCAACCCCGTAATCCCAGTACAAACCGGCGCAAAATATCTGTCCCATGGCAACGCACCATGAGCCGGCAGGTGCAGTTGGGCGGACAACGTTTCCCCCGGCCCGGGCATATGGGTTTGCGCCACGACCTGACCGCTGCCTATAACCGCTTGGGATATGCCTGAACTCGCAAGCCGGAAGATCGGCACGCGATATTCCGCTGCGCGCACCGGTGCCACGCGCGAATGCAACTCATGCTGATGCCGCCCCCAATTCTCCACATCCATCGTCGGCACAATAATAAGCTGCGCCCCCTGCCGCACGAGTTCATCCGTCACCCGCGTGTAGCTCAAGTCGTAGCAGATGCAGATGCCGATCTTGCCCCACGGAGAATTCCAAAGCGATTGGTTCGTCGCCCGCAATCCGTCCTTGAAGAACTGGATCGGCACGCTCTTGGCCTGCTTGAAAACAATCTCGCCATTGGTGCCGACCACAAAGGCGGTATTGAAATAGACGTCGTTGGTAAGAACCTCCTCACCACCAACCACAAGATAGCGCGAATGCTCGCGGCACCAGTCCTTGAGCGAATCCGGGACACCGTCTTTGAGCGTGTACTCACTGAGGACGAAAATCTGGGAATTGGTGTTTTTTGCGAGCGCGTGATCAAGAACTTTGGGCAGGAGATTGGCATTGGGAAATTCAAGCTGGATGCCGGTGACAGAAACCGATGGCCGTCCGGCTAAATATCCCAACATCGAAGCCGGCAGCAAAAGCACCACGAAGATGGGGATTAACGCCGCGATGCCAAGCAACTGAATCCGCGAAATCTTTACCCAAGCCCTGAAATGAAAAAGCGTCGCCGCACTCAAAACCACAAAGCCGGCACCGTACATTCCAAAAAACAATCCGCCCTGCGGCAACGCATATCCGACATTCATCCACCTTAATGTTTTTTTAAGTAGTGCGTAAAATGCTTGAAAATTGGGCAAATTTGAAGATTTTGCCGCTCCGTGCCGTGTTCAGCAAAAAGCCGCCAGCCAGTTACGGCCAGCGGCTTAGGGCTTGGGACTACTATCAGGGAACAAAATTAAATGCTTTTTTCTTCCCTTGTGCAAGCACTATCTTGCGCCCGTTATATGACCACTACCAAAATTAAAGGTAAGCAGTAACCCCAACTCAATTATGATAAACCGCCATTGGCCGACATATAACCAATAGCTTTAGGTTACTACCTACCTCCAATGTTGCACCGCGAGAAGCACAACATAAGTTCTTTAATTAAATCACTTCAATTCCGAAGCTTTTGCAATCCCCTTGGGAAGAGTGGCTAATGTAAGTTTTAGGTTGAGGTGCGCCAAATTCTTTTGGAACTTGTAACATAATTTCATTGCGGATTGCCTCATTATTAATTCCCTCAAACTCGACACGGCTAGATAAGTTGTTTGCGCGAATGATACTATCCCTAACCTTATCCATATAACTCTGCTCATTAAGAACGTCTATCTTTTTTGCCGTCTCGTTAAACTTTGTCAAGCGTCTTTGTAGATAATCAGATATATTTTCCATACTAGTTTAGCTCCTCGTAAATTTTTCTGACAAGTTCTGCCCTGCGTCTAAGGTTATCCGCCTTTTGTTTTAGGGTAACTGGTGTTACGGTTTCACTTAGCGGCGCAGGAGAAGTATTAAATGACTTCTTGCGGCTGGCTGATTGCCTATTGGGATTGTACCCAACAGGAGTTTCGTTATTGTTGTTTGGCTGTTTATTTGACATAAAATGTTTTATTTGAAAGAAAAAGTCGAATAACCGTAACAGCTATTTTTGCTTTCGGTAATGGTCAACCTACCCGCACCTTGAAGCGCAACGCACCACCCATTAAAGTATTCGCGCAAAACCTCATCACTCAAAGCGAGGTCTAATGGAATTGTTAATGTTATAAAATCATTGTACGAAAAAACATGGTCGCGGTAATATTCAATAATCCCCTTGGATACTTTTAGCAAATCGTCGTAACATTCATTTGCGCCGTTATTGCTAAACCTTCTCTTTTTAGCTTTATCAACAAATTCTTGCGTTATCTGCTCAAGTGATACTCGCGGCGGCAAAATGTTTTCTTGTAGAATTTCATCTAAGTTTTGCGGCACCTTAGTCGCCTTTGTCTTGGTTTTAGTT
Organism: Verrucomicrobiia bacterium; assembly: GCA_031290985.1. Classification (GTDB taxonomy): domain Bacteria; phylum Verrucomicrobiota; class Verrucomicrobiia; order Limisphaerales; family UBA11358; genus UBA11358. Next base: position 15,386 of record JARLJW010000062.1, on the reverse strand, counting down.
TGAGTTGTCATAAATTAATCGTTGTCAATATGTTTGTATTCTTCGCTTACTTCGTCGCTTTCATTATCTTCGGTCTGCTCACAACGATAAGCTTTATATGTATCAGCAAAAAAGCGTTCAACCGCTTTGAAAGAAAAGTAAAAGTTTGATTCATCTGGCATAGGTAGTGGCACAAGATATTTACCTTTGAGCAAATTAATAAACTCCATGCGGCTGATTTTATATTTCGCCATGATAAACCTGCTATTTATTACAACAGGATGCGCCTCTTTAGTTTTGCCCGCAAAATACTTTTCTACGGCATCTTGTGAAAGATAAAGCTTACTGTGATTCATTAACTTTAGTTTGGATTCACACAAAAGCTTGTATAGCTCATGTAGTTCAAGCTTATAACGCTTCCGAACAGTTTGTGCTCCAATTACCTTTTTTCCATGAACAATCTTTTGGGCCATAATAATATTAAATACTTATTTATTGTCTAATAGCTCCACAAGGTCTGAATACTTAAAAAGCAAATTGCGCGCTTGAACCTTAGTAGCAATTAGACGTTTAGCTTTGCGGAGACGGTAGAGCTGATTTTTTGAAATACCAAGCAAGCGACACGCCTCTTTACTATTGACACTCAACGGCAATTTAATATTTAACTGAACTTCTGACATATACATATTATTATACCAAATATAATATCTTTACGCACCTAAATGCACCCATGACACCTTAAATATATATATGTCTTCGGACATAGCTTCCGATATACCAGTTTTATTATTAAATATAAGTGTTTCGCCCAAATAAGCCCCAAATATGCTATTTTGCTAACCTTGGAAGTTGCTAAACTGTTGGCTCTGTTATTTATATTAGCGGAAAAGCACCGCCTAAAACCTAATTTTATACGCAAGTGTTACCATGTGATTTTTTGGAGATTTATAAACCAACATGGAAAAGCACAGATACATTAACTTTATGTTTGACAATGTAACAAGTAACCATTAACTTGTCACCTGTAAGCAGTAAACCAACAACGAAACATTAACCGAAAAACTGTTATGTCACAAGCAAAAACGACACCTAAACCCGCCGCAGAAATGATACCAATGACCCCCGAACAATTCCAAGCATGGCTTGTTGAGCAACCCGAAGACGTGCAATCCCAATACGGTAATATTACCTCAACTATTAAGGATGAAACCAAGAAGCGCAAGCTTGCTCCGATGTTAAAGGAAATGGAAACCTCATGGGCGGCTATTCAAGCACTTGGAAATAAAATCAAAGACGCCGACGAAACCTATAGCTTTCCGTGGAGCAACAACCCCCAAGAGCTTTACATTGCCATTTGCGCCGAACTGGATAAGGTCAAGACGGGCATGACCGCCGATGAACTGTTAGCCGCTCTTGCGCCCAAATTCCCCGAAGAAAAAGACCTCAAGACCAAGCTTGAGACGCGCCTAAAGAAAGGCACAACCAAAGACGCGAACGGCAAAGGTAAGATTGTGTTTACATTGGATGCCGCAACCAAGAAGTATTCGCGCAAGACAGCTACCGCCACAAAGTAAGCTTTATCCTCACCAATTAGACCTCACCGCAAACCACGGTGAGGTTTTTTATTATTTAATATAAATCGGCGCAATGATAGCATAACAAAGAAGTTATTTTATTTAATATTATTATAATGCGGCAAAATCTTCAATTTTGGCGCATTGTGTGGCATGATACGTTTTAGAGCAAATGAAGCATTAAAAGCGGAATTGGCGAAACATTACTAAGCTTTCAGCTTAAACATTCTACCTAAGACAAATTGGCCGTTTCATGTTTATATAATCACAATACTTTAACTTTGAGTATGGCGACGAAGGAGCCAAGCAAGCACCGCCACATTAGTTTATTAATATCAGGCGGGGATTGCCTTAATTATAGCTGGACACAAAAACTCCACACCTCATTGCGGAGTAAAACAAGATTGGCGTTAATTGCGTGCCTATGGTCATCATGTAAGGCAACTAATCTTATTCTCTCAAGGTCATTTTATTAATTAAAATAAAACCCCTTATGACTGTCACGGCTTCGCCACTACGCGATTTACGGAGGAGCAACCTTGCCCAACCTTTACGCCGTCCCCTTACAAATTAAACTTTCATTTGCAAGTGTTAGTCAACCTAAGCTTTCGCCGCGCAATTCGACTAACTCGAATTTCTTTTGTTTGTTTAACGATGCCCTTTGGTCTTTCCCGAGGGTTCTCAATATTTACTCGTTGTTTGCAACGGTTCTTAGGTCACATCGCAGACACTTAAATTAACGTGTGTCCGATTCTGCATTAGTAAAGCGTTAGTTTAACTTAGTGAATTTCGGCAAATGCCGCTCATGCTTGTAAACTAACAGTAATTTGTAACATCATTGGACTGGCTCGGTTTTATTTGATGGATACAAACTTTGGGACATATTCCCGAAGCCGAACCAATCCAATGACTAAATCTAATCTGTATCCATATAATATTAAACATAAATCCAAACTTTTCCAAGAATATTTCAATTTATTTTCGGCGCAAGTCAAATGCGGCCAGTTTGCTTTATATAAAACAATAAAATGGTTATATTAAACTTATTATTATGATTGCCATAATGCAAAGCTTAACTGAAATTTGAAGCTAACCCTGCTAAATATTGGGGGGCTATTGCCGCGCCAGTATCTTAGCAACGGATGAAGAAAACCACGCGGTTTGCCTGCCTGCCCTGACACTTGCCCTGGGGCCGTAGCCGCTCTCCGTATTGAGCGCATGGGCGATGGCAGTAAAGTTCATGCCCTGACCTCTTAAAACGGTCATACGGGCGATTACGGCCCTTTCCCTGTCATCCTGACCGAAGGGCTTGACACCTTCACAACGGCCAGTAGCTTTTTTGATACGAACACGGGCAGCACGAAGCTTATTTACAATGCAACTTTTTTCAAATTGCGAAATGCACGATAATAATTGCCGCAATAAAACCTTGGTTGGTTCTTGGTCTTCGCAAGTGAGGTCAGTTCCAGCATCCGCCGCTATTACCTTGACGTTCAAAAGACGGAACTGGTTAAGTAAAACCTCTGACACCATTAAATCTCTTGCTAACCTTGTGGCATTTTCAAAAAGCACAAGCCGCACACCATTAGATTTTAGCGCGACAAGCATATCACTTAATGCTGGTCTATCAAACGCATCTTTTGTGCCAGATACGCCTAACTCTAAAAATTCACGTTCAATTTCAATATTATTTTCCTTGCAGTATTCGGCTATACATTGCCTTTGCCGCTCGAAACCATCACCTTCAATCTGTGATTTGCCGCTCACCCGTAGCATTGAAAAAGCTTTTGTTTTCATGCGGTCATTGTAAGGGGTAAAACTCAATCTACGAATAGAGTTTTACAATTATATTTTCGGCCAGATTTGCCGCTTGGCACAAGACTTGTATTCTATATAACCTTGAAAGACCTATTACATAAACTCTGCCAATATCGGCGCAACAATAATCTTTTATATTATTTAGTTATTGCATTAGTTAAGTTAGGCAAGACAAAAGCGGCAAGTATTACTTAACAAGATTACTGCATTACATTAATACCTTTACTTATCTGAGTCACTAATTCATGAAAAGTATAGCATTAACAAAGTTCATAAGTGCCACAGTTGGATATATTTATATCTGTCCAAAGAATAGTTACGAACTAAAGCTTTGTATATTCTTATCTGAATCTATAAAAGTTTTCCAAAATCGTATAGCTTTTGCGCCTATGACTATACAACAAAGTCAAAAATTCCGAAGCGAGGTCTTTTTTATAAACTAAAATGATAATATAAAACTTATTATTATCTTTGTTCAAAACATTATGCTTTGCCCGTGATTTTGCGCGGCTTGAACGTGCGCGGGGGTGGCTCAAATGAAGTTATGGAGGTCTGCTTGCGCTTCCGTGCTAATTCCTTTTCAAAAGCTTTTGGTGAAAATGAAACCTTTAATGAGCCGTCTTTATTGAATACTTCAACTTTATTAGCGGCACAATCAAAAGTAATCTTTGAAAACAATGTTGGCATTATCATAGAGATACGCTTGCGCTTTTCGTCATCGTTCAAAATGTCAAAGATTGGCACCATTTTCTTTTTACTAAACCAAATGTCTTCCAGCGTCACCATGTTATATATAACATTTACATTACTATCAAATTGCCCATCTTCTGTTAATTGGGCTTTTAAGATACGGATTTGATTTTCCGCATTATCTTTTTCCGCTCTCCGTATAGCTATACGGCGACTTGCTTCTTTATCCCCTCTTTCCTTATCATCCCAAAGGTTTTCTATCCTGCTATCTAAATCGGCAATTTGACTTTTCAAACCTTCTATTTGTTCTTTTAACATTAGGTTGCGGTCATCGCCGCGCATTAATCCGTGCGCTCTATCACCAAAGACTAACTTAAAAAATCCGTATTCAACGTAACGCGCATTTAACATTACATTTTTGTTTGTGCCGCCGTCTTTATTCTTGCATCCACCCTCAAGAGAATTTTTGCAACAATACATATAAGAATACTTACCTGCCTTAGCTGATTTGATACGTCCGCCGCAATGCTTACAAAAGACTACTTGCCCGAAAATATTATTTGTGCGCCCGTTTAGCTTACCTTTATTTGTCTTGTTACGCGCTAACAACATTTGAGTTTTTGCAAAAACTTCATCAGAAACTACTTCATCAAGAATATTATAACGCTCACCATTAATTTCTAAAACCTTGTTGTAACACGGGCAGGTAAGTATATATTTAACCGTGTTGCCATGCCACATCGCAGGTTTTTTCTTATTGCCTTTTTTATCTTTGCCGTTCTCAATTCTGTAAAAAGTTGGCTCTTTGGTTTCATTCAAATGTTTAGCAATGCGTGTTGTCCCCTGCCCGTCATTATACATTGAAAAGATTTTCTTAACTACGTTGGCTTGCTTATCGTCAACATAAACACGATTATGTTTAGTGTCCCATTTGAAACATTGTGGAGTAAACCTTAATGCGCCTTTTACTAAATGACCGTTCGCGCAAGACTTCATTGTTTCTTCTACGGTTTCAATAATGCGGCCAATCTTGCGGACGTTTTCTTGGTGGCCGATTGCCGCGCCAACAAACATTTTTAATTGACTTCCAAACTCATTAACCGTCGTTTGGTCTATTATCATGTTTTCAGACCATACATGAATAGCGGCACCCTTTTCAGTTACCAACTGATAAAGTAAGTGCATTAGCTCAAAAGGATTTTGTCTGCCTAAGCGGTCTTGAAGTTCTACAATAATAATTTCGCCCCTTTGCGTATCGGCTATGGCTCTGCCAAGTTCTTTGCGAAGGTTAGCCCCTGCCTTACCTGAAACCCCTTCATCAAAGTAAGGTTGCCCAATTATCTCTATTCCATTACGCTTTGCATAAGCGTTTGCGCCGTCAACTTGACGACGAACGGAATCATTATCCTGTTGGCCCTTGGAGCTATAACGCCCGTAGATTCGAGCGTATTTTATTGGGGATGCGTTCGGTTTCATGCCGAAATTCTACCGCATACCTAAAGAAACATCAAGTCACGAAAATTTCAAGTAATACAGTTCGCTCCGGAAATATTCCAACCCCGTCCAGACCATCGGGATCAGCCAAGCGGCCCGTGCCCTGCCCCACCGCCGCGTGGCCCCGCAGATGATGGCCGTGAACAGCCCCGCCCAAAACGCCAGCACCAACCACAGCAGCACCGCGAACGGCCCGAAGATCCTCCACATGAAAAACAACTGCGGCGCATAGCAAAGATACCCCGTGGCGAGGCCCATATAGAATGCGCGCCGGACAGTTGGCTGATCCGTCAGCCGGACCATGAAATACGCGTAGCCAAAAATGAAAAGCCCGGCGGCAGGATATTTCAGCGAGGAATGCGCCGCGTGAAAGCACCCCACCGCCAGCGCCAGCCACAGCAACGACTGCTTCCACCCGGGCAACTGGGCTGTTTGTAACGTCTCCATATTTCAAATTATTAATCGGCTGCTAACAATCGTGGTAGGGCGCGTCGCTCCGCGCGCGCCGCGACTTGCCAACCCACGCATTCGGTGACAAAACAAGTGACCCGTCTTTGCCACCCACGCTTTCCGCAGGCGTGCTAACGCCAAGCATCGCCCGCCAACAATCTGATATGGAAAGATTAACCGAACCCGCCGCCGCCCGTGAATTGAAATAAAAACCTCCGGCATCGCCGGAAACGATGTCCGGAGTGCGCCCGTCCCCGGGCGCAGCAACGCTCGTTCATCGTGCCGCGTGAAATTTTTTCCCGTCATCCAATCAACGCCAGCACAATGAAACAAAGAAAAGTGGCCGACAATCCCGCGATGAAGGAAATGTAAGCCAGCCGGAGATAGCGGTACTTCTTTTTCGCCAAAAAACTGCCCAGCAGATAAAGCTCGCGCACCTGCGTGGCATAAGTGCGTTCATGACTGCTCATGATCTCGCCCATCGTACTCTCAAACTGTTCCTGGCTCATGCGCGTGAAGTCGCCGAAGAATAGTGGATTGAATGCCGGGTTATTTGGATCGGGCGCGGGCAAATTGGATGGCGGCAGCTTGGGCATGACAGCATAAGTCGCCAGGCAGATGGTCAGCAGGCAGAAGCCCACCAGGATGAAGAGCGGCCACAGGTGCGTGTTCTTCAGCAGTTGCGGCAACGCGAGCGTCATCACCACGGAAGACATCGTGAGCAGCATGTTCGCCTTCATGTCCGCCATCGAACTCAGTTGCACCAGGTGAAACTGCGCCGCCCGCATCAGGTGATCCGCGTGCGAACCGTGTTTTTCCACTTTGAACATGCCGGCTATTTTGAATCTAAAAAACCCGCCCGCGCAAGCCCTCAAGCTGCCACTTTTCGACAACCTCAATTCGCCCAGATCAAGCCCGAGGAACTGACCGGGATGAACTGGCCGTTGCCGATAAATTGCAACTCCACCGCCGAACCCCGGCTGCCGCCGATCGAATTGGTGCTGACCGTGTCTGGTCGCGGATCAACCTCGTAATAATAAATGCCACCGGGAACACCGCCGACCGTGCCCACGGTGCCGGCAAATTTGCTGCCGTCCGGCGACATGCAGGCCCCGGTCCAAAACTGGTTGGTGCTGGTAAGCGCGACCCAGTTCGTGCCCAAATTCGCAGAACCATATAACAAGCCGCCGTTGACGCCGGCCACCAGCTTCGTGCAGTCACTCGAGACCGCCAGGCAGGTGACCCCGGCCACTGGTCCCGGGATGGAGAAGAAACTGGTGCCGCTGTTCGTTGAGACCGAAAGATTGCCTCCGCTCACCAACGCAACATTGGTGCCATTACCCGAACACGCCAAATTACCGGCAAAAAGTTTGCTGCCGTCGGCGGAACAGGAAATGCCCTGCCAGGCACCGCTGCCGCTGACCGCCGACCAGGTCGAGAAGCCATCACTCGATTCTTCAATGACGCCGGTGCCGCTGGGTGCGATATAAACAATCTTCCCGTTCGCAGAACACGCCACCGAGTTCCAATGGCCGGAAATGAGGCCGATCTGGTTCCAGTTCTTGCCGGAATCAGTGGAGGCAAGCACGCCATTAAAATTTCCCACGGCATACATCCGTATGCCATCCGCCGCGATGGCGACGTCGCTGTAATCACCGCTGCTGGGCGGTATGATCGGATAGGCGTTCCGAAAGCTGGCAAAATTGCCCACGATGGATTGGCCGGCGTTCACCGCCGCCAGCCAGCCGCCCGCGTTCCCGCCGGAAATGCGCACGATGTCGCCCGTGGAAAGGGAACTGGGCAACGTGACCGTGGAGAGGCTGGTATTCAGCATCAAATACCCGGCATCGGCAATCGCCTGGGTTGCAATGCCAGATACCGGTATCCAGCCCACCAGCCCATTGCCGAAGAAACTGCCCATGAAGGAATTGTTCCGGTTGGTGAAGGAATTGGTTCCCGTGAACAAATTGGCGCCGGTGAACTTGTTCGGCCCCGTGAACAAATTCGTGCCGGTGAAAGTCAGGTTGCTGCTCAACATGGCCACGTTGCCGGACAAACGCGCGTCCGCCACGGTGCCAAAGACAACCGCGGAGCCGTTCAACGTGGTCAGATTGCTGCCATTGCCGGTAAACTGGCCCACGAATGTATTCGTCGCGTTCAGGAACGAATTCGCGCCCGTGAAAATTTGGTTGGTGTTCAAGAGCGCGACATTGGTGGATAGCCGGGCATCGGCCACGGTGCCAAAAGCAAGCTGGGAGGCCGACAAGCTGGTAAGGTTGCTGCCCGTGCCGGTAAACTTGCCAACAAATGCATTCGTCGCGTTGGTAAAGCTCACAAAGCCGCCGGAGGTGCCTGAAATCTGACCGGACGCCACCGTGCCCAGCAGGTTGCTCGCGGTATTGGCAAAGATGGCGTAGGGCACCGGCAACAACGGCTGGCGCGGCACCAGAAAGGTGAAGGCATTGGTACTGCCGTTCGTGCGCACGCCAATCGACAACCAATAATTCGTCCCGGTGAAAACCGGTCCAAAATCATTGGTGACGGTGAAAAGCCCGCCGGTAACGGTCGTGGCCACATTGGTCTGCGGCAAACCGATGGGATTGCCATTGATGACGGCATCAAAGAGCGCGAAGCGCAGGTCGTAGACGTTGTTTGCCGGGCTGCCATTGTCGTTTAAACGCCCCTGGTACATGAATGCGGTACCCTGCGCGGAAACTTTCACGGCTGCCGCCAAAACAAAAAGCGCCAGCAACTTGCAAATCAATTTTCGGTTCACGGCATTGATTCTCGCCCATACCGCCAAAATTTCAAATTGAAACCGGCCAACACGCGGTCTTTTCTGCAAAATCAGGGGTTTGGCTCGTTTTTTGAAATCGCAAGGGCAAAAAATGTGGGCTCGCACCTGAGATCAACCAAAATAGGCGTCCTTAACTGTCAATGTAAAAGCCCCGTTGTAACCAAAATGAAACAAATAAAAAAGGCGTCCGTTGCCGGACGCCTTTGAGATTTTAAATGCCGGCTTAAGCTGCAACTTCGCCAACCTGGAAACGCACAAACCGGCGGATGACGATCTCGTCACCCAGTTGCTTGGCAATCTGCGCCACGTGTTCCTTCACACTGACTTCGGAATTGCGCTTCACAAAGCCCTGGTCCACCAGGCAGTAGGTCTGGAAAAATTTGTCCAGCACGCCCGCCAGGATCTTCTCCATCGCCGCCGCCGGCTTGCCTTTTAAGCGGTCGGACTGCGCCGCAATCTCGCGCTCCTTGGCGATCACTTCCGGCGCGACATTTTCACGCGCCACCACGTGCGGGAAACCCGCCGCGATCTGGAGCGTGATGTCCTTCACAAGCTGCTTGAATTCTTCCTTCGCGGCCGTGTCCGCCTTGGTGCAATCAACTTCCACCAGCACGCCGACTTTTGCGCCCGTGTGAATGTAAGCCGCCACCGCGCCGTTGCCGGCAACTTCCATCCGGGCGTTGCGCGGAAACTTGATGTTCTCGCCCATCTTGCCGACGGCCGCCTCGCGGTCCGCTTCCAGGTTCACGTTCGGATTGGTGGCGACCTTCTTCGCGATCTCGTCGCAGAACGCGCGGAACGCCTCGTTGCGCGCCACGAAATCCGTTTCGCAATTCACTTCCACCAGCACGCCGGACTTGCCGCCGGGCGCGATGTACTGCGCGATCACGCCTTCCCGCGCTTCGCGGGTCGCCTTCTTCGCCGCGCTGGCCGCGCCGGATTTGCGCAGGATGTCCACGGCCGCGTCGATGTTGCCCTGCGCTTCGGTGAGCGCCTTTTTGCAGTCCATCATGCCAACGCCCGTCATTTCACGGAGCTTGGCCACATTTCCAGCAGTAATTTCAGCCATAAAAAAACAGTTTGAGATTTCTATTTCTAATTGAAAGTTGACCGGCGGGGTGCGGAAACTCGTTCCGCTCCCCGCCGCAGATTCTTGCTTAAGCCGCGACCGGAGCCGCCGGCGCCGCGGCCGGCGCTTCCGCCGGGGCCGCTTCTTCGTTCACCTTGCGGGCGCGCTTGGATTCAAACTCCGCCCGGGCCTGCGTGATGCTCTGCGTGACCGCCTGCAGAATCAGGCGCACGGAACGGATCGCGTCGTCGTTCGCCGCGATCGGATAGTCCGCGAGATCGGGATCGCTGTTCGTGTCCACCAGGGCCACGACCGGGATCTTCAGCTTGCGGGCCTCGGCCACGGCGTTGTGCTCGCGCTTGAGGTCCACGATGAACATCGCGGCGGGCATCTTGTCCAGATCGCGGAGACCGTCGAAATACTTGTGCAAGCGGGCGCCTTCGCGGCGGATGACCGCCTGCTCCTGCTTCACGTAATGGTTGATGGACCCGTCCGCATCCATCTTTTCAATTTCCTTGAGGCGCTTGATGGAGGTCTTGACCGTCGTGTAATTGGTCAGCGTGCCGCCCAACCAGCGTTCGGTCACGAACATCTGGCCGGTTTCCTTCGCCGTGTCCTTCACCGTCTGCTGCGCCTGCTTCTTGGTGCCGACGAACAAAATCTTGCCGCCTTTGCGGACGGTGGTGGCGAGAAAGTCCAGGGCCGTGTTCAACTGCGCCTCCGTCTTGCTCAAATCAATGATGTGGATCCCGTTGCGCGCGTCAAAAATAAACGGCTTCATCTTGGGATTCCAACGCTTCGTCTGGTGGCCGAAATGGACGCCCGCGTCCAGCAGTTCTTTAACGCCGATGGTGATCGTGTTTGCAGTGCTCATTCTATCAATTTTCCATTGGTTATCACCCTGAACTTCGTCAAGGCATCCCGCGGAATACGGGATTTTTGTTTGATGTTGTTATGGCCGCTCCCCGTCCACCCGGACAGGAATTTAAGGCCGTTATCTCCGCCCCCGGAAATCTCCGGCGACAAAGGACGAACAAGTTACCAGAAGCCCCGCCCCTGACAATGCTAAATTTAGCGTGGTTTCCTGAACGAATAGAACCGTCTGGCGTTCATATGCCTCATCCGTCCTATTCGTCCCATTCCGTTTTCCAGCCCTTTTCTAAGCCGCCCTGGGCCGGTACTCAAAATAATCAAAATCCCCCCACACCGCATGATCCTTGAGATCTTGGCAGCACAACCCCACCAAAGCCCCCGTGAAATGCAGTCCCGTCCCATAATCATCCGAAAGCTTCGATGCATCCAGCACCGGCCCAACCGCCTGCCACGCCCGGCCATCCGGCGACGCGCTAAATTGCAGCTTCTCCCGATCAATTTGCGCCCGCAGATAAATTTGCTTCCAGTCATTGATGACCACCTGCGAATCCATCAACTCATCGTAAACCCCATCATCCGTCAGGACGATGCCCAAAATCTTCCCCTGCACCTCATGCCGGGAAACCCGCAGATAAAAATGCGTCCGCGTGTCGTAATAGCAGATCAACCCCGCGCTCTGCGTGAAATGTTCCGGCGCAAATTCCAGCCGCGTCTCAATCGTCACGCTGAAATGTTGCAGCCGTCGCGCCACCAAGCTCTGGTTATGCAGTGAATGCTGCGATTCCCGCCCGCGCAGCCGCAACCACCCGGGCCGCGCCGTGAGCGAGAGCCATGATTCATCCACCGGCACCCGCAGCGAGCTCCAGTTCACCTCGAGCTTGGCGGCATCAAAATCATCCCGCTCCGGCAAAGCCGGCCACGGATGCGGCGGCAGGTCTGCTGGCGCGGGAACTTCCGTTTGCGGCTTCGTGCCGCCCGTCGCCAGCCGCAGCCAGCCATCGCGCCACTCAACTTTCTGAAGGCACGTTTCGCGCCCCAGCATGCAGCGATGCCCCGCGTGCAGCGCGGCGATGCTCGATTTGTCCGGCGAATTTTGATTGAGCCCCGCACCCGTGATCAGCGGACGGCTCGCCAGATGCGCCAGATACCATTCGCCCGACTGCGTCTGCACCAGCTCGCCGTGCCCGGCTTTCTGCAAGGGCAGCGAAATATCGTCCCGCGCCGTCAGCACCACCGGTTGCGGATCCAGTTCGTAAGGCCCGAGAATGTTCCGCGACCGCGCCATGGAGATGCTGTGCGTCCAGCCCGTGCCGCCTTCCGCCATCATCAGATAATACCAGCCATCATGTTTGTACAGATTCGGCCCTTCGCACAAGATGTTGGGCTTCTCCAAAATTTTCGTCATCGGCCCCACGAGTTTCCGCTGCTTCGGGTCGTATTCTTGGATGACAATCCCCGCAAATCGATGCCGCCCTTTGCGATAATCCCATTCGATGTTCGCCAGCCACTTGCGCCCGTCATCGTCATGAAACAACGACGGATCAAAGCCGATCGCATTCAACCCCACCGGCTCCGACCACGGCCCGTTGATGTCCGTCGCCGTCGTCAGATAAATCCCGATGTCCTTGAACGGCCGCCCCATGCCCGTATTGAAAAGATTCGTGTAAATAAGCCAGAACTGCCCGTCCGCATAACTCATGCTGGGTGCCCAGACGCCTGCGGAATCCACGATGCCACGCAGGTCCAGTTGCGACTGCCGCGTCAGTGCGTGGCCAATGAGCTTCCAGTTAACCAGGTCGCGCGAATGATGAATTGGAACGCCCGGAAACCATTCGAACGTCGAGTTGGCGATGTAATAATCATCACCGGCCCGTACGATGGACGGGTCCGGGTTGAATCCATGAATGATGGGATTACGGATGCAGTGCTTCATTTGAGAGTTATCGGATGCCGGTCTGATTCACCTTTGAAACCGGTGATCTTTACGCTGGCAGAACCGTCTGCCGCCACCGAGCTTTGAAAATAGGCCGGGGCGTTGCTGGCCCAGTTCGCCGTGCAATGGCTCAAGCTGATGTTGTCGGCGAATCGCACGTTAAACCCGTCCGTCGCGTGCGGCTCGACCGGCAGGAGCCCTTTCGTCGGCCGGTTGTCATAAACTTCGCCTGCGTATCGCGTCCAGCGCGCAAAACTCACCGCGACATTTTCCAGCCTCACATTCTGGATGCGGCTGCCCTCGCTGCCATTGATGCGCACGCTGTTCTCCGCCTTGCCGGAAACATTTTGCACCAGCACATCATGCAGCTTGCCCACCTTGCCGCCCGGATTGCGCGGATGCGCCGTGAAGGAAATCGCCTCGCCCCTGCCCCACCATGGATCGCTGTGATACCGCGCGGTGAATTTGATGTCGCGGAATGTGATGTTGGAAATCTCCCCCTCGTCGCGCAATTGGATGCACAGGCCGCGGCTGCCGGAGAGGATTTTGCAGCGCTCAAACACGATGTCGTGGATGTCCCCCGTCGTCTCCGTGCCGATTTTCAACCCGGCATCCTGCGTGCGGATGACGCAGTCATGCACCCGGATGTTCGCGCACGCCCCAAAATCATTCGTCTGGCGCGTGGATTTGATGACGATGGCGTCATCGCCGCAAACCAGATCGCAGTCGCGGATCTCCACGTTCCGGCAATGGTCAGGGTCAATCCCATCGTCGTTCGGCACATCCAGGCGGTTCCGGACCGTGACATTGTCCACCAGCACCTTCTCGCAACCCAGCATGTGCAGCCCCCAAAAAGGTGCATCGCCAAACGTGATGTCGCGCACGACCAGGTTGGTGCAGCCGGTCAGCACAAACATTTTTGGCCGCCATTCCCTGAACAGCCACCACTCGCCCGCCGCATCGTAGCTCGTCATGAATTCCAGCGAACGTCCGCTGATCCGCCCGCCGCCCGTGATCTTCAAGTTCGCCGCCTCCAGGGCCATGATGACCCCGTCGCCGGAGTAATCCGCCGGGTTCGTGCTGATGATCAACTCCCCGTTCAGGTGAAAATCAATCCCGCTTCTCAACTGCAACGTGCCAACCAGAAATTGCTTCCAATACGGGATCACCACGCGCCCGTTCGTGCCGGCCGCGGCCGCGTCAATGGCGCGTTGGATGGCCGCCGTATCCACCGTAACGCCATCCCCCTTCGCGCCAAAGTCCAGCACATTGAAATCTTTGGCCGGCAGCGGGAGCTGGAATGCCAGCAACGCAGCCAGCAGGAATAATTTGTTTTTCATGTCAGCTTATTTCACCGCCACATCCCAGACCTTGGCGCGGCGCGATTTGCCGGCCGGACCTTCGACCTCCAACACCACGACATAGTGGTCCGGATTCTTGTAGGTGTGGATCGGGTTCGCGTCCGTCGAAGTTTCGCCATCGCCAAAATCCCAGTGCCACGACTTGATTTCGCCCACGGACAAATCCTTAAACGCCACCAGCCGCCGGTCCATGTCCACGACTTGAAACGACCATTGCGCCGCCAGCTTTTTCTGCAACGCCGGTTCCAGCGGCATCAGCTTGAACCCGCACAACTGGTCCGCCTGGCCGTACATCGTGTGATGCCGCGAAAGGTTCCAGAACCCGTTGTTCGTGTCACCGGAACGCACGTCATCGTAATCAATCAACGCGAATGACATCCCGATGAGCTTGTTCTCCTTCAACACCGATTCCACGGCACGCTGCGGCCCTTCGGCCCCGGCGTAATCAAAGGGCGTGATCCAAAATTCCAGCACGTAATGCCCGGGCTCGCCCGGTTTGAAATCATACTTCTGCGCCGCATTTGCATACGGCAGTTCCTTCGTCCACTGCGCCGGCCCCCACGCCATGCACCAATCCTTGCCTGCCGACGGCGTGAAGATGTGATAATTCTGCGCCTGCGTGCCGTGCAGCGTAAAATAAGTCTCCCACTGCCCGATGAGCGGCTTGGCCGGGGAAAACTTTTCGATCAGCGGTCCGCCGGACAAGTCGCCATCCACGACCAGCTCAAAGGTGTCATTGTGCAGCCCGGGCTCGGAAAAATCCCAGTAATCATCATCTGCCTCATACAGAAAATACAGCCGGTTCAATCCCTTCACCCAGCCCACCTTCAACCGGATCTTTGGCGTGGAGGCGTCCGTGACCTGATGCTTGCCAAAGTCCTCCACCAACTGATCCGTGCCGATGACATAACTTTCGGGCACCATGTTCCAGTCATTCGTATCCCCGTCAATGCGCGGAATCTGGTCGGCGGGGAACTGAAAAATTTTAAAAACCTCGTTCGTGCGGTCAAGCGCCCGCGCCTGCGGCGGCGCACCCAGGATGAAGGCACACACCCCAAGCAGGCAGGCGGCACGGGACAAGATGAAATTCACGCCGAAAATCCTCCATGTTTGTTCCCAGGTGTCAATTCTCGAATCTTCATCACTGCGCGCAAACGCTGTTGAATTTATGCACAAACCCCGGCCTCTGACCGGATCAATTGCCTCACCACCCGGCAAACCCTTCGCATCATGGACTGCGGTGGCAAGGCGGTAGCCGCGACACCGCTTTCGCCTGCAACCGGACCGTACTTGCTTCTTCATCGTCCTCCCACTCGCTATTCCGGCCATCCTCGATTCTCAATTTGGT
>JARLJW010000061.1 GCA_031290985.1 Verrucomicrobiia bacterium | reverse complement strand
GGGGGGGGCGCGGGCGGTGGCCGGCGCGGGTGGGGGAGGTCGCGTGGGGGCTGGGGAGCGCGGCTGCGGCTTGGAATGCGGGAGCCGTCTGCCGCTTTCGCCTGCCACCACAGCAGCCTTGCCTGAAAAACGATGCAGCCAACCCTGGGACGGTTTTTTCCTCGTCACCCGTCACCCGCCACCCGTCACATTTATGAGGGTTAACTTGCTTTAATTTGGTTTAATTTTTGCGTTTTCATTGGCCTTTCTTCAAATTTCAGTCACCCGCCATTTTGGGTGAATTCGCGTTGCGCCTGGCGAACGCGCCAGCGCCTTGGAATGCGGCAGCCCTCTGCCGCTTTCGCCTGCAACCGCAGCCGGCGCGCCAAATCAATCCATGTTTCATCTGCGCCCATTGTTGTCGATCATCGACCGACGTCGATCATCGACCTGTGGCGACTTTTTTGGTTGGATTTACTTGGATTCCCAATGTTTTCGGCCCTTTTTCTCTTATCTGCGTTCATCTGTCGTTGCCCATGCGGTTTACCAAATGCTGGCCCTTCGACATTGGGCGTTGAATGTCGAATGTTGAATGTTTTGATTTTCCCCTTTCCGCCTTCCGCTTGGTTTTGTCCATCCTCGATTTTTATCCATGTTCATCCGTGGCTTATTTTTTCCATTTCTTAAAAATTCTAAGGTCCAACAAAGCCCAACAAAGCCCAACGACCCTTGATTTCCAAGACCTTGCACGGTGGCATTGCCAGCGCCCCTGCCTTCGACGCATCCGCCTCCCGCCCTTCGCCCCTTCAGAGGGAGAAGGTTCCTTGCCAGTCCGGCTCGGACAGGGCGGATGAGGGGGCACCCCGTGCATCGGCTCGCGTCCCATTCGGATTTCGGCTTCATTCTAACGGCCATGTCAAAGAACAACGCCCGCCGCCCCGGCCCAAAAAACGCATCAATAATAACCACCCACGCCATCCCGACAACCCCCGCACCGCAAATAAACCCAACTATTTTATTGAACGTTTTTCCATAAAAACTGTCGTATACTTGAGCGGCGGAAAGCAGCAAGAGAAAAAGCAGATACGCGGCCATGCTCGATCCTCGATCCTCGATCCTCGATCCTCGTTTTTACCCCGGCTCCCCGATGCCTCCGGGCGCATCTCAACACTGTCCTTAAACGCGGGCTGCCTGCCCGTTTGGAGTTCCGCCTTTAGGCGGTCCGGCGCGTCATTTTACCGGAACCGCCTGGAGCTGGAAGGTTGGACGCTGGGTTCTTTTCGCCATTCATTTCGCCCCATCCTGCCATGGTCACTTGGACAAAGGCTGTCCAACTGAAAAAAACTTTTCTCGTGACGCGAAGCCTCACGTCGGCGGCTCATTCTCGAACGACTTCCGACAAACACAAAGAACACAGAGCAGCGCAAAGTCTATGGTCCATCCCTGCGCCTCTCTGCGCCCTCCGTTGCTGCGTTTCTCCAGCCGCCCCCGGCCATTCCTCATTCGAGCTTCGTCATTTCCAGTCCGCTTGGGGTTGCTTTTTCCCGGCTTATATGGTTTATTCTGTCCGCAAATTTTATGCCTACAACCATCGAGACCAAAACCAACGAGCTTTGCGAAGCCATCCTCAAAGAGATCCAGACCGGTGGCATCCGCCAGCGCATCGACACCTTTCTTTCCGACGCCACCGCGCGCGGCGCCTATGAGTCCCTCATGAGCCGCGGCCAGGCCCTCCAGGAAAAACAGCATCACGGCCAGGCGCTCGACCCCGCCGAGATCGCCTCCTTTGAGCAGGACCGCGACGCCCTCCTGAAAAACCCCGTCGCCGCCGGCTTCCTGGATGCCCAGGAAGAGATGCACGAGCTCCAAAGCACCGTGAAAAAAATGGTCGGCAAGACCATTGAACTCGGTCGCATCCCCTCCGCCGAGGACCTCGCCGAAGGCGGCTCCTGCGGTGCCGGCTGCGGCTGCCACTGATCATCCGGTTTTCAATCAACCCGGCGCGGGAACCTTCCCGCGCCGTTCTTATTTTTATCAAACCCAAATCGGGCATTTTTGCAATTGGCACCAACAATATTTCCACCCCGCGAGCCTCTGGCATTGCCCGTCGCCGCCATTCGGCTAAAATGCGCGCGTGAAATCATCTGGTATTGTTTATCTGGTCGGCGCGGGTCCCGGTGACGCCGGCTTGCTCACCTTGCGCGGCGCGGAGCTGCTGGCTCAGGCCGAAGTGGTCATCTGCGACGTCCTCGCCAACCCGGAACTGCTGCGCCACGCCCCCGCCTCCGCGGAGATCATCGCGCGCGGCAACCACAAGCGCGATGGCGGCCTCTCCCAGGAACAACTCACCCGGTTGATGATCGACCGCGCCCATGCCGGCAAAATCGTCGTGCGCCTCAAGGGCGGCGACCCGTTCATCTTCGGCCGCGGTGGCGAAGAGGCCGAAGCTCTTGCCGCCGAAAAAATCCCCTTTGAGGTCGTCCCCGGCGTCTCCGCCATCACTGCCGCCGCCAATTACGCGGGCATTCCGCTCACCCACCGCGATCATTGTTCCAGCTTCACCGTCTTCACCGGCCACAGCGATTCCGCCGAAGGCGCAACCGCCCTGCGCTACGAGCAGATCGCCAAGATTCCCGGCACCAAGGTCGTGCTGATGGGCCTGGAAAATTTGTGCACCTGGACGGAATCGCTCATCCAGCACGGCCTGTCGCCGGAAACGCCCGTGGCCATCGTCCAATGGGGCACGCTCGGCAAACAGAAATCCGTCAGCGGCACCCTCGCCACCATCGCCAAGCTCGCGGAGGCCAAAAAAATCATGCCCCCCGCCCTCACCATTCTGGGCGACGTCGTCAAACTGCGCGGCAAATTGAACTGGTTCGAGAACCTGCCGTTGTTCGGCCAGCGCATCGTCGTCACCCGGCGCAGCGGCCAGGCCGGTAAATTCGCCGACCGGCTCAAGCGCCTCGGCGCGGATGTCCTCGAAGTGCCGACCATCAAGATCACCGAGCCGCTGGAAAAAATGGCCATCGTGGATGCGTTGATGGAGATCAATTCCTACGAATGGCTCATCTTCACCAGCGCCAACGGCGTGACGGCGTTCTTCGACATGTTTTTTCGCCGCTTTAAAGATTTGCGTGACCTCGGCGGCTGCCGCATCGCCGCCGTCGGCCCGGCAACGGCGGCAAAACTGGAAGAATTGCATCTCCAGGTGGACTTGATGCCGAAAGAGTATGTCGGCAAAAAAATCGTCGCCGAGTTCAACAAGTTTCAGAACATCGAGAACGTCAAGATGTGCCTCCTCCGCGCCGAGGTGGCGAACAAGGATTTGCCCGAGGCCCTGATGGAAGAAGGCGCCATCGTGGATGACATCGCCATCTACCGCACCGTGGCCGAGACCGCCGAACTCACCGGCCCGTGCGCGCGGTTTCTGGCAGAGGGCGCCGACTGGGTCACCTTCACCAGCGGTTCAACCGTGGGGCATTTTCATGCCCGCTTCGACCTGCCCAAGCTGGTCAAAAAGTTTCCCGCCCTCAAAATCGCCTCCATCGGCCCCGAAACCAGCAAGGCCGTCGCCACGCTCGGATTAAAGCCCGCCCTGGAGGCGAAGGAACACACGACCGACGGCCTGATCGCGGGGTTGCTCAAGGCCGCCAAACACTGATCACCCTTTGTGCAGGCGGCGGTATGCCATCGGCGACCGTTCGGTCACGGACCGGAAGACGCGGGAGAAATAAAGCGGATCGTCGTACCCCAGCCGGCTGGCGATGCTTTTCACGCTCCATTCCGTGGTGTCCAGCCACTGGCAGGCGCGGTGCATCCGCAGCCGGTTGAAATAATCAATCGGCGCGAAACCAGTCTGCTCCTTGAACAGCGCGGCGTAGCGTGAGCGGGACAAATTGGCCAGTGCCGCCAGCGTGTCCAGTTGCAACGGCCGGTCCAGGTGCTCCTTCATGTAGGCCAGCGTGCGGTTGATTTTTTGGCGGGAGTCCGGCTGCGCGCGCCCGTTTTCATTCCGGTGCCGGATCATCACCGCCAGCAGATGCCGCAGCGCCTGCGAGGCGTGCAGCATTTGTTGTGGTGTATAACCCTGCTCCAGCACGTCCAGCACCTCCCCGATGATGGCCAGCACTTGCGGATCATCGCCCAGAAAAACCACGGGCCGCGCGGCGGACACATCCAATTCCGCCAGAAAATCGCCCAGCGAACTCCCCTGGGCGTGAAACCAGTGGATCGTCCATGGCTTCTTGTCATCGGCCCCGTAGGCGTGCGGGGCTCCGGGCGGAATGACCAGCACTTTACCGGCATGGACGGAATGCCTTTCGCCCGCCAGTTCGCACCAGCCCGAGCCCCGGACACAATAGATGAATATGGCCTGGTTGATGCCCTCGTTGCGCTCGCGCAGGTGGCCGGCGGCCCGCGGAAAATAGCCCGCGTCCGTCGGCATCAGCCCGGAAGCCAGCGGCTGCTTCTGCGCGTGCGCCACCACCAAACGCGGCAAAACCACGATGCGTTGGCCGGGAAAACCTTCCCCTTTTTGGGCGCGCTTCATGACCTCATCCTAGCGGGCGGCAGGAAAATTATCCATGTCTATCGGCACATCCTCCATGGTCAAAAAATGGCGCCGGCCTTAACCTTCAAGTCATTCCCACGAACATGAGCCAATCCGCCAGCGTCAAAGTTTCGCGCACCACCATTGTCCTGCCCACCTACCTGCCCGCCGCGCCGGACCAGCACCCGATGTTTCTGGAGAAGCGCGTCTATCAGGGCAGCAATGGCAAGGTCTACCCCCTGCCCTTCACCGACCGCATCGCGGAAACACCCGTGGACCGGAAATGGCGGGCCGTCTGGATTGAAAATAAATTTCTCCGCGTCCTGGTGCTGCCGGAGATCGGCGGGCGCATCCATGCGATCCAGGACAAGAGCAACGGCTACGACCTCATCTACCACCAGCATGTCATCAAGCCGGCGCTCGTCGGTCTGGCCGGCCCATGGGCCAGCGGCGGCATCGAGTTCAACTGGCCGCAGCATCATCGCCCCGCGACGTTCATGCCGATGGATTGCGAGATCGAGGCCCATGCCGATGGTTCCAAAACCATCTGGTGCAGCGACCACGACCCCATGTGCCGCATGAAAGGCATGCACGGCATCTGCCTGCATCCCGACCGGGCGGTGGTGGAATTGAAAGTTCGCGCCTACAATCGCACGCCGTTCACCCAGACCTTCCTGTGGTGGGCCAACGTCGCCACCCGCGTCCATGAGGCGTATCAAAGCTTTTTCCCCCCGGACGTTTACTACGTCGCCGACCACGCCCGCCGCTCGCTGAGCGAGTACCCGCTGGCCCAGGGACACTATTACGGCGTCAATTACGGCGAGCGCGGACGCCAAGGCATTCCGCCCGGCGAAGTTCCCGCGCAGTTTGTTCCGCCCCATTGCCAAAATTCAAAAAACTCAAATTTGCCCGGCTACGCGCCCAATGACATTTCCTTCTATGCCAACATTCCCGTGCCCACTTCCTATATGTGCATGGGCAGCCAGGAGGACTTCTTTGGCGGCTACGATTATAAGGCTGAAGCCGGCCTCGTCCATGTCGCCAACCACCATATCTCGCCCGGCAAAAAACAGTGGACCTGGGGTAATCAGGAATTCGGCTACGCCTGGGACCGCAATCTCACCGATCCGGATGCGCGTGGCGAATTCTCGCCCTACATCGAGATCATGTCGGGCGTTTTTACGGACAACCAGCCCGACTTCAGTTTCTTGCAACCCGGCGAAACCCGGACCTGGAGCCAGTATTGGTATCCCATCCAGAAAATCGGCCCGGCGCACCACGCGAATCTCGCTGCCGCCATCAGCCTGAAGGTCACGGCTGGAAAAATTCGGATTGGCATTTCCGTCACCCGGACTTTTGCGCGGAGCAAAATCATCCTGACCTCTGGAACGAAAAAGCTGCTGGCCACCACCTGCGACCTTGCGCCCGCCTCGCCCTTCGTCAAAACCATCCCGCTTCCGCCTGGTACAACTGAAACCAGCCTGAAGCTGAAGGTCACTGACCAGCCGGGTTGCGAAATCATTTCCTACCAGCCCAAGCCCCGGCTCACCGGCACGGTTCCCCCGCCCGCCACGGAACCGCCCGCCCCCGCCGGCATCGCCAGCAGTGATGAGCTGTTCATCACCGGCCTGCACCTTGACCAATACCGTCATGCCACCCGTTGCCCCACGCTCTATTGGCGTGAGGCGTTGCGGCGCGACCCGGGCGACGCCCGCTGCAACAACGCGATGGGCCTCTGGCACCTCAAACGCGGCGAATTTGCCGTGGCCGAAAAATTCTTCCGCGCCGCCATCGCCCGGCTCACCCGCCGGAACGCCAATCCTTCCGATGGCGAGGCCTTTTACAATCTCGGCCTTTGCCTGCGTTATCTCGATCGCGATGGCGAGGCTTACGCCGCGTTTTACAAGTCCGTCTGGAACCAGGCGTGGTCGGCCGCCGGTTATCATGCGCTCGCGGAAATTGATTGCCGCCGTCAGGATTGGCCGGTCGCGCTCGATCACCTCGACCGCTCGCTGCGCTTCAACACGGACAACCTCCGCGCCCGCAACCTCAAGGCCATCGTGCTGCGCAAGCTCCAGCGCGACCCGGAAGCCGCCGCGCTGCTCAAACAGACGCTCGCCCTCGACCCGCTCGACTGGTGGGCCCGGCATCTCCACGGCGAAAAACTGGCGTGCGATTCACAGACCGCCCTGGACATCGCCCACGATTTCGCCCGCGTCGGCCTTTACGCCGAGGCCATCCTCCTGCTCGGACTCAACGTCGCCCATGAAGGCGAAAGGTATGTCGCCGGGCTCAGGCAAACGACCGCCCCGCTCCCCGGCCCAAGTCTCGGTGCCGGCCCGTTGGTGCAATACACGATTTGCTGGTTGCATGAAAAATCTGTCGGCAGCGTCCCGTTGACCCAGCGGCGCGGCCTGCCGCTGGTTCCGCCGGATTATTGCTTCCCCTCGCGGCTGGAAGAGATCGCCGTGTTCGAATCCGCCATCCGCGCCAACCCGCAGGACGCCCGCGCTCCGTATTACCTTGGCAATCTCCTGTACGACCGCCGCCGCCACGCCGAGGCCATCGCGCTGTGGGAAAAATCCGCATTGCTCAAGCCTGACTTTTCCATCGTCTGGCGCAACCTGGGCATTGGCTATTTCAACATCCACAAAGATGCCGGCCGGGCGCGGGCCGCCTATGACCGCGCCTTTCACGCTGCGCCCACGGACGCCCGGCTCCTCTACGAGCGCGACCAGCTCTGGAAACGGCTTGGTGAAAATCTGGCCACCCGCCTCCGCGAACTGGAAAATCATCCGGACCTGGTCGCGCAGCGCGATGACTTGTGCGTGGAATGGTGCGCCTTGCTGAACCATTCCGGCCGCCACATCGAAGCGATGCAACTGCTCGCCAAACGCAAGTTCCAGCCCTGGGAAGGCGGCGAAGGCGCGGCGCTCGGCCAGCACATCCGCACGCAACTGGCCTTCGGCCGCGAAGCGCTTGCGCAGCAGGATTATATCTGCGCCGCCGCTCATTTCGAAACCGCCTTACTGTCGCCGCCCAACCTGGGCGAAGCCAGGCACCTGCTCGCCAATCAAAGCGACATCCATTACTGGCTCGGCGTCGCGCTTGACCTGCTTGGCGAGAAACGAAACGCCCGCCACCACTGGCGGACGGCGGCGAACTTCAAAGGCGATTTTCAGGAAATGAGCGTCCGCGCGTTCAGCGAAATGACCTTTTATTCGGCGCTCGCGCTGGAAAAGCTCGGCCAGCCTGCGCAGGCAAAAAAGCTTTTGCGCGACCTGCTGGCTGGCGCAAAAAAGCTTGAAAAGTCGCCCGCAAAGATTGATTACTTCGCCACCTCCCTGCCCACGATGCTGTTGTTCGACGATGACCTGCAACGGCGGCAGGAAACCACCGCCATGTTTTTACAGGCCCAGGCCCGGCTCGGCCTTGGTCAAAGGTCCGCGGCCAAAAAATTGTTGGTCGCCGTCCTCCGGCGCGAGCCCGGCCACGCCGCCGCCGCCGACTTTAGGGCGGAACACTTCCCGAAAGGCAAATTATGATCAATGTGCCCCCGTCTGAAAATGCACCAACGGATGCCAGGTTGAACCTCCGCTACATCTGGCTGATTTCCGCCGTGGCCGCGCTCGGCGGCCTGTTGTTCGGCTGGGATTGGGTGGTCATCGGCGGCGCGAAGGCCTTCTTCGAACCCTATTTCGGCATCGTCAAGGACACGCTGGTGGACGGCAAAATCGTTCCTCTGACCGATGACCGGATGAGCGGCTGGGCCAACAGTTGCGCCCTGCTCGGCTGCCTCCTCGGCTCGCTCGGCACCGGCGTGCTCAGTGACAAGCTCGGCCGCAAGCGGCTGTTGATTTTCGCCGCCTTCCTGTTCGCGGTGTCATCCGTGTTCACCGGCTGGGCGAACCAGTTCAGCCATTTCGTGTTCTGGCGCATCCTGGGCGGCGTGGCCATTGGCATGGCCTCAAACCTCTCCCCGCTGTACATCGCGGAAATCGCCCCGGCCCGGATGCGCGGACGTTTGGTGACGCTGAACCAATTGACCATTGTCTTCGGTGTGCTTGCCGCGCAACTTCTGAACCTGGTGGTGGCCCAAAAGGTTCCGGATGGCGCCTCCGCCGCCTATATCGCGCAATCGTGGAACGGCCAACTGGGCTGGCGTTGGATGTTCACCATCGTGGCCGCGCCGTCCTTGCTTTTCTTCGTCTGTGCCATGCTCGTCCCCGAAAGCCCGCGCTGGCTCGTAAAGAACGGCCAACTCGACCGCGCCCGCCGCGTGCTCGCGCGCATCGGTGGCAACGCCTACGCGGCCACCGAGACCGAGGACATCCGCCGGACCATCGCGGTCGAAGAGGTGGCGCAGGTGCGCCTCACCGACCTGCTCCAGCCCCGGTTGCTGAAGATTTTGCTCATCGGCTGCGGACTCGCCGTGCTACAGCAGTGGAGCGGCATCAACGTTTTGTTCAACTACGCGGACAACATCTTCAAACACGCGGGCTATGGGGTGAACACCGTTCTGTTGTTCATCGTCATCACCGGCGTGGTCAACACGGCCTTCACTTTCATTGCCCTGGGCACCGTGGACCGCTGGGGACGCCGCAGCCTGATGCTGTTCGGTTGTGCGGGCATCGCCGTGGCACATACCCTTACGGGCCTGGCCTACGCCATGCACCTGCAGGGCTTCGCCGTGCTGGCCTTCGTGCTCGCAGCCATCGGCTGTTATGCCATGTCGCTCGCGCCCATCACCTGGGTGGTCATCTCGGAGATTTTCCCGAACCGCATCCGCGGCACCGCGATCTCCGTGGCGGTTTCCGCCTTGTGGATCGCGTGTTTCATCCTGACGTACACCTTTCCCATGCTTGAAAAAACCATCGGCACCGGCAACACATTCTGGCTGTACGCCGCCATCTGCGTGGCGGGCTTCATCTTCATCTACCTGAAGCTGCCTGAGACAAAGAACAAGTCCCTGGAACAAATCGAAAAGGACCTGGTGGATTGACCAAACGCATCCTGAAACTGCCCCCGTTTGGAGTTCCGCCTTTAGGCGGTTCGGGGCGTTCACCCAACTGGACCGCCTAAAGGCGGAACTCCAAACCCGGCGTCAGGATTCGTCGGGGGCCGTGTCAGGATGCGCCCGGATTGACCATCCCCTGATTTGGCGATTCCCATCCGGCCCGGCTGGATTTAGCCTTGGTCACACATGCACCGAATTTTCGCCAGCCTCCTGGTCGTCGCCTGTCTCACCGCCGCCGGGGATTTGCTGAACGCCGCCGAATCCATCCCGCTCGCGGGCGAATGGCGGTTCGCCCTCGACCGCCATGACGTCGGCGCCGGCGAAAAGTGGTTCACCAAGGATTTGCCGGATAAAATCCGCCTGCCCGGCATCATTCAAGCGCAGGGTTACGGCGATGACATTGCCACGAACACGCCCTGGGTGCTCGGCTTGGGCGATGCGTGGTGGAAAATCCAGCCGGCAGAACTGCGCGACCATTTTTCCCAGCCCGGCCATGTCGAGGTGCCGTTTCTTTCCCAACCACCGAAGCACTATCTCGGTGCCGCCTGGTATCAACACGACATTGATGTTCCATCTGTTCAACCGGATCAACACTACACGCTTTATCTTGAGCGCGCGCACTGGCAAAGCAAGGTCTGGGTGGATGACAAGGAATTTCCTACTAACGACAGCCTCGTCGCCCCGCACATCACCGACCTCGGCGCATTGACGCCGGGCAAACACCGCCTGACCATCCGCGTGGACAACCGGACACAACTTCCCGCAACCGGCCACCTGGTGGATTCTCATAGCATCTCCGACGCGCTCGGCGCAGCGTGGAATGGCATCGTTGGAAAGATTGAACTGCGCGCCACGTCCCCGGTGTGGATCGCAGACGTGCAGGTTTTTCCCCATATCGCCACCAAGTCCGTGACGGTAAAAGGCCGGATCGCCAACTTCACCGGGAAGGATGGCCATGACCTCCTGGGCATGAACATAACATTGTCCGCCTCTGACAAGGATCGACTCGTGATGGCAGCAACAAATTTTCCCATCAGTTGGTCATCCAATGGTTGCGCCTTTGAGACTGAACTCACCCTGAAATCAGGTGCCGTGCTTTGGGATGAATTCAGCCCGGTGAATTATCGCCTCCGGGTTTGGCTGCCACAATCCAGTTCCAGCAGCGCAAATTTTGCCCTCCGCGAAATCACCACGCACGACAAGGACATCCTCATCAACGGCCGTCCCGTCAATCTGCGCCTCACCCATTTCGGCGGTGATTTCCCACTGACCGGTTATCCTGCGATGGATGTCCCCTCATGGAAAAAGATCATCCAAGCCTGCAAGGATTACGGTTTTAACGGCATCCGTTTTCATTCCTGGTGCCCGCCGGAAGCGGCATTCGAAGCTGCGGATGAACTGGGCTTCTATCTCCAGCCGGAATGCGGCTTGTGGGGCGATTTTGGCAGTCCCGTGATGAAGCAATGGCTGGACGATGAAACCGCGCGCCTCCTCGCGGCCTACGGCAATCACCCGTCTTTCATCCTGCTGTCGCCGAGCAATGAGCCGCGCAACTACTCGCGCTTCACTCCGCAATGGGCGGCCACGAATTACGCCCAGGATAACCGACGCCTCTACTCCGCCGCCACCGGCTGGGCGGATCCCTCACAGGTCACCGGCGGCGCACAGTTCGCCACGATGGTCCGCTACGGCGACGGCCAGTTGCGCAACAGCTCCGGCTGGTTCGGCGGCGATTATCGCGACGCGCTGACCGACGTCCACATCCCCGTGCTGGCACACGAAGTCGGCCAGTGGTGCGCGTACCCCGACTTCGACGTGATGAAAAAGTTCACCGGCTATCTGCAGCCCGGCAATTACGACATCTTCAAATACATCGCGGAGCAACAGGGCGTGCTGGACATGGACCATGATTTCGCGTGGGCTTCCGGGCGCTTCCAGTTGGAATGTTACAAGGAAGAGATCGAGGCCAACCTGCGCACGCCCGGCCTGGCCGGCTTCCAACTGCTCGACCTGCACGATTATCTCGGCCAGGGCACCGCGCTCATCGGCGTGTTGGACGCCTTCTGGGAAAGCAAAGGCTACGTTGCGCCGGAGGAATTCAGAAAATTCTGCGGCCCGGTCGTGCCGCTCGCGTGGCTGAAGAAAAGGGTCTTTACCACCAATGAAAAGCTCGAGGCCAACTATGGTGTCGCGAATTATGGTTCACAGGAATTGGTAAATGCGACTTTCCGTTTTGAAGTTCTTAATGATGAAGGAAAAGACGTCGGCTCAATCCCGCCGAACCTCAATTCCGATGTCAGCATTCCCGTTGGCTTCAAGGGCAAATGCGGGGGCATCAGGGTGGACCTGAGCCAACTGCCCGCGCCCGCGCATTACAAACTCGCGGTCGAGACAAGTTCAACCGAAGGCCAGCACTTCACCAACGACTGGAACTTCTGGCTCTACCCCGCCCAAGTCGAAGATTCCAAGGCCAGCGCCGTTCTCGTCACCAGCGTTTGGGCGGAAGCCGAAAAGAAACTCGCCGCCGGCGGCAAGGTGTTGTTCATGCCCGGCGCCAATGACCTTGACCCGTCAAAATGTCCGCCGATGAAGAATGTCCCCGTCTTTTGGAACATCCAGATGACCGTTCGTCCGCCGCAAAACCGGACACCGCGCTTTGATGCCATGCTCGGCCTGTTGTGTGATACGAACCACCCCGCCCTCGCAGAATTTCCCACCGATAAAAATTGCGACTGGCAATGGACCCCGCTCGTAAACGGCGTCCACGCGGTGAACCTGTCCGCCGCCCCCCGTTCGCTCCGCCCGATTGTGTGGGCGATTGACGACTGGAACCGCAACTGGAAACTCGGGGTGATCTTCGAATGCAACGTCGGCCCCGGTCGCCTGCTGGTCTCCGCCATCAACCTGGCTGGCGATGGCGATCACGGCGGTCCCGGATTACTCCAACTCCGCCGCTCGCTGCTGGACTACATGGGTGGAGATAAATTCCACCCCGCCGCCACCCTCACTTCCGCAGAGGCACGCGGCCTCTGGACGCAAAACCACGCGACCAACCCCAACGAACCCGCCCGCGTATTCGACCCTGATTTAAACGACGGCAGCCAGCCGGCCAAGCCCCGCTAAATCCTTAGCCCTTGTATTTACGAAGCCATTCGCCTCGCCCGCGAGATCTTGGACTGCGGTGGCAAGGCGGTAGCCGCGACACCGCTTTCGAGCGGGCGAAATGCTTGCTAGCTGCCAGAACATCAGTGCGCACGAAAGCGGCGCGGCGTTGCACTTCCCGCCGCAGTCCATGACGCCGTGGTGCCTTGAATAACCCGGGCACATCCACCGCCATGGATTTTTGAAACATCTCCAATCACTGCTCCGTAATAATCGTGTCCGCATGCTCATAGCCCGGCGCGCAGCAGCACAGCAGGTGCAGCACCCCGCTGCCGGTGTTCCATATTTTATGCTTCTTTCCGGGCGGAATCGCGATGGCATCGCCCGGCTTGACGTCACGCAGTTCGCCCTCGATCCGCATCCGGCCCGTCCCGTGCGTGATGTAGTAGATCTCCTCGCAGAGCGGATGATAATGCTCCTTCGTGGCCCCGCCCACCGGCAGCCGCGCCTCCGCCAGGCTTTGGTTGCGGATGACCGAATTACGGTGCGCCAGCAGTTCGCGGATTTCCGAGCCGTCGGCGGTGATGAAGGACGGCACTTCGTTCAGGTTTTTGATGTCCATGGATTTTGATTTGGTTAAAAGCTTTCCGGCATTTTGAAAATCTTTGACCAGTCCATTTGCCCCAGCAGCACGCCGGCGATGACCAGCACCATCGCCATCCAAAACGTGGGCGTGATGGCTTCGCCGAGGGTGAAATACACCCATAACGTCGTGGTCAGCGGAATGAGATTGTTGAACAACAGCACCCGGCTCGTCAGCCAGTGACGCAGCGCGGTGTTCCAGAAAGCATACGGCACCACGCTGCCCAGGAAAATGCAGAAGGTCTGCACCCCGATGTGCCGTGCATCCACCTTGATGCCGTTCCTGGCTTCATAGAGCGCAATCGGCAGCAGCGTGGCTCCGGCCATCCACATGGCATTTGCGGCGACCTCCAGCCCGTTGATTTCAGCGGCGAGAATGCGGCTTTGATGGCTGAAATTCGCCCACAGAACACTGGCGACCAGGCCGAGGAGTTCACCGTTGATGTTGGCGTCACCCGCTTTCAACGCCGGCCAGAACAGGACCATCACGCCGGACAGCGCCAGCAGGGCCGCGCCATAACGCCGCACGCTGGACCAGTTGGGCCGCGGCCGTTCTTCGATCAACAGCGCCCAGACGGGCGACGCCCCCATGTAAAGCGCCACATGCGAGGCGGCGGTGAGCTTGAATGCCCAGGTAAACGTCACGACATACACCGCCAAACTCAACCCGCCGCGCAGCCAGAGCGAGCCGTATTGGCGGCGGGTCAGCGGCTCAAACCGGCCGAGCAGGCTCGTGAAACGCAGCACGCCCAGCAAAATGAAGCCGGCCAGCAAAAAGCGCGTTCCCCCGGTGAAAACCGGCGGCCATGAACTTACCAGCCATTTGGTTCCGGCATTGTTGCCGCCCCAAAGCACCACCGTCAGCAGCAGGCCGCCGGCGATGGCTGAATTATTTGTTTTCTCCGACACGCGGCGAAGTTAATTCAAAGCCGGAAAGTTGCGAATGAAATCTGATTTGTCCGCCCATATCGCCGCATTACCAAAAGCCTGCGCGTCCCCACGAACACCGGTCTCCCTCGCCTCCATGGAATGGAGGAGAGGGCCGGGGAGAGGAGGTTCGTTTGACCGACACGCCTCATGAAATAACGTCGCCTTTACGCCCTTTGAACGTCAATTCCGCGACGCCGGATTTGTCCAGTTCCCCCAAGCCGAGTTGGATCATCCGGTCGTATTGT
The DNA here is from genome assembly GCA_031290985.1 of Verrucomicrobiia bacterium. Taxonomy (GTDB): domain Bacteria; phylum Verrucomicrobiota; class Verrucomicrobiia; order Limisphaerales; family UBA11358; genus UBA11358. The sequence continues at coordinate 4,425 of JARLJW010000061.1, read as the reverse complement.
TTTTTGGTGGCGGCCGCGAGCGGCAGGTTCAATTTCTGTTCCTTGGCCAGTTTCAGGGCGATGCCGGAGTCCTTGGCGGCATGGGCGGCGGAGAAAAAACAGGCATGGTCGCGATTCTGCATGTCCTCGCCATCGGTCTGCAAAACCCCCGAACGCGCGCCCGTCTGCGAAAACACCTCGCGCAACATCGCCAGATCAAGCCCCAGCGCGGCGCCAAGCCCCAAGCCCTCGGCCAGCGCCGCGGTGTTGGCATTCATCACCATGTTGACCAGCGCCTTGACCTGCGCGGCCTTGCCCGCGGTGCCGATATAGCGCAACGACGCGCTCAGTTTTTCCAAAACCGGCTTGACCTGCTCGAACACCTCCGGCCGGCCGCCGCACATCAGGTAAAGCGAGCCCTGCCGCGCCTGCGTGATGCTCGAGGCCATGCATGCTTCCAAGGACGCCGCGCCCTTGGCCGCGCACTTTTGCTCCACCCACACATGGATGGCCGGGGTCACCGTCGCGCAGTTGATGAAAATTTTCCCCTTCGCGCGCGCCAGCAGTCCGCCGGTAAAAATCTTCTTCATCGCCCGGTCATCGCTGACCACGGTGATGATGACCTCCGACAACGCCGTCACCACCTTCAATTCCTCCGCCGCCACGCAGCCCAGTTCCTGCGCCAGCGCCTGCGCGGCCGCGGCGTTCACATCATACACGGCGGCGATGGTGTAACCCGTTTCCTTCAAACGACGCGCCATGTTCGCCCCCATGCGCCCGACGCCGACAAAGCCAATGGTCTGTGACATAATTTTGGATGATAAATTAAATTGCCGGGAGAACATGGAGCAAACCCGTTGCAATTTCAACGGAAAGAAAATGGCGGCAATTCTTTACCGCCAACCGACGCTTTCAAATTGATCTGAAACGTGAAAGGCCGGAAACCGTCATGGACTGCGATGGCAGAGCGGAGCGGCGACATCGCTTTCGAGCGCGCGAAGATAATTCTTTATCCGGGCCGCTTCGTCCACAAACCTTCTATTTTATTTGACCCCCGCAAAGAAGCACTTAACTTGCCCGCATGGACCATTCACCCGGTTTTCTCAAACTCGTCGCCGAAGCCAAAAAACACGTCAACGAAATCAGCGTGGCCGAGGCCCGCGCGCGGCTGGCCACGAATTCATCCGTCGTGCTGATCGACGTCCGCGAAGATCACGAATGGTCCGCCGGCCACGCCGCCGAAGCCGTCCATCTCGGCAAGGGCATCCTCGAGCGCGACCTGGAAAAGCTTTATCCCAACCCCAACACCGAGATCATCATGTACTGCGGCGGCGGCTTCCGCTCCGCCATGACATGCGATGCCGCGCAAAAGATGGGCTATAAAAAAGTCCACTCCCTGATCGGCGGCTACAAAGGCATGGTCGCGGCAGGTTGGTCGATGACGAAGTAAGCTTTTAGCCGGGGGCAATCAGCGTCGGGGGATGTGAACCGGAATCTCTCCATCCCAACCGCCCCCGGAGCGCGGCTGTGTCGTAGACCAGCCGCAGCACTTTCATGTACCGGGCCGTGTGAAATTATCCCAATGCTTCCGACCTTGCGAAGCTGCTGCGCCTGCCCTCGCTGCGCGGGACACCGTCGCGCTCCGTCAAAAAATATCAGTGCTTTTCTAACGCGGGCGAGTTGCGGATGGTGACGCCGCCAACATTCTCCGCCAACACCGCCGCCTTCACCCCGTCACCCACCTGCGGCTTGAAGTTGTCGATCTCCAGCCCCTGAACATCGTCAAACGCCGCCGCCGGGCGCAGGTCGTCCTGGATGAAACTGGTCGTGACGTTTGCCAGCTCCAGCCCTTTGACGTGGCGCGCGTAAACGCCGTAGGCGGGCAGAATGCCGAGGCTCTTCGGTTCGGGATAACCCTTGCCCAGTTCCTTGGGCACCCGCGCGGCGTCTTCCGCCGTGCCGCCGCCATTGCTGATGAGCCGGATGTTTTCCAACCGCACGCCCTCAATCGGCTGCTCCGGCAGACCCATGATCTGGATGCCGCTCATCTTGCCCACCCCATCGGCGATGACATTGGAGATCAAAATATTCTTCATCCGGCTGTTGGTCGTGACGCCGGGAGTGCGGTTCCGTTTGCCGGTCGTTATATAAATCGCGTAGTCCGGCACATCCATCATGGTGAGGTTGTTCGCGGTGATGTTTTCCAGGATGCCGCCGTCGACCTCCTCCAGCGCAAAACCCCGGCAACTGCGGAAGGTGCAGTTCGCCACCGTGCAATTGCGGAAGCCGCCGCTCGATTCCGTGCCGAATTTGATGCGGCCGTACCCGCTTTTCGCCGGCTTCATCGTGCCATCGATCAGCGTCCCCTCCAAAAACCCGGAAACCTGGCAGTTCACGATCGTCAGATTTTCCGTCGGCCGCCATTCGCCGAGCGCATAGGTGCTCTTCGGGCACAGGCCGTCGTCATTGGGCGAATTGATGCGGCAGTTGGAAACCATCGTGTTGCGGCAGCAATCGATGTCGATGCCGTCGCGGTCGGTGTCCATCGTCACATTGTCCACCGTCAGGTTGTCGCAGCCCGTCACCAGAATGGCGAAATGGCCGCCGTGAAAGAGGGTGACATCCCGGATGAGCACATTGCGGCACAGTTTCAGGCAGATGGCCTTGTTGCCCAGGCGCACCGGCGGCAGGTTTGTGGCCACCGATCCGGGGATGCCGTCGTGCAGGAAACCGCACATCTGGTCGAGCAGTTTGTCCGAACGCACCATGCCGCCGCCATTGATCAGGCCATTGCCGGTGATGAAAACATTCGTGAGGTTTTCGCCCCAGATGAGGCTGTTGTGGAAATAGCAATGCCCGCCATCCTGATAACCGCCAAGTGTGTACGGCTCCGTCTCGTCATAGGCATTCATGCTCTGCGGCGCGCCCAGAATCGTCGCGCCGGCATCAATCACCAGATGGATGTTGCTCTGGAGATGGATTGAACCGCTCAAATAAACCCCCGCCGGCACCAGCACCGTCCCGCCGCCGGCCTTCGCGGCTGCATTGATGGCCTCGTTGATCGCGGGGCTGTCGAGACTTTTGCCGTCGCCCACCGCGCCGAAACTACGCACGTTAAAGACATTTTTGGCTCCCGCAGGTTCGACCGGATGTTTGCCCGGCGACATGCAGCCGGTGAAAGCCAGGCAAAACGCCAAAGCGGAAAGTTTGACGGCGAAAAAGAATCGGGGGTTCATGCAATGTTTGGTAACTGCAAACAATGACGAAAAACCCGGGGCGATGGCTACAAAATTATTGTCCGACGTTCGTTCTAGTCTTGCCAACCGGGTCACGGGAAGTAGGTATATGCATTGGTGTGCGGCTGATGATCATAATTCCAGCGTTCGCGTGCCGCTTTCCAGATATTCGTTTTGGCGTATTCAACATGCGCGTCGCAAAAAACACCATTGGCCCGGCCGTTATGATGCGCGCCGGTGAAGGTCCCCGAATAAACGGCATCCGGATGATAGTCGCCGTCGCCGTCGTCGTCATAATATGGCAGGTAATCCACCACGGCGATCATGTCGGACGGGGCAACCACCTTGGTGTCGGGCAAAAAGGTCAGGGCGGATGCGTATTCCAGCGTGCTGTCCAGTCCCAAACCGGCTCCGCCCCGCCCCTCTTGTATTCCCGCGCCCGCGTTGTAGCCCACCCCGGCCGCGTTATAGCCGTAACTCCGGTTCGGCCACATAAATTTCTTGCCGTCGATCAGAGTCCAGTTGATGTCCGCCGTTTCATTGTTGGTGCCGGCCGGGGCCGGGCAGACGAACACGCTTTTCTGGTTCCCGGCATAGATCAAAATTTTATAATCCCAGAAAATGCTCCGCAGATCCGACGGGGGGAACAGCATGTGCGGGTCGCCAAAGACGGGATATTTCTTGGATTCATCCACATACAGGATCAAGGCCACGCCGATCTGGTGTAGATTGCTGGCGCACTTGACGCGCCAGGCCTGGGCCTTGGCCTTTGACAGCGCCGGCAGCAACAGCGCCATCAGGATGGCGATGATGGCAATGACCACCAGCAGTTCGATCAACGTGAAACCGCACGTTCGCCGGGCAAATTGTTTGGCCGCAGTTTTCACCTATGGCTGCGATCCTATGCCTCCGGCCGCGCCCTGAATACTGGGTGTTACCCCGCACACCTGTGCTTTTGACCGCACACCTTCCCCGGTGCGGCCAGGGGGCGCATCCTGAGGACACTTGCCCCCGTTTGGAGTTCCGCCTTTAGGCGGCCCGGGTGGGTAAAGGCCCCCGAACCGCCTAAAGCCCAATCCATGCAGTTAGGGTATTGATTTTAATCATGCATAGACGGCGGAACCTGGATAGTTTGCTTTGAGTTCTTCAACTGCATTGCAGTTGGGCAGCGGCGAGGTTAACCGCTCCAAGAGGGTGCGCCACCACTCGC
>JARLJW010000060.1 GCA_031290985.1 Verrucomicrobiia bacterium | reverse complement strand
GTGTCGCCGCTGCGCTCTGCCACCGCAGTCCAAAATACGCTGGCGCGTTCGCGGGTGCGACCGGTGAGAGAAGAGTCCGTTTTGGGCGATGGAAAATCTGTGAAAAGGCCAATGAAAACGCAAAAATTAAACCAAATTAAAGCAAGTTAAATCTCGCATGTGGCGGGTGCCAAGTGACGAGTAATGGCACCTGCAAAATCGTCCGAGTGTTGGCGGCATTGTTTTTGAGGCAAGGCTGCTTTGGTGGCAGGCGAAAGCGGTGTCGCCGCTGCGCTCTGCCACCGCAGTCCAAAATACGCTGGCGCGTTCGCGGGTGCGACCGGTGAGAGAAGAGTCCGTTTTGGGCGATGGAAAATCTGTGAAAAGGCCAATGAAAACCCAAAAATTAAACCAAATTAAACAAAGTTAAACCTCGCGTGTGGCGGGTGACAAGTGACGAGTGGCGAGGAAAAACCGGGCACCGGTGCGATGGTATGCGCGGATTATATGAAAATTCAGTTACAGGTGGCAGTCGGCTACCAAGGCCGGCCGCAAGGGCGCGGTCGGCGACGCCCGGGGCGGGCGTGCTCCCCAACCGTGGTTTTCGGGTTACCTCGCGGCCCATACAAAAGTACGGTTTCGCGACCGGGGGTTTTGTGGGAAGGTTGTCTTATTGCAACCCCGATTGTCCAGATGGCCATGCCTAATGAGCACTTGAGAGCGCGCGTTTGAGTGTTGATTCCCCCCATTCGCGAGAAATTTCCTGTATCGTAAAAATCCCATAAAACCCTTCTTATGAAGAACCTATTAAAATACCTCCTCGTCATCGTTGCCCTTGTGACTTTGAGCCGGCCCGCCTTGGCGGATCAGACCTGGCTGGGGGGCACGGATAATAACTGGACCACCCCGGCCAACTGGAGCGGCAACGCGCTGCCCACTTCGGGCGACTGGGTGTTCTACAACAATCTTTCCACGTCCAGCCTGAGCAACTGGCTGGGGGCCGATTTCACGGTCGGCAACATCATCGTAAGCAACCCGCCCGCGCCGGTCTCCATCAACTCGGATGTGAACACGCTGACCTTGCTGGCCGGCACCGGCGTGGGGATCAATCTGGCGAACGCCACCCAGCCGCTGGCGATTTCCGCGAATGTGGCCCTGGGCGGCGGCCAATCCTGGGTGGTGGCGTCGAACCAGGCGTTGACGGTTTCGGGCGTGGTGTCCGGCAGCTACGGGCTGTACAAGGATGGCCTGGGCACGCTGAACTTGAGCGGGGCAAACACGTTCACCGGCAATTTCACGAACAATGGCGGGGCGGTGTGGATCAACAACAGCGCCGCGCTGGGCACCAGCCCGAAGACGATTTATATCGCCAATAACAATGTCGGCGCGGGCCTGCATTTGAACGGCACGAACGGCAACATCAGCCTGCCCACCGCGCTGCAATTCACCGTGAGCGATGACAAGGGCACGATCATCAACGAGGCCGGCGACAATACCATCAACGGCAACATGTTTGAATTCAGCGGCGGCGGCCAGGCCTACATGGTGGTGAATGCGGGCACGCTGACCTTGAACGGGCCCATCGGGCTCAGCACGACGGCCCGGCCCTTCCAGTTTGGCGGCCCGGGCAACGGGCTGGTCTACAGCTCGATCACCGGCGCGGGCATCGCCGTGCGCAAGGTGGATGCGGGCACCTGGACTTTTTACAGCAACAACAACCAGACCAACGTCACGACGGTGGAGGCCGGCACGCTGGCGCTCGGTCCGAGTGCCACCATGCAAAACACCTATAGCATCAATGTGTTCAGCAATGCGACCTTTGATGTCTCCCAGCCCGGGACTTTCAATTTGAGCGCCGGCAGCATTAACCAGACGCTCATGGGCAGCGGGGCGATCAACGGGAGCATCGGCTGCACCGGTCCGGCCACCATCCAAGGCGGGGCCAACAACGTGCCAGGCACGCTGACGTTCTCGAATAATCTTACGCTGAATGCAAATTCGACGTTGTACTTCAACCTCGGCGCCGCCACCACGCCCGGCGGCGGCACGAACAGCCTGCTCAATGTGATGGGCAACCTCGATCCCCAGGCGGCCAACATCCAGATCAACCCGGTGGGTGTGCTCACGAGCCCCGGTTCGTATGTGCTGGTGAACTACGGCAGCGAGTCCAGCTTGTTCAATGCCGTTGCATCCCCGGGCACGCGTTACACGTATACGCTGAATGACAATGGCGTCAACCAGCTCCGCCTGAATGTCGCGGGCGGGCCGACGAATCTGGTGTGGTCGGGCGCGAGCAGCGGCGGCTTGTGGGACATCACCAACACTGTCAACTGGAACAACGGCAGCCAGAAGTTTTACAACGGCGACAGTGTTTCGTTCGATGACACCAGTGCGAACACCACGGTGACCCTCGGGGTGACCGCGCAGCCGGGTGCGGTGCTGTTCACCAATTCGACGCAGAATTACACCCTGGCCGGTTCCGGCAAGATTTCCGGTTTCACCGGGCTGACGAAAGCCGGTTCGGGCACCTTGGCGATCACCACCACGGGACATAATTTCACCGGGCCCGTGATGGTCAATGGCGGCACTTTGATCGTGGCCAGCGTGGCCCTCAATGGCAGCGCGTCCACCTTGGGCGCGGGCACCAACATCACGCTCAACGGCGGCACGTTTGAATTCGGCGGGGCGCGGCCGACGGCCAGCCAGTTTAATCGTTTCTGGACGCTGGGTGCCAATGGCGGCACGATCCTTTCGACGAACGGGGTGTTTTTCATTCCGAACACCATTTCCGGCCCCGGCAGCCTGACGAAGACCGGCGGGGTGCAGATCATCCTGGGCGACATCGTGTCGGGGGTGCTCACCAATGCCAATAACACATACTCCGGCAACACGTTCATCACCCAGGGCGAGTTGCAGATCCGCAGCGCCCATGCGCTCGGCACGGGCAAGGCGGTCGTCACCTCCGGTGCGGACCTCGCGGTCGGCGGCGGTGGCAATTACGGAACGATCACCAATAATATTGATTTGAATGGCGATGGCCCCGGCCCCAGCTTCGCCGGCGCCTTGGAGGCGAATGACGCGGGGACGGTGGTTAATTTCGGCGGCACCATCAACCTGGTGAGCGCCGCCACGGTGGGTGTATTTAGCGGCCCCAACGGTTTCACCATCTCCGGCCCGATCACCGGCCCCGGCACGTTGAAGAAAGGTTCTCATGCCGTCTGCACGGTCATCCTGACCTGCCCGACGAATAATTACACCGGCGGCACGCTGAACACCGGCGGTACGCTGCAGCTCGGCAGCGGCACGACGTGCGGCAGCCTCGGCTCCGGAGCCGTCACCAACAACGGCACGCTGGCGTATAATCACTCGGACAGCATCACGAACAATTCGCTCATCTCCGGCACCGGCAACCTGACGCATACGGGCGGCGGCACGCTGACCCTGGGCGGGGCCAACACTTATTCCGGCACCACGGCCGTCAATGGCGGCACGGTGCAGGTGAACGGCGCCTTGGGCGCGAACACGGTGACCGTGGCGACCAACGCGACGCTGGGCGGTTATGGCGTCATCGGCGGCGCAGTGACGGTGCAGGGCGGCGGCACGCTCGCGCTGGGTACGGCGGTGGGCACCTTGACGGTGAACAACACGCTGAACCTGGCGGGAACCAATATCATGAAGGTCAGCCATGTGACGAGCGCCACCAACGATGCGATCGCGGGCCTCACCACCGTGACCCTGGGCGGGACGTTGAACATCGTCGCGAGCGGCACGCTGCAATCCGGCGACACCTTCCACCTGTTCAATGCCGCGACTTATGCCGGCACCTTCTCGACCACCAATCTGCCGGCGCTCAGCAGCGGCCTGTCCTGGGACGCCTCCGGCCTGACGAATGGAACGCTGAAAGTTGTCGGCGGCACGCCGGCCGCGCCGCAGTTTGTCCAGGCGCCGTTCCAACTGGGTGACGGGAATTTCCAGTTGAAATTCTCCGGCACCTCCGGCAATTACCGGCTCTGGACGACGACCAACCTGACCTTCAAGCCGGTGACCAGCACCTGGACGCTGCTGACGAGCGGCACGTTCTCGGGCGGCACGGTGACCTTCAAGGACAACACGGCCACGAACTATCCGCAGCGCTTCTATGTCATCACGACGCCGTGAACGGAAGCGACGATTATCCACCGAAACCTTTGAAAGACAGATGTAGTATCCTGCTGACGGCGCCGCGAGGCGCCGTCACGGCTGTTGGCCGGCGGTGCCGGCGGTCTTTACCTGTTGAACCATGACGCCCACGCATCGAGCCCTGAGCTGCTGGCTGCTTTTCAGCCTGGCGGTGCTGGCGCGGGCGGCCGGCCCGCACGGGACGGACGTGGGCTGGACGGTGGATCACACCACGGGGCACATCAATTTCACCAGCACGATGGCCAACCAGTTGTCCCAGGGCGAAGTGGGCTGGGTGCGCGTGGAAATGGCCCTCGTGAAGGGGCACACCAACTGGGACGCCACGATGCTCGGCTACTACGACATCGTGGTGAACAACGCGCACAATGCGGGTCTCCAAGTGCTGATGCTGATTGACGGCGGCTCCTGGCCCGGCAGCCAGAGCGACTGGTGCGCGAACAATTCAGAGAACAATCCAGGCTTCAACGGCGACAATGCCTATGTCGAAAACTACGCCACCAATGCGGTGGTGCCGCTGGTCCAGCATTTCCACGACCGGGTGAAGCTCTTCGAATTATGGAACGAGCCGAACTGCTGGACGGTTAATCCCTCGAGCGGCGTCTACACCGGCGCCACCTTTGTGTATCCGTCCAACTTTGGCTGGTTGCTCACGCGCAGTTGGGAGGCGGTTCACCAGACGTATCATCTCAATGATGTGACGCTGTTCTCGGGCGGGCTCTTTGGCCTGAGCGCGTTCGGCACGAGCTACAGCTCGGCGGGCGGACAATATCTCGATGACACTTACAACACCGGGACGAACCTGGTCAAGGGCGGTTCGTTTGCCCATACCAAATCCGCCTATAATGCGTATCCGCTGGATGGCATCGGGCAGCATGTCTACATCACGCAGGGCGGGGTGGTGAGTTCGAACACGTTCCGGCAGTACGAGGACTGGGTGCATCAGGCGCTCACGAAATATGAGGGCACCAGCAGCCCGAAGAAGACCTTCATCACCGAGTTCGGGTGGCAGACCACCAACAACATCAACAGCAACGGGGTGTCGACGGTCGTGCAGGACACGAACTTGGTCACGGCGTTCAACGCCATCCGGGCCACGCCTTATGTGCAGACCGTGATCTGGTTCAGTTGGCAGGATAATACGGCCGGCGCGTTGTGGTACGGCGTGCTGGATGCGGCGGGAAATGCGAAACTGTCCTACCCAGATTTTCAACACGCCGAGCGGTACGAGGGGATGTTGGCCAACAGCAGCAGCACCAACGCGGGCATCCAGGCCTATTATTCCCGTCTGGGCCAGTCCATCTTGGGCAGTCCGTATGACAACGGCCGCGGCGTGTGGGTGACCAATTTTCTGAACGGCTACGCCCAGGATTATTACGGCGGCTCGCATGTCCGGCTGACCTTGCTGTCCTCGACCAACGGCACCTTTGAGCTGAACGACCTCTATGGCTTCTGGGGTTATTTCACCACGAACAACGGGGCGACCAATTTCGGTCCGCCCATCGACAACGCCTTTGTGAGCGGTGGCGGCATCCGGCAGGATTTTACGCTGGGCTACTTGTCTTGGGATTCCGTCAACCAGGTCGTCTGGCATGTGGTGAATAATCTGCCCCCGGCGCCCTCGAGCGTGGCGGCCGTCCCGGGCAACGCGCAGATCGCGTTGCAATGGAACGCGGTGCCGACGGCAACCTCCTACAAGGTTTACACGGCCATCAACACGAACGGTGCCTATGCCTTGAACACGACCGTGGTGGGTCCGCCGAATTACACCGACGCGCCGCTGGGCAATGGCACGACCTATTATTATGAAATTTCGGCGGTCAATTCCTATGGCGAAGGACCGGTTTCCGCCCCGGTAAACGCCACGCCGCAATCGGTCACCGGCAATCTGCCCAGCCCGTGGCTGGACGGCGACATTGGCAGTGTCAACCTGTCCGGCGGCGCCGGTTACACCGCGAGCGGCGGCAAGTTCAGTGTTTATAACAGCGGCGCGGACATCGCGGGCAGCGCGGACGCGTTTCATTTTGTTTACCAGCCGTTCAACGGCGACGGCACGATCATCGCCCGGATTAAATCGCAATCGACCACCAATGCGCTGGCCAAGGCCGGCGTGATGATCCGCGAAAGCCTGGCCACCAACGCGGTGTATGTCGCGACGGTGCTGACTCCGAGCAACGGGGTGCGGATGGATTTCCGGGCAGCGGCCGGCGGCGTCAGCACCGACCTGGCCGGCCCGGCGGCGTTGGCCCCGTATTGGTTGAAGCTTACGCGCAGCGGCAGCAACTTCACCGCGGCGGTTTCGGGGGATGGCATAAGTTATGTCCAGGTGCAGTCCACGAACTTGGCGATGGGAACCAATGTGTTTATCGGTCTGGCCGGGTGCAGCCACAACACGAATGTCTTGAGCACCGCCGTCTTCGATAATGTGTCCGTGACGCCGCAGGTCGCGCCCGCTTGGCTGACGGCCAACCCCGGCAACGCCCAGGTTTCGCTCGTGTGGCCGGCCACCCTCGGGGCGGCGGCGTATGATGTCAAACGCTCCACCGTCAGCGGCGGTCCCTATGCCGTGGTGGCCGGTGGCGTCAGTGCGACCAATTATCAGGACAATACTGCGGTGAATGGCACGACGTTCTATTATGTGGTGGCCGCCACCAACAATGCGGGCGAAGGGCCGGCATCCGTGGAGGCGGGTGCCCTGCCGGTGGCTCCGCCGCAGATCACGGCGGCGCCGCTGCCGCAAACCGTGAACCAGGGCGACAACGTCCAGTTCGGCGCGACCGCCAGCAGTTTGGTGCCGATGACCTGCCAGTGGCAATTGAACGGCGCCGCCATCGCCGGCGCCCAGGCGACCAATTACGCCATCGCCAATGTGCAGCCGGGAAACATCGGGAACTACGCCGCCGTGTTCAGCAACTACGCCGGCTCCACGACCAGCGCGCCGGCGTTGCTCATGGTCCGTCCGTGGCTGGTCTTTGACCGGAATGGCGTCCTGAGCTGGAGCGGCGCTTATACTTTGCAGCGGGCCACGAATGTTTCCGGTCCCTACGAAAACCTGACCGGCATCGTGAGCCCCTATACGAATTCCCTCACGGCCTGGCCGCAGCAGTTTTTCCGGTTGCAGTATTGATCAGCCGGGAGCGCGTTCCGGGCGGTTCAGATATTTGACCACGGCTTCCGTGCGCGAATGCACATGAAGTTTCTCATACACATTGGAGATGTAGCTGCGCAGCGTGCCGGTGCTGATGTTGAGGTTGTCTTCGATTTCCTTGTAGCGAAAACCCTTGGCAAGCTGTTCCAGCACGTCCACCTCGCGGCGGGTGAGCTGTTCCATTTCGGAAGCGGGCTTGGGCAGGTCCTGAAAATACTTTGCGACCCGCCGCGCCATTTCCGGCGTCATCGGCGCGCCGCCCGTGTGGGCTTCCCGGACTGCCGCCAGCAACGTCGCCGGCGACGTGCGTTTCAAGAGATACCCGTTGGCCCCGGCCATGAGCGATTTGAACAGCCGGTTGCCATCCTCATAAATCGTCAGCATGATGAACTGCACCTTCGGCATCCGCGGCTTCAGCCGGCGGACGCATTCGACGCCGTCGATGCCCGGCAGGTTGATGTCCATCAGGACGGCGTCCACCTGGCAGTGCGGCAGCTCGATCATGGCGGTTTCCGCGTCCGGGTAGCTGCCCATCAGCCGGAAATCCGGGCTGCGGCGGAAGACGTGGGTCAGATTCGCGCGAATCTCCTCGTCATCCTCCACCAACGCCACCTGGATGGCTTTTTTTTCTGCTAAAACGCCGCTCATGACGGGTTCAAAGTAATCTTACATCCTCCGCAAGGCAATCATACGAACGTATGGCGGGCCGGAACTTGAATCCGGTTTGGCTCCCGCCGCCATCCCAAATTTTTTCCATCCGGGCTTGAAAATACCACATACCCCCATACCCTATATGCCATGGTTGCCAGCTTACGCCATATATGAAACCCGCCCGCACCCGTCCCGGATTGGAAAAACGCGCCCTGGTTGTCCGTCTGCGCAAGATCAAGGGCCAGATCGAGGCCATTGAAAAGATGGTGGAGGCCGATGCCGAATGTGCCGATCTGCTGATGCAGGTCGTCGCCTCGCGCCGCGCCCTGAAGTCATTCAGCGAGGAGGTCCTGGAATCCCACATGCACTCGTGCATCGAACGCGCCGTCACCCCGGCGGAAGGCCGCGCCAACCTGCGCTCCTTGATCACCGTTTTGGAACGTTACGTTGCCTGATTTTTTATGCCCATGCAAAATCCCAACGGCCAGCAAATGGCTGATTTATTGCGCGATTCGGCCACCCAGGAGGCGGCTGAAACCCTGCGCCGCCTCGAAACCTCGCTCCAAGGCCTGACCGGGGAGGAGGCCGCGGAACGGCTGGAAGTTTTCGGCCCCAACGAGGTCGCGCAGGAACGCAAGCACGAATGGCTGCACCGCTTCTGGACCGCGATCCGCAATCCGCTGGTCATCCTGCTCACCGTGCTGGCCACCATCTCCTATGCCACCGGCGACATGCGCGCCGGCACCGTGATGCTCCTGATGGTCGTCCTTGGCGTCTCCCTGCGTTTCGTGCAGGAGACCAAGGCGGACAACGCCGCGGCCAAGCTCAAGGCCATGATCAAGGTCACCGCCACCGTCGTGCGCGACGGGCAGGCGAAGGAAATCCCCCTGCAGCAGCTCGTGCCCGGCGACATCGTCAAACTTTCCGCCGGCGACATGATTCCCGGCGACGTGCGCCTCATTGCGGCCAAGGACTTGTTCATCATCCAGGGCACGCTCACCGGCGAATCTTTGCCCGTGGAGAAATCCGAGGCGCGCGATCTCCGTGCCAACGTCTCCTCCATCGAGCACACCAACATCTGCTTCCTCGGCACCAGCGTGGAAAGCGGCGCGGCCACGGCGGTCATTGTCGCCACCGGCCCCCAGACCTATTTCGGCAAGATGGCCAGCAGCCTCGCCGGCCAGCAGATTGAGACCGCCTTCGACAAGGGCGTCAAAAAATACGTCTGGTTGATGCTGACCTTCATGTTGGTGATGGTGCCGATGGTTTTCCTCATCAACGGCCTGTTCAAGCACAACTGGAAGGACGCCTTTTTCTTCTCCATGGCCGTGGCCGTCGGCCTCACGCCGGAAATGCTGCCCATGATCGTTTCCGTCTGCCTTTCCAAGGGCGCGCTCGCCATGTCCCGGAAAAAAGTCATCGTCAAAAAGCTCAACTCCATCCAGAACTTCGGCGCCATGGACGTCCTCTGCACCGACAAGACCGGCACGCTCACCATCGACCACGTCATCCTCGAACTCCACGTGGATGTCTTCAAAAACGAAAGCGAGTCCGTCCTGCGCGATGCCTACCTCATCAGCCATTTCCAGACCGGCCTGAAAAACGTCCTCGACCGCGCCGTGCTGAAATATAAGCAGTTGCATGGCGAGCTCGGCGTCGATAAATACAAAATGGTGGATGAGATACCCTTCGATTTCTCGCGCCGCATGATGTCCGTCGCCATCGAGTGCCCCAACGGCGAACGCCAGTTGCTTACCAAGGGCGCGCCCGAGGCGGTTTTTGCCAAATGCGCGTACTTCGAAAACGATGGCGAAATTTTGCCCATGGAGCCCATTCTCGTCGGCGACCTTGTGCAGCAGGTCAATGATTTGAGCGAGGACGGGTTCCGGGTGCTCGCCGTCGCCACCAAAAAGCTGGGCGCCCAGACCACCTTCACCAAGGCCGATGAAAACGATCTGGTGCTCGCCGGCTATCTCGCTTTCCTCGATCCCCCCAAGGATTCCGCCGCCAAGGCCATCACCGCGCTCCGGCTGAACGGCGTCACCGTCAAGGTCCTGACCGGTGACAACGATCTGGTCACCCGCAAGGTCTGCAGCGAGGTCGGCATCCACGCGGAAAAGATTCTGCTCGGGAGCCAGGTGGAAAAATTGACGGACGAGGAACTCGCCAAAGAGGTCGAGGCCACGGATGTCTTCGCGCGGCTTTCGCCCGCACACAAAAAGCGCGTCGTGCAGGCGTTGCAGCGCAACAAGCACGTCGTCGGCTTCATGGGCGACGGCATCAACGACGCGCCCGCGCTGCGCGCCGCGGATGTGGGCATCTCCGTGGACACCGCCGTGGACATCGCCAAGGAATCCGCCGACATGATTTTGCTGGAGAAGGATTTGATGGTGCTGGAGGAGGGCGTGCTGGAAGGCCGCAAGGTGTTCGTGAACATCTTGAAATACATCCGCATGGGCGCCAGTTCCAACTTCGGCAACATGTTCAGCGTGCTGGGCGCGAGCGCGTGGCTGCCCTTTTTGCCCATGCAGCCCATCCAGGTGCTGTCGAACAACCTGCTTTACGATTTCTCGCAGGTGCCCATCCCCACGGATAACGTGGGTTCCGCCATCATCTCCAAACCGCGTCCGTGGCACATGGGTGAAATCACCCGCTTCATCCTGTTCATCGGCCCCATCAGCTCCATTTTCGATTACACGACCTATGCCCTGATGTATTTCTATTTCAAGTGCAGCAATCTCGGCCTCGTCCCGCCCACTCCGGAACTCATGGCGCGTTTCGCCAACCCGGCGGACACCGACCACACCTACGCCGCCTCGTTGTTCAGCACCGGCTGGTTCGTGGAATCGCTCATGACCCAGACGCTCATCGTCCACGTCATCCGCACCAACCAGATTCCGTTCATCCAGTCGCGTGCGAGCTGGCAGTTGACCCTGACCACGTTTGCCATCATGGGCATTGGCGCCTTCCTGCCGTATTCGCCCCTGGCGCAGTACCTGGGCTTTGTGCCGTTGCCGTGGCAGTTCTGGCCGTTGATCGCCGCCACGCTGATCTGCTACGTTGGCCTGACCCAAGTCATCAAAACCTGGCTCGTCCGCAAAAATTGGATCTGAGAAATTGCGGTCTGGGCACCTGTTTGCAATCTCGCCGGGGCATTTCGGCAAAGGTGGGCAGGGTCGCGCTGCGACCCTGCTTGCCGGCGCGGCGGGCGCTTTGGGGCAGGGATCGTTTCTTGGAGCCCAAAATTCTCGCCGTCAGGCCGCGGGCTCATTTCGCCGGCCACGCTGCAAAATCAAATCCGCCCTATTTATGCTTGCGCGTCTGGCGTTTTATAAAAAGCCCGGCCAGGGCGTGCAGGGGCCAGAACACCAGCAATGGCCATAGGAAAATAACCGGCCAGGGCCAGTTCCGTTCGGTCAGGGCCGGGGCCCGTCCGATCAAAAAAAACACCATCATAAAAATACATCCCAGGCTGTAGCTCCCAAAATAAATGCAAAATGAGGTCATGGGTTTCCTGGCTTTTGATGGAGGTTTGGCAGAGGGAAGATGACGCCCAGACCACCGCCCAAAATGAGCGCCGCGAACACGACGCCAACCACGGTCTTCGACTTGCTGCTGCGTTCCTGGCGCTGCCGGCCGGGGAACAAAACTTTGCCCAATAAATTATAAGGCATTTACGACTCCGCAAGATTCAACTGCTGATTGCTTCAACCATGCCCCCCTCTGGCTGAAATTACCAGATAAATCTGAAGCGATGGGGGCGCCTCGGCAAACAGAATCCGGCTGGCCGCGGTTTAGGCGATTTTCAACAATACAATCAGCAGGGTTACGGCGACCGCCACCCACAACATGTTCCTCCAATGCGGGTCTGGCTGACGCTGCGAACCCTGCCGGCCGGGCCGGGGTTCACCGCAATTGGGACAGAAATTACTGCTGCCGAACCACTGCCGCTCACAGGCGTTGCATCGCTTGGGTCTCATGGTTGATCTGGCTGCTGGGTTTGGCATGATCCCACAAAACGGCTGGAACTGGCCGGCCGATGGTTCACGGGATCTTCAACCTCAAAATACCCTGCCTGATGATTCTGTGACAGCTACCCCTTGGGGAAGTTGCCAGGCAAGCCGCCTTCGAATCGAGCCTCCCGCATTGCCCGGCCCGGGCCGGCCGTCGGGGCTTCACTTTTCCAACAACGCCCACGCGCACCACAAGATCGGGGCCTGCCCGTGCAGATCCCCCGTTGCGCGCGGACGGTCCAGGTAATACTGCGTGTCATCCTTCTGGTTTGTGCCCACGCACACGTCGTGGACGGCTCCCGTGTCATCAATTTTTCCGCACAGACCGGTCCACCCGCGCCGCGCCGCCTCCGCGTAGCTGTCATCCAGCCAGCCGTGCCTGACCCCCACGATCAGCGCGTAGGTGAACATCCCCGTGCAGCTCGTCTCATCCCACGCCTGGTCATTGTCCACCAGTTGCCGCCACAGCCCCGAGGGCGCCTGGTATTTCTTCAGCGATGCCATCATCGTCTGGTAACCCGCCATCAGCCGCGCGTATTTCGGATGGTCCGGCGGCAGCGAACGCAGCACCTCCGCCAGCGCCGCGGCGAACCAGCCATTGCCGCGCCCCCAAAAATGCGGGCTCACATCCGCGTGATAAAACAGCCCGTTCGGCTGCTGCAGCTTGTCGAGATACGCGGCGAGTTCCGTTGCCACCTGATCCGCATATTTTGCGTCGTGTCCCGCGCGATACGCCTGAATCTGCAGGCTGCCGATCATGAAGCAATCATCCACCCACCAGCGCGTCTCCGCGCACAGGCCGTCCGGCCGCGGATTCAGCCATTGATCATCCGCCATCCGCAGGCCGAAATCACGATACCGCTCGTCCCCGCTCACCAGGTAGATCTCCAGCGGCAGGACCCCGAACACATGAAAATCCACATGCCGGTTCGTCGAAACGCTTTTGCTTCCCTCCGGGGTGAGGATGAAGGCGTAGCGTTCGATCAGCTTTTGCTGCAGCGCGCCGTCGCCCGCCGCCGCGGCGAACCGCAGCGCCCCGAACGCCGCGCACACCTCGGGATAAACAATGTAGCCGTCCGCGTTGTAATAGATTTTGCGCGGCAGAAAATTGGCGCAGACTTTTTCACCGATGGTTTTCGGGTCGCAGTTGGCCGGCAGGTCCGCCAGTGCTTTTTTCGCCGCCGCCGGAGCGGTCGTCGAAGCCATCTGTCCTCCTCCGCCGCAGTTCAGGCAGCCATGACGGGAACTGCAGCCGGAAAAAAGCAACGCGCCGGCGATGACCACGGCGGCGGACCAAAGGGATTTGTGCATGGAGAAATTAAACCGCTTTGCCCGCGCCCGCGCCATCACCAATTCGGTTGAGCCGTTTACCAGTCCTGCCAGCTGATCTTGGCGGGTTTTGCGCGGGAGGCCTGGCGGCGCACGTTGAAATGTTTCTGGACGTAGCCTAGGATTTTATCCACCGCCCCGGCCACGGACAGCTTGTCCGTACGCACTTCGATCTCCGGGTTCAACGGCGGCTCGTACGGCGCGGAGACGCCGGTGAAGTTTTTGATCTTGTGGGTGCGCGCCTTCACATACAGGCCCTTGGGATCACGCGCTTCGCAGACGGTCAGCGGCGCATTCACGTACACCTCCACAAATTTTTCGCCCACCACCTCCCGCACCAGCCGGCGGTCCGCCTGATAGGGCGAGATGAACGCCGCGAGGCAGATGAAGCCCGCGTCGGAAAAAAGTTTCGCCACCTCGCCCACCCGCCGGATGTTCTCATGCCGGCTGTGCTCGGAAAAATCCAGGTCGCTGCACAGCCCGTGGCGCACCCGGTCGCCGTCCAGCACGAACGTCTGGCAGCCGCGCGCGAACAGCGCCGCCTCCAGCTCGTTGGCGATGGTGGATTTGCCCGCCGCCGACAGGCCCGTGAACCACAGCACGCAGCCCCGGTGCCGGTTGCGCTTTTCCCGTTCGGCAAGTGAAACCTGGCTGATGCTGGCGACGATGTTCTTTGAGGCGGGCGGCTTCATTTGGTGTGCGGGTCGCTCTTGTTGAACTCCAGACGGATGCGCCCGAGCGTCAGCATGAGGATCTCCAGCAGGATGAACCGGCTGACGCAGTTCCAGGTGAAAACCACGGCGGAATGATAATCCGAGTCGCCGTCATACTGCACCCACGGCGCCGCGAACGAGGCGATGACCACGAACAGCGTGGCCCAGCGCGTGTTGACCACCAGCGCCAGCAGCGCGCACGGTGCGGCGTAAAACAGCAGGAACATCAGGTGCGGATTGCTGCGGGCATGGATGCAAATGACGGTCGCCATCAAGGCCGTGGCCGTGAAGATGGTCAGCCAGTGTCGTTTCAGGTCCTTGACCATGGAGGTTTTTTCATCCACGGCGCCGGACGGCGGGTTGACCAGCCAGATTTTCAGCAGGCGATACATCCGCAGCCAGGTCAGCGGCAGGAACTCGAAACCGGCGCGCACCAGCGAATCGTAAAAGGTCAGCGCCTTGCCCATCGCATGATGATAATAAAACTCCAGCATCCGCGGCCGGGCCAGCCCGGCTTCGTTCGCGGGTTTGAGCCACTTGATCTGCATTTTTTCCCACCGGCCGCGGTAGCGCTCCAGTTTCCTGGCGGTGGCCGGTGACACCAGCTCTTTTTCGTATTTCTGACGCTCGATGATGCCGCGCCGGAGATAGGCATGGTGCGGCGCCTTGTAGATGGCGGAGAGGTCCGCCGTGTTCAGGCGCAGCATCCGCTCGTCGTACGGCACGCCCAGGAAGGCGCTGATGTCCCGGCAGGTCCTTTCAGTTTGATCCACCACGTCGGCGTAATTGACCCGGAAGACGCGCGCGCCGCTTTTTTCGATCTGCCCGGCCTGCAGGATGGCCTGTTCCTGATGATAGATCATCCGGCTCAACATCCCCGGTTTGCCGAAAAACCTCGAGGTCTTCCCCGCCTTCAGCACGCTGCGATAAACCTCCACCGGGTTCCGCCAGACCAGGATGAACGCCGCCCGGGGGTATTGCTTGTGCAACTGCACCAGCCGGTCGCAGTAGAACGGCGACTTCTCGCCGCTGACCGCCGCGCCTTTGGCGTCGCCAAACGTGTGGTACATGTCCACCGGCACCCGGATCTTGGCCAGCCCGGAATGGTCGTTCCCCGTCACCATCCGGTGCCGGGACAGCGCCTGGTTGTAGAACTCAATCCGTTCCGCCCAGTTGTGCTTGAACCGCAGGTTGAGCAGGGGACGTGGAAAATTCCAGACATCGCACTCGAACATCAGGGCGATCTTCGGGTTTTGATTGAGGATGGAGCACAGCAATGACGTGCCGGAACGGAACACCCCGACAACAAAGACCGGATCGCTGCTCAACATAAAACGTATTTATTGATGTACAATCCGCAAATTAATCCAGTTAAGCAGCAACAATTGCTCCCCCAATCTCGCCGCAAGATTTGCACTAGAATGCAGCCACCCGGCCGGTTGTTTCAAGCTCAAAAAGGCATTGCTTTTGACAAAAAAGGGCGCGCTATTTCAACGCTGCACGACCCTCGTTATTAATCCCGCCGCCACCCATCGCCGGTCTATTCGGCATGGGATATCCTCTAAACGTCCGCTTCTGGAAACCGTTCGCGGATTTGCCGGCGCAGCAAAACCTCGTCATCCGGCTGGTAGCGCCGGCGCGTGACGAGCCGCTGCAACGACTCCAGCAGCTCCAGCCAGTCCTCCAGCGGCGGTTCCTTGACCGGCTGCCAGTTGTCGAACCGCTTGGCGCGGTGAAAGAATTTCCACTCGCGGCCCACGTGCTGCACGTAGACCTGCAATTTCTCACCGTCCTCGGTGACGCGTTTCCAGGCGATTTCGGCTTTGGGCATGGGAAGTTATTTAAGCACAGATTGAATGCGTTTTAAACAAAGATTGAAACCGGGTTTTTCTGAAACCCAGGGCGAATTCCTTTGTCCCTCCGAGGGGGCGGGTTTGGGTGAAGGGCGGCGAAGTGATTTTGGCTGATTTTCCCATTGGCGTTCATTTGTAGTTGTCCGCATTTGGATTTTTTCGGCCTTCGGATTTCGGTCCTCGGATTTTTAGCCGCATCCATCTGTGGCTTGAAAATCATTCTGGCAGATCGATGGCCGCCACCGCCATGGCCGCGATGCCTTCCTCCCGCCCGATGAACCCCATGTGCTCGTTCGTCGTGGCCTTGATGCCCACGCGCTGGAGGTTCATCGCCAACGCTTCCGCGATCCGCAGCTTCATTTCCTTGATGTACGGATAGATTTTCGGCGCCTGCGCGATCACCGTCGCGTCGATGTTCACGATGCGTCCCTGGCGCAACGCGACGATGCGCGCCGCCTCCTCCAGGAAAATCTTGCTCGGCACGCCCTTCCAGCGCGGGTCCGTGTTCGGGAAAAAGTGGCCGATGTCCTCCTCGCCCAGCGCCCCGAGCACCGCGTCGCAGATGGCGTGCATCAGCGCATCCGCGTCCGAATGGCCGTCGAGGCCCTTCGTGTGCGGGATCTCCACGCCGCCGAGGAAGAGCTTCCGCCCCGCGACCAGTTGATGAACGTCATAGCCGGTGCCAACATGAACCATGCGCAGATGCTAGAATGTCCGCCGCCGCCCACCAAGATTTTTCACGCGAACATTTTAAAAACTCCAAGCACCAACCTCCAGGCACCGGCGAATGTTCAACCACCAAACCCATGGCAGGGCGCTTCACTCGGTGCGTGTCGGCGCTTTGCGTGTAACCGGGATGGTGCCAGCCGGGTGATGCAGTGCCGGCTGTTTGAAGCTTGGAATTTCTCTGGATGTTGGAGCTTGGAATTTGGAGTTTTTCCCGCCCCTACGCCGCCGGCAGCGTAAAGAAAAACGTCGCCCCCTTGCCCGGATCGCTTTCCACCCAGACTTCGCCTCCGTGTGCCTGTACGATGTGCTTTACGATTGAAAGTCCCAGCCCCGTCCCGCCCTGGTCGCGCGAACGCGCCTTGTCCACGCGATAAAACCGCTCAAACACCCGGTCGATCGCCTCCGGCGGAATGCCCGGGCCGTCGTCCCGCACGAACATCTCCAGCCGGCCGTCCTCGAGCTGCTTGCCGCCGACGGTCACGTGACCTTCGACCCGGCCGTACTTGATCGCGTTATCCACCAGGTTGGCGATCACCTGGTCCAGCCGGTTCACATCGCCATTGGCGGTGAGTTCCGGCACCTCGTTCATCAGCACCACGTTTCGGTTCTCCGCCTTCGTGTGCAGGTCGCCCAAAATTTTTTCAGTGAGCGCGTGCAGGTTGACCGGCTGCAGCTCCAGCTTCATCCGGCCGGATTCCAGCGCGGAGATCGTCAGCAGGTCCTGGATCAGCAGGTCCAGCCGCTGCGTGTTGCGCTCGATGATCTTCAGGAACCGTTCCGCCACGGCGGGATCGTTCCGCGCGCCGTCCAGCAACGTCTCGGTATAGCCCTTGATGAGCGAAAGCGGCGTGCGCAGCTCGTGGCTCACGTTGGCCACAAATTCCTCCCGCTGGCGCTCCAGTTGCTTCAGCCGCGTGAGATCGTGGAAAACCAGGATCGTCCCCTCGCGCTCCCCGGCGGAGTTGTTGATCACCGCGGCGTTCACCTGCAGCCAGCGTTCGCTCAAATCCGGCAGCTTCACCTCGTAATCAAAAACCTGCCCCTCTACCTGCACCCGTTTGACCAGGTCATCGAGTTCATGCAGCCGCAACGCCTCCAGGATGGTCTTCCCGCGCAGCTCGACCTTCAGTCCGAACAGGTTTTTGAACGAGCGGTTGGCGAGGTAGATTTTCTGGGTGCGGTCCAGCAGCAGCAGGCCCTCCAGCATGGAATTGAACAGCACCTGCTGCTGCGCCTTGGCGTCAACGGCGGTCTGCTGCTGGCGGCGCTGGGAAGTCTCGATCTCCGCCACCCGCTGCCCCTGCAACGTGTTGAACCGCGCCCGCCACCAGAAGTGCAGGCCGGCCAGCGCGGCCACGGCGACGATGAAAAGCAAAAACCACACGGGAATTATTTAACCATGGATTGATACTGATGCACACGGATAAAAAAGAAGCAAGGTAGGGCGCGTCGCTCCGCGCGCGCCGTCCTCCTATCTGCCACCGGATGATTCACATGAATTAATGCGCCCGGTCTGCGAAGCCAATCCGTGTTCATCTGTGTCCATCCGTGGTTGAAAATCACTCCACAAACCGGTAGCCCACGCCGCGCACCGTGTCCAGGTGCTTCGCCGCCGCGCCGATCTTCTCCCGCAGCCGCCGCATGTGCGTGTCCACCGTGCGCGTATCGATCAGGCTGTCGTATTCCCACACATCCCGCAGGAGCTGGTCGCGCGACTGCACCCGGCCGCTCCGCTGCGCCAGGATGGTCAGCAGCTTGAACTCCGTCGCCGTCAGCTCAATCGGCTTGCTCTTCCACATCGCGACGTGGCGCGGCACATCGATGTGCAGGTCGCCGAAGCGCAACTGGTCCTTCGGCTTTTCCTCGGCCTGGCCGCGTGCGAGGATCTTTTTGATGCGCAGCATCAACTCGCGCGGGCTGAAGGGTTTCGTCAGGTAATCATCCGCGCCGAGTTCCAGGCCCAGCACGCGGTCGATCTCCGCCGCCTTGGCCGTGAGCATCAGGATGGGCGTGCGCACCGTGGCCGCCTCGAGCCGCAGCGTTTTGCAGATCTCAAAGCCGTCCATCTCCGGCAGCATCACATCCAGCACGATGAGGTCCGGCGTCTGCGCCCGGGCCTTTTTCAAGGCCTCCGCGCCATCCGCCGCCGTGGTGACGGCATAGCCGGCCTGCTTCAGGTTGAACTCCACGAGTTCCACCGCCTCCGGTTCGTCATCCACCACTAAAATTCTCTGCTTCACGGTCGGCAGGATGTCACGCACCGATTCGTCACACAATTTCAATCGCGTGACAACCATGTGACAATCAGGTTACGGGAGCGGGTCGCGCAAAGCAAACGAAGCGGGCGAAGGGATCTCCAAGCAATAAATACAGGCTTAAACCGCCTTTGCGCCATCGGTGAACTGCAAGGTCTTGATCATCTGCTCACAATCGCATAGTTCATTAAGGTGCTAATTCGTCTCTATTGTCCCCCATCATCCTTGTCCAGCGCCCAAAGCGGTGCTAAAGCAACCGCACTGCTATGAGTTGTGTCAAGCGCGACCGGTTTACCGCCGCTTTTCGTGGCTGGCAATTAGCGCGAAAGAACCCCGCCAACAAGGTTCGCAGAAATCAGGACTGGTTTGAAGCTTGGGATTTCTCTGGATGTTGGAGCTTGGTGCTTGGAGCTTTTATGGGTGCTTTTCTTTCTCCTTTTGCGCAAAGGCCATTTTTGTGCCACCCTGCCGGCCATGCCAGTTCCAGTCATCAGCGTCGCGCAGATGCGTGAATGGGAGGCCGCCACCTGGGCCGCCGGCCAAACCGAGGCGGAGGTCATCCGCCGCGTCGGCGAGTGTCTCGCCCGCCGCGCCCGCCGGCTCACGTCCGCCAATGACACTATCCTCATCCTCGCCGGCAAGGGCCATAACGGCGATGACGCCCGCGCCGCCCGCGAATTTCTCGGTGACCGTCAGGCCATGGTCATCGATCTCCTGGCCCCCGACACAGATTTGCCACAGGTCGAAAAAGCGTTGTCGGCCAAGCCGGCGCTGGTCATCGACGGACT
This sequence comes from Verrucomicrobiia bacterium, assembly GCA_031290985.1. Lineage (GTDB taxonomy): Bacteria > Verrucomicrobiota > Verrucomicrobiia > Limisphaerales > UBA11358 > UBA11358. Next base: position 44,238 of record JARLJW010000060.1, on the reverse strand, counting down.
TTTCGGCGTCGGCCTGAACCGTCCGCTGTCCGAGGCCTGGCAGCAGCTCATCGCCGCCGTCAACGCCGCCGGGCTTCCCGTGCTGGCTGTGGACATTCCCTCCGGGCTCAACGCCGACACGGGCGAAACCTTCGGCGCGTGCATCCAGGCCGCCGTCACGCTTACCGTCGGCGCGCCAAAAACGGGAATGCTCGCCGCGTCAGCGTGGCCGTTTGTGGGCCGGCTGGAAGTGGCCGATGACGTCGGTCTGATCCCTTGCCCGTTGGCCTCGGAATTGAACTGGACGCTGCCGCCGGATTTTCAAAATTTTCCGCCCGCGCGTGCGGCCGCTTCGCACAAGGGCTCGTTCGGCCACGTCTCGATCATTGCCGGCAGCCTGGGTTTCCACGGCGCGGCGGTGCTCGCTGCGCGCGGGGCGCAACGGGCGCAGCCGGGGCTCGTCACGGTCTACACGCAGCCGGATGTCTATTATCCGGTCGCCGGGCAGTTGCAAGCCGCGATGGTCGGCCTCTGGCAGGCGGATTCCAAAAAAATGTTCGCTGATTTTGATGCGTTGCTCGTCGGGCCGGGGCTCGCCGGGCCGGATGTCCCGGCGGAACTGCGCCTCGCCCTCCGCCATATGTGGCGGGATTTTCCGCACCCTCTGATCGTGGATGCCAGCGCCTTGGACCTGCTGCCGCCCGAGCCATTTCTGAAAAAATACATCCGCGTCCTGACCCCGCATCCCGGCGAGGCCGCGCGCCTGTTGAACTGGCCCGTGCCCCGGGTACAGGCCGACCGCGTGAAGGCCCTGCGCGAAATCTCCAGAAAATTCGGCGGCGCCTGGGTCATCTTGAAAGGTCATCAAACCCTCGTCGGCCGCGTTGAGGGTGATATTTTTGTGAATCCCTCCGGCAATCCGCACCTCGCGCAGGGCGGCAGCGGCGATCTCCTGGGCGGTTTTCTGACCGGCCTCCTCGCGCAATCCACCCTGCAGGCGGATGCGTTTAAAACTTTGCGCTACGCCGTCTGGCAGCACGGCGCGGCGGCGGATAAACTGCAATCCACCCGCGCCAACTGGACCGTGGAAGACCTCGCCGCCGAAATCGGGAACGCCCGCTGAACTCGCGGGGGTTTCTGCGTAGTGGCAGGCATCCTGCCTGCCGTAGAGCCGGGCTTCCAGGCCGGCGGAAAAAACCGTTAAGCATTGGAGACGCATGGGATTTTCCGTGAGCAGGCGGTAAATCCAAAGTTTCTTCCGGGCGGCAGGGATGCCGCCCTCTTCGTCAGGCAGGATGCCTGACGCTACAATCTAAAACCGCAGATGTTTCACCGTATGGCCGCCGTGGATGAGTTGCTTCAGCGAGTCGATGCCGATGAGCAGATGCTTGTCCAGAAACGCCTGCGTCACCTTCGCATCGCTCGCCGCCGTCTTCACGCCATCCGGCGTCATCGGCTGGTCCGACACCAGCAGCAGCGCCCCCGTGGTGATCTCATTGTGGAAACCGGTGATGAAAATCGTCGCCGTCTCCATGTCGATGCCGATGCACCGGATCTTCTTCAGATATTTTTTGAACGCCTCATCATGCTCCCACACGCGCCGGTTCGTCGTGTAGACCGTGCCCGTCCAATAATCACGCTTATGGTCGCGAATGGTGGTGGAGATGGCCTTTTGCAGGCTGAACGCGGGCAGGGCCGGCACCTCCGGCGGATAATAATCATTCGAGGCGCCTTCACCGCGGATTGCCGCGATGGGCAGCACCAGCGAGCCGAGCTTGGCCACGTGCTTCAACCCGCCGCACTTGCCGAGGAACAGCACCGCCTCCGGATGGATGGACGAGAGCAGATCCATGATCGTCGCCGCGCTCGCGCTGCCCATGCCAAAGTTGATGATCGTGATGCCGTTGGCCGTGGCGTTGGGCATCGGTTTGTCCGCGCCGCGAATGGGCACCTTGTGCAGCTTGGCAAACATCTCCACGTAGTTGTTGAAATTGACGAGCAGGATGTGTTTGCCGAAGTCTTTGAGCGGCGTGCCCGTGTAACGCGGGAGCCAGTTTGCGACGATGTCAGCCTTGGTCTTCATACGTTGCCAAAGTGTTTTTGCACAGAACCCCCGCGTCGGCAAGCGAAATTCCACAACGGATTTTGTCCTGGCAAATTCCGCCGCGTGGATTTAAAGCCGGCTTGAAGTTTTCTTTTTATTGTAAATGAAGACGCTTGCTGGAAAAATTCCGCCATGTTTTGGGGAAATCCTAAATTACCGTTGAAGGATGATCAGCAGGCATGGATTGAAGGGTCCTTTCAGTGGCTGCTAACAGAATTTGGTGAAGAATATTTTTTAAGACGCCGGACCATCCTGCCGGAGCCGTCATTCTTTCCTGACAAGTACAAGGGCACGGAGGAATGTGTCCTCAAGCTTGCGGAACGCATTTGCGCCTATATGGACGTGAGCCCCGCGTGTGTGGAGGTGGATTTTTTCACTGACCGGGATAATACCGCGGAGAAGCACCGTCTTGGTGGTGAAGAAAGCCATTCGGGAGCCGCCGGACTGTATGCCACAAAGACTTCCAACGAACCCCGGAAGAAAATATTCATCAATATTTCTCAATTCAAAAAGCCGACCAGCCTGGTAGCCACCATCGCCCACGAACTGGGTCATGTCATTCTGTTGGGCGGTGGAAAAATCTCCCGTGAGGACGAAAGCCACGAGTACCTCACCGATTTGATCACGGTTTTCCTTGGCTTGGGGATTTTCACGGCAAATTCAGCATTTCAATTTTCACAGTGGCAGGATCACAGTCATCAAGGCTGGAGTGCGTCACGGTTGGGCTATATGTCCGAGGAGATGTTTGCCTATTCGCTGGCCGTCTATGCCTGGATGCGGGGTGAAACAAATCCGAAATGGTCCGGTCATTTGGCGCTGAACGTGGGACATTATTTCAAGCAAAGCCTGAAGTATCTTGAAAAAGGCGGGCAGACTTCATTGCGACAACTGGCCCACCCGGAACGCTGAGTACTCGCACATCTTAAAAACTTGGCTTTGCCAATCTTCGACCGGTCGTCGCGCTTCGCCGTACGGTTTACTGCTTCAGCCGGAAGAACTGTTTTTGCCCGGAGAAATTGTTGGTAAACACGCTGTTGGTGCCGGCGGTCTGGATCCCGGTGGCAAGGGTGTTCCAAGATGAAAGGTTGGTACTGCCCTGCAGGGTGTAATTGCCCGCGAGCGGCCAGGTGAGCTGAAATGCATTTGTGCCGGCCGTGGTCATTTTCAACACCGGCGGGGCGGAGGCCTGCGCCAGCCAGAGGGAACCGTTCAAGATGACCCGGCCGTTGCTGGTGCTGGGGTCGGCATAGCCCTGGGTGTAAAACAGCGAATCGTTCGGGTCGCCCGTGCCGTCGTCAAACGGCGAGCTGTCGCCCGTCGTCACGAACTTGCCCGCGCCATAGGTGCCATAGACCACGATGGCGTTGTTCGTGGCGCGGGTCGTGCCCGCATTCCAGATGGCGATGGTCGTGGACGGGTTCTGGTTCGTGTTCACCGTGATGGAACTGCCGTTGTTGTAATAAAAATCCGTGACCACCCCGGCTGCGCCACGGGTGACCGGGTCGGTGGCGTTGGTGTCCACGTTAAAGGTGTCGGGCGAGATGTTGTCGCCGTTGTAATGGATGCCGAACGGATTGTTCTGGACGGAATTGGTCATCAGGTCGTTCAACACCTGCACGGAGTCCACCCCGTCACCGTTGCGGTCGGAGACCCCGTGGTCCGAGACGATGAACAGGCCGCCGCCGTGCTTCACAAAATTGATCAGCGCCGCCTTTTCCGTCGCCGTGAAGAGGATGTTCGGTTCGACCGTGACAAAGACGTTGTAATTTGTGAGGTCCTGCGGGTTGGTGCCGTCGTTCCAGGTGATGCGTCCGTTATAGGGCAGCGTCTCAACGTGATGCCCGTTCTTCACGAGGTCGATCGCCCAGGCCGACAGCGCGCCTTCCCAGTAGGTTTCCGGCGTGCTGGTCGTCACGGTCGACTGGTCCGGCGTCGGGAAGCGTTGCGGATTGGATTCATTGCCCGCGCCAGCCGTTCCGGAACCGTCGCTCGCCGCGCTGATCTTGAGGTTGTGCACATCGGCATCAATCACCCAGTCGGCGTTGCCCGCCATCTCCGCCTTGGTCGCATCAAAAAGAAAACTCGCCGCCTGGACGCGCGGCAAAAACGCCAGCGTGAAAAGCAGAATCAAACCTCCCTGCATGCTCCGAAACCTCGGATTGAAAAACATCCGGCGTTTTAGTTACACCCCCGCCGCGCCGCCGTCAATCGCCGAACCAATTGTGACAAAATTTTAATTTTGGCCGCGAAATTTGAAAAATGGAGCGCGGGCGGCCCGCCCGCGGGTTCATGATGGTTTGTGTTAACTGTTTTCCAAGGAACACGCGGGCGAGCCGCCCGCGCTCCTATGTTTAGGCTTAGCCGCACATCTTCAAAAATTCCGCCTCGTCCAGAATCTTTACGCCCAGTTCCTGCGCCTTGGTGAGCTTGGAACCGGCATCGGCGCCGGCCAGGACGTAGTCCGTCTTTTTGCTCACGCTGCCGCTGGTCTTGCCGCCGGCGGCTTCGATCTTCGCGGTGGCTTCCTCGCGCGTCAGCGTCGGCAAGGTGCCGGTGAGCACCACCGTCTTGCCCGCAAATGCGCCCGTCGGCGCAGCGACGCTCACCTTTTCATTCAGAGGCTTGATGTGCAGTTCGCGGATGCGGGCGAGAATCTTCTTCCCGGCGGGCGAGGCAAAGAAATCCAGCACGCTTGCCGCCGCCACCGGGCCCACCTCCACGAGCTTCGCTTTCAAGCCGCCCGCGTCCAGCCGTGCTTCGATGCCGGCGATCTCCGCCTTGAGTTCGGCATCCCGCTGCTCGCGTTTGGCTTTTTCGGCTTCATCTTTTGGCGGATTCTTGCGGGAGCGCGGGCTGATTTCGGCGCGTTCGCTTTCCTTCATGCCGAGGTCGCGGATATCGCGCAGCACGGCGGAATCCGCCAGTGCTTCCAGTGATTCATGCGTGGCGGCGAGCTGCTTGGCCGTGGCTTCGCCAACATCGGAAATCGCGAGGGCATGAATCCAACGGTTCAGCGGCGCAGTCTTGGCGCGCTGAAGTGCATCAAGAATTTTAGTGGCGTTCTTTTCGCCGAATGTGCGCGGTTCGTCCTCCGTGCCGAGATTCAGTTTGCCGAGCACTTCGAGCTTCAGGTCGAACAGGTCGAGCGGTTCCTTGACCAGCCCGCGTTCAACGAGTTTTTCCGCCACGATGTCGCCGAGCGATTCCAGGTCCAGCGCCTTGCGCTGCGCGAAATACTCCACGCGCCGCGTGAGCTGCGCCGGGCAGCCCGCGATGTTCTGACAGCGCCAGGCGACCTCATCCGTCTCGCCGCCGGACATCTTCTCTTTCGCAATCGGCCCGCCGCACGCCGGGCATTTGCCGCCGACATGCGCGAACAGGTCAAATTCCTTCGCGCCGGGCGGACGCTTGGTTTTGGTGACCTCAAAAATTTCCGGGATGACCATGCCGGCCTTGCGGATGACCACGGTGTCACCGATGCGGATGTCCTTGCGGCGGATTTCGTCCTCGTTGTGCAACGTGGCGCGCGCAATCGTGGAACCTTGCACGAAGACCGGTTCGAGCTCCGCCACGGGCGTGAGCACGCCGGTGCGTCCAACTTGCACGGTGATGGCCTTGAGCACCGTCTCGGCGGGCGTGATCCACGGCACGGGTTTGTGGACGATGGCGTAGCCCGGCGCGCGGCTGCGCCCGGGAATTTTCAGCCAGTCCGCCAGCGTATTGACTTTCAGCACGATGCCGTCGATCTCGTAGGGCAGCTGCCGCCGCAGATCCTTGTCCTCGTCGTAACGGGCGACGATCTTGTCGTTATAAACTTTCAGCACCTCGTCGATGCCGTCGCAGACCCACCAGAGCTTTTGCGTGGGCAGACCGATCTTCGCGAACGTTTCGAGCATTTCCGAATGCGTCTTGAACTCAATACCATCCACCGCGCCGACGGCGTAAAACACCGCGCGGATCGGGCGTTGCGCGACCAGTTTTGGGTCAAGCTGCTTGAGCGTGCCGGCGGTGGCGTTGCGGGCGTTGGGAAAAGGCTTCTCACCCTCGGCGGCGAACTTGGCATTGATGGCGTCAAAATCCTTGATCGCCATGTACGCCTCGCCGCGCACTTCGAGCAGGGCAGGGGGATTTTTGAGATTCAGTTCCAGCGGAATGCCGCGCACGGTCTTCAGGTTCGTGGTGATGTCATCGCCTTCCGTGCCATCGCCGCGCGTGACCCCCAGCGCCAGCTTGCCGTGGCGATAGTGGACGCTGATGGAAACGCCGTCCGCCTTCGGCTCGATGATGTATTGCACCGCGCTGCGGCCCAGGTGCTTTTTGATGGTCGTGTCAAACGCGCGGAGTTCGGCCAGGGTGTTTTCATCCTGCGCGCGATTGCGTTTGTCGCGGTCGGGCTCCTCGTCCTTGGTGGGATGATCGCTGGCCTCGACCTTGTCGAGCGAGAGCATCGGCACGAGATGTTTGACGCGCGCGAACTTCTCGCTCGGCGTGCCGCCGACGCGCTGCGTGGGCGACTCCGGCGTGATGAGGTCCGGGAAATTTTTCTCAAGTTCCTGCAGCTCCTTGAACAGCGCGTCGTACTCGCGGTCGGTGATGAGCTGCCGTCCCTCGACGTAATAGGCGTGGTCATGCCGGCGAATCTCGTCGGCGAGCTGCGCATGGCGTTTATTGGCTTCAGCGGGCGTCACACGGAAATTTTAACGGCTGCCGGCTAAAAAGGAAACGTTCCTTTGCGCCGTCAATTATTTTGAATGTCCTTGGCCAGGGCCTTCAAGCCATCCAGGTTTACTGTGCCGGTGCCGCTCGGGTCATATTTTTTCAGGATGGTGTCAACGCCAGGGAAATTTTTTGTCAGCAGCGGGGCGAGCAGGACTTTCTTTCCCGCCAGCATGGCCGGTGGCGCGTCGCAAAACAGTAATACCTGCGTGCGCAGTATATTCAATTCCATGCGATCCAGCCGGCCGTCGCCGTTGCGGTCATAGCGTTTCATGATTTCCTGCAGTTGGTAGCCAAGTTGGATGTCATTCCAGCCCTGTGCTTCGTGCTTATAGGCGGGGTCTTTTTCCATGGCCAGCATCTCCTCGGCGTTGAGCACGCCGTCGTGGTTCAGGTCGTATTTGGCCAGTACTGAGGCCTCATGCTGTCTGGTTTCATGATTTTTCTCATTTTCCGCGAGCGCCGTTTGTGCGGCCTTTGCCCACGGTGAATCCGGAAAACGCGAGCCGATCTGATCGGCCCATTTCCGCATCAAGTCCGGCTGGTCCGCTCCCAATGCGTCATAGCAGATCAATAACATGAACATTTCTTCTAGGCTGGCCTTGTCGGGATCAACTCCACCAAGTAATTTCGCAACGCTGGCGTCATCGCCCGCATAAAAAGCGTACATCGCCCGGTCACGGGTGCTCATGCTTTTGATCAGTTGCGCCCGTTCCTCCGGGGAGATTGCGAGGTTGACCCACCGGCTTTTGGGGACAGCCAGGAAGGCGGCTTTGGAAATCTTGAGCAGTTTGTGATCGCCATAGGATGTGCCTGCCCAGATGGATGTCTCAGTGATAGCCAGGGCCTTGATTGTATCCCGCACTGGCATGGCGAAGCCAGCCACCAGGGAATTGCTCGGTTTGTGCATCAGCAGGAGGTGGCTTCCCGAATAGGCCTCCACCCCCAGCCAGAGAAATTCACCATCATCTGCGATGGCAGTGACTTCTCCAAAAACACGGCAGTCAAGGTGCAACGGATCTATGGCTGCCCCGCCTGCCAGTCTCGTCTTCTGCCTCTTTTGATGTTCGCTTGCAATTTTTTTTATGCCTGTCTGTATGTTTTCCTCCAGTTTTTCCAGTTCCCTGCGTGGCATCTCGGAGTTGCCCATGTAAAAAAGCCCCGTGAACAGGCTTTCTACGGTGGGCGGGGTGCCCCAGTGCTTGAATGACTGTGTCGCCGGATCATAGAAATGCAGCCCGTTGCGGCTGCCAAACCAGAAGCCCGGATCAACCGCCACCGAACATTCTATAGCGCCCTTGTCAGACAGGTTTTGCCATACACCTGCCACCGTATCATAAATCAAGGTCGATGTGTCCTTCTGGGCCAGGTTCAACCAGCGCTGGTTCCCGGTGAGCATGAAGTTGTCTTCGCCCGACCGGCTCAATCCCCCGGTTATCGAGGGTAATTCATTCCAGCGGTTTGAGGCAGGGTCGTATCTGGCGGCTTTGAAATCATCGCTGCTGGCAAAAATGCTTCCACCGGCCAGGCCAATTGCGGATGTTTCCTGAAATATCAGGCCATCACTCAGGCTGGATTTATGAAAGGCATGGGTTTCCAGATCAAGGTAGCCGGTGGTCTTGCCGGCCACCCATAATTGTCCATCTTTCAACAGGAATCCCCGGACGTTTTCGGAAAACACATCTGGGGCATACAAGATCGGGCTGGTGGCGCCGGGATCCAGCACCCAAAGCCGGTTGTGTTTGTCGAGCAGCTCCGCCGCGAGGCCGGGGTTGGCATCGCTGGTCTGCGCCGAGCGTTCATCCATCGCCAAAATCAAAAGCTGGTCCCGCAAGAAACCCAGTTGGAGCACAGACTGGATTTCATATCGGGCGGGAAAATGGATTTCCTGAAATTCCGGTTTTACCTCGGGTGGCAGCGCCACGGGCGGTGAGAGCCGGAATAGGGAGTGAAAACCATTGTCCTTTTCCAGCCACGCCGGGACGGTGGTCATGCTCGAAATATTTTGGCGCTCCGCTGGCGGAAGGCTGGGTGCCGGTCTTGCCACCTCGATTGTTTGATTGGAAGAGAGCATGGCCAAAAGTTGTCGGGCACGGTCCGGTTCCCCTGCTTGATTGCAAAGATCTGTCAGCATTTGCTCCCGTTCATCCGCCAGTGTCCCCGCTCCCATGATCCACTGCCGGCCATGTGCCTGGGCATACTTTGCGAAAAACGGCCAGATTTTTTCCAATGCCTTCAGTCGCATGGCCGGCTCCTGGCTGGAATCCAGCATCCCGCTAAAGATTACGTTAAACAGGACGGGCGCAGGCGTTTTTTCCTGCAATGCTCCATTTTCGCTCACGTATTTGGTGACGTTGAACAAACGCCGCCAGTTTTCCGCCTGGACCTCGGTTTTCCATTTCCAGGCGTCTTCCAGCGGCATCTCTTTGGGAAATCCATGGTATTCGGCCTCCATGAGCCACGTGTGCACCCCTTGTCGACGATCTTCATTCTCCAAAGCCATTTCATTGGTCGAATGCCACTGTGGAAACATCGCCGATACATCTGCGAGCGACCGCAAATACATCTCCGGGATGCCGCCTTCCTGCTGATAGGGAAAGGGCAATTCTTCAGTCACGGGTTTTAATCCAAACCGGTTGACATATTTCCCCAGGGCTTCGCTGCGCCGCCACTTTGACCAGAATTGATTTTTTACCTTGAAACCAAAATCCATCCACCAGCCCCAGCGGCAGGTGATGTAAAGCACGCGGGCCTCGGCATTGTCAGGATCAAAAAAACAGGCGGTCTCCAGCATGTGCACTGCCTGCGAAAATTTCTCCGGGTCATTCAAGCCCAGTTCTTCGCGGTGATGAAAGCTCATGGTCAACTGGTCATAGGTTTTCACCAGGGATTGGGCGATGCCCTTGCGGATGGCATCAGAATCGACCTGCGTCCTGTGCTTGTGTGCGGCCGCAACCACCTGGTTCGCCAGCCGTTCAATGGCGGCCCGGACTTGCTCCGGTTGGGCCTCGTCAGGCAATTGCGCGGTGACCATGTCCGGCGGCGAAACTCCGTCCCAGAGGTGCAGGATGATCTCGACTCTTTCTTCCGGCTGGCCGCCCCGGACCACATCATTTGTGGCCGCATATGTTCCCCAGACGTAGAGATCGGCGGTTTGCTGCCAGGCGTTCCGATCTGTGGCCACCAAGCCATCCAGCACCATTTCTGATTCGCCGATGGAACGGTAGGCTTTCGGAAAGCGGATCAGTTGCACCCGGCCGTTGGTCGCGGTTGCCCGTTCAAGTGCAGCATTGAATTCTTGTTCCAACGGGACGTGGTCATGCAAGAAACCAAATCGGGAGCCCGGGCCGGTGATCTCGGCCAGAAATAGCGGGGCCACGAGGATTTTATCCCCCGCTTGTTGCTCCTGCCGCCGGGCGACCGGCAGCAGGCGACGCAAAGCGCTGATGGCGGTATTAACCTCGTTGGAACCGGTTTGGAATGGAGTTGCGGCCGCCTCCGGAAAGATGATGGTCTCACTGGCGAGCGTGTCCGCATGCTTCAAGTCGACAATTTCGACAAATAAAGTGCGTTCGTTCTTGTCGTTCGATGAAAACTGGCCGGTGATCATGCAGTCGGCCTTCACCCATTTTCCACGCTGGATGGATGCGCCGCCGCTGACCAGTTCGGCGGCGGAGATTTCCAATTCCTCCCGCGCCTTGTCCAGTTGCGCGCGTTCCACCCATTCCACTTCCGGTTCCCCGGCCAGCCCGGCTTGCAGCAAGCCGGTGAAATCAGCCGCCAATTGGGTGCTATGGTAGGAATTGTCATCGGTGGAAAAGTCCATCAACGCCACGCGCTGCAGATTGGTCTGCGCGCGCCCGGCCAGCGCCGTGAGCAGCACAACTGCGGTCAATCCTGATCGCCAGGGGAACATGCTTTCAGTTTTTAGAAATATGCGCGGCGCTGAAAATTTGCGCTTCGCCAAATTTGCCCGGAAGCAATGCTCACTTAACCAGGCGCGGGAGCAACCGTTCCGCCAGCGTGTCGGCGGCATTTTCCAGGGCGGTCTTGGCGGCGGTCTGTTCCGCGATGTCCACGCCCACGCTGGTCTGCCGGTCCACGACCAGGATATTGCCGGTGGCGATGTCTCGGGCCTTGAGCTCGATGCGCGACTTGCAGGAGATCAGGTTGCCTTTGCGCGTGCCGTAGGCGCTGAAAGCCTCGCCGGAGATTTCAACCTCCGGCTTTTCGGTCGAGCCGCCATCCGCCACCTTGAAGCCGCACTGCTGCAGGATCAGCGACAATTCCGTCTCCGCCGCCGGGTCGATGATGTGCGGGCCGTAATGCTGCTCACTGATCTTCACGGAAACCACCGGCAGCTTTTTGCCGTCGAGGGATTTTTTGATTTTGGCGATGCGTTCATCGCGCGTGGGCATCTTGGCGACGAGCGTGTCGCCTTTTTCCGAAAGCACGGCGGAAACTTTGGCGGCGAGATTGGAGGAGAGGTCCACGATGGAAACCGTCGGCGCGCCCTGGGCCATGGCGCCGTAAACGCGGCTCGTTTCCGAACTGATGACCTTGGCGACGATCATGGTCTGGTTCTCCACCTTGAAGACGCGGCCGGTGACGAGCACCTTGGCCCCGGTCAACTGCCCGACCTTCGCCGCGCTTTCGGTGCTGACCGTGCCGGACAGGCCGAGTTCCTGTTCGCCGAGGGCCTTGTCGAGTTCCGCGCGCTCCACGGTGATGATGTCCGGGTTCATGGACAAATCCGCATTGAGGAGCGTGGCGATCTTGGGGCCGAGTTCGTGTACGGCCTCGTCCTTGGAATCAAAGTCGAAGACGGCCACGGTGAGCACCTCTGCCGCCAAGGCGGGAACGAGGTTGGCGGCGAGCAGCAGGGCCAGGAGAAGGGCGGCTGGTTTTTTCATATCGGGAGGGAGTTTAGGGTTGAGACGCCAGGTTGGGCATTAAAAAAGGTTTGGGATCCAGGGCCAGCTTGCAGAAGCGCACCAAATTGAGCTGCGACTGCGGACTGTCCGAAAAATGCGCGGTCAAATCCGCCTGGGCGACCACCACGGCGGCCTTCGTTCCCGGCACCACATAAAACGACGGCATGATCTCCTCCGTGGTGCCGGGCGGTTGCAGCCAGACCACGGCCACGCCGGCGGCGGCAATTTTTTGGAGGCTTTCAGCCAGACCTTCGCGCATTTGCGCCAGTGGATGAAACGGCCCGATGACCGCCAGCTTGCCGTGAAAATCTTCCAGCGCCCTTTCGCCCAAGTTCAGGAACGCCACGCCGTTCTGTTTGAGCATTGGTTTCAGTTCGTCATTGGCATCCAGCACGCCCAAGTCAGCCTCTTTAAAAATTATGCTTAATTCGCCCAGCAGATTTGTGGGATAAACCCTGATTTCGGTGAGACCGAGGACTTGATTGGAGGCGCCAATCCATTGCACGAGAAATTTCGTCTCCGCCTTCACGGTCGGAAAATCCAGTTGCGCGGATTCCACCACGGTTTGTTGAGGTAACACCTGAAGCTTTTTCCATGGAACCTCGCAGATCTCGGCCGTCGTCGCCGAACTCGCCTGCAGAATCCGGGTCGAAACATCGACATTGATCATGTCGTTGCCCGCATTGTGCCAGAGCACGTCGATCTTGCTTGCGCCCCCGCCAAACACGCGCTGCGGCGGCTGGTCGGGCAGGGGCTGCAACTGCGCTCTGGCCGGGCCCGATGTGCAACCGAGCAGCGCTGCCAACAGCCATGTGCCGGGTAATTTCATTTCAAATAATAGGACGTCCGGTCCGGAAAATTCCTTTGGAAAATGTGGTCACTGCGTTTGTTTCGGCGACGTGATGGTCGGCATGATTGAATCCAGCGGCACAACCCAGATTCCGGGCTTGAATCCGGCAGGTTGTGAACTGCCCGGGACATCACCCCATCGCTCGCGTCCGCAGAGCAGAAATTTTGGAGTGAAAAGCATCCAGCTTTTGGTTAGCCCGATTTGAGGTATCAACGGCTGCGAATTTGAGCCCAGGCCAGCCATTGGGGGGCAGCCTTCAGGGTCATTAAATTTCAACAAGACCTTTTCTGCCGCCGCCCGCCCACGTGAAAAATAAAATAGTGCGGAATCGTAACCGTCTTTCGGCAGAAATTTTTCTCCGGAGATAACATGGCTTACTTCCAAAGTGCCATCCGGGCGTGTTCCGCGCTCCTCTGCCACGATGTCTTTTTTCTCGGAATGATCGGTCATCAAGAATAGATCGGATTGCCACAGGGTGGCGGACAGGTTCGGCAGAGATAATTCTGCAGGCAGTTTCCAAAGGGGTTTCGCGCCGCCGTTGGAATTGGGTGAAGGTGCATTCATCCCCTGGCGGTCGGGCCGTCCCAGGCATAATTCCACATTCGTGCTTCCCGCGTTGAGGCAGGAAATACGCGCAGGGCGCATATTCCAGCCGTCCGTCAGAAATAAAACTCCACCCTCAAAAACCGAGGGCTGAAACGACGCCGATGCCACGCCGATCTCCCTCCAATCAACACCATCCCAGCGAAAGACTTTATTATGGACGGCGGCACACAAAAAATTTTGAGCGTCCGTGAACAATGCCAGGTTCATCAGCGCGCCCTGCGAATCCAGGCTGGTGACAGCCGGTTGGCGTTGGATGCTGGTGAGCAGCTTGGTGCCACGCGCGTCGTCAGTAATCTCCTGGATGGAATTGTAATCGGCGACGTAAAGTTTGCCGGCCAGATTGTAGAACTGGTAGTTGCCCGACATTGGCAGTGCGTTGGTATCCCATGTGTTTGCTTGCCAGTCGAACTTTTGCACCTTGCCGTTGTTGCTGGAATACAGCGCACCCCGCCAGACTGTGCTGTGGTGCGAGAATATGCTGGCTGTTTCAATGGTGGAAAAGTCAGGCAGCACCGCCACCTGCCAGCGGCCCGATACCGGGTCAAACAGAGCCACTCCGGAATAGGTCTTGTTTGCAGAAGCTTGCCACTTTCCATTTTGATCGGATGAATAGACCCAGGCATTGTATTGAAAATCCAGCAATAACTTGCCTTCAACCAGTTGATGGTCGGTGAATCTAAATGTATCTGGCTTATCTCCCGGCAATCCATCCATTGGCAACGGATAAAAACTGTTGGCGGTCACGACGTTGCTGGAGACAAGCGGTTCCGGTGCTGGTGTTTCGGCGATAGATTCCACTTCGCGGTCTGGCAGGAAGCGATGTGTTGCGAATTGCGACGGTGTTGCGGGCTGCCCAGTCCAAGGCGGGCGACCCGGCGGAAAATTTCCGCCCGGAGGCCGTGCCGGGTTGCCATTGGTCATTCCAACGCGGTTTGGCGAAAGCGGTGGGACGGCAGATGGGTTAAGAATGCGCTCGACGTTTGCTTCGACCTGCCCAACCTGTCTTTGACCTATTCGCGCCCAAGTTCCTGAAAGTTGCTTTTTGTATTCTGCCAGCAGCGGCTTGATTTCCTGTGCCTGTTCGTGGGAATAGTCTTTGAACCCGAAAATAAACATTTGGACAAACTCTTGCGGGTCGTATGGCTGGTTGTCCTGCAAAAATTTCATCTGCTTTGCAAAGGTGTCGAGATTCTCCGATGCGGCCACGGTTTGTGCCAATTCCTTGTCTTTCGCCGCCAGCTTTGCAACGTATTCAGTGCGGTATTGGCTCTGGAGTGATTCTTTTTTATCAAACGTAATACTTGTGTTTCCGCCCATATGTTCTACCAGGTTGTCAACACCCCAATTCAAATACAGAATGTCCACATTATTGGTCTTAAAATAGATGCGGTTGGTTACAAATGCGTCGAGAAAATCAGTAAATGCGGAAGAGAGTTCTTGCTCGTATGTCTGATTTGCGGCCCGGTATGCGGCCTCCGATGCGGCTCGCGTGTCGAATGGCTTATTCATGTCGGGAAACCTTACATCCGCCAATCGCATCGCCCGCGCTTCCATTTGCATTGATACATCCGGAGAACCTTTTAATTCTTCCATAAAACCTTGCCATACCTTGGGCAATCGCTCCTGATCTGTTTTATTCCATGCTACCAAGCGGTCCGGTAACCGTGGCAAGGAACAGATTGAATTCGCCTCCCGAAACCAAAGCCGTTCGTGCACATAGCGGAATACGGGACTGGCCATCAGTTCGCGATAAAGAGCCAACGCATCTTCCGGTTTATCCTGCCACAGGCAGCCACCTTCCACTTTCAACCCGTAAATGCTTGGCTTCTCCTGAAAATGATACAAGTCATCATACATAACTTTCCGGCTGCCGAAAAAATAGCTGTCATGCGTTGACGGCGCTCTGGAAAGCAATTCCGCCAGCGAGCGTGCTTGAGCGCGTAATTCCGCCAGTTTGTCTGCGACTGGCTCGTAAAATTTTGGCGACCAGTTGAATTGTTGCAACACTCGCGTGGCAATGGTCAGATTTTCCAGTCCCAGCTTATACCAGTTCGAATCCGGCTTTGGTTCGTCGGGAGGCAGATTCCGACTGAATTCCTGATAGAGCCTCGCAGCTTGAATCGCATCATCAATTTTTTCCGGGCCGGGCTTTTCTCGTGGCGGGAAATAGATGACCCCGGAGTCCGGCGGCGGCATGAATGTCCGTACGCGCAGGTTCATGCAATCGGTGTCATGTTTACCCAGCGCCCACGCTGCTTCTGCTGATTGCCGTGCCTGCGGGAAAATTTTCCATGCCAGATTCCACTGGGCTTCTTTAAAGAATTTATCTGCCTCGTCCGTCGTATTCCAAGCCGCCAGATTTGCATCCAGCTTCAAGGCCGTCAGAACTTTATCTGCCAACTGATTTACCACCTCGATGCAATTTTTCCGGCTGCCGCTGGCCTCGATTGAAACCGGGTTACCTCCCGGCGGAATCAGTCGCGCACTGATCGTCACCATATCGGGATTGAAACCGTTGCGGTCAATCGCCCCGTCCAACAGATACTTGCCATTCCAAAACTGCTCTGCTTCCGTGCTGGACATTTCTTTTTCCTCAGACAACGCCTGCATTTTTTTTCGTTCCAATACGAACAGTCTTTTTTCCCGCACCAGCCGTTCCACAGTGAGGAAAAAAATCTGCCGCTCCAGTTCGGCCGCCTCCGTTGTCCGCACGCCCACATGAAAATTTACCACGGAAATCGGAATGGCATCTTGAGGCAACACCCTCAGTTTCGGCAGCAACGGTTCCAAGTGGCCGACCATGTTCGCCGACCATGTGGAAGCGTCCTGTACGGGTCGCTCAAAGCGTTCGTCCGTTAAAATGACACCTGGCTTCACCGCGACCAGTTGTGCGTTCAGAAAAGTATTGGGGCCTTCGGCGACAGATTGCAGCACGATCAATCCATCCGCGCCGAGCAAGCGCCCCAGCTTCAAGCGATCCAGATTGTTCAACGACAGTTGTTGTTCGTGGATGACTTTTTCAATTTCTGCGCGCTCCACCAGGTGCACCCGTTCGTTCTTGGAAAATTCCGCCGTAAGCAGATCCGCCGCTGCCGCGGTTTCCGGTGATTTGCTGATGATTGCCAGCTGCACGGCTGTCGAACCGGTTTGCGCGTGGACGCATACTATCGTCAGGACGCAAAATGTGAGTGCGAGGATTCGTTTCATGATTATTTATCGTTCTGGTTTATAGCGGCCGGGCCTCGATTTTTAACCCTTGCAGCGCGTAATTTCGCGCGGTGCTGGACCAGACGAATTTGTTTCCCTCCAGGATGATGCCGCCGCTGGCGTCGGCGAGGACGGTGAGCTTCTGGCCGGCAATCTGGATCTCCTGGCCGCTGAAGGTGACGAGGGAAGAGCACGTTTTGCCGTCGCAAATCTTGACGTAAAGCGGGGTGGAGTTGGGCACATCCGGCTGGTCGGCCAGGACGAGTTTCAGGCCGTGTTCATCCTGCACGATGGCGCGAACCTGGTTGGGGAACAGTGTCATGGTTTCACGGATGAGCCGGGCGTTGGCCAAAACACTGGCGGGGGCCGCGGCTTCAACGTGTCCGCGCCAGTGGCCGATGCTGAATGCCAGCACCACGCAGGCCGCGGTGGCCAGTCCCCAGGCGAGCCGGGGCAGGCCCGTCCGCCGGGGCGGGCTGGGTTTCCACGGGGTCGACCGCAGGCTGGCCAGCACGGTTTGCGGGAAGGCGGCCTGATATGCTTCAGGCAAAGCCGGTTCGCGCGCAGCCTTCAGTTTTTTGTCCAGTTCGGAATTATTCATGTCGGCCTCCGTTGTGGCTTAACAAGGTGTTGCCTAAGAGTTTTTTCAATTTGCGCCGCGCGGCGAAGATGCGCCACGAAACGGTTGTCTCCGAGCAGCCCAGGATTTTGGCCGCTTCCGCGTGGTTGTGGCCGCTGTAGACCGTCAGCACGATGGCGGCGCGCTGTTTGTCCGGCAGCTTCATGAGCGCGGCCTGCACTTCCCGGCTCAACTTATCGTCCGCGTCCTGCGCAACGTCCACTTCGCGGGCCTTTTCCTCCGCCCACGCCGTATTCAGTTTGTCGCGCCGTTGCTCGCTTCGGCGCCAGTCCAGGCAGGCGTTGACCGCGATGCGGTAGAGCCACGAGGAAAATTTCGAGGTGCCGTGGTAGGAATCGAGCTGCTGATAGGCGCGGATGAACGCTTCCTGCGCCAGATCCTGGCAATCGGCCACCGAGCCCGTCATGCGGAATGTGAGCGAGTGGATCATGGGCTGGTATGCGCGAATCAAGGCCGCGAACGCCGCATGGTCGCCGTTACGGCTTTGCGATACCAAATTTTGTTCCTCATCCAGATCGCCCATGTGGCTTGATTTTAACGATAAGACGACGGGCGGGGAAGAATCCTTTGAAATATCTTTGCCGGATGGGAAAAATATCAAGCGCCACCGGCTTGAAGATGGACCTAAAAATGAAGCCGCCACTGTAAAGTGCCAATGCTCTTCGGTGGGACGGAAAGGAAAAACTTTTTTGACGGGAAGCGGGTGTGCTACTGTTACGCCATGCGCGGAAATCTGGCCAAGGCCTTTGAGTTGACGAACACGCAGGTGTTTCGCCGCGCCGCCGTGTCGAAATCCTACACGGACCTGCTCGGGCGCAAGTTGTTCCTCGCGCTGCTCACGGTGCAGGGGCTGGGCGCGTTTGCGCTCATCACGCTGGCGGTCATCTTGAAAAAGTTTGGCGTGGCGCGCAGTGTCATCCAGCCGCGGGTGCGGCAGGAGATTTCCCGTTCAGGGGTCGCGCTGCTGCCGATGTTCATCTTTGTGGCGCTGGCGCTGGGTTTTGTGGTCGTGGGCCAGACGGTTTCCGCGCTGGCGCGGGTGGGCCAGACGGCTTATCTCGGCTCGACGATGGTGATCGTCATCGTGCGCGAACTGGGCCCGCTGTTGACGGCGATGCTGGTGCTGGCGCGCGTCGGCACGGCCAATGTCATCGAGCTGGGCACGGCGCGGGCGCTGGGCGAGGTGGAGGCGCTGGAGGCGCTGGGCATCGACCCGGTGCATTATCTCATCGTGCCGCGGGTGATTGGCATGGCGCTGGGGATTTTTTCACTGACGATCTATCTCATCATCGGCGCGCTGGCGAGCGGCTACCTGTTCGCCTTCCTGCAGGACGTGCCGCTGACGCCGGGTGATTACTACAAGCAGATTGCCGAGGCGCTGACGTGGCTGGATTTTGCGCTGCTGGCGCTGAAGACGATGGCGTTCGGGTTTTTCATCGCCAGCGTGACGTGTTACCATGGTCTGGCGCAGCCGCTGCGGCTGGAGGATGTCTCGCGGGTGGCGGTGCGCGCCGTGACACAGGGTGTCATTGTTTGCGTTTTGATTGATGCGGTGTTCATCGTGCTTTATCTGGTGACATGAGCGAAACAACCTTCACTACGGCGGTCATTGAAATGCGTGATGCCAGCATCACGGCATTGCATGATACTTCCACCGTGGTGGTCGCGGGCGTGAACTGGACGGTGCAGCCGGGTGAATTCTGGGTGGTCGCGGGCCAGCAGCGCTCCGGCAAGACCGGCCTGCTCCTGCACGCGGCGGGCCTGATGACCCCGGCGCAGGGGAGCTGCCGGGTGTTCGGCTGCGAGACGGCGAATTTCGGCGAGGCGCAGATCGCCGAGCGGCTGCGCGTGGGTTTTGTATTTGCCTACGGCAAGCTGTTCAACCAGCTCAACGTGGCGGAGAACGTGGCGCTGCCGTTGCGTTACCAGAATAACCTGACCGCTGACGAATCGGCGCGGGCGGTGGAACTCATCCTGGAATTGTTTGAACTGACGCCGTACGCCGGCATCACACCCGCGAACCTCGCCGCGAACTGGCGGCAGCGCGCCGCCTTGGCACGGGCGCTGGTGCTCAAGCCGGAACTGCTGCTGCTGGATAATCCGCTCAGCGGCCTCGGCGCGCGGCACCGGCAGTGGCTGTTGAAATTTCTGGAGCAGCTTTCGGCCGGGCACGAATTTTTCGGCGGCCGGCCGATGACGCTGGTGGCAACGACAGATGACCTGCACGCGTGGCGGCACCCGAAGCGCAAGTTCGCGGTGCTGGATGCTCAGGTTTTTTCCGTGCTCGGCACCTGGGATGAACTGGAGGCCGCGCGCCACCCGGCGGTAACAGAATTGCTGGCCGAACCGCTGGAAACGACAATTTAACGACAAAATTTTTATGCCGCTGCAAGACCTGACCCCGCAACTTCGTACCCGCCTCAACAAGATGGAGCGCGCCGTCGGCTGGTTTGTGTTCCTCGCCACCGCGCTGCTGCTGTTTGGTTTCGGCTACTACATCTACCACACGGCGGAGCGCAAGGGCTGGTTCAAGATCAAGGCGCCGTTTTTCACCTTCGTCCAGAGTTCATCGGGTTTGAATGTGGGCGATGACGTGGTGATGATGGGTTTTGGGGTCGGCAAGATCACCAGCGTCGAGCCGCAGAAACCGTTTGAGAAAAACAACGTCAAAGTGCAGTTTGAGATCACCGAGCCCTTTTTTCGCTATCTGTGGACGGGCGGCACGTATGTGAAGGTGAACGCCGCGGACTTTCTCGGCAAGCGCCAGTTGGAGGTCACCCGCGCGACGAACGGCTATGCGCTCGTCGTCACGCAGCCGGTGAGCGTGTTCACCAATCTGGACGAACTGAATCAAAAGGTCGCCGCCCAGCCCGGGGTCTGGCAGCTTTCGCAGGATGTGTTTGATGAAAACACCAACCTCGTTTTCCACGCCTACGACACGCTGACGGCGTCAAATCTGCAAGTCATCGCGGCGTTGAAGCCGGAAGCCATCTACGCCTACGATAACAAGGTCACCCGCGACCACATCGTGGCGTCGTGGCACCGCCGTAATCATCGCTATGAAAATTTCACCCCCAGTTCGGAGGACGCCTACCTGCACGCCGTGGAGACGGCGCCGATCGGCGACCAGTTGCAGGGCATGGTGTCGCAGGTGCAGAACGCGCTGCCGGGAATCCTTTCGCTCACGAACAAGCTGAACCTCATCCTGGACAACGCGGCGAACGCCACCTCCAACCTGAACACCACGCTGATTTCCGCGAACAACACCATCGTGGGCGTGCAGCCGCTCGTGACGAATCTTACGTTCATCACCGCCGAGTTGCGCGACCCGGGCAGTCCGCTGGTCTGGGCGCTCGGGGCGGAGGGCAACGGCCAGGTTCAAGGCGTGTTGACGAACCTGAACGCCCTGCTGGTGAACACGGACACAAACCTGGGGGCGCTGCTCTTTAATCTGGCGGACCTCACGGGCGGGTTGAATGCCCAGGTGCAGGCCAATTCAAATCTGCTGGGCGGTGTTTCGAAGACGGTCGGGGACGTGGATGACATGGTGCAAGGCTTGAAGCGGCACTGGCTGCTGCGGTCGGCCTTCAAGACGCCGGCCACAAATCAGCCGCCGACGAAGACCAAGAAATAAGCTTGTCTGCGCCGGCGGCGTGGGGTGAGGAAATTATTTCGAAAGCAGGAAAACCAGGCCGACAAAGGCGCCCAAAAATCCGAGGACCAGCGCACCATCGATCATCCCAAAAGTGCTCTCCTTGGCCTCGGGCTTCCGTCCCAAAGTGATCTCGTTGACCCCGCTTTTTTCGTGAACCGTAAAGCTCGTGTTTGTCATACGCCATGCTTTAAGCATATGCCAAGCCAACCTTTTGCCGCTGCCATTCGCTTGTAAACAGGGCCGATTAAGCTGCTGTTGTCCCAAGAGTGGACAGGTGGACAGGCGGGATAGATGAGACAGGCTATTTGTATTTATGCCGTCCGTGGTCTGGGAGTCCTTGACCAGAAGGCTTATTGGTGTTTCGCTCTCGCTTGGAATTGAATCCGAACCCAACATGAAAAAAATCTTTCTCACCCTTGTGCTCGCGGCATCGCTCGTTTCCGCCCGGGCGGACTGGCTCAGCAGCCTCGGCCTCGGCAAGACCACCAACTCGGCAACGACCGGTTCGGCGGCGCTGGCGGCGCTCTCGGATACGCAGGTGGTGGGCGGGCTCAAGGACGCGCTCGGCAACGGATTGCAACATGCCATCGCCAACCTCGGCCATGACGGCGGTTTCCTGACCAACCTGAACGTCAAGATTCCGCTGCCGGAAAAATTGCAGTCGGCGGAAAAGGTCCTGCGCGCGGCCGGGCAGGACAAGCTGGCGGATGACTTTGTGACAACCATGAACCATGCGGCGGAGCAGGCGGTGCCCGCGGCGGCGGCCGTGTTCGGCGAGGCCGTGAAGCAGATGTCCATCGCCGATGCCAGGGCCGTGCTGACCGGCCCGCCGGATGCCGCCACGCAGTTTTTCCGCCGCACCACCGCGACCAACCTCTACGCGGAATTTTATCCCATCGTCCAGAAGGCGACGGCCGCCGCCGGGGTGACGGGCGCCTACAAGAACATGATGGCCAAGGTCGGCGGCGGCAGTTCATTCGGCAGCGCCCTGGGCGGGATGACCAGCAGCTACCTCGGCGCGGATGCGCTGGATGTGGATGCGTACGTGACGAACAAGACGCTCGATGGCTTGTTCAAGATGGTGGCCGATGAGGAGAAGAACATCCGCGCCAACCCCGTTGCGCGCACCACGGACCTGATGAAGACGGTGTTCGGCGCGGTGGGGAAGTGAGTGTTGCTGTAGCGGCAGGACTCCGGCCTGCCGTAGAGGGCGGCATCCCTGCCGCCCGGGAAAAAATCCTGAACCGGCCGGTGACTTGCGAACATTTCAAAGCGTCCGGCTTTTCGTGAGGTTTTATCCGCCGGGCTGGAAGCCCTGGCTCTACGTCAGGCAGGATGCCTGACGCTACTCGGGCTGCCCAAGCTTCCGGCGCAGGTTGCCGATCATTCTTTCGGCCATGCGTTCGTAGGGCATCAGCGAGCGGCCATGCAGCTTGATCTCGTCGATCGTCGCGAGGGCCATGCCGAAGTCGAAATCCTGGAAATCGCGGCCGCGCTTGATGCGGCGCACCCAGCGGGTGAGGTCGGTCACTTCCTCGATGCCGTCGGCGTGGCCGGGGCGGAAGGAGATGTTCCAGTCGTGGCGCAGGATGAAGCCGTCTTCCGCATCCCGTTTCTCGAGCCACGGGTCGCAGAGCAAGATGCAGACGGATTTTTTGCCCGCCGTGCCAAGCCGGTAAAAAACGATCCGCGCATCCGTTTCTGAAAAAATTTCGTAGGCGATGTCCAGCGCGTCGTCATCCGGCGGCGTGAACTTGGTCTGGAAGCCCGTGCGGAAGTTGTCCGGGGTGGCGCCGGCCTCGATGATCAGGTTCTCGGCGAAGATCCAGAGCGGCTCGGGCGGCAGGCCGGATTGGGTGAGGCATTCCCGCCAAGCCGACAACGCGGCGCTCAACGAGGGGCGGACAAAGGTTGGTTTGCTCATGCGGTTGACCTTGAATGCCCTATTACTGCCTGTTTTTGCGGAACCAATCAACAAAAAGTGGAATGCCTTTTTCCACCTTCACCTGCGGGTGGTAACCAAGCTGCGCGCGCGCCTTGGAGATGTCGGCAAAGGTGATCGGCACGTCGCCCGCCTGCAACGGCAGCCGGTTGATGACGGCCTTTTTGCCCAGCGCGGATTCGATGAGCGCGATGAGGTCCGCGAGCTTCACGGTCTGTGATTCGCCGAGGTTGAAGATGTTGTAGCCGAATTCCTTTTTGGTGCAGGCCATGACACCGTCCACGATGTCGCTGATGTAGGTGTGGTCGCGGGCGGTGCTGCCATCGCCGAAGACGGGGATGGGCTTGCCCGCCTCGATCAGGCTGGTGAACTTGGAGATGGCGAGATCGGGCCGCTGGCGCGGGCCGTACACGGTGAAAAAGCGGAGCATGGCCACATCCATCTTGTAGACGTGATGGTAGGTGTGGCCGAGCGCCTCGCAGGCGAGCTTGCTTGCGGCGTAGGGCGAGATGGCGGAAAAAATGGGATCGCTCTCGCTGAAGGGAACCTTGGCATTCACGCCGTAAACGGACGAGGAAGAGGCGAGCGTCAGCTTTTTCACGCCATGCTGGCGCGCGGCTTCGAGGAGGTTCACGGTGCCCTCCACGTTCACGCGCTGGTAGAGCGCGGGATGTTCCAGGCTCGGACGGACACCCGCGCGGGCGGCGAGGTGGATGACCTGGTCAAATTTTACGGCGGCAAACAGTTCGCCGACCGCCCGCGCGGCGCAAATATCGCCTTGGACGAACTCAAAGGGTTTGGCGAGCGCCTGGAGGGTGCGGATGTTGGCGCGCTTGAGCTGCGGGTCGTAAAAGTCATTGAGCTCGTCGAACGCCCAGACGGAATGGCCGTCGTGGAGGAGGCGTTCGCAAACGTGCGAGCCGATGAAGCCCGCGCCGCCGGTGACGAGAAAGTTCATGGTTCAAGGCTAAACCGTTGCGGGGAAGGTGTCGAGTGCGGCGGAGTACGGTGTCGCGGAGTACGGCGGAGTGCGGGGGAGTGCGGACGTTCCCAGCGCACGCCGGTGCGCTCATGGGCTTTGGCATCTACGGTCCGGCCGGTGAATGGCTGATAGGCATCTTATTGGTGGCATTTCCACAAGCTGCCATGCGATGTTGCTTTTCTATGCGGCATAGGGCAGTTTTTGGCCAGCGGAACTTGCGTTTTAATTATGGAAGAGACAAAAAAGACCAAAAAGCTTTGGGGGGATTTGGAGCGGAGCATTCTGTCTGGGAAGGGGATAGATATCGGGTGTGGCTCGGCTCCCGTTTCGCCTGATGCCCGCCGGTTTGATGTGGAAGATGGTGATGCCAATTACATTACCAAATATGTCCAAGAGCAGTTCGACTATGTTTATGCCTCGCATTGCCTTGAACACATGCACAAGCCGCGCGAGGCGATCTTGGAATGGTGGAAACTGGTGCGCGTGGGCGGGTACATATTTTTCATCGTCCCGGATGAAGACCTTTACGAACAAGGTGTCTTTCCGCCACGGTTCAATACCGACCACAAGGCGACTTTTACGCTTTCCAAACAGAAGAGCTGGTCGCCCGCCTCCATCAATGTGCTGGAATTGGCATCCTCCTTGCCGAACGGAAAACTGATCAGCCTGTATTTGCAGGATCAAGGTTATGACCGTCGGCTCATGAAGCACGGCCCGGTTGCCTGCGGCCCGGCCATGCACTTCACCTTCCGGGCTTATCGTGCCCTCAAGCGGCGGACCCAGATCGCCATCCCCTTTCTCGAACGATTGCGCGATGCCAAAACCACGTATGATCAGACGCTTGGTCCGGAGGCGGTGGCCCAGATCCAGTGCATCGTCCAAAAAACCGCCTGAACTGGTTGCGGACCTGACGTGACCTTCCGGATGCGGTGTTGAAATCGGCGGCGGGCCGGTGTCGAGTGCGAGGTGTGGGTGGAGTGCGTCCGTCCCCGGGCGCAGCAATATGCTCCGGCAGGTGGGCTTTAGCGGAAACACGCGGCATGGCTCGCGCGAGTTGCTGCGGCCGCACTCCGGGGGCACGGCGCTTACGCCGCTTCATTTTGTGCGAATCGGCACGCGTTGAAATCTTTTGGTGCGCTCGTTTATCCGTACGTCGAAGCGGCCTAAAGGCCGGGCTCCCATGCGCTAGTGCTTGGCACAAAATTTTTGCTGTGCCAGACTGCGCGCATGTCGCAGATCAAATTCGGCACGGACGGGTGGCGGGCGGTCATCGCGGAGGATTTTACCTTTGCCAATGTCGCGCGCGTGGCGCAGGCCACGGCGGATTATTGGGGCGCCCATCCCGTCGCCGGCACGGAGCGCAAGGTGGTCATTGGCTATGACCGCCGGTTTTTCTCCGACCGCTTCGCGCAGATCACCGCCGAGGTTTTTGCCGGGAACGATTTTCAAGTCATCCTCACGCCGGAGCCCACGCCCACGCCGTCCGTCTCCTATGCGGTGAAAAACCTGAAGGCCGTCGGCGGGGTGATGATCACCGCCAGCCACAATCCGCCCATCTTCAACGGGTTTAAATTAAAGTCGCACTTTGGCGGCTCGAGCGATGCGGAGACGTGCAAGGCGGTGGAGGCTTGCTTGGATAAAAATCCGGTGGCGTACCAACTTGCCGGGGCGGTGCCCGGCGCTCCAGCGCGAGGCAGTATTTCCTTGCAGGACATCCGCCCCGCGCATTTTCAGGCCATCAAGCGGTTGGTGGATTTTAAATTGATCGCGAAGTCGAAATTGTGCGTGGCGCATGATGCGTTGTTCGGCGTCGGGGCGGGGGTGTTTGAGACGCTGCTGGCGAAGACGAATTGCACGGTCACCACGCTCAACGGCAAATATGATGTGCTGTTCGGCGGCATCTGTCCGGAGCCGCTGCCGAAAAATTACGTCCTCGGCGGCGCGCAGTTGCGGAAGAATCCGCATGACATCTGCCTGGTGACGGATGGTGACTCCGACCGCATCGGTGCGATGGATGGGCGCGGCAATCCCATGACCAACCAGCAGGTAATCGCGCTGCTGCTGCATCACCTGGTGCGCAACCGCGGCGGGCGCGGCGTGGTGACGAAGACCTACAACACCACGGCCATGGTGGACAAGATGTGCGCGGCGTGGAACCTGCCGCTGACGGAGGTGGGCATCGGGTTCCGGTTCATCGCGCCGGAACTGATGAAGCCGGGCGCGTTGTATGGCGCGGAGGAGAGCGGTTCGATCGGTTTTGCCAACCACATCCCGGAGCGCGATGGCCTGGCCGCCGGGCTGTTCCTGCTGGAGATGCTGGCGATGGAGAAAACCTCAGTGAACAAGATTTATGCGGCGCTGGAAAAGGAATTTGGCCCGCACCGGTATGGTCGGTACGACGCGCATTATCCGCTGGAGAAACGGGCGGCGCTGATGGAATCGCTCCAGGCGAATCCGCCGAAGAAACTGTTGGGCTCGCCGCTGCTGAAGGTGGATGCTCGCGACGGTGTGAAATTTGTGGCTGAAGACTCGACCTGGCTGATGCTGCGCGGCTCAGGGACGGAGCCTGTCCTGCGCATTTATGCGGAGGGGAAGTCGGATGGGGATATGCAGAAACTGTTGAAGGTGGGGCAGGGATTGTTGAAATGACGAAGCCGGTGACCGGCAGCAACGAATGACGAATGGCGGGAGAAAAACTGAAGTAAGCTGGTTGTGACGTCCGCCCTCAATCTGGCGTTCTCCCCCCTGGAGCAGGGGGCGTGGCGCAGGCGGTGCGGACCCTGAATGCGGCTCGCAACCTTCCAGTCGAGAGCCATACGCAGGGCGGCTCCCACGTTCGCGCGGCTTCCGCCTGCGCCCGCGCCTGGAACGTTCGACCGCCCTGGGTTGGCTTTGACTTTTGAACCGGCCTTGCGGAAAGGGTGGCCCGAGCAGGGATCATTTTTTACTGATTGCGGCGCCCCGCACGCTTATATTAAACATTCCATGCAACGAGAAGAGATCACAGCCATATTTGACCGACAGGCTTCGTCATACGATCAGCAGTGGACCAAAATGGCGCCGCTCAATGGTGCCTTGCACTTGCTTACGGCTGCCGTGCTTGGGGAACTTGCTCCCACGGCGAATATTCTCTGCGTCGGCCCCGGAACCGGGGCCGAGATTGTTCAACTGGCTCAAAAATTTCCCGGGTGGCGTTTCACCGCCGTGGAGCCGTCCACCCTGATGCTTGATGTTTTTCGAAGCAAGGCCGAAGAACACGGGATTTTGTCGCGCTGCCGCCTCCATGCTGGTTATCTGGATTCGCTCCCGCCAGGCGAAAGTTTTGATGCGGCCACCGCCTTTCTGGTTTCGCAATTCATCCTGGACAGGGAACATCGGATGGCATTTTTCCGAGGCATCGCGCAACGGCTTCGCCCGAGCGGCCTGCTCATCAGCTCCGACCTTGCCGGCGACCTGCGCATGGCTGACGTCCAGAATCTGCTTGGGGTGTGGTTCAAATTAATGAACCAGGGCGGCATATCGCCTGACGGAATGCAAAGGATGCGTGAAGCCTACAGCCGGGACGTGGCGGTGCTGCCAGTTCGGGACGTTCATGACGTGATTACGCAAGGAGGCTTTGAATCACCGGTGTTATTCTTTCAAGCGGGCATGATCCACGCCTGGTATGCAAAACGATCGTCCAACCCGGCCTGAAAAACTGCGGCCGGCAATCGTCCTGGCCGCCGGTTTCCTCACTGTCCCCGGTCACGACCCTGAGTTTGGCGGCGTCACTTTTTCAAGAACTTCGACCCGCTTGACCGTATTGAAATGATTCGCGTACGTAATCTTAACTTTGTAGTTGAGCATGCCGCACTCGCTGGCGAATCCTCCCAATTGACAAATTATGACGTACGGTTCCACGGGCTGGGTTGGTCCACTCATGCTCCGCCATGAAATCGAACCGCATTTGTTGCCGTGCGCCTGCTCGTAATCCATCATCGCCTGTTCATAGGCAGCTTGGTTATGTTCTTCCTGGGCATGGAGTTTCTGCCGCATCTTGGTGACCCGCTTCGCCTCGGGCTGTAAAATTTTGACCAGTTGCTTTTCTGAATAAGGCTGGTACGGATGAATTGTGGGATTGGAATACCAAGGCAACGGGATGATAAGATCGTCGGTTTTGGCATGCAGCCAGATGGCTTGAAAAGAAAGACCTGGCAGGTTTAACATCCGTAATTCGTAATCCTGCTGTTTGACTTGCAGCCAATTTTTCAGCTCGCGCAGGAAGGCCAGCGTTTCCTGGCCACGGTCGCGATTGTCCGCGTTGCCTGGTACACTCAGAATGCCAAATTTCAATGTCCCTCCGGTTTTTGCACCAGATTCCATCATGGTTGCCGTGCCGATCAGATTGGTCCCCCGCATGATCGGATATTCCCACCAGGTTTCCGGCGTTCGCACGTCCAGCAGGTGGCCCGAAATCAAATCTGTTACTCCAGCGCTATAAAACCGGTGAGGACTGGCCACCACCACGTCTGCCTTTCTCAATTCGCCAAAAACAGGTTCATCCGGACGAACCTCGCCGATGGCATGGCTGACAATCAGCAGCCCGCCGTCCGGGCCGGTTGGATAAATGATGGCGGCATGGCCAACGCCACTCAAAACGAGCGCGAGGCCGGGGAGGAGCAGTTTGTGCGTCACGGCAATGGTCGGCAATACTATGACACACGGAGCAGTGATTCATTAGATGTTATTTCAATATTGACCCGACGAAATGACGAATAACGAATGACGGGGTGAAAGCTCCATCTGCTTCCGCCAACTACAGCGTGACCGGGAGGCTAGAGCAGCTCCAAGTCGCCGGCGAATGCCCCGCTATCCCACAGGTATTTTAATCGCCTCCCTCGCCGCTACGGTCCCAGCATCGCGCGGTAATAGCGGTAATGATAGGCGGCGTTGGTATCGGTGAAATCGAAAATGCCGCTGGTGTTGGTGGCGACTGGTGTCCAGGCGGTGAAATTGGTGGTGGCCAGGATGAGGTTGGTCTGGCCGCCTGCGCCGGTGAGGTGCATCCGGAGCGTGTTATTCGTCGCGTAGAGCGCGCTGAGTTGCGGGGTGTAGAAATTTTTCTGGTCGTTCCAGCGGGCGAGGTTGAACGCCCCGAGGCCGCCGGCCTGCCGGAAGGTTCCGCCCACGTACAGGTCGTTGCCGGCGGCGGCGAGCGCGCCGACGGGGCCGCTGTTCAAGCCGGGGTAGGTGGTGCCGCTGCCGAGCGCGGACCAGTTGGTGCCGTCCCATTTGGCGACGTGGCTGACGGTGACGCCGCCGAGGTTGGTGACCGCAGCGCTGCCGCCGACGTACAGGTTGTTGCCCACGACCGCCAGCGCGGTGAGGCTGCCACTGCCGACGAGTCCGCTGCCCACATTGGTCCAATAGCCGCCGTTCCACATGGCGATCTTGCTGGCCGCCACGCCGCCGGCGTTGGTGAAGGTGCCGATGACGTAGAGATTGCTGTTGAGGACGGCCATGGCGGTGACGATGTTGTTCAGGCCGATGCCCATGGTGCGAACTTCGCTGCCGTTAAAGCGCAGGATGTTGCTGCAACTGGTGTAGCCGGTGAAATTATTGGTGTTCGCATACTGGCCGACGATGAAGTGCCCGCCCACAAAGATATTCGTGCCGATGACGGCGACGGAAGACATGCCGATGTTGGCATCGTTTAAATAAAACGCGGTGTCGGTGTACATCGGATAATTCAGGACGCCCTGCCAGGCGGAGCCGTCCCAGCGCAACAAGAACGGCGAAGCGTAATTGGGGCCGAGATTGAAGAACGGCGCGCCGGTGGCATAGACGCCTTCGGGGCGGACCATGATGGCGGAGATGAATCCGCCGGGGGTGCCGAGGGCGGACCAACCGGAGCCATCCCAGCGGGCGATGTTCGCCACGCTCACGCCCCCGGCGCTGGAGAAGGAGCCGCCGACATAGACATTGTTGTTGGAGACGGCGAGGCAGTTGACGGACGCGCCGCTGCTGGTGATGCCATTGCCCAAGGGATACCAGTTGCTGCCATCAAAGCGGGCGACGGAATTCACATTCGTCTGGCCCACCCAGTTGAACGGCCCGCCGGCGTAGGCATTGGTGCCGTCGCCGGCCAGGGCCCGCACGGAGCTGTTCACCCCGTTGATCTGTCCGGGGGTGCCGATGGGGCTCCAAGTGGTACCGTCCCAGGCGGCGATGCCGTTCATCAATTTGTTGCCGGCCAGGAGAAAATTTCCGCCCACGTAGGCGAGGTTGCCGCTGGTGGTAACGCGATAGCCATTGGCGCTGATGCCGGCGGCGCCGGACCAGGCGGAGCCGTCCCAAGACGCGAAGTTCGTGACCTTGATGCCGCCGGCGTTGGTAAAGGTGCCCGCCGCGAGCACGGAACCATTCAGAACGCCGAGGCCGGTGACCTGGCTGCCCGAGGCGCTGTTCAGACCGCCGCCAACGGCGAACCAGTTGGTGCCGTCCCAGCGGGCGAGGTTGGTGGCCGTCGTGGCGCCGGCCGAGGCGAAGGAGCCGCCGGCGTAGAGATCGTTGCCGTTGAACGCCAGGCAATAGACCGCAGTGAACGGTCCGCCGACTCCGCCGCCGACCGCCGACCAGGTGGAACCGTTCCAAACGGCGAGGTTGGTGGCGATCACGGCGCCGCAGTTGGTGAAAATACCGCCGGCATAAACCAGGCCATTCTTGACGGCAATGGTCTTGGCGTTGCCGGAGCCCGGCGTGCCGACACCACTGCCCAAGGCGTGCCACGCGCTGCCATCGAAGTAGCCGACGTTGGTCATCATGACGCCGCCGGCATCGACGTTCGTGAACGCCCCGGCGGCGTAAAGGTTGTTGCCAGCGACCGCCAGCGACAGGGTGGTGCCCGTCAAACCGGCGCTGTTCCAAGTGGCGCCGTCCCAGACGGCGAGGCTGCGAATGGCGGCCCCGTTGATATTGGTGAAAGCGCCCGCCACGTAGACCTTGCCGCCGAACACCGCAAGGTCGTCGATGGTGGCGGTGGCGAGGGAGGTGCCAAAATTGAAGACACCCATCGTGGACCATTGATAACCGTCCCAGACTTCCAGCGGCGCATTGGTCAGGGTGCCGGAGGTGATGTTGCCGCCCGCGTAAATTTTTTGGCCATCCACGGCGATGGCGAAGATGGCGTTCGTGGTTCCGGGCCAGTTGAACTGGGGATCCCAATGTTCATCGCCGGGAGCCGCCGCGCAGGGAAAGGCAGTGAGCGCGCAGGCAACCGCGAATAAGGCCAAAAACCCGGAAGTTGAAAATAGTTTCATATTTTCACGAGACCGCCTTGTTAGAATGCTGGCGTAGTTTTTGCCAATGGAATCAAGGTGTCAACCAAAAATGGGATTTTGAAAAATTGATGGTTTTTAACCGCCGCCGCCCGTGGCAGGTGACGAGTGACCGGAGCCGAAGAGGGGATGGTTTGGGTTGCTTCCACGCCGCTGGTCTTCCGGGCAGCGTGACCGGTCAGCAACTCTGGTTCTCCCGCCCCGCCAGCGGATCGGCGACCCGCCCGGCGCAAATTTATTTACATCCATGCATCCAAAACCGCCGCTTCGGCGGATGGATTTATGAAATGCGTCCTGGGAGCGGCCGGCTGGCCCAAGGATGCAAATAAACTGATAAATATCTTATGCCCATAAATGATCTGACGCTGCTTCCGGGCATTGCGAGCCCCTTAAACCCTTCCCCAGCGGCCGCTTCATAAGACGCCTTACTTTTTTTATCCGTGATCAATACCATCAAAATCATGGTGACAACCGCGTCACTTATCCATCCTTGGCATAAACCCGGATCGTCGTTCAAGCGTTTGAAACATTGCCTGCGTGGGCTGTTTTTTTTCCGCGCGACCCGGCAGTGGTTCAACCTCCTGCAACGTCCTGGACTGGATGGTTTGGCGTGGCGCCATCCCCATCTCTTTCAAAAACTCCAGCACCCGTATCTCAACCGCACGTTAAGCACCCGTCAACGACTGCAAGCACTCGAACAGCATTACCTTTTTATCGCGAATTACCTGCCTGCAGAGGTCGTTGATGAGATATACGACACACCTGGCCGGCTCCTGGCCACCGTGCCGCTGGCCGGGGTGGGGACCTTGGGCCTGCGCTTAAGCCGCAGCCAATGCCAAAAGGAGGGGGATTTGGCGATCAGCCTCGTGAACTTGGAGGCCGGCACGAGGCTGTTTAGCCTCACGTTTTCCGTCACGCAGTTCGCGGCGGAACCACGGGAGTTATTCATTGGCGGCTTGCAGGGCAATAAAGCTGCGAATGCCAAGGACCTCGTCATTGATATCACGCGGGGGCTGCACGGCGTACGACCCAAGGCGCTGCTTTTATTTGCGTTGCAAGAACTTGCCGATGCCTGGGGGGTCACCCGCATCCGGGCGGTCAGTGATGCCAATCACATCTACCAGCACTGGCAGAAGCGGAAACAGCTTGCGGCCAGTTATGATTCCTGGTGGTTGGAAGCGGGCGGACGGCTGGCTGCCGATGGCATGTTTGATGTGCCATCCCATTTTATACCGCGGGAGCTGTCCACCATCCGGGCCAATAAACGCCAGCTTTATCGCCGCCGCTACCTCCAGTTGGCCGAAATCGCCGGCCAGATCAAAGCCAGCCAGGAGGATGTCATCCGCCACCATGCCCCGGCCGGTGTCGTTGCCGAAATCCATCCGGCCATGCGCGAGGCCACCGTAGTGCTCGGCGACCACGTCCCGATGCTTAACTTTGACCTGACCCTGACCCGGGCCGGTGATGCCTGCGAATAAGCCACCCCGCCGACCGCCGGCAGTTTTTGGCGTTCCCGGCACCGGCAGCTCTGAACCCATATATTTTTGCATCCAAAACCGGACGGTTGACGGATACGATAGGTGGTGTTCCAGCCTCAAGCAGCGGACGGCGTGGAATGACGACTACTTGATGCTCTCACCCGAGAAGAAGGCCGGCGCTACGCTGGACAACGTGGAGGCGCGCGAAGATGCGCGCCTGCTCGAGGCCATTGCCGGCCAGGATCAGCAGGCCCTCGCCATCCTTTACCGGCGGCGGGGGGACTTGGTGTATTCTTTTTTGTTGCGCATGCTCGGCAATTCCGCCGAAGCCCAGGAAGTTTTGCAGGACACGTTCCTGCGGCTGTGGCGCCGGGCCGGCGAATTTGATGCCGGACGCTCCTCGGCCACCTCGTGGCTGCTGATGCTGGCCCGGGGGCTGGCGCTGGATAAATTGCGCGCCCGTTCGCGCCGCAACTCCGCTTATTCCGCGTACGGGCAGGAAGTGGCCTCGCTCGAAGTCGAGGAGATCAATGCCGCGCACCGGCTTGAAGCAGATGAATTATCCGGCGCCTGCCGCGCCGCCCTGAACAACCTGCCGGAGCTGCAGAGCCGCGCGTTGCAGCTCGCCTTTTTTCGCGGCTGGACGCATGAGGAGATCGCCCGTGCCCAGGGCGAAGCGCTCGGCACGGTCAAGGCCCGGATCCGCCGCGGCCTGCTGGCCTTGCGGAAAACCATGGAGGACTATTATGGCTGACGATGATTGGTCCCACGACCAAGTTGAAAAGTATGTGTTCGGCCAGCTCAATCCGGCGGAACGCCGGCAGTTTGAGGCCTGTCTGGCCCAGTCCGCCGAACTGCGCACCTTGGTCCGCGAACTGGAGGAGGGGCTCGTTGCCCTCGCCGCGAGCGCGCCCCACCAGTCCGCCCCGCGGGCGGCCTGGCAAAATATCGAGTCCGCGGTTGCCCGGGAGACGCGCTGGTCGTCCTGGCGCTCACTGGCCGGTTGGAAATGGATCGCCAATGGTTGGGCCGTCGCTGGCTGTTTGGCCGCGCTGGTGGTGCTCCAGGTGGTTTTTCCCCGCCCACCGGCACCGGCGACCGTCTCCCTGACCCGGGAAACCGGCACCCATTTTGCCCGTCCGTTCCCGCCAGTATTGGGGATGGCCCCCGTGCCCGCCCCTGTGCATTCCAATAATCCGGATCTCGCGGCGCAAAATACGCTGGCCGCGATCAAACAGACTTCGGAACTGCGGCAGCGAATCACCCGGCTCGAAGCCCAACTGGCCAAAATGCCCCAACCGCCACCGGTGGAGCCGGCCGGTCTGAAACTTGTTCCCCCGAACGCCGACGCCCGGTTTGCCCACCTGAAGCTGTCGCCCTTGATGCAGCAGGCCTTGTTGCTCACCGTGGCCCGCCAGCTTGGCTGGAGCCAAAAAACTGCGTCCGCCCCGGCGGCCAACACCTCCACCCAGCCCGCCGAACCGCAGGTGACCTTTGTCGATTTGGCCGCGTCAACCACCGACACCGCGGCGCAGTCACCTCTCACCGCCTCCCTGTTCGCCGCCCAGGACGGCAGCGGCACGGCGGCAGATTCCGCCGCCAATTCGAACCCGGACCCCGGCACGGGCAACAATACCGACGGCAGCATCTCCATGTTGCAGTGGGATCAAAATATTCTGGCCATGATCGATCCGAGCACGCTTTCTGCCGGCGTGTCCCCGTTGACCGTCTGGGCGATTGATGCCAATGGCAACCCGACGGTGATTGGCACCGTAAATTTAGGCAGCAACCCCACCGTCATCACGATTTCTGGCGCAAATATTTCTGCCGGACAGCAATACATAATCACCTCCGGTGCGGCGACCAATATCATCGCCCAATACCCCCCGGCGCAATAAAGGTGAATAAAACCATAGTGGTTCAGCCACAGATGGGCAGATGGGGAAAGGCAGGGCGACGCGCCCTGCCGGGTTGGTAAACGGCCACATTGTTGTCCGTGTGTGGTTGGCCATTATGTGCTTTTCATCCGCGTACATCTGTAGTTGTCCATGCGGTTTACCAAATGCTGGCCCTTCGACATTGGGCGTTGAATGTCGAATGTTGAATGTTTCGATTTTCCCTTTTCGCCTTCCGCTTGGTTTTGTCCACCCTCGGTTTTTATCCGTGTTTATCTGTGTCCATCCGTGGTTAAAGTCGTTTCCGGCTTGGCGGGGGCGGTGGGGGGCGGTAGATTGCAGGTTCTATGATCAATCACGGCATTCTGAATCCTCAACTCCTTTCTTTGCTGGCCCGGATCCGCCATACCAACGCGGTGGTGATCGCGGACCGCGGTTTTCCGTTCTGGCCGATGATCGAGACGGTGGACGTCTCGGTGGTGGACAATCTGCCGACGGTGCTGCAGCTCATCGCGGCGGTGCGGCAGAATCACAATTTCACCCAGGCGTATCAGGCGGAGGAATTTTTGAAAAACAACTCGCCGACGACGCGCGCGAAATTTGCGGTGGCCCTGGAAGGGGTGCCGACGAAGTATGAGCCGCATGTGGAATTCAAGAAGCGCGTGCCGCAGGCCATCGGCCTGATCCGCACGGGAGACATGGTGCAGTATGCGAATACGATCCTCATCTCGGGATGAGGAAATGACGGTCGGGCGGAGAAACGCAGAGGCGCGGAGAACGCAGAGATTCGCAGAGATGACTGTGTCATGGCCAATATCATTTTTTCTCTGCGTTCTCAGCGTCTCTGCGTTTATCGGAGCTTTAAAAAAAACATATGAAACGTAAGCTGCGGGTTGGATTGTTTGGCATCGGGCTGGATACTTATTGGGCGCAGTTCAAGGGGCTCAAGCCGCGCCTGGAAGGGTATGTGCGCGTCGTGGAAAAGAAACTGGCGCGGCCGGGGGTGGAGGTGGTGAACCTGGGCCTCATTGATAATCCGGTGAAGGCGCTGGAGGCGGGGCACAAATTCCGCGCGGCGGATGTGGATGTAATTTTCCTGCATGTCACGACTTACGCCTTGTCTTCGACGGTGCTGCCGGTGGTGCAGCGGGCGAAGGTGCCGGTGATCATCTTGAACCTGTCGCCGGCGGCGGCGATCGACTACGCGAAATTTAATGCGCTGGGGGATCGGACGGCGATGACGGGGGACTGGCTGGCGTCGTGCGCGGCGTGTCCGGTGCCGGAGATTGCGAATGTGTTCAGCCGGGCGCGCATTGATTTCCATCAGGTGACGGGGATGTTGCACGATGATCCGATTTGTTGGAACGAGGTGGATGCGTGGATCGAGGCGGCGCGCGTGGCGCATGTGATGTTCCATAACCGCCTCGGTTTGATGGGCCATTATTACGGCGGGATGCTGGATATTTATTCGGACACGACGCTGCAATGCGCGACGTTCGGCGGCCACCTGGAGATCGTGGAGGTGGATGAGCTGGCGGCACTGCGGCGCGAGGTGAGCGCGAAGTTGGTCAAGGAGCGCGTGGCGAAGTTCCGGAAAGTTTTTGAGGTGCAGGCGGATTGTTCGCCGGCGGAACTAGAGCGCGCGGCGAAGACTTCCGTGGCGCTCGACCGCTTGGTGAAGGAGCACGACCTGGGGTCGCTGGCGTATTATTACATGGGCACGGGCAACGCCGAGAATGAGGACGCGATCAGCTCGATCATTTTGGGCAATTCGCTGCTGACGGCGCGCGGCATTCCGGTCGCGGGCGAATACGAGGTGAAAAACGTGCAGGCGATGAAGATCATGGACACGTTTGGCGTGGGCGGCTCGTTCACGGAATATTACGCGCTGGATTTTGCGGATGACGTGGTGTTGATGGGCCATGACGGCCCGGGGCACATCGCGATTGCGCAGGGCCGGACGAAGGTGCGTCCGCTGAAGGTGTATCACGGCAAGGTGGGCCGGGGGTTGTCGGTGGAGATGTCGGTGAAGCACGGTGCGGTGACGCTGCTCTCGGTGGTGGAGGCGGCGGGTGGAAAGATCAAACTGCTGGTGGCGGAGGGCGAATCGGTGCCGGGTCCGATTTTGGAGATCGGGAACACGAACAGCCGGTATCGTTTCCCCATCGGTGCGCGGAAGTTTGTGAACGATTGGAACGCGCACGGCCCGGCGCATCATTGCGCGGTGGGCGTGGGGCATATCGCCGGGAAGATTGACAAGCTGGGTAAACTTCTGGGGTTGGAAGTGGCGCGGGTGTGCTAAGCTAACAGCGTTCGCCGTGACGCCACGGCCATAACTTAAACGACATCATGCCGAAAATCGCCACACCGGAAGTGCTGCCAGACATCATTCATAAGGAGGCGACGGATGCCCGCGAGGAACTGGACGCAGGCTATCTGGTGATCTGCTGGAATGATCCCGTTAATTTGATGGAATATGTGACGCATGTGTTTCAAACGGTGTTCGGCTGGAGCCGGGCGAAGGCGCAGAAACACATGTTGCAGGTGCATAACGAGGGCAAAAGCGTGCTGGTGCGGGAGACGCTGGAGAAGGCGGAGTTTTACGTTCATCAATTGCAAAAGTACACGCTGTACGCGACGCTGGAGCAGGATAAAAAATGAAATTGATCCGCAAGGACGGCGACGAGTTTGAATTTGAGTTTGCGCCGGTGGAGAAGGGGCTGTTCTTCCATCTGCTGGGGCTGTACCCGGCGGTGCCGGTGTCATATCACAAGCTGAGCAAAGGCTGGCGGATTCCGCAGGAGGCGGAGAACCAGGAGCTGCTGAACGAGGCGATCAAGGCGCAGCGCGCGGAGCGTCAGCAGGAGATCATCGCGCTGGTCAAGGACCCGGGGAGGTTCACGGCCGGCCCGGAAGCGAGCCGGGCGGTCTTCAAGGGCGGCGAACTGGAATGGTTGTTGCAGGTGTTGAATGATGTGCGGGTGGGGAACTGGATCGCGGCGGGGTCGCCGGACCTGCAGGAGGAGCGGAAGCTGCGGCGCGACAAGAAATCGCTGCAGCATTTGATGCTGATGGAGCTGGCGGGCGGATTTGAGATGCTGTTCCTGGGGGCGGTGAGCGGCACGTTGCAGCCCGGAACCGATGAATTTTGACCGACCATGCCGGTGATTTTGGACCAGCGCGTGTGGTTTCCCGATCCGGCGCAGGCGGATGCGAACGGATTGGTGGCGGTCGGTGGCGACTTTGCGCCGGAACGTCTGCTGGCGGCGTATCGCGCGGGAATTTTTCCCTGGAGCGTGAAACCAATCACATGGTGGTCGCCCGACCCGCGCGGGGTGATGGCGCTGGAGGATTTTCATGTTTCCCAGAGCCTGGCGAAGTTTCTGCGGAAGGAGGTTTACGAGGTGACGATGGATTGCGCCTTCGGCGAGGTGATGGCGGCGTGCGCGGCGCCGGATCCGAAGCGCGGCGGCACGTGGATCACGGAGGAATTCATCGCGGCGTACACGCGGTTGCATGAGCTGGGCCACGCGCACAGCGTGGAGTGCTGGCAGGCTGGCCGGCTGGCCGGCGGCATCTACGGGGTGGCGGCGGGCGGGTTGTTCGCGGGGGAGTCCATGTTTCATCGCGCCGACAATGCGTCGAAGGTGGCGCTGTGCAAGCTGGTGGAGCATCTGCGGGCGCGGGGGTTCGGGCTGTTTGATGTGCAAATGGTGACGGCGGCGACGCTGCCGTTCGGCGCGCGGGCGATTCCGCGGGCGGAATATTTGGCGCGGCTTGGTCACGCGGTGGAATTGAAGTGCGCATTTTGAACATAAAACCGGCTCGCCAGCGCCGGCCGCTTTTGCCACCGTTCCCGCGATGATCCGACGAATGATTTTCCTGGTGCCCGCCCTCATGACGGCGGTGATCCCGGCCGTGGCCGGGGAATGGGGGCAGCCGGATTCGCAGCTTGCGCCATTACCGGGCGTGGTGATTCCCGCCAAACCGGAAGGCCGGCTGGTGGACACGAACACGCTGGCGCAGATTTATGACGCGGTGAAGACGCCGTTCAAATACGGCGTGGTCATCAAGGGCGCGGACACGAATGAACTGGTGGATTGCCCGACGGTTTTCCGCGGCGGCAAGCATTGGTACATGATGTATGTGGCGATCTCGAACCAGGTGGGTTACCAGACGTTTCTGGCGCGGAGCGATGATCTGTTGAACTGGACGAAGCTGGGGAAGATACTTTCGTTCACCCACACCAATGAGTGGGACGCGTGGCAGGCGGATGGCGCGATCGCGTTGTGTGATTATCATTGGGACGGCACGCACGGGCCGGAGAAATTTAACGGCCGGTACTGGCTTTCGTACATCGGCGGCGCGGCGCAGGGCTACGAGACGGACCCGCTGTCCG
The DNA here is from genome assembly GCA_031290985.1 of Verrucomicrobiia bacterium. Classification (GTDB taxonomy): domain Bacteria; phylum Verrucomicrobiota; class Verrucomicrobiia; order Limisphaerales; family UBA11358; genus UBA11358. The sequence goes on along the minus strand of JARLJW010000060.1, from coordinate 5,535 downwards.
TGGGCATCGCGTGGAGCAAAAACCTGACGGCGGTGAAGGAGTGGAACCGCATCCCGGAAAATCCGGTGTTGTCCGGACGGCAGCCGGATGCGCGCAGCTTTGAGAAAAAGACGCTGTACAAGACCCAGATCATCCATGACGAAAGCGAATCGCTCGGCTGGCCGTTCGTGGCGTTCTACAACGGGAAGTTTAAAAACGGCTATGAGCGCATCGGCATGGCGGTTTCGCCGGACATGGTGCATTGGACGCGGTACGGCACGAATGCGGTCGTGGCGAACGGCGAGGAGAAACAGCGCGGCATGAGCGGCGATCCGCAGATTGTGAAGCTCGGCGACGTGTGGACGATGTTTTATTTTGGCGCGGGCTGGGGGCCGAAGGCGTTTGACACGTTTGCGTGTTCCTACGACCTGGTTCACTGGACGAAATGGACCGGGGATAATCTGGTCAACCCGAGCGAACCGTATGACTGGACCTACGCGCACAAGCCGTGGCTGGTGAAGTGGAACGGCGTGGTCTATCACTTCTACTGCGCCGTCGGCGACGAGGGGCGGGTGATCGCGGTGGCGACATCGCGGGACCTGAAAAATTCCCCGGCGCCCTGACGCACCGCAAATTACGCCTATACTTTGGTAAAAGACGGTTAGTCCGTTATCTGGTAGTTGCCGATTTTATTGTTCAACACGGACAATAAATGTCGGAGAAAACTCAAGATACGCAAACCACGTCTGCTGCCGCGACCCGCGCGGCGGGCGGATGCTTTCATTGCGGCGAGCCGTGTCCGGATGATTCGTTTGCGCTGGCGGGCAGGTCGTTTTGCTGCTTCGGCTGCCAGACGGTTTTCAGCCTGTTGCAGGAAAATGGGTTGGAGCAGTTTTACGCCTTGAATTCCGCGCCCGGCACGCGCATCCGCACGGTGTCCGCCGCGGCCAGATGGGCTTTCCTCGACGACCCCGCGGTGGCGGAACAACTGCTGGATTTTGCCGATCAAACCAGGGCGCGCGTCACGCTGCACCTACCGGCGATCCACTGCGTGGCGTGCGTGTGGCTGCTGGAGAACCTGTTCAAGCTGCACCCGGGCATCGGCAAGGTGCTGGTCAATTTTTCGCGGCGCGAGGCGGCCATCACGTTTGCGCCGGCGCAGATCAAGTTCAGCGAACTCGCCGCGCTGCTCGCCGCCATCGGCTACGAACCGTTGCTGACACTTGGGGAAACGGGGAAGGCCAAGCCGGCATCCGCCGCCCGGAAAAACTGGCTGCAGATCGGCATCGCGGCGTTCGGCTTCGGCAACATCATGCTGATGTCGCTGCCGTTCTATTTCGGGCTCGATTCATTTAACGGCCCGTGGTTCAAGTGGCTGGCGGGCTGGCTGAGCCTGGCGATGACGTTGCCGGTGGTGGTGTTCAGCGCGGGGGATTTCTGGCGGGCGGCCTGGTTCAGCCTGCGGCAGCGCGCGATCACGCTGGAAGTGCCGATTGTGATGGGACTGGCGGCGATTTATCTGACCAGCGTGTGGCAGGTTGTTTCGCACCAGGGGCCGGGTTACTGCGATTCGCTCTGCGGCCTGATTTTCTTCCTGCTCTGCGGGCGGTTGTTCCAGAAAAAGACTTATGACCGGTTGACGTTTGACCGCGATTACCAGGGGTTCTTTCCGCTCTCCGTGGTGCGCAAGACGCCGGCGGGCGAGGAGTGCGTGGCCATTTCCCGCCTGCAAGTGGGCGATCGGATCATCCTGCGCAACGGGGAGCTGCTGCCGGCCGATGGCCGGCTGGTGGGGGGCGAGGCGTGCATTGATTACAGCTTTGTGACGGGCGAATCGGAACCGGTCGCGTGTGCGGCCGGCCAGCATCTTTACGCGGGCGGGCGGCAGGTGGGCGGCATGATCGAAGTGGCGACCGTCAAGCCGGTGGCGCAGAGCTATCTGGCGACGCTGTGGAACCACGAGGCTTTTCGCAAGAACCGCGACAACGACCTCGACTCGCTCACGAACCGTTACAGCCGGCGCTTCACGCGGCTCGTCATCGGCGTGGCGCTGGCGGCGGGGGTGTTCTGGATGTTCCGGGATGCGGGCAAGGCGCTGAAAGTCTTCACTTCGGTGTTGATCGTGGCCTGTCCGTGCGCGCTGGCGCTGGCCGCGCCGCTGACGCACGGCACGGCGCAGCGAATCCTCGCGCGGTTGAAAATCTTCCTGAAGAACGCGCTGGTCGTCGAACGGATGGCCGAGGTGGACACCATCGTGCTGGACAAGACCGGGACCTTGACGACGGCAGATGCGCGCGGGGTGCAGTTTATTGGGTCCGGGAAAATCAGCGCCGCACAAGCCGGCTGGATTGGCTCGTTGGCGCGGGATTCGACCCATCCCAATTCGGTCCGCATCACCAAATCACTCTCCTTTGCGCCCCTGCCGGTCACCGGTTTCCGGGAAACACCCGGGGCCGGCATTGAGGGCGAGGTGTCCGGCCACAAGATTTTGCTGGGATCACGGACCTGGGTGGCCGGGCGGGCTGGGATTGCTGAGCCGGGATCGCGGGCGGCCTGCGTTCGCAGTTCCGCCGCCGGCACGGGGTTGGCCGCAACCCGCGGCGGCGCGACGGCCAACCCGCTGCGGGCGGAGGCCGCCGGCGATGCCGCCGGTTCGGTCTGGGTGGCGATGGACGGGGAAATCTGCGGCGCGTTTGCACTCCAGAACACGCTGCGGCCGGAGGTGGCGGAGCTCATCGCGCAACTCGGCGGCCGGTTTGAACTGGCGCTGTTGAGCGGCGACAACGAACGCGAGGCGGCGCGGTTCCAGAAGCTTTTCGGCGACCGCGCGGTCCTGAAATTCAACCAGAGCCCGGCGGACAAATTGAATTTCATCCGCGAACTCCAGCAGCGCGGGCGCAAGGTCATGATGGTCGGCGACGGCTTGAATGACGCGGGCGCACTGCGGCAGGCGGATGTGGGCGTGGCCGTGGTGGAGCAGATCGGCGTTTTCTCGCCGGCGAGCGATGTGATCCTGGATGCGGCGGAACTGCCGCGGCTGGCCCGGGTCCTGGCATTTTCCCGCCGCGCGGCGCGCGTGGTGCGCACGGGTTTTGTCATCTCGGCGCTTTACAATCTGGCGGGGGTCAGCATCGCGGCGGCGGGTTTTTTGTCGCCGATTGTCTGCGCGATCTTGATGCCGGTGAGTTCGGTTTCGGTGGTGATTTTTGCCTGCGGGGCCACCACCTGGGCGGCGCGGCGCGGCGGCCTGCGGCCCCATCCGGAGCCCGCCCTTGCTGCCTGAGTTGAACATGTCCACCGACGACACATTGGAAAAAAAAGCGTGGCGCGAGCTGATGGCGTCGCCCCTGGTGCGGGAGCAGCAACTGGCCTTTGCGTGCGCCACGGGCGTGCCGTTGACGCTCGCGCCGGCGAGCGCGCACGCGCTGGCGGACGGCACCTATTGCATCAAAGGCTGTCTGGGCGGCCATAGTGGCGCCTTGTGCCAGCGCAAGCTGCTGCGGGCCGAGCAACGCGCGGTGACGCGCGTGGAACCGGTGCAGTACTTCTGCCCGTCGGGGCTGTTGAAGATCATCATGCCGGTATTTATCAACGGGCATTACGCCGGCATGTTGCTGGCCGGCCCGTTCGCGTTGAATGCCCTGGATGGCCACCAGCTCGCGAAACTGGTGGGCCGGCTGGACAAGCTGGGACTGTCCGACCGCGCGGCGCAGTTGCAGACGACCTGGCGTTTCACGCCGCGCCTGTCTTCGGCCAAATGCCATGCCGCCGGGATCCTGCTGCGGATGTTCGGCAAATATCTGGAGGAATATGGCAAACAGCACTTGCTGGCGCGGCCGACGCGGGCTTCGGCGTTGCTGGAAAAAATTGAATCATTTCTGGCCGCCGGTCAGCACGCCCCGGTGTCGCTGAAAGAAGTTGCGGCGTGCGTGAATTTGAGCCCGTGCCATTTCTGCTCGGTGTTCAAGCGGCAGACCGGGCTCACGTTCAGCCAATACCGGATGCGGCAGCGGTTGGAGAAGGCGCGCGAGTTGCTCGGCGACGGCCGGCGGCGGGTGAGCGATGTGGCGTTTGAGGCGGGCTTCGGTTCCATTCCGCATTTCAACCGGGCTTTCCGGCGCTGGTTTGGCTGTTCGCCATCGCAGTATCGCGTCCGGACGGCGCCGCGAAATCCAGGTCAAGAAAACCCAAATCCAGGCGTAGCGCAATACCGGGCCCTGGCCGCAATAATGAGTCAATGAAATCAGCATCCAAGCGGGAGAAGCAGCGATGAGTGTCGTGGTGCTGCTGATCGTGGCCAGCCTCGCGGTGGGGCTGGTTTTCCTCGTCGCGTTCATCTGGTCGGTGCGCAGCGGTCAGTACGAGGACACGTTGACGCCCGCCATGCGTGTGTTGCTCGACGACGCACCGGTGCCGACTCATTTACCAACCGCCGGAGGCGATGCCGCCCGGTCTCCGGCCCCGGAAAAACAAAAACGCGGGCGGTGAACATCCAATGAACAACACAATGAAGTCAAACATCTGCCTCACGGCATCCCTCGGCGCGGTTGCGCTGGCGCTGGCGGCGACGACGGTCTCCGCCGCCGAACAGAAATCAGAAAGCTGGCTCGACAACACCATCTCCCCGGTGTGCAACCCCATCTTTTTCGAGGACGCCAAGATCAACAGCGAGATCCACCCGATCTATATGTATCACATCCTGCCGGACACGTTCGATTTCGCCGGTGGCAGCGTCAAGCTGGGCGGCCAGGTGCAGGTGATGGCGGTGCAGGCGCGCTACGCGGTGAATGACCGCCTGGCGATCATCGCGACCAAGGACGGCTACGTTCAGTTTCAGCCGGACAACACCCTCGGCCGGTCATACGGCTGGGCGGACCTGTCCGCCGGCTTGAAATATGCGCTGGTGAAAAATGACGATGCCCAATTCATCCTCACCCCCGGGTTGAATGTGACGTTGCCGACGGGCAACCGGTCGGTGCTACAGGGCCACGGCGCGGGCGAGGAAAACCTGTTCGTCTCGGCCGAGAAGGGCTTTAACAAGTTCCATGTCCTGGGAAACATCGGCTTCCGCATCCCGAACAATTTTGCGGCGGATACGGCGCAGATTCACTACAGCCTGCAACTGGACTATTACGTCCACCAATACTTCATCCCGTTCTTCGCCGCCAACGGCTACACGGTTTTGACCAAGGGCAGTTCAAACATCCTGCCCGTGCCGTTGAACACGGAGATGTATGACCTCATCAATGCCGGCAGCACGGCGGCCAACGGACGCACGCAGTTCACCGTCGGCGGCGGTTTCCGCTCGCGCATTGTGAAGAATGTGGATGTCGGCGTGGCCTATGAGGCCGGCGTGGTTGATCCGGTCGGCATCTTTGAAGGCCGGGTGACGGCGGACGTGGTCTGGCGGTTTTAGTTTGTGAATGGCGGCGGGGCGGGCACGTAGTACCCCCCCCCCCCCGTGTAACCAAAATTTTATGCAACCAACATTAGAAAATGAATATAGTGAATTTTAAATAAGACAAACCGATCGTGGGCGCGGTCGCGATAGCCACC
>JARLJW010000059.1 GCA_031290985.1 Verrucomicrobiia bacterium | reverse complement strand
TTTCTTCGCAAACTCAATTCGTTGGTCCATAGGTTCGTTCATTTTCCAAGGCATCCCAAAGCCTACTGGCTTCATTCTGCCTCTCGAAGTGTTACCTATGTATTGAACCATCTCCGTTACCTATGTTCTGAACCTGCACCGAGTAATTTTTTTCATTGCGTGTTTTCTTTCAGGAAAATGTCGAAATGCAAATCCGAGTTCGTGGGAAAGGGAATGCGGAGGTTGAAGCCGCTGGCAGCTTTGGTGTCGGCCCAGGGCGTGTCAAGGCCACCGCCGATGATTGAGGCCGTGGTGGCATCTTGCGGGAGGACGCCGACGCTGTAATTGCCATCGGGCATGTAGGGAGCGCTGAAGGCCGCGCCGATGGTCGCGTAGGTGGCGGGCAGTGTGAGGCTGAAGGCTTTGCTGCCGGTAACGAGGTTAGAGACGACGAGGAGGGCGGCATTCTGCGCGTTGCTGGTGCCGACGATGTTGTTGCTGACGCTGGCCACCAAGTTGCTGAGGCCGGCGGCATAGAGCTGGACGGAGATGAGCTGCTGTTGCAGCCCGTTGCTGGCGCTATTGAGATTGTAGTTCCAAATATAGGAGAGGCCGTTGCTCGTGATGCTGGTTATAGAGAGCGCATTGGTGGCGAGATTGTTGGAGATGCTTAAAAGGGCGGCACTAAAATTGGTGGCCAGATAGTTTGAGCCTTTGACCCAGAGGTTGGACTGCAGGTTGAGCAACCCAAGCGCGTTGGTCGCCAGAAAGTTGCTGGTCACCTGGTTCAGGGAATTCAGCACGGTATTGGTGTCAATGAGCTGGTTGATGGTGGCCACCGACAGGCCGTTCAATTTCATCGTGCCGTTGGAATAGACGAATGAATTCCCGTTCGTCTGCGTGATGGCCAGGCCGTTCGTGGTGAAATCGTTCGTGGTGCCGTATTCATCGCGAAATTTGAAATGGCCGTTGGCCGTGAGTTTGAAAAATGCGCCATTGCTGTTGTTGACCCCGCTGATGCCAATGTTCGTATATCCGCCAATCTGTGCGGCCGGGAGGACGGGCGGCCAGGTGAAATTGCCGTTCGTATCGGTGAGCGCCGCGAGATCATCGGCCAGCGCGGTATTCATGCAAAGGACGCAAAGGATGCAGAGAAACATTGAACATTGAACATTGAACATCGAACGCCGACCTGCTCTTCTACCATCGCTTCCTCAAGACGCTCGTCGCGTTCGATCTCAAAATCGGCGCCTTCCAGCCGGAACACGCCGGCAAAATGGATTTCTATTTGAACCTCCTGAACGACAAGGAACGCGCCCCGGATGACCAGCCCTCCATCGGCATCATCCTCTGCGCGGAAAAGGACGACGTCGAAGTCGAGTTCGCCCTGAAATCCAAAACCAACCCCATCGGCGTCGCCGAATACCAATTGCAATCCAAGCTGCCCGCCAGGTTCAAAGGCCGGCTGCCCAGCGCCAAGCAACTCGCCGACGCCGTCCGGCAGGCCAAGGTTCAAGCATGAACCGCTCCCAGCTCCTCCAACACTTCGACACCCTCGCCGAAACACCGGACGCGGTGGCGAAGCTGCGCAAGCTCGTCTTGGATTTCGCGATTCGCGGACGGCTCGTGGAGCAAAATCCAAAAGATGAACCGGCGATTCAGCTTGTTGAACGGGCCAAGGTTGGCTTGACCAAGAAACGGGAAAAATCCACCGAGCAGCAAAATAGTGAACATGAAGTCTTGCCGTTCAACCTTCCCAAAAACTGGTGTTGGACGTGCTTGGAGGAGCTAGGCGAAACGTCACCACGCAACGAACTTGCTGATGGAACCGAAGTCGGATTTTCGCCAATGCGCTTGGTCAATGCAAAATTCGGCGTGCCGATCCTGTTCGAGCGCAAGACGTGGGTGGGGCGAGGTTCGCAAAGGATTCACTCACTTCGCCGAAGGGGATGTCGTCGTGGCGAAAATTACACCATGCTTTGAGAATGGAAAGTCAGGCGTGATTCGTGGTGTGCCGAATGGTTTTGGTGCAGGCACTACGGAGTTTCATGTTCTTCGGCCAGTTGCCAACTGCGTATTGCCGGAATACGTGCTGGCCTTTCTGAAGTCACCGCATTTTCTGATCAACGGTGAAAAGCACATGACCGGCTCAGCCGGCCAGAAACGTGTGCCATCAAATTATTTTGCCAAGACTCCATTTCCGCTACCCCCTCTTGCCGAACAGCGGCGCATTGTGGCAAAGGTGGAGGAATTGCTGGCCTTGTGCGACGAACTGGAGGCAGCTCAGACCGCTTCAAGCGAACACCGCACCCGCCTCGTCCGCTCCGCACTCGACCACCTAACAACCGCCAAAGACGAACCGGATTTCAAAAAACACGCCGCTTTCGTCCTGCAACATTCCGACCTCGTCTTGGATTCTGTTTCCGATCTACGCAAAGTCATTCTTTCACTCGCTGTTAAAGGCCACATTGTTCCGCAGAACCCAAAGGAAGAATCCACCGCGACACTGTTGGAACGGATTGCCCATACAAAATCTAAATCCGCTCAAACACGCAGACAATCCGAGTCGCGAGGTGAAGCCAGCATACATGAGTCGCCTTATGCTTTGCCGCAGTCATGGCTGTGGGCACGGTTCGACGCCGTTGCAACTATTGAATCGAACTTGGTCCCGCCAGCCGAATTTCCAGAACACCCGCATGTAGCCCCGGACAACATTGAAAAAGCGACTGGCAAATTGCTTGATTACCGCACGGTGCAGGAAGATGAAGTGAAAAGTAGCAATCACCGATTCTTTCCTGGCCAGATCATTTATTCCAAAATCCGTCCTAATCTCTCGAAGGCAACGATTGTGGATTTCGAGGGGTTATGCAGCGCTGATATGTATCCGGTCGTGCCGCACATCAATTCGCGTTACCTGCTGACTTACATACTCTCGTCAGTGTTCTTGAGCATGGCTGTCCGTAACGACACCCGCGTTGCGATGCCGAAAATCAATCAAGAGGAGCTTAACCAAATCCTCGTGGCCGTTCCCCCGCTGCCCGAACAACAGCGGATCGTGGCGAAGGTGGACGAGTTGATGCGCTGGTGCGACGCGCTGGAAGCCCGCCTCACCACCGCCCAAACCACCGCCGAAAAATTGCTGGACGCCACCCTCCACCAAATCCTCAACCCATGACTAAATTAAATCCCGAAACCGTATGGGATAATTTCCAATCCGCATTTTGTACCGGCATCAGCGGAGCGGAGCGGTCTTTTCTGACAACGCACTTGCGCTGGCTGCCCCGTCCCGGCTTTCTAATTTCCGCCCACCCCTCCCGCTTCAACCCTTCAACTCTTCAACGATTCAACGATTTAACGATTTAACGATTTAACGATTCAACGATTTAACGATTCAACGATTCAACGATTCAACGATTTAACCCTCCGCGTTTCTCCGTTCCCCGTTCCCTACCGCACCGTCTCAATCTGAATCCGCGCCGGGTTGCTGATGCCCAGTTGGAGCAGCGTCGCGTTGGTGTAGATCTCGAAGTTGCTGGGCGCTTCCGCGGCGGCCACGAGTTGGCGTTCGCGCGAGAGCTCTTTCAGCGCCAGCGTATCCAGCGCCACCGGGTCGTGACTGAACCAAAGCTGCTGGCGGATCGTGGAGTATTGCAGATAGTTCGCGGGGCCGCCCTGATACTGGCAGAGCAGGGCGTCGGTGATGTTCAACACCACATGGTCGCCGATCGACGGCAAAGCGTACAGCTCCGGCAGGGCGACCGCCAGGCGGTCGCCACTGTCCTCAAAACGGCGGGTGTTGTCCACGCTGCCGATGGCCAGGCTGAAAAAATGGCCGCAGGTGCCCGCGGAACTCTCATCAATGAGCGGCGCGACGGAGATGATCTTGGTCAGGCGCTGGCAGACGAGCTTGGAGACGAAGGATTTTTTGCCGATGCCCTTGTTGGTGTTGCCGAATTCGACATCGCCCCAGACCAGCGCCCCGATGACCGGGGAATCGGGCAGGTAATACGTGTTCGTGTCGTAACCGGCCTCCGCCGAGCCGAGAACAGGGACGCCGAGGTTTTTGCCCAGTTCGAAATAGCCGGCTTTGCGGAGGTCGCCGGCATGTTTGTCCCAGATGATGATCTGGTCCGGCGGCAGACCGGCGGCCAGCAGCCCGTGGACGACCGCGGCGACCACGGCCGGGCGCGTGCCGGTGAGCTGGCCGGGGATGGAAAAGACCTTGATGCCGACGGTGTCCGTGTTGGTGACCAGACTGCGCCAGGCCTCGGCGGCATTGGTGGTCCGGGTGAAATGGGTGAGTCCGCGGTTGAACAGGGCCTCCACGCGGTCATCATAGGGCAGGTAGGCGTTGAAGAGGTTTTCCCCCTGGGCCACGACCACGCGGACAGCGGAATTGGTGGTCCGGGGCGCAAAAAAGTCCTCCGCCCCGGCCGGCAGGAGCCAGCCGAGCAGGGCCAACAGGACAAAATGGAATCGTGCGTTTCTTGACACTTTCAGCCGCCAATGATAACACCACCGCGGATGCTGGCCAAAAAAATTTCATTCTTGGGCGCAACTTTTATAGTTGCGTTAACGTTGTTTGTTGCCGGCTGCACCCCGGCGGGTCCGCGGGCGCTGCTCAAAGGCAAGAAATATCTCGACCGCGGCGCGTATGCGGACGCGGTGGAACAGTTGAAGACCGCCACGACCTTGCTGGCCACCAATGCGGCGGCCTGGAACTACTACGGCGTGGCCTTGCAGGCCGATGGGCATCCGGACGAGGCGGCCACGGCGTACCAGACGGCGCTCAAATATGACCGCGACCTCGTCGAGGCGCATTTCAATCTCGGAACCCTCTCGCTGGACCAAAACAAGCCCGAAGTGGCGCGGGCGGAGTTCACGGCCTATACGCTGCACCGGCCCAATGACGCGACCGGCTGGCTCAAGCTCGGCTCCGCGCAGTTGAAGGTGGGCGACCCGGCGTCGGCGGAACGCAGCTTCAGCACGGTGTATCACATGGATGCCAACAACCCCGAGGCGTTGAACGGCCTGGGCCTCGCGCGGGTCCGCGGCGGGAAGCCGCTGGACGCGGCCAAATTTTTCGCGGCGGCGGTCAAGGCGCATCCGGATTACGCCCCGGCCATCCTCAACCTGGCCACGGTGAACCAGCAATATCTGCACGACAACAAGGCCGCGCTGGACAGTTACCATGCGTATCTGGCCCTCAAAACGCGCCCCGCCAACTGGGCGGAGGTCAGCGCGGTGGCCAGCAGCCTGGAAACGCCGGAGGTCAGGCCGGAGGTGAAAGTTGCCGTGGCCACCCCGCCGCCGGTGGAAAAACCGGCCCCGCCGAGTGCGCCCGCCGTTGTGGAAACCAGGCCGCCGGCGAAAGCCTCCACGGTCGCCACGCAGCGCTACGCCAGCACCAAGCCGCAGCCGGTGTCGAAGCCGCCGAATTACTCCCAGCCGGCCACGCGACCGGCGCCGGTGCCGACCCAGGTCGTGGAAGTCCGACCGGAGACGCCCATCGTGACCACGCCGAAGGCCGGCCCGCCCTCGGTGGCCATGGCCCCGCAGCCGGCCCCGTCGGAAGCGCAGCCGGCGGTTGAAGAACCCGTGCCGGATGAGCCGCCCAAGAAAGGTTTCTGGGGCCGGCTGTTTAGCGGCTCCCAAAAAAATGCCAACGACGGCACCAAGTATCGCGGTCAAGGTTTGACGCCGTTGCCGGGCGGCCCGGAGACCGAACCCATGCCGGAAACGAAACCGGTCGTGGTGCCGGCGGCCAAACCGCTGGAAACCGTCACGCCGGTGCCGGTGTTCGCGCGATACAATTATTATTCACCGCGCAAGCCGGCGGCGGGCGACCGGACGGCCGCGGGCGGGGCGTTCACCAAGGCCCGGCTGTTCGAGCAGGACGAAAAATGGCCGGATGCGCTCCAGTGGTACCAGCAGGCGGCGACGCTGGATCCGTCGTGGTTCGAGGCGCAATACAACACCGGGGTGCTCGCGCACCGGTTGCGGAATTATTCGGTCGCGCTCCCGCGCTATGAGCTGGCCCTGGCGGTCCAGCCGGACTCGGCGGATGCGCGCTATAATTTTGCGCTCGCGCTCAAGGCGGCGGGCTACGCGCTCGACGCGGCGGAGCAGTTCAAGATCATGCTCGCGGCCAGTCCCGGCGAGGTGCGCGCGCACCTGGCCCTGGCCAACCTCTCCGCGCAGTCTTTGCGTGACACAGCGCAGGCCCGGGAGCATTATCAAAAAGTGCTGGAGCTGGACCCGGGCAACCCGCAGACGTCCGACATCCGGTTCTGGCTTTCGGCGAACCCTAAATGATGTTTTTGGCATGAAACTCGCTGGCTATCGGCCGGCGATAACTTATTGTTAAATCATGATTGCAGCCGCTGTCCAAAAAACCACGCCCTGGTGGCAGAATCTGTCCTTCAACTGGTTTGACGTGGCCATCTTGGCGGTGCTGGCCTTCGGGTTCTGGCGCGGGCGCAAGCGCGGCATGAGCCGCGAGGCCCTGCCGGCCGCGTTCTGGGTGGTGGCGGTCGCGGGCGCGGGCTTCGGCTACCAGCCGCTCGGCGATCTCCTGCAGTCCACCGGCTACCTCCGGAAAATGTTCGGGACCGCCGTCAACGAGCACACGCTGGCGTACGTGATCTGTTACCTCTTCATCGTCATCGTGGCCTTCATCATCTACTCCATGGTCGCCAAGCTGTTCCGGGAAAAAGTCTCCGGCAGCAATGCCTTCGGCGGCGGCGAGTATTATCTGGGCATCATCGCGGGCATGATCCGTTACGCGTGCATCGCCATTTTTTTCCTGGCCCTGCTGAGCGCGCCTTATTATTCGCAGGCGGACATCCTGGCGCAGAAGGCCTATAACAACCGCTGGTACGGCGGCGGTTTGCAGGGTTACAGCGGCGACTTCATCCCCAGCGTGGCGGAAGTCCAGGCGAGCGTCTTCAAGACGTCCCTGGCCGGCCCGGTCATCCAAAACAACCTCGGCATGCTGCTCATCCAAAGCGCGGCCCCGGGCAAAAAAACCGTCCACAAGAAGTGACCGCGGGACATGGCCGGATTTCTTTCACCCGCCTTGCGCGAGCAGATTCGCGCCGCCAGTGACATCGTCGATGTCATCGGTTCCTACGTGCCGTTGAAGAAGAACGGCGCGAACTTCACCGCGCTCTGCCCCTTCCACAAGGAAAAATCGCCCAGCTTCAACGTCAATCCCCACAAGCAGATCTTTCACTGCTTCGGCTGCCACAAGGGCGGCGATGTGTTCACTTTCGTCAAGGACTACGAAAACATCGGCTTCATGGACGCGGTGCGGCGGCTGGCCGAGCGCGCCAAGATCCCGCTGGAATTTGAGAACACGCCCGGCGCCAAGGAATCGCGGCATCTCAAGGACCAGTTGCTGGAAATCCACGAGCAGCTCACGCAACGCTGGCAGAACTGCCTGGCCAACGAGGCGGCGGGCCAGGTCGCCCGGGATTATCTGGCCCAACGCGGCGTGTCGGCGGAGGCCATCAAGCTGTTCCGCATCGGGGCCGCGCCGGAATTGTGGGATGACACGGTGAACTGGGCGCACAGCAAAAAATTTGAGCTCGACGTCGTGGAGCAGGCGGGCCTCATCATCCGCAAGGAGGAGACCGGGCGCTACTACGACCGTTTTCGCGGTCGCCTGATGTTTCCGATCTGCGATGAACAAGGCCGGGTGGTCGGGTTTAGCGGACGCGTCTTGAGCGGCGATGAGAAGACCGCGAAATATGTCAATTCGCCCGAGACGCCGATCTTCACCAAGAGCAAGATTTTCTTCGGCCTCGACAAATCCAAACGCGCCATCCTTGATGCCGGCTACGCCATCATCTGCGAGGGGCAGCTCGATTTGATCGCGTGTTTCATGGCCGGCGTGCAGAACATGGTCGCGCCGCAGGGCACGGCCTTCACCGACCAGCATGCGCGGATCATCAAGCGGTACGCCAACGAGGTGGTGCTGTGTTTTGATTCCGACAATGCCGGGCAGAACGCCATCGTGCGTTCGCTGGATCATCTGCTGGCGGCGGAACTCGCGGTCCGCGTGGCGGTGGTGCCCGCACCGCACGACCCGGACAGCTTCATCAAGGCCAACGGCGGCGAGGCGTTTCGCACGCTGGTGGAGGGCGCGGAGGGATTTTTCGATTACCTGTTGAAACGGTTGCTCGCCACGCACGACGTCGCGACGGACAAGGGGCGGCTGGAAGTGTTGCGTGCCATGGCCGAGGCGTTGCACAAGACCGGCAACTCCGTGCTGCTGGATACGCACGCGCAAAAAACCGCGTTGCGCCTGGGCGTGGCCGTGGATGCGGTGCGCAAGGAGTTTTCCAAGGTGAAACCCCAGAAGGCGGTCGCGCGGAACGATGACGGGCCGGATGACGATATTCTTGCCGGCGAAGCGGAGGCGGAGGCGCCCAGCCCGCCGTCGAACAATGAACTGCATCTGCTGAAAATTTTGTTGCTGCACGAACATCTGGCCGGTTGGGCGGCGTTGCATCTGGATCCGAACTGGGTGGCGCATCCGTTGGTGCGGCAGATCGTGGTCGCGCGTCTGGCCGCCTGCGAGCAGGAGACGTGGCGCAGCCTGGCGGAATTTCTGGACGGGATGGAATCACCGACGCTGCGCAGCCTCATCACCGGGGCGGCGGCGGATGAACGTCCGTTGCCGAATCCGGAAACGCAGGTTGCGGATGTGGTCTTGAAGATCCGGAACCAATTTCTGGACCGGGAGGTCGCCGCGCTCACGCAGCAGCTCAGCCATCCGGAAGCCGGCGACGAACTGCGGATGCAGTGTCTGCACGAGCAGCAACGGCTCAAGCAATTGAAACGCTCGCCCCTGGAACCGTTGCAGAAATAAAAACGGCCGGCGGAGTGCGCCCGTCCCCGGGCGCAGCAACTCTCGTCCACCCGGGTGCATGAGATGTACAGAAGCCCTCCGCATTTTGGAAATTGCTCGGCCGCACTCCAGTCCTCTGGAGCTTTGTGGTGCCCGCGCCAAGCCAGCCGGCGTACGCACAACGCGGAACATCAAAATAAAAAACGCGCCACGGATTCTGTCCGTGGCGCGATGACTTGCTTGTGAAAATTACTTGGCACCCTGATCAATCCAGGCGCGGACAAGGCCGATCTGCTCGGGGGTCAGCGTCTTGGCGTTGGCCTTGTTCGGGGTCGGCGGCATCCATTCATCCTTGTCGCTCGTGGCGTGGGCGGTGCTCTTCACGATGAAACTGTTCGCGCTGTCGCCGGGGGTCACGATCTTGCCCTGCTTGGTGCCTTTGAGGATGCCTTCGAGGGTGTCCATGTGGAGGCGGGCCTTGGGCTTTTCGCCGCTGTGGCACTTCACGCAATTGGCGTCAAAGATGGGCTTGAGGTCGGTGGCGTAGGTCACGTCCTTTTTGTCGGACGCCGGCGGCAGCTTGGCATCCTCGGCGGAAACGGTCAGGGCAAAGCTAAAAGCCGCCGCGAGGGCTGCCAGGGTCAATTTGTTCGGATTCATCAGGTTTTAATGGTTGTTTTATGGTTCGGACACCCATAAGACGCCTGAACCGGGCAAAAGGTTCAACAAAATTTTCACCGGAATTTGACGCGGCTTGCAGTCCGGGCGCGACTCCGCCAACTTGGGCGCGTGAACAGCGATGATTTAACCGGTTCCACGCTCGTCGTGCTGGGGCACGGCACAACGTTGAACGACCAGTCCGCCGCCCCCGTGCGGCAGCACGCGGCGGAATTGCGCCGCCGGAAGCTCTTCGCCGAAGTCCGCGAGGCCTTCTGGAAACAGGAGCCGCAGGTTAACAAGGTGCTGGCGGAAATCACCGCGCCGCGGGTTTTCATCGTCCCGATGTTCATCAGCGAAGGCTATTTTAGCACCGAAGTCATCCCGACCGAGCTGGGCTTCTCCTTTCCTGATAACTTAAAATTAAAAACTAATGATTCAGAACTCCACTACTGCCTGCCCGTCGGTTCGCATGATCTGATGACGACCGTCATTCTCGCCCGGGCCAAAGAGGTGGTGGAGAAGTTTCCCTTTCCGCGCGCGCCGAAGCCGGCGGACACCACGTTGTTGATCGCCGGCCATGGCACCGGGCGCAATGTGAACTCGCGTCGGGCGGTGGAGCGGCAGGTGGATTTGATCCGCGCGTTGAACGTGTTCGGCGATGTCGGCGCGGTGTACATGGAGGAAGCGCCGTTCATCAAGGATTGCCATCTGGCCGCCCGGACCAGGAACCTCGTGGTCGTTCCGTTTTTCATCAGCGATGGCTTGCACGCGGTCGAGGACATCCCGGTTTTGCTCGGTGAACCGGAGCGCCTCGTGAAGGAACGCCTCGCCGCCGGCCAGCCGACCTGGCGCAACCCGACGGAGAAGGACGGCAAGCTCATCTGGTATGCTCCGTCCGTCGGCACCGAGCCGTTGCTGGCGGATGTGATCCTGCAACGCGCCCTAGAGGCTGCGCGGATGGCGGATGGAAAATAGCGGATGGTGGCTTACTTGCCGTTCTCCATCCGCTATCATCAATCGCGTTGAACATTTAAATATGAACACACTCCGAATTGGCATCTTGAGCACGGCCGGCATCGCCAAGAAGAACTGGAAGGCCATCCTGAACTCCGGCAACTGCGTCGTGTCCGCCGTGGCCAGCCGCGACGTCGCGAAGAGCCGGGAATTCATCCGCGAATGCCAGAACGAAAATGCCTTCGCCATCCTCCCCGACGCGTTGGGCGGCTATCAGGCGCTGCTCGCCGCCAAAAATGTGGATGCGGTGTACATCCCGCTCCCGACCGGGCTGCGCAAGGAATTCGTCCTGCGCGCGGCGGCGCTGGGCAAGCACGTCCTGTGTGAAAAGCCCTGTGCGAACAGCGCGGCTGAGCTGGAGGAAATGCTCGCCGGTTGCAAACGGCATTCCGTGCAATTTCTTGACGGGGTGATGTTCATGCACAGCCCGCGGCTGGACGCGGTGCGCAAAATTCTTGATGATGGGCAGAGCGTCGGCCAGATCCGGTGTCTCGCCTCCGCGTTCAGCTTTTATCCCGGTGAAGAGTTTTTCAACAGCAACATCCGCGCGAACGGCGCGCTGGAGCCGACCGGCTGCCTGGGCGACCTGGGCTGGTATTGCATTCGTTTTGCATTGTGGACGTTCAAGTGGCAGTTGCCGGAGGCGGTCAGTGGGGAAATTCTTTCGCGGTCAAAAGATCTGCCCGGCCGGCCTTCGTCCCCGACGGAATTTTCGGCGGAATTATTCTATCCGGGTGGCGTCAGCGTGCAATTTTACAGTTCGTTCCTCGCGGCCAAGCAGCAATGGGTGCATGTCAGCGGCCAGAAAGGCTGGTTGTTGCTGCCGGATTTTGTGCATCCCTACAACAGCTACGAGCCCGCCTTCCAAGTGAATGAGAAAAATGTGGAGGTGCCCAGCGATGTGAAATGTCCGCCGGGCGTGGACCCGATGTGGCAGGGCCATGCGACCGCGCAGGACGCGCGGATGTTCCGCAATTTTGCGAACCAGATCCATTCCGGCAAACTAAACGACGACTGGCCGATGTGGGCGCTGAAGACGCAAAAAGTATTGGACGGCTGCCATGAAGCCGCGACGCGGGGCGTGACCGTGAAGGTCGCCGGATGACCGAATGGCTGCATATCGCCGGGTGGCAGGCGGCGCTGCTGTTTGCGACCGGGTTGACCGCCGGCTTCGTGGATACGCTGGCCGGCGGCGGCGGACTGCTGACGCTGCCGGTGCTGCTCAGCATCTGCCCCGATCCAAAAATTGCGCTGGGCACGAACAAACTGCAGTCGACGTTTGGTTCCAGCAGCGCGACGTTCCACTTCGCGCGGGCGGGCGCTTTGAGTTTTTCAGAATGCCGCCGGGCCTGCCTGCTGGCATTTCTCGGCTCGCTCATCGGCACATTGCTGGTGCAGCAGTTCGACTCGCACCGGCTCAAGCAGCTCGTTCCCGTGCTCCTGTTTGCGGTGGCGCTGTTCGTCTGGTTTCGTCCGCAGCTTGGCGACCGGGACATTCATCCGCGGCTTTCGCGGGTCAAATTTGATTTCATCTTCGCGTTCGGCATCGGGTTGTATGACGGGTTTCTCGGGCCCGGCACGGGGACATTTCTGGCGCTGGCATTCATGCTGGGACTGGGCTTCAACCTCGCCAAAGCCACGGCGAATACCAAGGCGCTGAACTGGGCGAGCAATGTGGCCTCGCTGATCGTCTTCCTGCTGGCGCAAAAAGTCTGGTTCGCCGCCGGCCTCACGATGGGCGCGGGCCAGTGGCTCGGCGCGTGGCTGGGCAGCCACATGGTCATCACGCGCGGCACGAAATTCATCCGCCCCGTCTTTCTCACCATGGTCATGCTTATCACGCTGAAGATGATTTATGACACTTGGCTGAAGTAGCTTCTGCAAAACTGTGGCCGTAATTTAAGTAATCATTCGTTTCGTCTGCGGCGTCATGGACTGCGGTGGCAAGGCGGGAGCCGCGACACCGCTTTCGGGCGCGAAGAATCAACTGATTTGTCGGAACGTTTGGTCGCACGAAAGCGGCGTGGCGCTGCGCTTCCCGCCGCAGTCCATGACACCAATTGTAAAATCGACCGGGTGGACATTTGTTTGTTCGGGCAATTTCCATCTTTCATCGGCACGCCATAATCCGCTATGCTCCGTGCGTGCAGTTTTCGAAAATTTCCATCATCGGCGTTGGTTTGCTCGGCGGCTCCATTGGGCTGGCCGTCCAGCGGCGCAAGCTGGCGCGGGAAGTCGCCGGTTTTGTCCGGCGCACGGCGAGTTTGAAGGATTGCGAGCGGGCGGGCGCGGTGGATTACGCCACGACCGATCTGCTCGCGGCAGTCTCCCAGTCCGACCTCGTCATCCTCTGCACGCCGCTCGCGCAGATGCGCGCCCTGACGGAACAGATTTTGCCCGCGCTCAAACGCGGCGCGATCGTCACCGACGTGGGCAGCGTGAAGGCCGGGGTTGTCCGCGAACTGGATGCCTTGCTCAAAAAGTCGGGCGCACATTTTGTCGGCAGCCATCCGATGGCCGGCGGCGAAAAGATGGGCGTGCGGGCGGCGAAGGCGGACCTGTTCGTGAACGCCGCCTGTGTCATCACGCCTTCAAAAAATTCCAACCGGGCGGCGGTCGGCAAGGTGGAAAAGTTTTGGCAGGCGCTCGGTGCGCGGACGCTGCGGCTGGACGCGGCGCAGCATGATTTGGTGGTCAGCCGTTCCAGCCATCTGCCGCACGTGGTCGCGGCCGCCCTGGCGGAACTGGTGCTGGATCCACGGCA
Organism: Verrucomicrobiia bacterium; assembly: GCA_031290985.1. Lineage (GTDB taxonomy): Bacteria > Verrucomicrobiota > Verrucomicrobiia > Limisphaerales > UBA11358 > UBA11358. The sequence continues at coordinate 24,416 of JARLJW010000059.1, read as the reverse complement.
GCCCAAGGCGCAGGCCGCGCTGTGCGCCACCGGCTTTCGCGACACCACGCGCATCGCGTCCGGCTCGCCGGAGATGTGGCGCGACATCGTGCTGGCCAACCGCAAGAACGTCTCGCAGTCCATGGATGCGTTCATGGCGGAACTGAAACAGTTTCAGGCGGCGTTGAAGAAATCGGATGGCGAAGCGGTTGAGCGCTTTTTCAAAACCGCCAAGCAGCGGAGAGACGGCTGGTGTGGCCAATCAAATTCGACGGAATGAAAGCATCAGAATGAAAGCTCCAAGCACCAACATCCAAGCACCAGAGAAGCTCCAAGCTCCAAATTTCAAACGAGCGGGCGGATGTTTTCATTGGAGCTTGAAGCTTGATGTTTCTCTGGATGTTGGAGCTTGGAATTTGGAGCTTATATAATGCTGCCCGATCTCATCGAAATCGTTCCGCTGACTGCGCCGGTGAAGGCGGAGATCACCGTGCCCGGTTCCAAGAGCATCACGAACCGCGCGCTGATCCTGGCGGCGCTGGCGGATGGCGAGGTCATCCTCAGGGGCGCGCTGTGGAGCGAAGACACGCAGATCATGGTGGAGTGCCTCAAGGAACTCGGCTTTGCGGTCAATGTGGCGGCGGACCCGGACGAGACCTGCAACCGCACCATTACTGTGGCGGGCCAGGGCGGGCGGGTGCCGGCGGGGGGCACGGAGACGCAGCCGTTGGAACTTTTTGTGGGCAATGCCGGCACGGCCGCGCGTTTTCTCTCGCCGTTTCTCTGCCTCGGCAGCGGGGTGTACCGGTTGCATGGCGTGCCCCGGATGCATGAGCGCCCGCAGGCAGCACTGTTCGCGGCCTTGCGCGAACTGGGCTATCGCGTCGAAGCCGAAGCTCATAATGACAAGTTGCCGGCGAGAATCTATGGCGGTAGCAGCCGAGGTAACGAGGCTCAAACTAAAAATGAGAAAACGGGTCAGAGCCTCCTCACGTCGGCTGCTACGAAAAAATGCCGGGTGAGCATCGAGGAAAGTTCGCAGTTTGCCTCAGCGTTGTTGCTGAGCGCGGGTGTCGGCGGCTGGCAGGTGGAGATCGCCGGGGAGAATGAGGATGAATCGCCGTATGTGGCGATGACGTCAATCATAGTTGATACGTTTCCGAGAAAGGGCGGGGTATTTCAAATTGAGCCGGATGCGAGCAGCGGGAGTTATTTTTGGGCGGCGGGATGGCTAATTCACATTTTAACCCGGCATGTAGTAAATCCGGGACGTTACGCTGATTGGATTGGTTCGCCAGTTTTTGTGAAAAACTGGCCCGAAACCGGTTGGCAAATTGACGCAGATTTTCCAGAATTCCTACCGTTTCCAAAGATGATTTCTCGAACAAACCAGTTGGGTGATAGCATAATGACAGCAATTGTTTTGGCCGTTGACCGGGATATCGCCCATGGGATGGGATATACATCCTACTACGACAGCATTCAATTCACGGAACTTGGCCGTTTACGGATACAGGAATGTGAGCGAGTGGTGGCATTGCGAACAGAGCTCACAAAATGTGGGGCTAAAATTGTAGAAGTAGGTGATACACTCACCGCTTATCCTCGTGAGCCAGAAGATCTTCATGGCGCCGAGATCGAAACGTACAACGACCACCGCATGGCGATGTGTTTTGCCGTTTTAGGATTGAAAGTTCCGGGAATAAAAATTAAAAATCCGGCCTGCGTGAAGAAGACGTTCCCGAATTTTTTCCAAAAACTGGCGGCGCAACCGCCGCACGGCTTGGGCGCCGAGATTTGGGAGATCAAGAACGGCCAGCGCACGCGGAAATTGAGCGGGGACGATCTGTTTGCTGATTGAAATCCTCCTCGTCGTCGTCCTCGTGCTCGTAATCGAAAGTTGTTAAATTCGAGGACGAGGACGAGGACGAGAGCGAAATAAATGAATTTGAAAAAACATCCGATTGTCATAGCGATCGACGGCACGAGCGCCAGCGGCAAGAGCACCAACTCCAAGCTGGTGGCCAAGGCGCTCGGCTACATCTACGTGGACACCGGCGCGATGTATCGCACCCTGGGCTGGCATTGCCTGCAGAAGCGCGTGGACATCCACGACCCCAAGGCGGTGGCCATGCTGTGCCGCAAGTGGAAGACCTCGCTGGAGTGCGTGGAAAAAAACCACCTGCGCTCGGTCCATCTGCTGGTGGACGGCTATTATCCCGACCAGGAAATCCGCACGGCGGAAGTGAGCGCGGCGACCTCCTTGATCGCGGCGATTCCCAAGGTGCGCGACTGGATGAAGAAAACGCAGCGCAGTTGCAACCAGTTTGGCAACCTCGTGATGGAGGGCCGCGACATCGGCACGAACGTCTTTCCAGAGACGGATTACAAATTTTACCTCGACGCCAAGCTGGAGGAGCGCACCTCGCGCCGGGCCGCCGATGGCGTGCATGAAAACCTCGCCGCACGCGACCAGCGCGACAGCCAGCGCGCCGCCGCGCCGTTGATGATTGCGCTCGGGGCCAAGGTGCTGGACAACTCCAAGATGTCCTCGGCGGAGACGAGCGCGTGGCTCCTGGCGGAGATCAAGAAGCTGATGCCGCCGGTAAAATGACGAATAACGAATGACGAATTTTTAAAGCATGAGCGCGCCAAAATTTCAAGCTGCCTTCGTGGTTTCATTCGTCATTCGACATTTGTCATTCCTTCGTCATTAGGATTTAAGAATTGGTCATTCACGATGAATCCCGTTTATTTTATCGGTTGGTCGTTTTTCCGCGTGATGTATGCGGTTTATTTCCGCTGGCGCGTGTTCAATCCGGAACGGGTGCCGCTGCAGGGCGGGGTGATCCTGGCCTCCAATCATGCGAGTTTTCTCGATCCCCCGATCATCGGTTCCGGGCTGCATCGCCCGATGAACTATCTCGCGCGCGCCAGTTTATTCCGCTATCCCGGCATTGGCTGGCTGTTGCGGAAATGGAACTCCGTGCCCGTGGACCGCGATGGCGGCGGCGCGGCGGGCTTGAAAGCCATTCTGGACCGTCTGCTGGCGGGCGGCGCGATCATTTTATTTCCCGAAGGCACGCGGACGAAGGACGGCAAATTGCAGCCGGCGCGCTCGGGCATCGGGCTGACGGTCATCAAGTCGGACGCGGTGGTGATCCCGGTGCGGACGTTTGGGACGTTCGAGTGCTACAACCGGAAATGGAAGTTTCACATGCCCATCCGGCTTGCAGTTAAATACGGGCCGCCGATGAAGTTTGAAAAGCTGCGGGCCGAGGCGAAGACCTGCGCCAAGCCGCGCTTGAAACAGATCTATCAGGAAGTCGCGGATGAGATCATGGCGGAGATCGCCAAGATGGAGCCGAAGGCGGATTGAGGTTTGGGGTGGTGGCAGTGGGGTTTGCAGAAGCCACCCCTCACCCTAACCCTCTCCCCTCGGAGGGGCGAGGGAACTTGTCGCGGGTTGGTGGATGTTGCAAGCAGGGTGTGGCGGTGGGGAAATGCGTTATAGATTTACAGAACAATTAAGATTGAATGTAATGAACGCGGTCAAAATGAACCATGGCTTGGCAAGCCCAAATCAGGTTCCCTCGCCCCTCGGAGGGGAGAGGGTTAGGGTGAGGGGTGCCCGTCGCAATCGGACGGTTGCTGCACGTGATTTTGCCCGACAGCTTCGTAAAGAATCCACGGATGCCGAGAGACGGATGTGGCGTTTGTTGCGGGACCGGCGGTTTGTCGATTTTAAATTTCGCCGGCAGTATCCTTGCGGCGTTTACTTTCTCGATTTCCATTGTGTGGAGGCAAAGCTGGCAGTGGAGATGGATGGCGGCGGTCACGGTTTTCCCGATCAGCGGGCGCGGGATGAGGTGCGTAATAAATTTCTAGCTGCGCAAGGAATCAAGGTGCTGCGTTTTTGGAATCATTTGATGCGTGGTGAACTGTCGGCAGTGCGTTTTGAAATCTGGCATGAGTTGATGGTGCGCGTGGGGCGGACGAAGGAGATAGCGGGTTTTTTGGCCAAGCCGCACCCCTCACCCTAACCCGCTCCCCTCGGAGGGGCGAGGGGATCTGCGTGGGTAAAACTCGTGAGTCGTGGGGTTGAAGCCGGCTACGAATTTGCCAGGTTAAATCCCCAAGTTTGCCAGCGTGCTGCTGATGCTGTTGACGATCTGGACGAGCTTCGGGTGTGACTTCTCAAAGCCTTCCACGGAGGAAACCAGGCCCTGATTGGACAGCTCGCGCAATTGCTTGTTGGGTTCGGTGCGCGTGGCTTCGAGCGCGGAAAGCTTGGCAAAGTTGGCGATGCTGTCGGCCTGTTCGCTGTGCGTCTTGGCGAGCGTGCCGACTTCGGACTTGAGCCGGCCGAGCAGGGTGAGCAGTTCTTCCTTGCGCTGTTTATCGACGGAATCCGTCGCGCGCACCTTCGCCTCAATCTCGCTGATGGTCTTTTCGATCATAGTTAAACTTACTCTGTTGGCAGGCAATTTACCAGCGCCCGATGCGCGGTAAAATTGGCTGGACGAGTTCCCAGATCTTGGCGCAGACGGTTTCCACGGGCTGGGCGCCGTTGATGGATTTTATGCGCTGCGGTTCGGCGGCGGCGATGACGCCGAAGCCGTGCGCCACGCGCTCGAAAAATTTCTGGTCGGCCTCTTCGATGCGGTCGCGGACGAACGGGAGATTTTCCTGGCGGGAACGCAGGCGCGCGGCGCTGACTGCCGGCGGCACGTGGAGAAACAGGGTGAGGTCGGGACGGGTATCGCCCACGGCAAAATCAATGACGGCCTTCACCTTCTCCAAATCCAGTTCGCGGCCATGGCCCTGGTAGGCGGTGGTGGAGTCGTAGAAACGGTCGCACACGACGATCTCGCCGGCGGCCAGGGCGGGGCGGATGATTTCGCGGACAAGCTGGGCGCGGCTGGCGTTCATCAGGAGCAGCTCAGCCTCGGCGGTCATGGCGTGGTTGGCCTTGCTGTGCTTGAGGGTGTGGCGAATCTCCTCGCCGATGGGTGTGCCGCCCGGTTCGCGCAGCGTCTTGACGCGGTGCCCGAGCGATTGCAGGCGGTCGGTCAGCAGCCGGACCTGCGTGGACTTGCCGCAACCTTCGGTGCCTTCGAATGAGATGAACAGACCTTTCGACATTTTAGATTTTCTTGAGCTTGATGCCTTTGGGCGTGTCTTCGATGACCCAGCCCTTGGCTTTGAGTTCGTCGCGGATGGCATCGGAGCGCTTGAAATCCTTCGCCTTTTTGGCGGCGGTGCGTTCCTCGGCGAGCGCGGTGATTTCGGCGGGGATGTCCGATCCGGCTTTTCCGCCGACACCAAGGACGGAATCCACCTTGTCCCACGCGGCCAATGCGGATGCGGCGGCAGTGGCGGAAAGGGCGTTTTCGGCAATACGTTTGTTCGTTTCGCGCACCCAATCGAAGACGGACGCCCACGCGGCGGCAATGTTCAGGTCATTTTCGAGCGCAGCGGAGAATTGCTCCACAAGTTTTGCTTCCGGCGCGGCGGTAGAGCTGCCGGCCAGTTCGCGGAGCTTGCCCACGCATTCATCAATACGTCCGAGAGCAGCCTTGGCGCCGGCCAGACCATCGAGCGTGAAGTTGAAGGTTTCGCGGTAGTGCGCCGTCAGCAGCAGGTAACGCACCTCGCGGCCCGTGGCGCCCTTGGCGATTAGGTCGCGCAGGGTGAAATAATTTCCGAGCGACTTGCTCATCTTCTTGCCTTCAACGAGCAGGTGTGAGCCGTGCAGCCAATGTTTCACGAAGGGCTTGCCGGTGGCGCCTTCGCTTTGGGCGATCTCATCCTCGTGATGCGGAAATTTCAGGTCCTCGCCGCCGAGGTGCAGGTCAAACGTTTCGCCGAGCGCCTTGATGCTCATGGCGCTGCACTCGATGTGCCAGCCGGGGCGGCCTTCGCCGAACGGGCTGGGCCAGAAGACATCGCCGTCCTCCGGTACGCGGGCCTTCCAGAGCGCGAAGTCGGCGACGGATTCCTTTTCGTATTCGTCCGCGGCGACGCGTTCGCCGGTGCGCATCTCGTCGAGGTTCAGCTTGAGCAACTGGCCGTAGGTGCAGCCGCAGCCGCGATATTTATCAATGGAGAAATAGGCCGAGCCATCGGCGGCCTTGTAGGCGACGCCGCGCGCGACGAGCTTTTCGATGAGCGCGATGATCTCGGGGATGTGTTCGGTGGCGCGCGGTTTCTGGTGGGGTTCGCGGCAGCCGAGCGCCTTCAGGTCATCAAGGAAGGCGGTTTCAAATTTGCCGGTGAACTCGCGCAAGGTGGTTTTGTGCTCGCGGACGCGCTTGATGATCTTGTCCTCGACGTCGGTGATGTTCATGACGTGCTTCACCTCATAGCCGGAGAATTCGAGCGTGCGGCGGACAAGGTCGGCAAAGACAAACGTGCGCCAGTTGCCGATGTGCGCGAAGTCATAGACGGTGGGGCCGCAGCAGTACATCCCGACTTTTTTCGAGGATGGGTCAAGCGGTGTGAACTCCTGGATGGAGCGCGTCAGTGTGTTGAACAGTTTCAAGGCCATTTACGAACGGGCAAATTAAACGGCGAGAGCCGAAAGCAAAAGCAATTTGTAACGGCAAAGTGCCGGCGAGGATTTCGCCAACCCCGGTCTTGATTATTGCCGGGATGCGCCCTAAAGTCGCCGCCACCAACCGCCCGGCTGTACGCGGGAGTTTGAGAATCATTATGGAACTCAAAATCATCTGCCAGTGCGGCCAGAAATATAAATTCGATGTGGAGCCGGTGGGCGGCCGGATGCCGTTTGCCGTAAATTGCCCGGTATGCCAGGCGGACGGAACGGCGACAGCCAATATGCGGCTGGCGGAACATTTCCGGTTTGTGCCGCCGCCGCCGTCACCCAACCCGCCGTCATCCTTTGCGCCTAGCGGGTCTGCGGCTCCAGCAATGCCGCCGCCGCCGCCGCCGGTGGGTGGCTTGCGGATTAATCGTGAGGTTCAGGCCGCACCGGCCCCTGTTGCTGCACCCGTGGTCGGTATGGGCGGTGGGACTCCTCCTCCGATCGGTGTCATCAAGCCACTTTCGGCAAACAAGAAATCAAAGCCCAAGGTGGAGGGTGAATTCAGCCTCGTGCGGGGCATCATTGGCGCGGTCGTTGGCTCGGCGATTGGCTGCGCGTTGTTATATGCTTTCTGGATCTGGGCGCAGTTCCGTTTTCCACTGATGGGCATCGCGGTGGGGGTGGCAGGAGGATACACGGCGCGCTGGCTGGCGCGCGGCACGGATACAACCTTGGGAGTTATCACGGCGGTAATCGCCTGCGCCTCGGTGACGGGAACATTTGTGCTGATGTATGACGGCTTTCCCATATTTAACATCGTATCCGTCGTCATCTGTGCGAGCGTAGCTTACCGGGTTACTTCGGAATGACCGGAGGAAGCTGGCGGAACAACTGGGTCATTGCCAGCCGGGGAAGCGGTAATAGTCGTGGATGAAACTGTAATCTGAGCCGGAGGAGGGGCCGGTGAAGACGCCCGGATTCACGCCCCGGGCAATGGTCAGGCCGTTGTTGATGAGGCGGCCATCCGTCCAGCGATGCCGGTCGGCGTGGCCATCGGCGAGGGCGAAGTTGCTGGTGTTGAGATGGAATTGCCCCGGCGGCTCGTCCCAAGTGAAGGAGCCCGCGCCAAGGTTCCAGTGGACGTAGAAGGTGCTGTTGTTGCAGCCGCGCCAGTCCGCCATTTCGATGAAGGTGAAGGTGTCGGATGGCGCCCGGGCGTCGGAATATTTTTTGCAGACATTCACGCAGCCATAGTAGTTGTTCGCCGGGGCGCCGATATCGCCGTTGAAGTTTTCGACGCGGGAATAGCTGTCATACGCCCAGCCATTGCCCAAGGTGTTGTTCACATAGCGCTGGTCGCCAGGGCAATGCATCAGGGCGGTGTTGGGGCTGAAGGGGTAGAGCGGGTTGTTGGTGCGGAATTCGTTTTCCACGTAATCTCTCGCCAGGTTGATGAGGCCGGCCCCGTTGATGGCGGTGTTCATGGTGCCGGGACTGGCTTCGCCCCAAAAGCCGCCGCCGCCCTGAAAGGGGGAGATGGCGTCGCTGTTGTCCCCGGCGAACATGATGGAGGCCACGTTGATCTGGCGCAGGCCGCTCAGGCAGGCCGTGCTGGTGGCGCGGGCCTTGGCGCGGGACAGGGCCGGCAGGAGCATGGCCGCGAGAATGGCGATGATGGCGATGACCACGAGCAGTTCGATCAAGGTAAAGGCCTGGCGCGCGGGAGGGCAAAAATCCCGGCGGCGGCTGAGGCTGAACGGCTTCATGGGGCGCTGGCTGATAATTCGCTGGAAACTAGAACATAAGGGTGGGGATTTCAACGGGAATTGCAGAAAGTCACATTGTTTTTGCTTTTCTGTTTGCCGAAATTTGTGCAATCCGCAAATTTGTGTCGCCATTGCCAAATGTTGACGACCCTGCGCATCAAAAATCTCGCCCTCGTGAGCGACCTCCTGCTGGAACTCCAGCCGGGTTGCAATGTCATCACGGGCGAGACCGGCGCGGGCAAGTCCATCATCCTCGGGGCCTTGAACCTGGTCCTGGGCGAGCGCGCGGACCGCACGCTCATCCGCAGCGGCGAGGAAAGCTGCTCGGTGGAGGCGGTGTTCGACGTGAAAAAGCTGCGCGCACCGTTGAAAAGTTTCCTGGAGGAGAACGGCCTGGAGCCCTGCGAGGAGCATCAACTGGTGCTCAAGCGGACTTTTACCGCCGCCGGGACGAACCGGCAGTTCATCAACGGTTCGGCCACCACGCTGGCCACGCTGGGCAGCATCGGCGAATGGCTGGTGGACATGCACGGGCCGCACGACCACCAGTCGCTGCTGCATGCCGGGAAGCAGTTGGCGATTTTGGATGCGTTCGGCGGCCTGGAAAAATCGCGGGACGAATTTGGCGAACTGGTCCGGCGGCGGGCGGCGTTGGAGACGGAGAAATCCGCGCTGATCGTCGATGAAAAGACCTACGCGCAGCAACTGGACCTGTTGCGCTTCCAAGTGCAGGAGATTACGGCGGCGCGCCTGAAGGCCGGCGAGGACCAGGAGGTCGAGGCGGAGTTTCATCGTGCGAGCAACGCGGCGAAGCTGTTGCAATTGAGCCAGGCGGCGCTGGATGTGCTGAGCGAGAGTGAAAACTCGCTGTTGACGCAGTCCGGCGCAATTGGCCGCGTGCTGGCGGAACTTCAACGCGTGGATGCCGGCGCGGCAAATCTGGTGGAACTGCACGGGCAGGCCACCGAGACGTTGCGGGAGTTGCAATCGGCCATCTCGCATTACGCCGACAAGGTGGACGTGGATCCGGCGCGTTTGGCGGAGTTGGAGGAGCGGTTGAACCTGCTGCAGGCCTTGAAGCGCAAATACGGCGCGACATTGCCGGAGGTCATGGCGTTCGGTGACGAGGCGAAACAAAAGCTGCACGCGCTCGAATCGCGCGACGCCGAACTGGCGCGCATCAAGGCGGCGCTGGAAAAGCTGGGGGCGGAAATTTTGAGCGCGGGCAAAAAGCTTTCCGCCGCGCGCAAGAAGGTGATTCCGCAACTGGCCAGGGCGGTGAGCAGGCAACTGGAAGACCTGGGCTTCAAGCAGGGGAAGTTTGATGTTGCATTGACGGCGGCGACGGAACCGGCGGCAACCGGTCTCGACGTGATCGAATTTCAATTTGCGCCCAACTTGGGCGAGCCGGCCAAGGCTCTGCGGGCGATCGCCTCGTCCGGCGAAATGGCGCGGGTGATGCTGGCGCTGAAGACGGTGCTGGCGGCGGAGGATGAGATCCCGGTTTTGGTTTTTGATGAAGTGGATGCGAACGTGGGCGGCGAGACGGCGAACGCGGTGGGCGAGAAGATGCAGCAGATCGCCGCCAAGCGCCAGGTGCTGTGCATCACGCATCTGCCGCAAGTCGCGGCGCCGGCGGATGCGCATTACGTCGTGACCAAGCAGGTCAAGGCCGGCCGGACCATTTCCGAGATCACGCTGCTCGACCCGAAGGCGCGGGTGACGGAACTGGCGCGGATGCTGGGCGGGCAGAGCGAGGCGGCAAGAAAGCACGCTGAGGCGTTGTTGAGGTAGGGAACCTGCCCACCCTAGCCCTCTCCCCTCCGAGGGGCGAGGGGATCTGCCGCGGGTTTATGGATGATTTTTTTCAGCTTTACGGATTTTTTATTTACGGACCGGATCGGTCTTCACACGATTGACACGGACTCTTCACCGGAACGTTGCTGGTCATTTAGGCGTTGTGCCCTAAGCTGATCGCATGGGTAATTTCGTTTCTGATAAGCTGGCAATGTATCTGGCGGTGAAGGCGGTTTGTGACGCGAAGCCTTCCGTATGGCAGCGTTCGGAGGCGTTTGACGACGCCTTTACGGATTTTTGCGTGTGCATCGAAAACATCCAGCGTTTGCAGCCGGGCATTGGCGTATTTAAAACGGTGACCAAGGGCATCGCCTTGGAGATGGAGGTGGGGGACCGGATTTTGACGAACGAGATGGACGAATTGATCGAGCACTTTGAGGCGGTGGATGTGAAGTTTGTGGATGATTACACGGTGGCGCGGTCCATGGAGATTTCGGGCGAGCTGTTGGCGTCGGCACCGCTGCTGCCGGCGGCGTGACTGACAATTTTGCCGCCACAGGCATGACGGAGAAGACATCGTTGGCCGGGGCGCGGCGGCGGGCGAGACCCAGCGTTCCGGCTTCCTTTAACGTCGCGGGCGACGATGGTAATGTCTTCATCGCCCAAACAATTTTTTCGGCCAGGGAGGTGTTCCGGCAGCCGGTTTAAGACCATGCAAGCGATCTATAATTTGCTGGGAAAGTGGTGCTTTTCGCGCCAGCAAGACTGGGAGCAGCGGAAGAACGCCAAAATCCTGGTGTTCACCGTGGTGTTTGCCCTGGCCATGGGGCTGGCGCTGGCGGCGATCATCCGCCTGATGTATTACCACAAGAAATAGGTGCGGAGAAATAGGCGCGATTAACGGCGGCGGGCAATGACATTCCAGCAGAGCCGCAGGCTGGTCAGGAGCACGCAACCCCAGCCGAACCAGTCGCCGTGGCGGTTGTAGAAGGTGGCGGCGGATTTTTCCGCGGGCTGGAGCAGGGGGACTTCCACGGTCAGAACGCCGGTCTGATACTCATTTTTTGCGGAGTCACGAAAGATATTTTCCATCCGGCCGCAGCCGTTGATGCTGCAGGTGATGCCGTTGTTGGAACAGCGGAGCAGGGGCAGGCCGTTCTCGACGCAGCGGAAGACGGAGTTGGCCATGTGCTGCCATTGCTCGGAGCTGTCGCCGAACCAGCCGTCGTTGGTGAGGTTGACGAGGAAATCAAGGTCATCCTGCGCGGCTTCGCGGGTGACGGGGGCGAAGGTGTCTTCAAAGCAAATCAACACGGCCGTTTTGGCGGAGTGGCGGGGAGGCGCGGTGGTGCCGATGGTGATGATCTTGTTGGTGACATCGGATTCAGCACGCGGGTTGAGGCCATCCAAGGGGAAGGTCACGGATTTATCGCCGGCGGTCCAGCCGCCGACGATGGGGGTGAACCATTGCAGGAAGGGCAGCCAGCGGACCAGCGGGACGTATTCGCCGAAGATGACGAGCTTTTGCTTGTGATAGGTGCGGATCGCTTCGCCCTGCGGGTTCACGAGGAAGGCGGCGTTGAAATAATTTGTCTCGGTTTTGGAAGTGGTCAGGTCCTCGCCATTAAGGATGAGCCAGACGTGATGCGTGCGGGCGAAGGCGCTGATAGCGCGGCAGTTTTCCTCGCTCATCTCGGGCACGGCGGATTCCGGCCAGACGACGAGGTCAGCCGGGTTGTTGGTGAGGGCGGATTCGTTCAGGGCGAGGAATTTCTCAAAGCTGGCTGCGTTTTCGTTGGCGTTCCAGATGACGGTTTGCGGGATGCTGGGTTGAATCAGCGCGACGCGCAGGGAATCCGGCGTGGCCACGGTGTGGTTCATCCGGAATAGGCCGGCGGTGAAACACGCAATGACGACGACCAAAGGGAGGACGATTTCCGCCTGCCAGCCATGGCGTTTGGCGGGGTTCTTCAGAATCATCTGCGCGGCGCAGAACAGGGCCAGGGAAAACCAGACGACGAGAAAGGACACGCCGTAGACGCCAGTGATGGACGCGAACTGGATCAGCGGGACGAGTTGATATTGCGAGACGCCGAGGAAGCTCCACGGAAAGCCGCCGAGGAACCGAGCGCGGACCATTTCGAGCGCGACCCACGCGGCGGCACCGCCGAGCGTCCAGAGAACCCGGCTCGTCCAGGTAAGGGTGGCGGGTGAGGGGTGGCGGGTGACGAGGCTGGTCCAGGTGCCGGTGAACAGCGCTAGGTAGCCGGCGAGCAGAACCCAGCCGAGGATGGGCAGGCCGGTGACCGGGATGAACAGCAGCCAATAGAGCGAGGCGAGCCAGAAGGCGAAGCCGCTGACGTAGCCGACGCGAAAAGCGTCGAGGCGGGACTTGCCGTTGGCGGCGAACATGAGCAGCGCGGGGGCGACCCACGCAAAGCCGGCCAGGCTGAGCTTGGGAAACGCGCCGGCGAGGAGCAATCCGGCAACGATGGCGAGCAGGTAGCCGCTGCGCCAAAAGAGTTCGTTGCCAACGCGTTGGGCAACGGCGAGGTGCGAAAAGTTATCGCAAAACGTCGGGCCCAGCGCGGTGCAACCGGCGGCTGCTTTTAACACGCCGGGGCTGGCGTTGACGACGACGGCCTGGCGGGAGCCGCGCCAGACGGCATAATCGGCGGCGGAGTTGCCGGCGTAATCGAAGCCGCGCGCGCCAAATTTTTCGGTGAGGGCGCGGACCTTGTTTTCGCTGCGGAGATTAATCGCGCCGTTGCTGGCCATGACTTCAGCGAAGAGCCCGACGTGGTCGGCGATGGGCTGCGCCATCTTGAGGTCGGAGGCGGTGGCGAGGATGAGTTGGCGACCGGATTTTTTTTCTTCCTGCAACCACGTGAGAAATGTTTCGTTGTAGGGCAGGGTGGCGGGATTGATCGTTACGCGCGCGGCGAGTTTCTGCTTCAAGTGCGCGCGGCCACGGGGCCACCAGCAGAGGATCTGAAAGATGGCGAAGGGGTTGCGGCGCAGCAGTTGCGCGAGCGATTCCCACATCATGTCAGTGCGGAGGAGCGTGCCGTCAAGGTCGACGGCGAGCGGGATGTCTTTGTCGGGTGCGGTTGACACGTGATCAGGCGGCGAGGGCGCGTTGGATCAGACTGGTTTCCCGGGGGCCGTACTTTAGTTTCAGGGCCTCGGCGCGGGCGGCTTCGGTCATCTTTTCCCAGGATTTGCGGAGGGCGTTGATCATCTTTTCATCGTCGCTTTTGGCGGCAAGGGGGGCGAGCTGAAATTCCAAAAAGACCAGGCACAAGGCGTCCTCGAGCACGCGCACTTCGGCGTCGGCGGGGAAGTTTTTCTTGAGGTTCAAATCCTGGACGCGGCGGATGGTGGTGTCATCGTAGCCGACTTCACGGAGGATGGCGCCGGATTTTTCAGCGTGAAACTTTTTTAGGTCGGCGCGCCATTTGAGGTAGCCGGGACGGGTCATGGGGTGGTTTTCGCGCGGACTTTCCCAGCGGCAGATATGCTGGCAGCGGGCGGCGAGGCGGAGGGCTTCAGAGGCGTCGGGGCACAATTTCAAAACCCAGTCCGTGAGGCGCTGGGCGTAAAGGAGTTCGCGCGGCCGGCCGTTCTCGGAATTCGGGTCGCGGGAATTCTCCGTATCAAAGCGCTCGATGGCGGCTTTAAATCTCTCGTTCACGGGCGGATTATGCCGGTGGGGTGGAAGGGGAGGCAAGCAAAGGTGGTGCGAAGAATAATTTCGATGATGATCAGGTGGGCTGTCGTTGGTGACTTTGATACCCGCGGAAGACTTTTTTGCGCTGGAGTTTTTTTTGGCGCGCTCGATGCAGACACGCTGGAGTTCGTGGCCCTCGTTGTGGGCCCACAGATTCGAGCACGGCTCATGGCAATGGTCTGGTGAATTATTTTTTACTGGTGGTGTGTGTCACCAGCCATTGCATATCGCGGTCATTCGGCGAGGTTGGTTTTGATCCGCTCGGCAGACGTTGAATTCCGTCAGGATCAACCGTAATAGGCGGCTCGGTTGTTGGTTCCAGCCATTTGTGATATTCCGTGTGGCCATCGGCAAAGGTGAGGCAGGAGCCGCCGTTGTGATAATTGGCCGGATAGTCGACGATGGCGTACTGGGCCGCAGCATTGACGGCGAAAAGGCCGTCGTTGATGGAATCGGCACGTTCATCCATGAAGACCCAGGCCTCGCTTGGGCCCGGATCAGTTATGTCCTGCATTTTTAGGAATTCCCGGAAGCCCTCCATTTGGGTGGACGCGCCCATGTAACCATTCATGGACAGGCTGCGGACGCGGGGCAGTGCTTCGCTGTTAAACCTCACCGTGCTCTTGTCCGCCGGGCAACGATAGACCGCCGGGTTTTTGACATAACCGCCAATGGAACCAAAGGCGGCATATTGACTCCCAACCAATAGACTGGTGTTTGTGCTGTCGGTCTGGTCATACCACCCGTCGGAATCCAGCCACATATAACCGGCCACCCAGCCCGGATTTTGAATGGATTTGCCGGGATCAATCCCCGATGAATTGCGGGGCAGATTTCCGCCAGAATCTTGGGCATACATGAACCAGCCAAGTTGAAGCTGCCGGAGATTGCTTAGACAAATGGTCTGCCCTGCTCTCTGTTTGGCCTTACTCAAGACCGGCAGCAGCAACGCGGCGAGAATGGCGATGATGGCGATAACCACCAGCAGCTCCAGCAAAGTGAAAGCGCTTCTGTTCTTCATTGATAGGCAGGCGCGCTCCGACGCCAAAAGTATCCCAGCAGCATGATCAAAGTGCCAATGCCGACCAGGGCAGCCGCGACGACCGCGGTCTTGAAGAGCCAGGAAGGTGGCGCGGACGTGACGGAAAAACTGGCAAATTGCGCTGTGCCCGAAATCCACGGCTCAAAGCTGCCGGCATTGATCCACACATCGGCAGTCTGGGCTTTCCGGGGGGCAAAGATGCGGCCCGTCGTGAATGTCTTATAGCTGGTCATGGCTGAGTCGCCCATTTGCGCGCCGACTGGGATGACCCGCTCCGAGATAAAACCAGTGCCGGTCGAATCGAAGAAGCGCAACTGAACATGGATATTGTTTCCCTTGACCACCGTATCCCCCAATTTATAAGCGAAGGAAAAGGTGATTGGTCTGGCGCCGCCGGCAGCGGGGCCGAGCGCAAAAGGCAGGCTGCGCCAGTCCGCTTTATTTTCCGCGCCGGCCACCGTGTTGTTGATCACCAAATCATATCCGCCTTTCGCAGCGGGGTCGCTGGAATCAATCGCGGCGGTGCTGGTCCCGTAGGCGCCGCTCATCCAATTTGCGCCGCCGCTGGATGGGCCGGAATCGGCCGGTCCGAGCATGATTGGCCTTTGGAAAAGGAACTGGATGGCAAACCCGGCGAGGGCCATGCACGCCGCCACGCCGGCAAACATGACCGCCCCGCGCCAAAATGATTTGAGGTTTTTGATATTCATGGTTTGAGCGAAAGGTTGAGATTGGGCAGAGGAAGCAGCCGGACCGGGTGAAAGGGCCGGCGTGCGCCGCCGCCAAAAGCAGACCAGCAGCATGGTCAAGGCACCAAGGCCAATCAAAGCCGCAGCGCCGACCCCGGCCTTGAACAGCCAGGAGGGCGGTGCGGACGTGACGGAAAAATTGGCGAAGCGTCCGGTGCCGGAAGCCCAGCGCAGTTCCGGATTTACATTGGCAAGGAGGGCAATATACATCGTCCGGGCTTTCGGCTGAACGAGGATGCTGTTGATGGTCAACGTCCGGTAGCTGGTCATGGCTGAATCGCCGGTGGGGCCACCCACATCAACGTCCCGCTCCCCCAGGAAGTTGGTGCCGGTTGAATCCCAGAAACACAACTGGACGCGCAATTTGTTCCTGGCGGCCACGGGGTCGTCCAGCCGGTAGGCGAATGAAACGGCGATTGGCCTCGCTCCACCCGCGGCCGGTCCAAGGGAAAAGTTTGGGCCACGCCAGAGCGCGTGATTCTCCACCCCGGCAACGAAGTTGCTGGTATTGCGGAGCACCAAATCATAGCCGCCTTTGGTCGCCGGGTGGTTAAAATCAACGGACACGGAGCCGCCACCTTTCGCATCTGAAATCCAGTTTGCCCCGGCGCTGGCCGCTTCGGAATCAGGCGGCCCGAGCAGGATTTGCCTCTTGATCAGGAACTTGAGGGCAAACACCGCGAGGATGACGCAGGCGGCCACGCCGACAAACATCACCGTCCCCCGCCAACACGATTTGTCGGCGCTGGCATATTGGCGGGCCGGCGCGCGCTGACGCCCAAAGAGAATCAGCAGCCAGATCAAAACCGGAATGGCGAGCAGGACCGCCGCGACGGCAGCCGCTTTGGCGAGCAATGAATGCGCCCTGGTGGTGACGGAAAGGTTGTCAAATCGTCCCGTGCCCGAAGTCCACCGGGCATCGGGATCTGGATTGGCGAGGAGGGCAATATGCATCACCTGGGCTCGGGGGGGAGCCAGGATGCCTTGGATGGTCAACGTCCGGTAGCTGGTCATGGCCGAATCGCCGGTGTGCGCGCCCACATCGATGTCCCGTCCGCCCATGAAGTTGGTGCCGGTTGAATCCCAGAAACACAACTGAACGCGCAGGTTGTCCCCGGCGGCCACCGGATCATCCAGCTTGTAGGCGAAGGACAAGGTGATCGGTCTCGCTCCCTCGGCGGCCGGTCCCAGGGAAAAGCCTGGACACCACCAGGACGCGTGACTTGCCACCCCGGCAACGGTGTTGTTGGTGTTGCGGAGCACGAAATCACAACCGCCTTTGGTCGCGGGGTGGTTAAAATCAACGGACACGGAGCCGCCACCTTGCGCATTGGAAAACCAGTTTGCCCCGGCGTTGGCCGTATCGGCACCGGGCGGTCCGAGCACCACCTGGCTTTTGGCCAGGAACTGGAGGGCGAACCCGGCGAAGAGCATGCAGGCGGCCGCGCCGGCCAGCAGGACCGCCTTCCGCCATGGGATTTTGCCGGTGGTTGGATTGATGGCCTGGGTGGAAGATTGAGCTGGAGCGGGAGCTGCCGCCGGCCCGGCATCGTTCGCCACGATGGTCTCCACCATCGTCTTCACTTCGCTGACCTGTTGAAAGCGGAGTCCGGGTTGCCTCGCCAGCGCGCGCCGCACGACTTCATCCAGCCGCACGTCAATCGGAACTTTCTTTGACGGCGGTTCGATTTCTTTGCCGGGCAGTTCGCCGGTGAGCAACTGGTAAAACACCACGCCCAGCGCATAAATATCCGCCCGATGATCCACCTCGCCGGGATGCTCGACTTGTTCCGGCGCCATGTAGTTCGGCGTGCCCATGATTTTGCCCGCGTTGGTAAGATCCGAGGTTTGGAGTTCCGGCTTTAGCCGGTCCGAACCGCCTGAAGGCGGAACTCCAAACGAAGAACTGCCTTCATTCACGATTTTCGCCAGGCCAAAATCTGCCACTTTCACGCGGCCCCGGCGGTCGAGCAGTATGTTGTCCGGTTTGATGTCGCGGTGGACGATGCCCTGGTCGTGCGCGAATTGCAGCGCGTCGCAAATCTGCGGCACGATGGCCAGCGCCTCGCGTGGTGACACGCGGCTGGTTTGCAAAAGCTGACGCAGGTTCACGCCATCCACGAATTCCATGAGAAAATAAAACTGGCCGCCCGTCTCGCCGAATTCGTAAAGCGTGACGATGTTGGGGTGGTTGAGTTGCGCCAGCGCCTGGGCTTCGCGGGTGAAGCGTCCGGCGAAGGCCGGTTCATGGCCGATGTCCGGCGGCAGAATCTTCAGCGCGACGAACCGGTTGAGCTGCTTTTGCCGCGCCTTGTAAACCGCGCCCATGCCGCCTTTGCCAACCAGTTCAAGGATTTCGAGCTGCGGAAAAAGTGCGGCAATCTCCCCGACCGTGGGCGGGACGAAGGCGGGTTGCTTTGCGGAACCAGTGTCCGTTTCAATGCCCGTGGGAAAGCCCGCCGCGATGAGACACTCCGGGCACAGACCCAGCGGCACATCCGGGGCGAGCGGCTTCTGGCAGCTTGGGCAAATGCGTTTCGCGTCCATAATATCTCGTTCAACCCGTTCTTAGGAAACGCGGATGAAAGGTTACCCGCCGGCCTGATTAAAACAGAAATTTTATGGCCGGGAGCCTGGCAAACCGGCTAACGCCCGGCCAGCACGGCAAAGAGATGGCGGAGTTCCTGGTCCACATCCTCCGTTGCAGTCATGGTTTCCGCGATTTCCGCCCGCAGCAATTTCCGGTAGCGTTTGCGCAACCGGTGGACGGCCACTTTGACCGCGCCTTCATTCATATCCAGCTTCGTCGCCAGTTCTGCATAAGGCTGTGATTCGCGACCGCCGACCAGGCTGGAATTCAACCCGGCGAATAATTCACCCCGGCCCGCATCTTCGTATTCCGCACGCAGCCGTTGCAGCACCGTGTCGAGCAACGTCAGCGCCCAGCGGCGTTCGTAAACCTGTTCCGGCGTGCAAGGGTCCGCCGGTTCGTGGCCGTAACGGGTCTCGGCCGCATCCAGTTGGATGGGCACATGCCTCACGCCGCCGCCACGTTTTTGCGCCCGCGTCTTGTCCCATTCATCCGCGAGGAACCGGCTCATGGCCGTGAGCAGAAAAGTTCGGAACCGGCCCCGTTCGCGGTCCGCGGCGCTCACCCAGTGGCGTTCCAGCAAACGGGCGAAAAAGGCCTGGGTCAAATCCTGCGCATCCGGGGCCGGGTGTCCGCGCCGCCGGACGTAAGCGTAAAGCGGATACCAATATGCCAGGCACAATTTCTCCAATGCGGCCTGCGCCTTCGTGGTGTCGCTGCGGGAGGCGGCCAACACGACCGACCATTGCGTCGTAACGAAGACCGCCCCGCGCGCTTCCGCGCCCGCTTCAGACGCGGGCGTTGTTGGGACGGTTGTATTCACGCCGCAGAGCTTTATCACGACCCGCATTACGAGGCGATGCAAAATAAAGAAACGACAGCGCTTCCCCATGGCCTGCTCCGGGCGGAGAAGGAACATCCGCGGGTTGCCGCCATATAATTTGATGGCCAGGAATTGGTGGCCGCCTCAAGTCGGGCGATGCCCGGCGCTCGGTTTGGGTGCGTGTTTTGCAAGCGCACCGCCCGTCACGAGTTACTGGCGCATTTTTTCGCGGAATTTTTTGGCGGACATTCCGGTGGCGCGCTTGAAAGCGACGCAGAAGCTGTTGATGCTCTGGTAGCCGCAGTCGAGGGCGATGGTCTCGACCTTCTGGTCGGTCTTGGCGAGGAATTTTTTGGCGCGCTCGATGCGGACGCGCTGGAGTTCGTGGCCGGGCGTGCGGCCGAGATGTTCGAGGAAGGCCTTGTGCAGGCCGCGGCGGGACATGGCCGAGACCGTGACGAGATCCTTGATGCAGATGGGCTCATGGCCATGCTCCCAGATGTGGCGGAGGCTGCGGGCGACGCCCTGGTGCTTGATCGTGAGGATGTCGCTGCTTTTGCGGACGACGACGCCGGCGGCGGGCACGCGCACGGGTTCGTCGGGCGCCTTGCCGCCGCTCATGAGCTGGTCCAGCAGCTCGGCACCGCGGTAGCCGAGGATTTCCAGATTGGTGTCCACGCTGGAAATGGGCGTATGCATGGCATCCGGCGCGAGCAGATAGGTTTCACTGCCAAGGATGGCGACCTCCTCGGGAATCTTGATGCCGACGCTTTCGCAGGATTCAAGGACGTCGAGGGCCTGCTGGTCGTTGGCCGCGAAAACCGCGAGGGGCTTGGAAGACTGTTTCATCTGGGTGGCCAGCCACTTGCGTTTGCGCTGCCATTCCTGTTTGCCGGTGGCGTAGGCGGGGGATTCGAGCCAGCGGAGCCAGGCGCAGTTGTGGCCGGTGTCGCCGAGCGCCTTGACGAAGCCCTGGCCGCGTTCCTCATAGGACCAGTTGTTGGCGTCGCTGTAGAAACAAAAATTGGTGAAGCCGCGCGTGAGAAAATGTTCGGCGGCCATCCGGGCGGCATGCGCATGATCCTCGAGGACACGCGCGAATTTCAGGTGCGGCCGGCGGTAGCTGAAATCGACGGTGGGGAGGTTGGCGGACTTGACGAAATCGGCCAGGTCATCCCCGGCGCCAAGCCAGGCGAGGATGCCATCGCCTTCCCAGCCCCAAGGGATGACCTTTTCGCGGGTGTAGTCGGCGTAGAGGTGCCAGCCATGTTCCTGGGCATATTTTTCAATGCCCTTGTGGAGGCGGTAATCGTACCAGCCGAGGGCGAGGAGCACGCGCTTTTGTTTCTTGGCCATTCGATAGTGATGCTAGGAAATTACTAGTAAAGGGCCTTGCCGCGACAAGCAAGCTTTAACCGCGCCGGTGCATTTTATTCCAACCCCTGATTTTAAAGAGGCTTTTTGAATGGGATGATTGTGAAGGGGTGGGAATTTTGGGGGCGGGATAGTGCTTTTTTTTCAAATCGATTTGCAACCCGACTCACTTCCAATTGTAAAAAACTAAGCTAGGGTTGTTGAGTCACCCACAAACGTTTTTAAGAAAACCATGAAAAAAATCATTGGCATCATTCTGGCCGCATTTGCCGTATTATTATATCAAACGGCGGGCGCGGTGGTTTACAAGACCTGCGAATTCGTGGGTTACACCACGGGGAACTTGGGGGTGGCGGGCACGGGCGCAGCGGACGGCTGGGAAAATTCCAGCGCCAACGTGGTCGTCACCAACGGCAGCGGCAGTCTGGACGGCACGGCCCTCGGGCTGGCGGCGTCGGCTGGTGATAAGGTGTTCATCAGCGGCACCACGGACCTCAAAGCGCGCAACGATTTTGTGCCCAGCGGCACCTTTCCGGCGACAACCACGGACACCAACATCTATTTTTCGTTCCTCTACAAGTTCAACAGCGTGACGGACGCGGATGGTAAACTGCTGTTCCGGGTAAACGTGGGGACCAGCGGCACGGGCACGGCGCAATACTGGGACATGCTCGCCAAGAATGTGGCAGGCAGCATCCAACTCGGGATATCCAAACCGTCGGGCCCGGTGGTCTATGCGCCGACGAACATCGCCGCGGGGCAGACGATCTTTGTGGTGGTGCGGCATCACATGATCGTGGGTCCGCAAAACGACACGGTTGAATTGTGGATCAATCCGCCGCCGGGCTCGTTTGGAGCGGGCGAAGGCAGCGTGCCGCCGGCGGCGGCCATCACCGGCACCTTGACCACGGATGGGACGGAAGTTAACGCCGGCAGCGGGCCCGGCCGGTTTGTGGTGTGCGGTGGCGCGAATGCGCAGTTCGATGAATTCCGGGTGACCTCGACGTGGGCGGAAGCGACGCCGCCATACGGTATTTGCGTCGGCGCAGGCTTTGACAGCAACCCGACCAACATCACACAGGTCGCGGAAATCTCCGCCACGCTGAACGCAAAGGCCGCGAGCGCCGCCACTTCCCCGACCTACCAATGGCAGGTGAGCAACAACGGCGGCACGAGTTGGACGACCATTGCGGGTGCGACCTTGGCGAGCTATACAACGCCGAACCTTTCATTGGCGACGGACAACGGGAACCAATACCGGGCCATCGTTTATGTGGCGTGCAACAACTCCTACGCCACCTCGAGCGTGGCGACCGTGACGCTGACTGCGCCGGTGGCCACACCGGCGGGCGTGGTGGTGGATGACTTGTTTAATGTCAGTTTCGTTGAACCGATCACACCTGTGACCGTCAACAACGCCGCTTGGTATACAGCGAGTTCAACGAGCCTGGATATATATCACGGTGGCAGTCCGGGTGCGCCGATGACGGCGACGCCAGCTTCCGGCACCTCCACCCTGTGGCTGGGTTACTTTACGCCTACCAACACTTTACCGGTCCATTTGGCCGTGGGCAATACCATGAAAGTGACGATGCCATTCACGCCCACAGGGTACACGGCACATACCAACAATTCGTCGGTGCGGATCGGGGTGTTTGACTATGCCGACGGGGGTATCCGGGTCTCCAATGATGACACCACGGTCGGCGGCAGCGCGGGCAGCGGCGTTAATGTCCGGGGCTACATGCTGAGCCTTGATTTCGGCCCCACTTTCACGGCCAGTTCGCCCTTGTCCCTGCTGGCGCGGACGAGTTTGAACGATGTGAACCTGATGGGCTCGACCGCGAGCTTCACGTCCCTGGGCAGCGGTCCTTCGGGCGGCGGCTACTCGAATGCACCAGCGTTTCAAGCCGGAACCCAGTACACGCTGGTGATGAACGTGATCCGCGCGGCTGTGAACACTGTGATCTTCTCGAACAACATCACGGGCGGCGGAACGAACTGGGCATTCTCGGTCACGGAAACCAACCTTGCGTATCATCGTTTTGACGCGTTCGCCATCCGGCCGAATTCGCTGGAAACCACGGCGGACAGTTTCAATATTGCGGAGTTCAAGGTGGAGGTGATTGCGGGGCCGTCCGTGCCGAACACCATTGCCATGGGCACGGTTTCACGCACTGGCAGCAACGTCTCGCTGACGTGGACGCCGACGCCAACGGGGAGCTTCACTTACACCGTGCAGCGCAAGGTGAGTCTGACAGATGCGTTGTGGACCACCTTGCAGACCGGGATATCGACGACGTCATATACGGACACGACGGCGACGGCGACCACTGGATTTTACCGAGTGACCAGCCCCTGACCATCAGTGAGATAAAATATATACAACCTACAATTCATGAAACTCATCACAAAAAAGTCGGGACGCGGCTTCACGCTCATTGAACTGCTGGTGGTCATCGCCATTATCGCCATCTTGGCGGCGTTGTTGTTGCCGGCGCTGGCGAGTGCCAAGGAGCGCGCAAAACGCATCAGCTGCGTCAACAACCTGCGGCAGACTTGCTTGAGCATCAACATCTACGCCACGGACTCCGGCGACATCATGCCGTTCTTAAAATTCCGCTACAACGGAAACCTGCAGTACCCATACGAGATGTTCAGGTACACGCCGGTGAACGTCTCGCCGCCGACCTATGATGCCGACGGCGGGCCATACAACCTTGGGCTGTTGTGGAGCGCGAAGGTGGTGACGGACGGTAAAATTTTTTATTGCCCGAGCAACCCGAAGGATGACAACCTGACGTACGACAATTATACGGCTAAAGCTCCGTGGCCATTGGGCGCAGATGCCGCCGCTGCAGCCAACGCCTCCAATCCTGGTTATGTGCGTTCGGGGTACCAATATTTTCCGCAGTCAACCAAGCTGGGGCCCGTGGTTACCGTTGGGGCCAGTGCACAGGTGATTCCAGACTGGCCGCATTATGACGCAACGGGTGCCAATTCAACTTTGAAATCTTGGATCTGCGTCCCGGCGTTCAAAGTGACGTCGGTGGATCAGAAACGGAGCATGGTGGTGGATGTGATGTACAAGGGGCTGGATCAGATTTCCCACAAGAACGGCAGTTCCGCCTCAGGTCTGAATGCGGGATTTGGTGATGGGCACGTGATGTGGCAGGGAATCAAGGCGGAGCCAGACGCCTTTAATGTAGCAGTATGGAACGCAATTTCCGCTTCCACCCCGAGCGCGCCGGACTTCCAATATGCAATGAGCTTGTTCCGGCCTTGAAGAGTGGATGGCCGGAAGACAAAATGCCCTGAAGCAAAGGCTTCAGGGCATTTTGATTTATAGGAAAAGGCTCAGTGGCAGCCTTACCTTCTCGAACGGCGGCGGGTATTTTCAGATCAATTGTTCGGGCTCGGTGAGCGGACATGTTTCCGTGAGTGGCGCACTGACGAACATCACGGCCAGCGTCACCGGCAAAACGCTCACCATCACATGGCCGGCCGATCAACTGGGTTGGATTCTCCAAGCCCAAACCAACCACTCTGACTCCGGCCAATGGTTTGATTTGCCCTGCAGCAGCAACGCCAGTTCGGTGCCCACCGTCATGGATTCGGCCGCCCCGGCGGTGTTCTACCGGCTGTCCCAGTCCTAACTACCGTCCAGCATGAAACCCCACGCACATCAACGCCAGGTACAAACAAGTTCTATCCGGCAATGGCAGGACAAACAACTGCGAAGAGGCGGCTTTTTAGAAAGACAAATTCATGGAGAAACTGATTAAAGCCTTGCTGCCTTTTTACATCCTCTTCACCCGGTGCTCCAATTAAAATTACACTGGGAACATCCGGAGAGTGCATCATCAAATTATTTCAAAAATGTGGTTCCTCGACGTTTGTAATGGGTAGTTAACTATAATATGGGATTTCTAACTTGCCCGCTACGAAGTAGAGCATGGCGGTCTGATACTCTGTGGAACGGTAGCCTCGCGCCTTGCGCTTGGTTGCCGAGAAGAGAC
>JARLJW010000058.1 GCA_031290985.1 Verrucomicrobiia bacterium | reverse complement strand
TTTCTTCGCAAACTCAATTCGTTGGTCCATAGGTTCGTTCATTTTCCAAGGCATCCCAAAGCCTACTGGCTTCATTCTGCCTCTCGAAGTGTTACCTATGTATTGAACCATCTCCGTTACCTATGTTCTGAACCTGCACCGGAAACATCAGCGCGCGCGCAGCGCATTGGCCGCATGCAAATGCTGGCCGTATGCCAATCCTTTATGAACGACATATTGAACAAGAACATCGTGTTGGTGCTCAACCGGAACTGGCAGGCGATCAATATCCGCACGCCGGCGGACGCGTTCTGCCAGATGGCCACAAACGCGGCCACCGCGCTGGATATTGAGCTTGGCCATGGTGCCCGTGCGGAAGCACTCCGGCCGGTCGGCTGGGAGGAGTGGATCACGTTGCCGGTCCGTGCGGACGATTATGCCGTGCGCACGGCGCGCGGGGCGATCCGCGTGCCGACGGTGATCGTGGCGGTCAATTTTGCCCGGGTGCCGAAGCAGCGCCCGAAGTTGTCCGCCAAGAACATC
The DNA here is from genome assembly GCA_031290985.1 of Verrucomicrobiia bacterium. Lineage (GTDB taxonomy): Bacteria > Verrucomicrobiota > Verrucomicrobiia > Limisphaerales > UBA11358 > UBA11358. The sequence goes on along the minus strand of JARLJW010000058.1, from coordinate 15,355 downwards.
CGCGAGCGCGATGGCAACCGCTGCCAGTACACGGGCAAGTTGCTCGCGCCGGACGAGGGCAATCTCGACCACGTGGTGCCGCGTTCGCGCGGCGGCCAGGATACGTGGGAGAACCTCGTGTGGTCGGACAAGGCGGTCAATTCGCACAAGGGCAACCGCCTGCCGCACGAGGCCGGCCTGAAGCTGCTCACCGTGCCGCGCGCGCCGAAGGAAATGCCGGTATCGGCCATGATCCGGAATGCGCACGGCGTGGCGGAGTGGAAGTTGTTTTTGGAGTAACCAAAACATTCAACATTTAACGCTCAACTCTCAACGTCGAAGGGCGGGTGTCACGGACGCCTCGATGTTGGGCGTTGAATGTTCGGTGTTGAATGTTTCTTCAAATTTGAAATTTAGAAACATAGACTGAGAAAGGAATTATATGAGCGAAACGAAGGCAGTACAGATCCACGCGACGGGTGAGGCGACGGGCTTCATCCCGGCGCCGGGGGACAAGGGCAAGCCCATCACGGTCATCGGCACGAATTCGATCCGCGCGGGGTTTGATGCGACGTGCCTGCAACAGGCGCTCAACTCGCGCAGCGCGCCGGGGGTGACCGATCTGGTCCTGAACCCGGATGCGCACGCGGGCTATGGCGCGCCGGTCGGCTGCGTGTTGACGTCGCCGACGCACATCTATCCAGGTCCGGTGGGCGTGGATATCAAGTGCTCAATGAGCTTCTTGCAGCTCGACTTGCCGGCCGACCAGGTTTTGGACAAGCCGGTGCGCCGCGCATTGATCGAGGCGATCTTGGAACGCACGCCGACGGGGGCGGGTCGCGGCCAACGCTCGGCGCGCAAGGCCCGTAAGGTGGGCGAAGCGTTGGGCGTGAAGGTGGTGACGGAAGGTGCGTCGCCGGAGGTGCTGCACGCACTGGGCATCCCGGCGGAGTGGGCGCAGCGTTGCGAAGACGCGGCGCACTGGGGTCATGACGGCACGCACAGCATGTTGGCGCAACGCTTGGAATGGCTGCGCGCGCATCGCTTCTCGAATTTTATCGAGAAGATCACGCAGCTTGGCTCGTACGGCGGTGGCAACCATTTCGGCGAATGCGAAGTGGTGAAGGTCCACGATAACGACCGCGCGCGGTCCACGGCGGCGGTGTTCGGCCTGCGCGATGGTTGCGTGGGGTTCTTGTCGCACTGCGGTTCGCGCGGGTTCGGTCATGCGCTGGCGACGGGCCAGTTCAACGCGTTGCAGCGGAAGTTCGCCGAGTGGGCCATCCCGTTGCCGGGCGGTGACAAGGAACTTGTCTACGCACCGCTGGGCACGTGCGAGGCGGATGAGTACATCGACGACATGTCGCTGGGTGCGAACTTTGCGACGGTGAACCATCTCCTGATCAACGCGCTGGTGTTGGAGGCGTTTCAGGAAGTGATTCCGGGCGTGAAAGGTTCGCTGGTGTATTACATCAGCCACAACATCGCGCGGAAGGAACTGCTCTCGGACGGTCGCGGCGGTTTCGCGGGCGAAGGCTGGGTGCATCGCAAGGGGGCGACGCGCGCGTTTCCGGCGGGGCATCCGGCATTGACGGATACGCCGTTCGCGGCGACGGGTCATCCGATCTTGTTGCCGGGCAACCCGACGGCGGGCAGCGCGGTGATGGTGGCGGACCCGGGCGCATTTGTGGCGGCGTATTCCGTCAACCACGGCGCGGGCCGTTGCATGGGCCGCAAGGCCGCCGACCGCGCGCTGGACCAGCAGACGGTGGATGACGAGTTCGTGGCGAACGACATCCTGTCGAACTGCCGCCAGTATCCGAAGGACGAGGCGCCGGCCGCGTACAAGAACTTCGACGCGGTGCTGGACTCGGTGAAAACCGCCGGCCTAGCAAGCGAAGTCGCGCGGCTGAAGGCGCGGTTCGTCATCAAGGACGGGGACATGAGCTTGAGAGGGGCGGCGTAGGGAAACACGGGGAGAGCGGGCGTAAAGCTCGCTCTCCCCATTTAAAACAGATAAAGAATTGAGAATTACAATTTCGTGTTGAGCAAATTTGACATGAGTATGAAACCTGGTGCACCGAAAACACCTGAACTTTTGGAAAAGCTTGCCAATTCGGCAAGTTGGTGGCGGCGTTTCTTTGCGAGCAGCGATGCTGGCGAAATCCACCAAATCATCTCGGCATTGTCGCCGCTTGAGCTAGTCACGCTAGATCAGCGGGTACGCGACGGACACCAAGCGTATAAATTTTATGACCTTAACAATTGGTACAAGCTTGCGCCTTCGGACGTGAACAGGCTGGCTCAATCAGAGTTCGCAATGGCTCTTGTAGGCCTGGCAAGTTTTCATTCCAGCGGATATGTGCGGGACGCCGCGCCAAAGAGCTGGCATTACAGCACACGGGCAAAGAACTGCCCTTTCTCCTGATCAGGCTGAACGACTGGGTCTTGCAGGTTCGAAATACGGCTGAAAAAGCGGTCACGGCAAGATTCGAACCAAGTTATGCGCCATATTTTTTGGCGAATATCAGCCTGGTGCTCCGGCTACAAGCCTGCGGTCGCGTGGATAAAAGGTTTGTGGATAACATCTGCAACCTGCTCAAACGTCCGGAATGCAAGGATGCGCTGCTGGCTGGGACCACCTCCAAAGACAAAGCTGTCCGGCGAATCAGCTTTCAACTCGCCGCGGAAGCCGACCCAACCACGCGGGCCTCGATCATTCGCGCGGTAATGACTGATCCTGATGCCGTCGCACGATCATGGGCGGTAAGGCGCTTTCTGCCAGATGTCACGCCAGACGAATTACCCGGCATAGTTGAGCCAATGTTGAAAGACCGCTTTATGCCGGTGCGTCGTGAGGCGCTGTGGTTTCTGGCAACGAAACGACCGGACGTTGCCTCACAGCCGTTACGCTCTGCGTTGCTCGACAGCCATATTTCGATGCGCGACACGGCTCGGCATTTTTTGACACTTGCCGGCGTGGACAGCGCACGCGCGTTTTACATCGAAGCGGTTCGAACGAGCGCAGACAAGCAGCGCCCCACGGCGATTCGTGGCCTTGGTGAAACCGGTGAAAAGACCGACGTGGAGTTGATTGCAACGCATTTGAATTCCAATTCAACGAAAACCCGGCGGGCCGCAGCATATGCCATCGGCAAACTTGACACTGAAGGCCAGCTCGAAAAATTAACGGGCGCGTTATCCGATACAAAGTCGAGTGTTTCGCGCGAAGCTCTGAAGGCCCTGCTGCCTAAAGCCCGTCATGTACCGTTGGACGATTTGGAAAAGATGTTTGCGAACGAAGCGGATTTCCACATCCGCCACAATGCGCTCGCCTTGATTTCCCATGCGGACAAATGGAAGAAGGTCCCCGCGCTGTTGAAAGCTTGTGCGGACAAAGAAATTCGGCTGGCCGAACAAGCAGCCCAAGCCTTGCGCGCGTGGTCAGCGAATTACAACAGCAGCTTTGCGGAGCCGACGCACGAAGACTTTAGAAAAATATCACGTGGGTTAAGCCAATTTGAAACGTATCTGCCAAATGGGTTTGCCGCCGAATTGCGGGCATGCCTGAAAATATATTTCAAATAATTTGGCTCCTGCTGTGTTCGCATATGAAAATTCTGTTTCCGAATCATCCACTGAAGCCACGCCTGCCTGATCCTGGCTATCAAACCGAGTTTGAGGCAGCGCGGGGTGCCGGGTTTGAATGTGAACTCTATAGTTTGGAAGATTTGCGGGCAGGCGACGTCACCGAGGCAACGAAGTATTGCGGCATGGCTTCGCAAAGTGGGGAGCCGATCATTTATCGCGGTTGGATGATGAGTGAAGTTCTTTACATGGCGTTGTTTGAATCGCTGGTGGCGAAAGGCTATCAACCAGTGACGACTCCGGCACAATACGCCCAGGCACACTATCTCCCGGACGCTTATCCTTTGCTAAAAGGCCGGACACCAGAATCGGTTTGGGTGGAGGGCAAGGACGTGGCCGGCGCCTGGGATAAATATGAGCGACTGGACCGGCCGGCCGCCATCGTGAAAGATTTCGTGAAGTCCGCGAAGCATCGCTGGAATGAGGCTTGTTTCATCCCTGCCCTAACAGAACAAAACCGGTTCAATGAAATTCTGGCAGCATTCCTGCAAGCGCGGGGAAATCTGTTTGAGAAGGGCATCGTGCTTCGCCGCTTCCATGAGTTGGTGAAACTGGAGGACGACATTCGCGGCCAGCCGGTGCACGAAGAATACCGGCTGTTCATGTGGCAGGGGTCTTTGCTGGCGGCAACCCCGGCCATTCGGGGTAACGGGCCGTTTGACCTGCTCGGGGAATGGGAGGCGATTGCGCGCCGGTTTGAAAATCGTTTCATCTCGATGGACATTGCGCGTCAACAGGACGGTTCATGGCTGATCGTCGAAGTCGGTGATGGCGGGGTCACCGGCCTGCCGAGTTCGATTGAGCCGGAAATGGTTTACCGGGCGCTTTGGGACAGAATGAATTGATTGGCTGGCGGAACTGCCAATGAAAAGTTAGCGCTCCCTGACGTCGGTTGCTACAAATTCACGAGTCGTCTTAGGTTTGCGAAGTCGTTGGTGATTTTCGGCGGCAGCGGGTTCGCGGTGGAAAGCGCCAGAGGGCTGGCGCACTTCAGGACGCTGGCGCGTGCGCAATGCGGTGGGTGGTTTGCGAATGCGCCAAAACACCCGCCCACCTTTGGCGTTGAATTTTCAGGGAGACCACGCCAGCCCCTCGCGTCATGGACTGCGGCGGGAAGTGCAACGCCACGCCGCTTTGGGCGGGCGGGAAGCGACCGGTTCCAGATTGATTTTCGTGCGTGCGAAAGCGGTGTCGACGCTGCCGCTCTGCCACCGCACCAAAACGCGGGCGGGTTGGCGAGGCGGCGGGTATTTTGTTGTCGTTGAAGGAAGTTAGAGCCTCCTGACGTCGGCTGCTACGGGTTCATGGGGTTTTTAGGCGGTAGAAGATGCTGCCGGAGGCGTTGGAGAGGATGACTTCGTTTTGCAGGTTGGTGCAATTGAGCACGGGCTGCACCGGGGTGCCGCCCCAGCTTCGCAAATCCGAGCTTTGCTGGACGACGACGTTGGTGGAGGCGACGGGCCAGGACAGTTTTAACCCGTTGCCCGAGGGCGTCAGATTCACGGCGGGCAAAACGGCTTGCCGACGTATCCAGATGCCCTGGTTCTGACTGATGGCGACGAGGACATTGCCGTCCGCCGAGGAGGCGATGCCGGTCCACAGCAATTGGGGAACATCGTTGGAGACCCAGTTCTGGCCGGAATTCACGGAGGTATAAATCACACCTTTGCCACCGACCGCCGCCAGCCGGGAGCCGTCGGCGGAGGAGGCGCACCAGAACCAGTCGCTCCGGACTGGGAGGTTGTTGGAAACCCAGTTCACGCCGGCGTTGGTGGAGGTGGAGACGTAGGGGCCGGATCCGTCGAAGGCGGCGGCAATCAGACGGTTGCCGTCAGCGGAGCCGGCGAGGGAGTAAATATTGTTAATCAGCGCCGTGCGGGCGGCCCAAGTGGTTCCGGAATTGGTGGAAGCCAGGGTATGGCCGGTGTTATTACCGGCAAACACCTTGTTGCCGGCAGCGGAAGCGGTGATGGTCCGTACATCCGGAAGGGCAGTCGAGTTGGAAAACCAGCCGGCACCGCCATTGGTTGAGATGAAGACCAGACTGTTGTAGTAGGTGGCGAAGAGCCTTGAACCATCGGCAGACGAGGCCACGGTCTGCCAGATGTGGTTCGCCACAGGATTCGTCTGCCAAGTGGCACCGAAATTGGTGGAGGTATAAAGCCCGCCATTGTAGGCAGCCGCCAGGAAACGGCTGCCATCGGCGGAACTGGCGACACTGATCCAGTTATTCGACGAGGCGGAACTGAGCAGCCAGTTCTGACCGCTGTTCGTGGAGGTGTAGATGGCTCCCAGGGAAGACTGGCCGCCGGCGGCAACGACGATCTTGACGCCATCCGCCGAGCAAGCCACGGAAGCCCAGTAGTTGGTCGGCGCACCGGCGGGCAGCCACGTCTGGCCAAAAAGCAACCGGGATAGAAAGCAGGCCGTCATAATCCAGATTGATTTCGGGCATGGCTTCATGTGATGGGTTACGGTCAACCATCCCAATTCTGGCACATGCCCGCCAAATGCCAACTGTGCGTCAGGGTGCACAGGAGGCTTATCGGAGATGGCCGGTCAACGGGCGGGCGGCAGCGAGCGCACGGGACGCGAGAGCAGAAAATTTGACGCCTTGAACCGCTCGAAGGCCGCCTGTTGTTCCGGCGTGAGCATGGCCGCGATCTGCGCGTTGGCGTTGCTGAAGATCAGGGCCGTCTGCGGCTGGATCTGCTTGCGCAGTTCGCGCAACTCGCCGCGTGAGGTGGTGAGAATCTCGTGCAGTTGGACGCGCTGGGATTGGTCGAGGCGCAATTTCCAGGAAAGGTCGCGCTCGATGAAAAGTTGGACGCGCTCCGGCTGCACCATGGCGCGCTGCACGAAATGCCGCACGGCGACGCGCGTGCCAACCACGCCCACGACCAGGCCGGCGAAAAACACCAGCATCAGGAGCGAAATAGATTTCCAGTTTTTCATAAGCCGTCCTCGTTGAGGTCGAACTGCGATGACAATTGCGCCGCCCCGTCGCCCAGCTCCGGCAGACCGGCAGAGGTGAGGCCGTAATCCGCCGCGACGCACAGGAGGATGATGGCCGCGGCTGCGAGCGCGAGGCGCGGGAACAGGCGGTTCAACTGGTCGAAGACGGAATTGGCTTCCGCCGCTTCCGCCACTGGCCCGCGCGGCAGCGCGCGCAACACGTCCGCCGCGAAATCCGCCGGCGGCACGGGCGCGGCTTCTTTCCGGGCGGCCTCGAAAAGCCGCTTCAGTTTTTTCTCGTTCATAAAATATTTTGGCGGAAGGCAGCGGTCATTTTCCGGCCGCCGCCAGTTTTTCCAGCGCGCGTTTCAGTTTGGCCCGGGCCCGGACGGCGCGCACGCGCACGGCGATGGCGGACGAGCCCAGCGCGGCGGCGATCTCTTTCACGCTGCGGTCTTCCAGTTCCTGCATCGTGATGACGACACGATCGGGGGGCGAAAGCTCCGCCAGCGCGAGGTGCAAGATTTCCGCCGCGCTGCGCGAATCCAGTTCGCTCTTTTCATCGCCAGCCTGAAGCCAGTCGAGCGCGTCCTCGCCCAGGTCGTCAAACCCGAGGTCGCCGCGGCGCTTTTTTTCGCGGCGCAAATGGTCCAGCGCGGTGCGGACGGCGATGCGGGAGATCCAGTGCTCGAACGGCGCCCGCGCATCGAATTGTCCGAGCGCCCGCCACGTCTTTAAAAAGGTTTCCTGCGCCAGGTCTTCCACGCGCTGCGCGTCGCGCTCATAACGATGGAGGATGGCAAACACGCGCGACTGGTGGCGCCGGACGAGTTCCGCAAACTCATCGGTCGCCCCGGCGCGGATGCGTTGCAACAGTTCGGCATCTTCGCTCACGAATCAATTGTCCAGACCGGAGCCGAGGCGCGCGATGGCACCGTCCATGAATTCATCGGCGCGGGCCTGGAGATCAGCGGCCTTTTGGCGCTGCTCAGCGGTCAGGATGGGCGAAATCTTGCCGAAAAGCTGGAGGCGTTCAACGGCCAAATCCGCCTCCACGCCGGCGACCCTGGCCGCGGCGGCGCGCACGGAAGCCTCGCTGGCATCCTGGGCGCGGATGGCATCGCGCAGGTTTTTCCGCGCGTCGTGCAGGCCGGCGATCAGCGGCTTTAGCTTGCCCTTTTCACCGGCGAGGATGGTCTTGATCTGGGCCCGCTGGTCGGCGGTCAGATCCAGCTTATCGGCGATGCGCTGAAAGATCCGACCGCGCGGGGCGGGCGTTTGCGGATCGTCTGCGGCGGAAGTTTTGGTGGCGATAAATCCGCCGGCAAGCAGCGCGGCGGCCAGGGAACCGAGAAGCAATTTATTTTTCATACTGCTCTCTTAAACGCACACCGGGTGCGGAACGTTTCAGGGAAAATAAAAAAGGGACGGCTTTGGGCCGTCCCTCGTGTATTCAGGCTGAAATCAGTTCTTGGCCTTGTCGTCGGCAGCGGGTGCGGCGGGTGCGCCGGGCGCAGCGGGCTGGGGGCGACGGCTGCCCGGACCCATTTTTTCCCACTTGGCATATTGCTCCGGCGTAAGGATTTCCTTGAGCTGGGCGCTGGCGGCATCGCGGTTTTCCTTCATTTTGGCGCGGCGATCGGCCGGAGTCAGGCCCTTATCCTTCGCGAGTTCGCTGTTTTTTTTCTGCAAGTCCTCCAAGATCGGTTTGACCTTGGGTTTTTGGTCATCCGTCAGTTCGAGCCGCTGGGACATGGCTTCCGCAGAAAAAGGCGGGCGCCGCATGGCCGGAGCCGTGGCAGCGGGCTGGTTGGAAGCGTCTTGCGCCTGGAGCGGGATGCCCGTCAACAGGCCGCCGGCCACGAACGCGGCCAGCATCAATGTCTGGTTCAATTTCATATATATTTTTGGTTCTCGGGTGCAAACCACCATTGTTTCAGTGCGGTGGATTGCCTTATCAGACGTGAACGTTGTTCAAAAGTTACACGGTACGCAAGACTTTTGCCGCCGCCTGGATGGTCGCTTCGATGTCCGCGGTCGTATGGGCGGTCGAAATGAACCCGGCTTCAAACTGCGAGGGGGCAAGGTAAACGCCGGCATCGAGCATCCCATGGAAGAACTTTTTGAAGCGTTCGCGGTCGCTCTTCATCGCATCGGCCAGATTGTGGACCGGCTCGCTGGTGAAGTAGCCGCAGAACATCGAGCCGCAACGGTTGAATTGCACGGGGACGCCGGCGGCGCGGGCGGCGTCTTTCATGCCGGCTTCAAGTTGTGCGCCGGCCGCCTCCAATTTTTCATACGCGCCGGAGGCTTGAAGCTCCTCCAGATTCGCCAGGCCGGCGGCCATGGCCACCGGGTTGCCGCTCAAGGTGCCCGCCTGATAGACCGGGCCGAGCGGTGCCAGATAATCCATGATCTCCGCCCGGCCGCCAAACGCGCCCACGGGCAGGCCGCCGCCGATGACCTTGCCGAAACAGCTCAGGTCGGGCGTGATCTTGAAGCGTTCCTGCGCCCCGCCGCGGGCGAGACGAAAACCGGTCATCACTTCATCAAAGATCAGGAGCGCGCCGTTGGTCCGGGTGATTTCCCGGAGCGCTTCCAGATAACCGGGTTTGGGCAGGTACAGGCCGGCATTGCCCGGCACCGGCTCGATGATGATGCCGGCGATGGCGTCCGGGTTGGCCGCAAAGCAGGCCTGTACGGCTGCGACGTCATTGTAAGGCAGGACAATCGTGTGCTGCGTGAAGGAGGCCGGAACGCCGGCGCTGTCCGGATGGCCGAAGGTCAACGCGCCGCTGCCGGCCCGCACAAGCAGGGAATCCGCATGGCCATGATAACAGCCGTCAAACTTGATGATCTTGTCGCGCCGCGTGAAGCCACGCGCCAGCCGGATGGCGCTCATGCAGGCCTCGGTGCCGGAATTCGTCATGCGAACCTTCTGCACACTGGGCACCAGCCCGCAGATCAGCCGGGCCATGGTCACCTCGTGCGGGTTGGGGATGCCAAAGCTGGTGCCCAGTTCGGCGGCGGCCTTGACGGCGGAAATGATGCTGGGATGCGCATGGCCAAGAATGGCCGGGCCCCAGGTGCCCACGTAGTCGATCAATTCATTGCCATCCACATCCCAAACCTTGCAGCCCTTGGCGCGATTGACGAAAAACGGCTGACCACCGACGGCGCGAAAGGCCCTCACAGGTGAATTGACGCCGCCGGGAATGTACTTCAGGGCCTCGGCGAACAGTTTTTCGGAACGTTCACGATTCATGGGGTTAAATTAGCAGCGGGACGGCGTGGAAACAAAGACAACCTTTGGCCTTAACCAGCCATATCTTGCCCGGGTGGATTCAAAAAAGGACCACCACTCCCCCGAAAAGAAAAAACCGGACCAGTCAGCCAGGGGGTGGCCGAAAGGTCCGGGGAATTCAGAATGAGCACAACGTAAGATTACGGAGAACTCGCGTTCCGACTGCACTCCGCCGGAACCGAAATTGTAAATTCAAAGATCAAGTTGCCGGTTATGACGTCCTGCAACTGCAATCAGTTAATCATACTTCCTTATTGGAGTCAACTGTCATAACTAAGTATAAGTAGTAGTTATCATATTTGGGTGGTTTGATAAGCGGGCGGTTCCGGGAATAGCGGGTTGGATGATTTAAAATGTTCGATCCCGGTCTGGTTGGGCTCCGCCGAAACAGAAAAATTTGCGGCCGCTTTCCGCCAAAACCATGGGAATTACGGTGGATTCCGGCCCTGTGAATAACTCGTGAACAAGAGTTAATATGTTGTCCTCGAAAGATTCCCCCCAATGACTTAAAAACGCTGACGCTGTTCACAACTATTCAGGGCAACTTGGCTGTTGGAGCCGGATTGCTGGAGACCCGTACGTAACGAATGGTTAAACATCTTTAAATCAATGATTTAAACGAAGTGAAATCAAACGGCGGCGGCGGTGCCAAATAAACAATTGAAATTTTCGCTTGAATGCCGGCGGGTTGCACGGTTGACTGGAGTGCGGCGCAGATGAAAAGGCCGACTATCAGTCAAAGTGAATAAACACTGAATTTTGGGTAATGGCGGTATAATATGCAGATTTCCGCAGAAAAAATTTGGAACACGGCGCAGGAGCATCTTCGCGTCAAATTGAGCCGGGACACATTCAACATGTGGTTCGCCCCGCTGCGCGCCAGCGCGGTGGACGGGCATCACCTCACCATTGAGGCCCCGAACGAATTTTGCGAGGTGTGGCTCAAGGACAACTATTTGAGCCTGATGCAGGATGCCGTGGCCATCGCCGCCGGCGCCCGCCTGCAGGTCAAATTCAAGGTCACGAACGGCACCCTGCCCATCGCCCCGATCACCCTGCCCACCCCGCCGGTGGCCAAGGCCAGGGCCACGGAAACGGCTGCTGAACGGGCCGCCGCCAACGGCGACCTGCATTTCAACCCGAAGAACACCTTTGAGACGTTCGTGGTCGGCGCCAATAACAACTTTGCCTATGCCGCGGCCAAGGCGGTGGCGGAGGCGCCCGGCAAGTCTTATAACCCGCTGTTTCTCTACGGAGGCGTCGGCCTGGGCAAGACCCATTTGCTCCACGCCATCGGCCAGCATGTCACCACGACCCGGAAAAGTGCGCGCGTCGCCTATGTTTCGTCCGAAAAGTTCACGAACGAATACATTGATGCGATCCAGAACAACAAACTCGTCACGTTCCGCAAAAAATACCGGCAGACCGACGTGCTGTTGATCGACGACATCCAGTTTCTCGCCGGCAAGGAGCGCATCCAGGAGGAATTTTTCCATACCTTTAATGCGCTGCACGAATCGCACAAGCAGATCGTTCTGACCTGCGACCGCCCGGCCAGCGAGATTCAAGGCTTGGAAAGCCGGCTCGTCTCACGCTTTGAATGGGGTCTGGTCACGGACCTGCAGCCGCCGGACATCGAAATGCGCCTGGCCATCTTGCAGAAGAAGGCGCAGTTCATGAACGTCACCCTGCCGGAGGACGTGATCAATTTTCTCGCCACGCGCATCCGCACGAACATCCGCCGGCTCGAGGGCGCGCTGATCCGCGTCGCCTCGTACGCCTCGCTCACGGGCAAGAAGCTTAGCATCGAGGTGGTGGAAGGTTTGCTCCGCGAAATCCTGCACGAAGAAGGCCGGCAGACCATCAGCATCGAGGTCATCCAGAAGAAAGTGGCCGAACATTTTGACATCCGGCTGGCGGACATGACCAGCAAGCGCCGCCCGGAAAACATCGCCTTCCCGCGCCAGATCGCCATGTATCTTTCCCGCCAGATGACGGAAAGCTCGCTGAACACCATCGGCGAGGCGTTCGGCGGCCGCGACCACGGCACGGTGTTGCATGCCTGCCGCCTGGTCAAGGACCGCATGGAAGTGGATTCCAACGTCCGCCAGGTCGTCCATTACCTCGAGAAGCAGCTGACCCGCTGAGAAATTTGTAATTTTTAAATCCGGATTTATAGTTCACACTTTCCAGCGTTGCTGGATGTGACTGCAAATCCGGATTAATCATTTTTAAATTTCATGCCCGCCATCGAAGTCAACGGCCTGACGAAGGCCTTCCGCACCTATAAGAAGCAACCCGGCTTTTCCGGCGCGGTCAAAGGGCTTTTTCACCGGCAATACGAGCAGACCATCGCCGTCAACGACGTCAGTTTCAAGATCGAACCCGGTGAGCTGGTCGGATTTCTCGGGCCGAACGGTGCGGGGAAAACCACCACGTTGAAGATGTTATCGGGATTGTTGTTTCCGACCGGTGGATCGGCGAAGGTTTTGGGCCACACACCCTGGGAACGCAATGATGCTTATCGCCGGCAATTCGCGCTGGTGCTCGGCCAGAAAAACCAGCTCTGGTGGGATCTGCCGGCGCGTGAATCATTGGAGCTGAACGCCAAAATTTACGGCATCCCCAAGGACCGATTCGAACGCACCGTGACGGAAATGACCGAGTTGCTCGGGGTGAAGGAAAAGCTCAACGTCAGCGTCCGCGAACTTTCCCTGGGCGAACGGATGAAGATGGAACTCATCGCCTCCCTGCTCCATCAGCCAAAAGTTTTGTTCCTCGACGAGCCGACCATCGGCCTGGATGTGACCTCGCAGAAGACCGTCCGCGATTTCATCCGCCGGCACAATGCCGAGCAGAAGACGACGATCCTGCTCACGAGCCATTACATGGCGGACATCCAGGCGCTGTGCGAACGGGTCATCATCATCGATCACGGCAAACTTTTCTTCGATGGCAAGCTGAGCGAGATTGTGGACCGCTTTGCGGATTTCAAGCTGGTGACGATTCAATGTGAAAAAACGGACGGGTATCCGGCGGAAAAACTCAGTGGCTACGGTGAAATTGTGGAGCAGAGTCCGGAAGCGATTAAATTCAAGGTGAAGCGGGACCGGGTGATTGCGACGTGCAAGGCGTTGCTGGATGATCTGCCGGTGACGGACATCGACATCCAGGAAGTGCCGATCGAGGATGTGATCCGGCAGATTTTTGCACGGTAGGCTGATCAACGCGTAGAAAAGAAGCCGGCGGCAAAATCCGGGTTTATCTGGATATTCCCGTGAGTTTCAGTGAAGACATAGCCGGTCTGGTTGGAGAGGGCTTGCTGCTGGTTCAGGGCCTCGCGTTCGGCGGCGATATTCTCCGGTGTGACCGGTTTGTTCAAGACACTTAGCCGCCCTTTAAGCATGTCATCCGTCCAATTCACCTGCGTGGTTGATCCCTTAATGCGGGTCTCGATCTTACGAATAAGATAATCGGCTTTCCCAATCCAAAACGTGGTGGTGGTCACACCGGACAGCGCGTTGGTGACGAGTGACGACGACGACCGGCCGGTTTGAATCTTTGCCCGAAGCTTGGAGGCATCGAGCACACTGACTATGACGTAGCAATCCGTATCGCCAACCTTTTCATTGGGTTTTTGAGAGGTTTCGGTGCCGCCCGTGCTCACACCGCCCAACTTATCGCCGTATCCCTGTTTATAAAATGCGCAGGGAATGCTGGAGGCCATGCCACCCGATACACCGGCAGCCAGGCCGAAAGTTTGAAACATATCCCGCATTTTTTGCGGCGGTGTGGAGTCGTAAACATCCGCCTTGGACAACACCTTAAAATTTGCGTTTCCGTCGGACCAGAGCGCGCCTTTGCTGGTAAAAGAGCCGCCACCTTGGGTCCATTCCACGCGATAGCTCTTGGGGCGCTGTAAATTTATGCTGCCGGTCGTCTCGGTTTCTGAGCCGCCACCGGCAGCAGTGACATTGCAAATATCACTGTAACTTTTTAACGCGGCGTAAGCATCGTAAGAATGCCGCACAATCTTCTGAGAAGCCGATTTGGCATTGCCCCTCGTCTGCGAGACGGCCACGGTGGCGAGGCCGCCCGCGATCAACGCCACGACGGCTGCGCTGATCCCGAATTTAAGTTTGAGCCAGGTCATCGTTTTCATGGTTCCTTTCACTAGTGCGCTCAGGGTGTGCGTGGTGGCCAGTCCTTTTCCCGCCGCCAAGGACACTTTCGCCGTCACGCCCGCAGGCGTGGCCTGCACGGAATTGACCGAAATTGACACGGCAATCGCCGCCCCCGAGAGAGTCAGCCCGCGCTTGGTGAAAAATCGCCGCAACTTTTCAAGCGCGCGGCCCACGCGCATTTTAGCGGCATCTTCGCTGGCGCCCATCGCGGTGCCGACTTCGGCAAAATTTCTGTTCTGAAAATATCGCAGCACCAAAGCATCGTGGTCTTTTTGTCCCAACCCCCGCATGGCTTCATCCAAGTGGGGAGCGATGTGCCGCCAGGTTTCGGCGGACTCCGTGACATCGGTGGACGGTTGCATGGCGGCCTCCTGTTCGTGATATTGGCGGCGGCGTTGCTGGCGCAACGCCTCGGAGCTGGCGTAGCGGGCGGTACGACACAGCCAGCCGGGCAGAATTGTTTTTTGGCCAAGCGTACCAGCCTTCCGAGCGAGGATAATGAAAACGGTCTGCGTGACCTCCTCCGCGAGATGGGGTGCGCCAACCCGCCGCAAGGCCGCGGAATAGACCAGATCCACATGGCGGGAAACCAAGGTGTTGAAAGCCACCTCGGACTCGCTCCGGGCATATTCCTGCAACAAGGTCAGGTCATCATTCATTGTTCATGGGTATATGGCCGGGGCGGGAGAAAAGTAACAGAATATAATTTCTAAAAGTGAAAATTGAGGAAAAGGAAACTGCAGAGGAAGATCAAAATCATGTCGGAAAATAAAAAACCCGGAGAAATGGATTCTCCGGGTTTTTAGAAAGACTGGCGGCTACCTACTCTCGCGGAAGCTATACAACCACTACCATCGGCCATGCAGTGTTTGACGGCCGTGTTCGGAATGGGAACGGGTCGGACCACTGCGGTATTGCCACCAAATTGGTGTGTACGTGTCTTTGAACGTACAAAATTTTATGTTAAAAGATCGTCACCGGAACTTTCGGCGATTCCCTGAAAACTACACATAGGAGTCTATTGGTCTCTTCACAATTCGCGAGTTGAAATTGCAGATCTAAAATAAATTTTAGAAAAAGCAATCAAGCCGCACGACCGATTAGTATTAGTCAACTTAACGCCTCGCGGCGCTTCCATTCCTAACCTATCAAACGGGTGGTCTGCCCGTGGTCTTTAGGGACTTGCGTCCGGGAAACATTATCTTGGGATGAGCTTGGCACTTAGATGCTTTCAGCGCTTATCTCTTCCGCACATGGCTACGCAGCGATGCCCCTGACGGAACAA
>JARLJW010000011.1 GCA_031290985.1 Verrucomicrobiia bacterium | reverse complement strand
GGGAACAATTGAAAGACAAGCCGCTGGTGACGGGCTTGGCGTACGCCATGCGGTTGCAATTCCAGCGAGCGTATGCGACCACCAGCGTGACCGAAGCCCGGGCCCGGTTTTTGGAATGGTGTGCCTGGGTGCGCGCCGAGCCAGGTTGAATTATCGCGGCACAACTGCATCGCGTATTTTTCAAAAATAAACTTTCCATCACACTGGTTCGCCTCTTATTTTGAGGTTACAATAATGGGCGATGCGCAGCAACTTGATCAGGATAGCAGTCCGCAACAAGGACAGGCTGCGCCCGAATCTGCTCCTAGCAAGGCGAAACAAGCATATTCAAAATTGCGGCGGGAATTAAACGAGGATGAATTAAAGGAAAATTCTGCTGCAATACGGTTTCTTCTAAAAGACCTTGATCGTTTATATGACGAGGGTAATGAACTGAAAGATTTTCGTGAAAGGTTTCATGCTTGTGACAAAGACAAAGCTGTTTTAGAAGCAAAAAAAGGCCAAAAAATAACAGTCCAAATCATAAAGGATGTTTGTTTCGTTGCCGGTGGTTCGATGGTTGGACTTGCCCCTACACTCTGGATTACGCCCTATGCTGGCCTAACAACACTATTGCTTGGCATATCCCTAATCATTTGCGGGATTGTTTGCCGAATTATTGAGCGATGAATATTACGTTTAAGGCAATTCGCGATGCTGGCGATCTGGACAAGGAACGGAGTGTGTTTGTCGTTTCAGCAGATGCAGATATAGGGGGGTTTTTGGCTCTGCTGTCACCGTTTTCACCTGAAGGGACACCTTTTTCAGGACGCCGCATTTCATACTGGTTTCCAGACCAGACTGTGAAAGCTGGTGACTTAGTTGTATTATACACCCGAGGGGGAAAGACAAATAGTTCTCAAAATAAAGATGGGAGTTCGTCATATTTCTTCTATTGGGGATTAAAAGAAGCACAATTTGGAGTTCCAAAAATGGGAGTTGTTCTGCTCCGTGCGCCTGAATGGATTAAGGGGAGGCCAGAATAAAATGCCGGTTAATTTTTTAAAAATTAACCGGCAAAACCAATTTTCCACTCCGTCACCCGCGCGCGTCTGAATTGAGCGCGGCGCGAACCAAAATCCCCCCGCCGCTGGCGGTCAATTCAATTGCTGGGCTGGCGTAGTCGCGCGGCTTGGCAGACTGATAAAGGGTGTCGGCTTGGTTGTCCGCTTGCCTGTCTTTTTTGCCGGGGCGATGGCAAACCATGTTTTCGCATCGTCCGCCGTCACCAATTCGCGGTAGTGTCCGAAAATCATGCCGGGGCTGTTGCCTGCTTCAAGCGCGACTTGCGCGACGTTCTGAATGTCCGCGACGCGGTAGGAAATAAACGAATGGCGCAAGGCGTTGTGTTTCCACGGCAGGGCAGGGAGTTTGTCGGTTTTCGTCTTGGCGGAAATGTCCCGCTGCATTTCGTGGAAATAAGCGCGTGTATGCGGAAAGATTTTGCCGGTTTTCTTCGCGGCGTCTTTCAACCAAACGGCAAGGTTCGGCAGAATCGGCACAATGCGCCGGCTGGCGGTCTTGGCATTGGCGGCGGTGATCTCAATGTGTCCGCGTCCAAGTTTCACGTTTTGCCAGTCGAGGCGCATAACCTCTGCCGAGCGCAAGCCGGCGAAAGCTTGAATTGCCAAGACGGGCTTGAAACTTTCCGGCGCCGCGGCAAGCAAGCGTGTGAGTTCACTGGGCGAGTAAATTTCAATGGCGTCGGCAGTCTTGGTTTTGAGGCGTTCGGTTGCGGTGACGGGATTTTCCCCACGCGCGATGTATCCCCGCGCCTCGGCAAACTTGAAAAGCCCGCTGGCGTTCTGCCGGAAATTGCGGATGGTGCGCGGTGCGCCGTCCATGCCATCGAGCCATTCTTGCACGTCGGCAGTCGTCACGGTGTCCACGCGGACGGCAAATCGGGTTGCCAGCTTTGCCAGCCGGATTTTCAAATCTTCAATGTAACGCGCGCTGGCCTTGCGGTGCGTTTTCAGGGCAATCAATTCGTCGGCAACTTGGCGGACGGTGCGCGCCGGGCGTTCGGCGGGATTGCGGCGGATGTAGTCTGACGCGGCCTCGACGATCTTTTCCGTGCCGAGAATCTTCACGGCCTCGACGTAGCGCGCGGCAACCAGTTCAAGGGGTGTTTCCAGTCCGGCGGCGCGGATAAGTTCAACGGCGCGGCCATAGCTTGCGGCCTCGCTGCCCCGTAGCTTGGCGGCGGTTGTCTCGCCAGTGGCCAGCAAGCGGCCAATGCGTTGCGCCTCTGCAATGGCATTGGCAGGATCGGAGAAGCTTTGCAGGCGACGCTGGCCGGTGGTGTAGTCGGCAACTTCAAACACCTGATACGTCTTGCCGCTCGGTTTGTGGTGTTTATCGCGGCGGTAGATGGCAACGGTGGAGTTGCCGGTCTTTTCTGTGCGCCACGCCTTCGTTTTTTCCTCTTTTGAAGTGGTTGCCATAAGGTAGTAATACAGTAGGCAAACTGTCGGAAAAAGTCAACGTAAGACTTGTCGGAAAAAGGCAAACCGCGCTTTCGCGCTTTGTTTGCAATGGTTTAATGACGATGAGAAATGGCGACCCTACCGGGAATCGAACCCGGGCTATCTCCGTGAAAGGGAGATGTCCTAACCGCTAGACCATAGGGTCGCAAAAGGGCGCGAAATATATCAGTCACACGGAACTTGTCACGCGGAAATTCACGTTTGCTTCGGTTGTTTTTTTACCGTAGTTTATACTCCATTTTGCATGAAAATCTTTATTGATGGTAAGTTTTGCAACGAACGCGATGCCAAAGTGTCGGTGTTCGACCACGGTTTGCTCTACGGCGACGGCGTGTTTGAGGGCATCCGGGCCTACAACGGCCGGGTTTTCAAACTGCGGGAGCACATTGACCGCCTGTATGCCTCGGCCAAGGCGATTTTGCTCGAAATTCCCCTGACGCAGGCCCAGATGATGAAGGCGACCGTTGACACCATCCGCGCCAACAAGTTGCGCGACTGCTATGTGCGCCTGATC
This sequence comes from Verrucomicrobiia bacterium, assembly GCA_031290985.1. GTDB lineage: Bacteria > Verrucomicrobiota > Verrucomicrobiia > Limisphaerales > UBA11358 > UBA11358. Next base: position 24,483 of record JARLJW010000011.1, on the reverse strand, counting down.
GTCACGCGCGGCATCGGCACGCTCGGGTTAAATCCGCGCAGTTGCAAAAAGCCCTCTATCATCATCATTGCGGGCAAGATCCAGGTGTATCCGGCGGAATTGTACGCGCGCGGCATGGACATCGTGACGGTGCCGACGGTGCGCAACCTGCACAGCGCCGTGAACCCGGCCATCAAGTCCCTGAATTACCTCAACAACATCCTCGCCAAGATCGAGGCGAACAACGCCGGCGTGGAAGAGGCGGTGATGTTGAATGCGGAAGGTTTTGTGTCGGAAGGCACGGCGGACAATATTTTTATCATCAAGAAAGGTGCGCTCTACACGCCGCCGCTTTATGCAGGTGCGCTTTACGGCATCACCCGCGGCACGGTGATGGAACTGGCCGAACAGTCCGGCATCAAGGTGGCGGAGACGAATTTGACGCGTTACGACCTGTTCAATGCGGATGAATGTTTCCTGACCGGCACGGGTGCGGAGATCATGCCCGTCATCAAGATTGACGGCCGCATCATCGGCACCGGCAAGCCGGGGCCGATCTCGAAGCAGCTGACCGAGGAATATCATGCCTTGACCAAGGTGTCCGGAGAGCCGATATAAAGATATGCAATGCTGCGTATGCAAAGAGAAACCGGCGACGGTGCATCTGACCCAGATCGTGGGCGACAAGATGCAGAAGCTGGATTTGTGCGAGGAATGCGCGAAGGCCAAGGGCATCAATGACCCGACGAGCTTCGCGATGGCGGACCTGATGCTGGGGCTCGGCGCGTCGCAGGAGCTTGACCAATCGGCGGCGGGCGCGGAGCTGAAGTGCCCGCGCTGCGGGTTTTCGCAGGCGGATTTCAAAAAGTCCGGCCGGCTGGGCTGTCCGGATTGCTACAAGACTTTCGCCGAGGGGCTGTCCGGCCTGCTCAAGACGATGCACAAGGGCACGCGCCACATTGGCAAGGTGCCGGAGGCGCTGCGGGCGACGCGCGAGAACAGCGACCGGCTGAAATCGCTCCAGAAAAAGCTGGCGAAGGCCATCGAGGGCGAGGACTACGAGACGGCGGCCGGATTGCGCGACGAGATCAAATCCCTGAGCGCCGCCACGGCGAAGACGCGATGAAAGACATCCATGCATTTCTCTGCTCGCCCGCCGAGTCCACCCACCGGCACGGGCCGCATGACCGCATCGTGATTTCCAGCCGCGTGCGGCTGGCGCGCAACCTGCGCGGATCGGCGTTTCCCGGCTGGGCGAAGAAGCCCGAGCGCGTAAAGGTTTTTGAGACCATCCAGCCGGCGGTGAGTTCGCTGGTGGACATGAAGGATTCATTCTTTGAGGCGATGGATAATTTCACCGCGCTGGACAAGCAGATTCTCGTGGAACGCCACCTCATCAGCCGCGAGCACGCCGCCAAGAATGTCGGCAGCGGCCTGGTGCTGAACCGCGACGAGACATTTTGCGTGATGATCAATGAAGAGGATCATCTGCGGATGCAGGCGTTGCGCCCCGGCCTGCAATTGCGCCAGGCGTGGAACGCGATCGATACCTTTGATTCCGCGCTGGAGAAGAAGCTGGATTTCGCCTTCGACAGTGAACTGGGCTACCTGACGGCGTGCCCGACGAACCTCGGCACGGGCATCCGGGTGAGCGCGATGTTGCATCTGCCCGGCTGCGTGCTGGATGAGCAGATCAACCCCATCATCCAGTCCGTGAACAAGCTGGGCCTCGCGGTGCGCGGGCTTTATGGCGAAGGCACGGAGGCGCTGGGAAATATTTTTCAGGTGTCGAACCAGATGACGCTGGGCGAGACCGAGTCGGTCATCGTCGAGCGGCTGGAAAAAGTTTTGGCGCAGATCATCGAGCACGAGCAGAACGCGCGCGAACGGTTGCTGGAAAAGAAGCCCAAGGTGGTGTTCAACCATATCGGGCGTGCTTATGGTATTTTGGCCAATGCCCACAGCATTTCATCGAAGGAGACGATGAACCTGCTTTCGCTGCTGAAGCTGGGCGTGGACATGAGCCTGTTCCCGGGCGCGGACCGCGCGCTGGTGGATGAACTGTTTTTGACGACGCAGCCGGCGCATTTGCAGAAGCAGCTTTCGGACAAGCTGACCGCCGAGGAGCGCGACCTCCTCCGCGCGGACATGCTGCGCGACCGGTTGAAGGGCGTGAACCGGCCGGTGGCCAGGCCGCCGGGCGGGCCGGCGAATTGATTTTGCCAACGGAGGACAATGAAGATCAGCCCGGCACGTCGTGCCGGGCTTTTGTTTGGCGGCAATAGTTTGGCGGCAAATCCGGCGGCCGGTCAACGCCTGGTGTTCCGGCCAGTCGGAGGTTTTCAAAAGCGAAGACGATCTCCTTGATTTTTTCCTGTTGGCATTGGACAAATCGGCCGATTTAATGCAGAGTGAATCAAGTATGAGCGATGAAGCCATGAGTAATTTTACCCCGCGGGCGCAGCAGGTGCTGGCGCTGGCGCGGAAGGAAGCCGACCGCCTGAACCACAATTTTCTGGGCACGGAGCATCTGCTCCTGGGCCTGATCAAATTGGGGCAGGGTGTCGCCGTGAATGTTTTGCAGAAGATGGGCCTGGACCTGGAGACGGTGCGCCTCGAAGTCGAGAAGCAGACGCCGAGCGGTCCCGACCAGAAAATGATCGGCAACATTCCCTACACGCCGCGCGTGAAAAAAGTCATCGCGCTCGCGCAGAAGGAGGCGAAGAATCTCAACCACACCTACGTCGGCACCGAGCATCTGCTGCTCGGCCTCCTGCGTGAAGGCGATGGCGTGGCAGCGAAGGTGTTGCGCGCGCTGGATGTGGACATCGAACAGGCCCGCCAAGAAATCTTGAAGGAGCTGGACCCGAATTTTGCCGCGCAACAGGGCGGTGAAGAGCAGCCGTCCGGCGAGCCCGGGGAAAAACAGCCCGCCGCCGCCGCCGGCGAGAAAAAGGGCGAGGTGAAGACGCCCGCGCTGAAGGCCTTCGGCCGCGACCTCACGGAGATTGCGCGCAAAGGCGAGATGGACCCGGTCATCGGCCGCAAGAACGAGATCGAGCGCGTCATCCAGGTGCTTTGTCGGCGCACCAAAAACAACCCCGTTCTGCTGGGTGAAGCCGGCGTGGGCAAGACGGCCATCGTCGAAGGTCTCGCGCAGGAAATTGCGGCGGGCAACGTGCCGGAAATTTTGCTGGGCAAGCGCGTCATCACGCTCGACCTCGCATTGATGGTCGCGGGCACGAAGTATCGCGGCCAGTTCGAGGAACGCATCAAGGCGGTCATGGATGAAATCCGCCGCGCGAAAAACGTCATCCTCTTCATTGACGAATTGCACACCATCGTCGGCGCGGGTTCCGCGGAAGGCACGATGGACGCGAGCAACATCATCAAGCCGGCGCTGTCGCGCGGCGAGATGCAGTGCGTCGGGGCGACGACCCTGAACGAGTATCGCAAGTACATCGAGAAGGACGCCGCGCTGGAACGCCGTTTCCAATCGGTCAAGGTGGAAGCGCCTTCCATTGAGGACGCCATCGAAATCTTGAAGGGGCTCCGTCACAAATACGAGGAGCATCACAAGGCCGAGTTCACGGACGCGGCCGTGGAGGCTTCCGTGAAATTGTCGGACCGTTACATCATGGACCGGTTCCTGCCGGACAAGGCGATTGACGTCCTGGACGAGGCCGGTTCGCGCGCGCGCATCAGCACGCTGACGCGTCCGCCCGAGGTCAAGGCGATGGAAGCCGAGATCGAGGACATCAAGGGCAAAAAGGAAAAAGCCATCAAGAACCAGGATTTCGAAGGCGCGGCCCAGATGCGTGACAAGGAAAAGCAGGCCAAGGAAAAGATGGAGGCCATGCTCAAGGAATGGCGCACGAAGGGTGATGAAAAACGCATCGTCGTGGGCGAGGAGGAGATTTTGCATGTCGTTTCCAAGTGGACCGGCATTCCGCTCCAGCGTATGGGCCAGGGCGAGATGCAGCGCCTGCTCACGGTTGAAGTCGAGATGGAAAAAGTGGTTGTCGGCCAGCGCGAGGCGGTTTCCTCCTTGTGCAAGGCCTTGAAGCGTTCGCGCGCGGATCTGAAGGACCCGCGCCGGCCGATCGGCACGTTCCTGTTGCTCGGTCCCACAGGCGTGGGCAAGACCCTGCTTTCCAAGACGCTCGCGGAACAGATGTTTGGCGATGCCAAATCGCTCATCCAGCTCGACATGAGCGAGTACATGGAGAAGTTCAACGTGTCGCGGCTCGTCGGTTCACCTCCCGGCTATGTCGGTTACGAGGAAGGCGGCCAGCTTACCGAAAAAGTGCGGCGCAATCCGTATTCCGTGGTGCTGTTCGACGAGATTGAAAAGGCGCACCCGGACGTGTGGAACATGCTGTTGCAGATCTTGGAAGAAGGAAAGCTGACGGACAGCATGGGACGCATCGTGAATTTCCGCAATACGATCATCCTGATGACTTCGAACGTGGGCTCGGACACGCTCAAGAAATCGTCCACGCTCGGCTTCGCGCCGATCACGGACGAGAGCAGCTATGAAAAAGCCCGCGAACGGGTTTTGGAAGAGGCCAAGAAGATGTTCCGCCCGGAATTTCTGAACCGGCTGGACGACCTGATCGTGTTCCGCTCGTTCACGAAGCCGGATCTCATCCAGATCCTGAGCCTCGAAGTCGAAAAAGTTTTGGAACGGCTGCGGAAGAAAAACCTCCGGCTGGAGCTGGACGAAAAAGCGAAGGACTTCCTGGTGGAGAAGGGCTATGACCCGCAATACGGCGCGCGTCCGATGCGCCGTGCGGTCGAGCGCTTCTTCGAGGACCCGCTGGCCGAGGAGATCCTGAAGGGCGCCCTGACCGAGGGCCGCATGATCCAGGTCACGGCGGGCCCGGACAAGCTGCTCTTCAACCAGAAGGCGGCGGCCGAAGGTGCCGGCGCGGTCGCAACTTAAACGGTTTTGCCCATCAAGCCGCGTTGAAAAACGCGGCTTTTTTGTTGGCGAAATTCACCGTAAATTTCTAGGCTGTATCAATGAAAGGCATCATTCTCGCTGGCGGCGCCGGCTCGCGTCTGTATCCGCTCACGCTGGTCGCCAGCAAGCAGCTCCAGCCGGTTTATGACAAGCCGATGGTATATTATCCGCTCACGACGCTGATCGAGGGCGGCATCCGCGAGCTGTGCCTGATTTCGACGCCGCATGACCTGCCGCGGTTTAAGCAATTGCTGGGCGACGGCTCACGCTTTGGGGTGACCATCGAATATCGCGAACAGGCGAAACCGGCGGGCATCGCGCAGGCGTTCCTCATCGCGGAAAGCTTCATCGGCCGGGACAACGTGACGCTGATCCTGGGCGACAACATTTTTTACGGTGGCGACACGTTTCAGCGCGCGTTTGCGGAATTCAAGAGCGGCGAGACCATCTTCGGCTATCACGTCAACGACCCGGAACGTTACGGCGTGGTGGAGTTCGATGGGGACGGCAAGGCGGTTTCCATCGAGGAAAAACCGGCGCACCCCAAGAGCAATTATGCCGTGCCCGGGCTTTACATCTGTGACAACCAGATCGTGGATGTCGCCAAAAACTTGAAGCCCTCGGCGCGCGGCGAACTGGAGATCACGGCGGTGAACGTCGAGTATCTCCGGCGCGGCGTGCTGCGGGTGCAGCGGCTGCCGCGCGGATTCGCGTGGCTGGATGCCGGCACGAGCAGCAGCCTGCATGAGGCGAGCGCGTACGTGCAGACGATCGAAAAACGCGCGGGCGTCAAGATCGGCTGCCCGGAGGAGGCGGCGTTCCACCAGGGTTTTGTTTCGCTGGCGCAACTGGAGCAGATCGTCGGCACGATGCCGAACTGCGAATATCGCGAGTACCTGGTGAAGGAAGTCGTGGCCGAGGCGAAACGGTTGAAAAAATAATTATGATTCTTCTTCTCGGTGCCACCGGTTATATCGGCGAAGCGTTTGCGAAAGAGCTGGAACGGCGTAAAAAGAAGTTCGTGCCGCTGTCGCGCCGGCAGGTGGATTATACGCGCTTTGACCGGCTGTTGGAATTTCTGCGGGCAAACCAGCCGGCCTTTGTCCTCAATGCCGCCGGCTTCACCGGCAAGCCAAACGTGGATGCCTGCGAATTGGACAAGGCGGGCACGTTGCTGGGCAACACGCTGCTGCCGCAGACCATCGCCCACGCATGCGTGGCGGCGGGCATCCCGTGGGGGCATGTCTCTTCCGGTTGCATCTACAGCGGCGCAAAAATTTCCGAACCGGGAAAAGTGCGTGTGGAAAAAGACCTGGCGAAACCGGAGTTGCATGCGCTCGCGGAAAAGAAATCCCCGGCCATCCTTGGTTTCACCGAGGCGGACACGCCGAATTTTTCCTTCCGCGACCAGCCGTGCAGCTTTTACAGCGGCACCAAGGCGCTGGGTGAAGAGGCGATTGCCGGCATTGGTCAAAGCTACATCTGGCGGCTGCGCATCCCGTTCGATGAATTCGACAACAAGCGGAATTACCTGAGCAAGGTGCAGCGCTACCCGAAGGTTTACGAAAACGTGAATTCAATTTCGCATCGCGCCGATTACGTGAGCGCGTGCCTGGACCTTTGGGAACGCCGCGCGCCGTTCGGGATCTATAACGTGACCAATCCCGGCTACGTCACGACGCGTCACGTCGTGGATTTGATCGAGAAGCATCTCAAGCCGGCGCGCAAGTTCGAATTCTGGCAGAACGACGAGGAGTTTTACAAAGTGGCGGCGAAAACGCCGCGCTCGAATTGCGTGATGGACGCCTCGAAGCTGCTGGCAGCGGGCGTCAAGATCCGCGGCGTGGAAGAGGCTCTCGAGCATGCGCTAAAAAACTGGAAGCCGGAGTGATGAACAACAAAGGAACAAAGGAACAAAGTTTCGGACTGGAAATTCCAGACTGGAAACGGGTTCGTGTTCCTGACGCGGTTGAGTTTTTGGCGAAGGCGGTGGTGGATTCCGCTTTTGCCGTTCACAAAGAACTTGGGCCGGGTCTGCTGGAAAGCGCCTATGAAGCCTGCTTGAGTCATGAATTGAAGTTGCGGGGTGTGAACCATCAGGTGCAGCTTCCTGTTCCCCTCAACTATAAAGGCATCCGCGTTGAAATCGGCTATCGGGCTGATGTGATCGTTGAGGAAAAATTGCTGATTGAACTGAAGGCGGTGGATGAACTTTTGCCCGTTCACACGGCGCAAGTCATCACTTATCTGCGAATAAAACGTTTTCCGCTTGGCTTGCTGATCAACTTTAATGAGGTCCTGATCAAGCATGGCATCCATCGCATTCTAAATGTGCCGCGTTCGCCCGATGAGGTTTTAACTTAGTTCCTTGGTTACTTTGTTGTTAAAAATATGAATCTTCTTATCACAGGCGGCGCGGGGTTTATCGGGTCGAATTTGATCCAGCACGTGATTGACGATGCGGCGGTGAAGCAACTCGTCAACCTCGACTGCCTGACCTATGCGGGGCGGCTGGAGAACCTGGAAAAAGTTTCGCGCCATCCCAAATATATTTTTGAAAAGGTGGACCTGCGTGACAAGGCGGCCACCTTGCAGGTCGTCGAAAAGCACGGCATCACGCATGTCATGCACCTCGCGGCGGAATCCCATGTGGACCGTTCCATCACCGGACCGGGCGATTTCATCACGACAAACATCATCGGCACCTTCAACCTGCTGGAAGCCTGCCGCGCATTTTGGAACGGCCAGTTTGACGGCAAAAAATTTCATCATGTCTCCACCGATGAAGTGTATGGTTCGCTGGGGGCGACGGGATTGTTCACCGAGACGACGCCGTATGCGCCGAATTCGCCGTATTCCTCGAGCAAGGCGTCGAGCGATTTCCTGGTCCGGGCCTATCATCACACCTACGGCCTGCCGACGGTCATCACGAACTGCTCGAACAATTACGGGCCGTACCAGTTTCCGGAAAAGCTGATCCCGGTGGTCATCCAGAGCATCCTGGCGCGCAAGGGCGTTCCGGTCTATGGCGATGGCATGAACGTGCGCGACTGGCTGTATGTGCGCGACCACGCGGAGGCGCTGTGGACGGTGCTGGGCCGGGGTAAACTGGGCGAGACCTACAACATCGGCGGCCACAATGAATGGGCGAATATCCACATCGTGCAGCTCATCTGTGATACGATTGACGAGTTTGCGCCGCAATTGGGCGGAAATTCCCGTTCATTGATCACCTTCGTCAAGGATCGGCCGGGGCATGACCGCCGTTATGCGATTGACGCCACGAAGATTCAGCGCGAACTTGGGTGGACGCCGGCGCACAAGTTTGAGGCCGGCATCCGCGAGACCATCCGCTGGTACCTGGACAACCAAGCCTGGGTGAAATCGGTGCTGAAGAAATAATAATCTGAACGCTTTGGCCGGAAACGGCATCAAACCCCCAACTGAATATGCGCCGCGCCAAAATCAACCTCCTGCTGGCGTTGCTGTGTCTGGCGGCCGGATGGTTGCGGGCGGCGGATGGCTCCGGTTCCGTGGTGTGGAATGCGCAAGCGGACAAGGTGAGCGCCGATGTGCGCGGGGAGGAGCTTTGGCCCCTGCTGGAGGATGTCGCCCATCAGACCGGCTGGCATATCTTTGTGGAGCCGGACACGGCCCGGAAGGTGGACGTGAAATTCAAGGATCTCCCGTCCGGCGAGGCCCTGCACAAGCTGCTCGGCGACCTCAATTTCGCCTTCGTGCCCAAGACCAATGAAGCCTCGCACCTCTATGTTTTCAAAACGACCATGCAGAACGCCACGCGCCGGGTGCAGGGCACCAACGCCGTCGCCAAGGCCGGGCCGCCCCGCCATGTGTTGAACGAACTGATCGTGAAGGTCAAGCCGGGCGCGGACATTGATGCGATTGCGAAATCTGTCGGGGCCATCGTGGTGGGCCGGAATGACAAGCTGGGCGTCTACCGGCTGCAATTTGACAGCGAGGCGGACATGGAAGCGGCGCTGGGAAAATTGAAAGCCAACACCGAAGTGGCGGCCGTGGATTACAATTACTATTACGATCTGCCGATGCAGCCGCAGCCCGCACCCAACGCACCGGCGAACCAGACCAAGCTCACGCTCGATGACAGCAGCCCAAACGATCCGTGCCACCCCATTGTGGCGGTTATCGACACGCAGGTGCAGTCGCTCGGCAGCCAACTGGACCAGTTTGTGATGAAGCCGGTGTCGGTGGTGAACAATATCGTGCCTTCCACCGGGCTTACTCACGGCACGGCCATGGTGAACGCAGTGTTGGATGCAATCTCGCAGTCCTCCGGCGGTCATAGCGCAACCAAGATTCTGCCGGTGGTGGTCTATGATTCCGGCGAACAGACGACGACCTGGAACGTCGCACTCGGCGTGCAGAAAGCCGCTGACAGCGGTGCCTCGGTCATCAACATGAGCTTGGGCGGCACCGGCGACAGCGCGGTGCTGGACGACATCATCCAGCAGGCCATGGCCAAAGGCATCGTGATATTTGCCGCGGCCGGCAACCAGCCGGTGAGCACGCCCACGTATCCGGCGGCGCTGCCCGGAGTGAACGCGGTGACCGCCCTGGGCTCGCCGGGACAGCTTGCTTCCTATGCGAACTACGGGAGTTTCGTTTCCATGGCCTTGCCCGGTGCCAACATCGTGCAACTGGGCGGGCAATCGTATGTGGTGCAGGGAACCTCGACCTCCACGGCCTACGCTTCCGGAATTGCGGCGGGGACGAAGGGGATCAACTGCCAGTCGTGGTCGCAGATTGAAAGCGCGATGCAGCAGAAGTTCCCCGTGCCGCAGAAGTCGAATTAGTCAAAAATCAGTGCGCGAGACAGCCGTATTTGATGAAGGTGCCGACGAACACGCCCATGGCGGCGAGGAGCAACCACGGACTGCCGTGCATCAACAGGATGATGCCCCAACCAATAAAAAAGGCGAACAGCAGGAACGTCAGGATGGCCAGCGCAAATTTCATCGGCGCAAATTGTAACGTTTCCCGTCCGCCGTGCAAGACTGCTTTGTCCGGTTCAAGGGTCAATTCGGGAACTTCAGGGTGGCCAATGTCGCCGCCGGGATGCTGGAAAGATCTTCCTGATAAAAGTACCAGTTGCGGGTGGTCGTGCTGTACGTCGTGAGGCGGTACATCGTCTCGATCTTGTGCCACGAAACCGAACCGTCCGTCGTCACCGAGTTCCCGCCATCCGGAAAGGGGTTCTTCGCGCGCTTGTGCGGAGGACCGATCCAGGCGGCCCCGTCATAGACCACATCTTCCGCCGCCAGCACCCACGTCGGTTTGGCGTTGCCCAATTTCACCGGGCTCAACGACGCAAACGTTCCCGCTGTGTTCACCCAGTTCGTCACCCCGCCAAGAAATTGATAGCCAATCTGCCACTGATAGGGATTTTGGGCGGTGCCGACAAAGTTAAGACTGGCCAGTCCGCCGTTCAATTCCGGACACACCCAGATCGAGGGGGTGTTTGTGTGGGTCGGATCCAGGCCGACCGTTTTGGATTCCGTCGCCGTGTCGTCATTCAATGCGTGCAAGTTGTAGTTGCTGCCCGCTTTTCTGGATGAAAACAGCCGGTCGTCATTGTCCCCCGCATAAATCGTCAGCCCGACGCCGATCTGTTTCAGGTTGTTCAAGCACATGATGCGCTTCGCCCTTTCCTTGGCGCTGGCCAGGGCCGGCAAAAGCATCGCCGCCAGGATGGCGATGATTGCGATCACCACCAGCAACTCGATCAGTGTGAAGCCCGGGTTGCGCTGGATGGCGCGGCGGTCTCGATCTGAAAATCTCATGCGGATGCGGTGTGTTGATTACAGGGTTGGCTGGAATCTACCTCCAACCAACCCTTGCAACCATAGAACATTCGTTCTACGGCCCGGGAATCATGGATAAACCATGCGGTAATACGCCGTGCCATTGGCCGCATCCAGCGTCACATTGACGAGGTTGGTCGCCGTCGAGCCGGTCACGTCGATCAAATCGGATAGGCACTTTGTCCTATCCCAGCCATGGCCAGCCATGCCGTTGATTTCATATTTCACCTTGATGCGCCTTCCCAACATCCTGAACGGACCGGGAGCATTTATGGAACTGCTCCAAAAAACAAAAAACCCCGGAAAAATCCGGGGCTTGTTTTAACCACCAACCTCATTCACCAAATCAATTGCGGCGGCGCAGCATGTACAACGTTGCCAAGCCGGAGATCGCGGACAACGCCAGCATGGACGGTTCCGGCACGGCCGTCGTGGTGAAGGTGCCAAAGCCGGTCTGGGTAATCGTATTACCCCAGCCTTGCGCGCCCGTTTCCGTGCCGGCCACCGCCTCATCGGCACGGTAGCCGCTGTTGGAAATATAAGTCCCGAACAGTTCAAAACTCTGCCCGGCTCCCGGGGTCAGGCCGATCGATGCCAGGCTCAGTGAGAAAGTGTAGGTCGCCGCGGTGGTTGTTCCCGTCGGCGTGAGGTTCACGCTCGAATCAAAAGTGTGGCTGCCACCATCGACCAGGGTCCAAAGCCCGCCGAAGCTGTCGCTCGCCGGCCCGAGCGCGATGGCGTAATCCGGCGCGAAGCCGGCGGCGAAGTTAAGCGTGCTGCGGTTGGAGCCCCCGTCAAAGCCGGAGATCGCCTTGCGCAAACCGTCGCCCGAGTCCGTGAAACCCGCCGAGGTGGTGAACCCGCCCGCCACCGTGTCGATGTAGATCACCAGCACGTCATTGAAGCCGTTCGGACCCTTGGTGACGGTGCCGGTAAGCGTGGTGCCGTCGTCGGTCAACGTCAGGCTGCCGTCGCCGATGGGGCCGCCGAAGCCGTTGTTGCCATTGCCGCTGTAGGTTGTTGCCTGGGCTGCGAGACCAAGCGACAACAAGGCAATGCCGGTTGCGAATAGGTGTTTGGTGGTCATAGGTGTTAAGTCACTTTAGCAAATCTGTTTAGATGTCATACCGCACGTTCATGCGGTCAAGGGATGAGCTGGATTCTGAAATACCGGGTGGAGTTGGTCGGGTTGTTGGTAAACGTGAGCGTCGGGATCGTCGCCGTGACCATGCCGCCGTAGGCCGTGAAGGGCAGGGCCAGATTGGTGGTGGACAGGACGCGGTAAGTGAGGCCGGAGACGCTCGTCCAGTTCAGGAGGTTGGGCGCGGTCATGCTGGCCACCGGCACCCAGGCCGGATTCAAGAGCAGGGTGCCGATGCTGGGGCTGCTCGCGGCGCTTTCGATGCTCGCATTATTCACGGCCGAAACCGTGGCGTAGAGCCGCACGCCATAGCTGTTGGTCACGCTCAAGGTCGTGCCGTTGACGATGCCGTTGAACACATTTGAGCCGCCGGGTGTCGTGCCGACCCAGACGTGATACCCGCTGACGCCACCTTCCGCATCAGTGACGGCCGGCCACGAGAACGTGACGCTGTTGGCGTAGACGTAATTGTTGGTCAAGCCGGTTCCGGGGGCGGCGGGCGCGGGCGGCGGGGTGACATCGTACAGCTTCAGATATTGGGCCTCGAACGGATTGCCCGCCCAGCCGCCGTTCGCCGCGGGCACCGGGTTGAGCGAGACGAACACGCCGTTTGCGAGCACGTTGCTGCCGGCCACGCCGCCGCCCCAGAGCCAGACGTTCCGGCGGTTGCCATCAATGCCGGTGTAGGCGGAAATATTTTTTACATTGTAGATGCGGGCCGGCTTGATGCCGAAAAGGTTGCCGCCGTTCTGCGTGATGTTGACATCAAAATTGCCCGTCTGCGTGTTGTTGCGGTCCAGGGTGGTGAAGGCAAAGACGAGATCGTTGAAGTTCGGCGCGCCGTTCGCCGTGACATATTTCGCCACGGAAAAAATATTCGCCTGCGGCGTTTCGCTGCCGGTCTGGTTGAGGTAATAGCGGTTCGAACTGCGGAGGGCCGGGCTGAAACTGCGCGCCTGGTTCACGCCCGCGTAAACCGGCCGGAGCTGGTCCAGGCCGTAGGTCCGGTTCGCCGGATTCAAAATCGGCTGGAGCGAATTATAGACCATGAAATGCGGGATCAATTTCCCGAAGTTCAACTGGTACTGGCTGAAGCCGAACGTGGTCGAGATGCCGAGTTCCTCGCCGTAAAAGGTCATTGGTGCGCCATCAATTGCGCCACAGACCATGTACCGGATGAGCGCCGCATACGGGTCCTGGTAGCTCTCCTCGTCGTGCGATACATTGTTGAGCAGGACCAGCCCCTGGCCGTAGCTGTTGCGGCGGTTGTCAAACGCGGCCCGGTAATCCGACGCCGCCACGGCATTGGTCAGATCAAACAGCAGATTTTCATTCAGGATGTCAAAATGCCGGTTCGAGCGGTAGGTCACCGCGCCGCCATCGAGCGATTCCGTCATGAACACAAAATCCCATTTGCGGGTGCGCACCTTGTTGATGATGTATTCCCAGCACTGCGGCGGCAGGCCCTGGCCAAAATCGGCGCGCAATCCGTCAATGCCCTTGTAAGTCTGGCTGGCGGGCGTGCCTTGCGGGCAGCCGGTCTTGTCCAGCCAGTACAGGATGCTGTCGGAGAAATACCGCCAGACATTCTGCGTGATGGCGTCGAAATGACCGTTGCCGCCGCCGGTGCCGCTTTCGCTGCCGATGCTGTAATCAAACCAGTCGCCTTCAGCCGTGTAGTTTCCCGTCGAAGAGGAGTTGGGCACCAGCGCGGCGTAGCGGCCAAAATAGATGTCCGCCACGTCGGTCCATTTGCCAAAATCATAACGGTCCGGCGCCTGCGCCACGTTGCCGCTGCCGGACGCCCGCTGGTCGTATTCGCCGCTGCGCGAATAAAAACGCGCCTCGCTGTTGGCGATCAAGTCCGTCGGCTGCGCGTTCGTCTTGAAATAATAAACCCCGCTCGCATCCAGTTCCGCGTCCCAGGCGGTGTGGTTGAACGGTTCATCCAGCATCACATTGACGCCCGCCGCATCCGCGGCCGCGACAAAATTCGTGAATTCATTCATGGCCCCGTCACGCGTGTTGGCCTTGCTCAACAGCGGGTTGACCTGGAAAAAGTTTTTAACGGAATACGGGCTGCCCACGGAATAAGGCTGGCCGGAATTCGGATCCGTCTGCCGGTTCAGGATGCCAATCGGATGAATGGGCTGGAACCACAGCCAGTTTACGCCGAGGTTCTGGAAATAATTCAAATTGAAGCGATTGGTCACCGCGTCGTAGGGGCGCGCGCCGGGTCCGCCATAAAGATCGGTGAAGGTGCTGCGGTCGCTCTGGTTCGTGCCCTGCGCGTCGATGTTCATCGCGTTCAACTCATACATCACCATGTCGCGCGCCTTGGTGGGAGTGACCACGAGGGCGTGGTCGCGCCGCCCCGTGCTGCCGCCGGAATACCAGACCCAACTGGAGTTGCCCACCACCTTGAAGCGGGCGGTCAGCCGGTACGCGCCGGTCTTCGTGGCGTTGAGCACCAGGGAATACTGCCCGCCACCGACATTGGTCATCGTGTACGCCTTGTAATAATTATTGTCATCCCCGGCGGCGATGAGGTTGCCGTCCGGCGGGAAGATGCCGTCCTCGATGCCGTCGCCATCGGCGTCGAGCGTGGCGCGGTCGCGGCGGTTGAGGTTGGAGAAGAGCTCCACATTGGTGACGGTGCCGCCGTTCGGGGTGAACAACACCGTCAGGGGGACGGCATCGTTGTTCAACTCGTTCACAAAGACGTGGGTCGTGGTGTAATCCGCATTGACGCCGTTGACGGTCAGGACGGGCGTGCCGACGACGTTGTTGCTGACGGTGAACGTAAAGGGGCTCGCTGCGGCGGTGTTGGAAGCGCCCGTGGCGGTGCTGCTGGCGTTGTTGCCATAAAGCCAGGTATTGGTCGCGCCCGTGCTGCCGGTGCCGTCGAACGTGAGCAGAAAGAAATACTGGACGGTGTCATTGGCATTAAACAAGGCGCCGTTCAACGGTGCCTGCCAGTACTGGTTGGCGGACGTGTTGGAATAAAACGCGAGGTTGGTGCTGCTCCACGCGTTCTGGGCGGAGGTCTTGTAATACAGCGTGCCGCCGGTCTGGTTGCAGAGCTGGACCGCCCCGTTGTATTTCCAGACGCCGGTGTAAAACGTGATCGCGGTGCTGGTGCCGATGGCGAACTCGGGGTTGCGCATGTTGAAGCCGAGGTCGCCGGTGTTGTCCGGGATGTGCCAGACGGTCGCCAGCGCCGCGTCCGCGCGGAAACTGAAAATCGAAATCAAGGCGGCCACGGGCAGGGCGAGCCGCCGGCACAAGGAGGAGCGTTTTTTCATGAAATTATATACCGGCACGGGGCCGCTGGTGGTTCAAGGCACCATCTGGACCTGGTAGAATTTTTGCACGGTCGGATTTGGGTCGTAGAAAAACGTGGAGGTGCCCGAGCCGGGAATCACGTCGCTGATGGGCGTGAACGGCACCAGCAGGTTCGTGGTGGCGAAAACCTGGTAATTCAGCCCGGGTGCGCTGTCCCAGACGACCAGTTGGTTGTTGTTGGCGAGGCCCGAGATGCGCAGCGGCGGGGCCACCGTGATCACGCGGGTGTCGCTGATCACCGGGGTCGCGTTGGTGTAGATGATCTCGATGAGGTTGGTGCCCAGCGCCGGGTTGTTCCAGTTGAACTCGATGGCCTTCGTGGTCGGGCAGGCCGAGATGCCGCCGGACGCTTGCAGGATATAAGATCCCTGCGGCTGGAGCACCCCGTTGATGAGGATGTTGAAATTGGTCTTCAGCGAGGTGAGCGTTGTGCTGAAGCACGCTTTCAGCAGGTACGTCAGGTTGGTGCTGTAGTTCAGCACCACGCCGTTCGTGGCCGGGCTGACGAAGGTGATGGTCTGCGCGGGCGCGAGGGTGTTGACCGCGCGGGTGAGAGTGGTGAGCCGGTTCGGATAAACGCCCGTGGCAAATTCCTTCAGGCGCACATTGATGGTGCCCGTGCCGCTGGTCGGAACGTTCGTGTACACGAAGCGGAATTCCTGCGGATAGTTGGGATATTGCGCGCTCAAGTTGGCATCCGGATTGACGGCGGTTGCGGCCACGTAAATGGGCACGCCGTTGGAGTTGCCATTGCCCCAGGCCTTGCCGGTGTTGGTGTCATCGTTGCTGGAATCGCCATCCTGGATGTTGAAATCCACGCCGGTCACCGTGCTGTCGGCGCGGACGACCACGGTGTAAGTCGTGCCGTTGATGCTGGCCCCGTCCGCCGTCGGAAAGGCGATCACGCCCGTCGGCAGCGCCCCGTCATAATAGAAGGTCTGCGCGAACGTGTTGTAGCTCGAGGAAGCGTTCGTGCGCGGCAGAAACGTCCGGGCGCGGACGATGTGGAAGCCGGGCTGCAGGCCGATGACCGTGTTGCTCGGGTTCAAATCATTGTGCACCCACACCACCGCGGTCTTCGGGTTGAAGTTGGTGATGGCCATCTGTGTCAGGCCGTAGAGCTTTGCGCCGGTGGGTTCGCTGTCCGGGATCGTGGCGCTGCTGGTGTTGCCCGCGCTGCCGCCGTTGAAGAGCGCCACCTTGTACCGCACCTGGGTGCCGTCCGCCTCCGCCGGAATCGTGGCCTTCCACCAATCAATCGTCGAGACCGCGCTGTCGTGGTTGACGAAATGGCCCTGCACCACCTGCGTCGTGCCCTTGCCGGTGCCGAACGCGCCTTCGGGATTCGAACCGTCGGTGGTGAAATAGAGGTAACAGGTGTTGATCTGGAACTGGTAGCCGACCTTCACGTAAACATCCACGGACTGGCCGCCCGTGGGGCTGAACGGCACGCGCTGGGTGGCGGAATTGTTCGGCGCCAGCGCCGTGTTCGTGGCCGCCGGGTCATGATAGACAAACGTGGCCGTGTCGTTGCTGATGCCCTGGCCGGTCCCCGCGCCGCTCACGATGAGGTTCGTGCCGCTCACGGTGTAGTAATAGGTTTCCGCGCCGAGCGAAACGATGTTGTTGCTCAGGGTGTTCTTTGCCGCAAATTTTTCCGGCCCGTTGCGGAACTGGAACGCCGCTTGTTCGTAGCCGAGGAAAACATCTGACGCATAGCCGGGCTTGTTGTCGCGCAGGTCGAGGTAATTCGTCGGCGCGGTGCCGTTGAAGGTCAGCGGGCCCAGGCCCATCTGGCTGTTCAGGTCAATGCCGCCATCCAGCTTGATGAGCGTGTTCACACAGGAGGCGTCGCAGCGCGCGATGATGTCAAAGTTCGCGTTCGTGACCACCGGGATGTCGATCGCGTAAGCCAGGTTGCCGACATGGGTGCCGCCGATGACATTGCCGCTGGCATCCACGCTGCCGCGCATCTTGAAGGGAAAAACCGGGTTGTAGTTCGTGTCACCGTTGACGCCATCCGTGCGCGTGACGGTGATGTGCGGCACCTCGTTGCCGCCTTGTTTGAGGATGATCGCATTGGTGGAGGCGTTCGCGCGGCTCGCTTCCGGCCATTGATAGCCATACATCAGCCATGCGCCGCTGGGGCAGTTCAGTTCAATCGCGCCGCCGCCGGTCGGGATCGTCTGCCCGCCGACATAAATCAACCGTTGCGTGGGGTCCGTGGCGTTCACGCTGGCCTGGGCGGCGGACTGGCTGGTCGTGGCGGCATGGACCAGGAGCTTTTGATACGCCCGCCCGCCCGTCGGCGAGGAACTGGCGAGCTGCACCAGCACCGAGCCGGGCGGAAAGCCGACGGCCAGCCCGACACTCTTGGAATTGGAAATGGAAATGCCGCCGTAGTAACCATCGAACGTCTGCCCCACGCCGTCGTCAAACGTGATGTCGCCGGGGAAGCTCGTCTTGGTGTTGATCACGCAAAGCGCCACGCCCTGGTTTTGCGCGCTGGTGCCCTCGCGATAATCGTAGCGTTCAAAGGCGATGATGTTTGCATCGCTCCAGCGCGGGTTGGTGCCGCCGCGCGCAAGCTGGTTGTGCAGATACATCGTGTCCGGCATGGAGTTGTCCCCGAACTCACCCAGATAATTGGCGTAGCTCACGACCGGCGTGCCGCCGGAGGAATTGTGATTGTAGCCGTCGGAATAAACCATCGGCAGCCCTTCCCGCATGAACAGATACGCATCCTCGAGGCCGAGGTTGGCGTTGTAGCCATAGTCCTGGTTCATCGAAAAGTTGACGCCCTGCGCCGCGCTGAAGTTGCCCGTGCCGTCGCAGTTCGAATAGTTCGGGTAATAGTCGCGCCCGTCCATGCTGGCGACGGACGAGCCGCCCGTGAACGAGTTGTTCAACTGCGAGTAAAGCGGCTGGTTTTGCAGGCGCATCCCGGACTGGAGATAATCCACGAACGGCGGCGCGGGCGAGATGTGTTCGCCGAAGATCATGGCGTCATTGCGCGCCGCCTCCGTGTTGAACAGGCTGTTCCGGCTGCCATCCGTCTCCACATAGCCGTTGCCGGTGACGTTGGTGCCGTAGCCGTGGACGTAATCATACATCGCCTGGATGGCGCCCGTGTAACCGGCGAAAGAGGCATCATCCGTCTGGCCGGTCTCCGCGCCGAAAAATCCCACCGGCACATGCTTCACCGCATCCAGCCGGAAACCGTCGCACTTCGTGGTAAACAGCGTGTACGCCACCGCGCGGCAAAGATAATCCTGCACATACTCCGCCACCGGCTGGCCGTTGCCGTCGAACGGATGCCAGTTGCCGCCGATGGCCGGCAGGTTGGTGTCCATATAAAGATCCGCCCGGCCCGGGAAGCGCACGAAACGCGGCTTGGTGATCGTGTTGCCGACGTTGTTGCCAAAATTCCAGTTGACCGTCCCCGGCTCCTGCGCGAGGTCAATCAGCCCCAGCAGCGGCTGGTTCTGCACCACCGAAGTCGTGCACCAATAAGGATCGCCGATTGACGGCCAGTTGTTGTACCCGCCCGTGACCGTCTGCAGATGGAAGTCCTGCGGGATGAGGCCGGGATAATAGTTCGTCGCCGTGCCCGATCCGGGATAGCCCGGCACCGTGCTCGAACGGTGGTTCATCACGTTGTCGAAATAGACGCGGATGCCAAAGCGGTGCGCGGTCTGCACCATCTGAATGAGCTGGCTCTGCGTGCCCCAGCGCGTCGCCACCGTTCCCTGCTGGTTGGTGCTGCCGAGGTCGAACGGGTCGTACTGGTCGTAGCCATAGGAAAAGGCCCCGCTGTTGCCTTTGGCCGGATTGGGCAGCCACAGGCTGTCGTAGCCCGCCTCGGCGATTTCCGGCATCTTGGCCGTCAATTGCGACCACGACACATTGAACAACTCAAGCATCGCCTCGCCGCGTGCCTGAAGGGCGCCGAAGGCAAGAAACACGAACAGGGGGCCGACGCGCACGGCGGCGCAGACAGATGACAGCAGGTCTTTTTTCACAGCTATGGGTTTGTGGGACGTTTAAAAATCCAGCCTCCGTGGGCGGTTGTCAAATGACGGGTGCGCGGGTCGGGGCTGGATTTGTGCAGAAGATACGCTGTTGCCCCGGCCGGTGCCATCGCATCTATGTGCGGTGAATTTCGATCATCCGACCGCAGCCTCAGCATCCTGCCCCCGGCCGGTGGCCAACCCGAGCGTATTTTCCAAATCGAAAAATCCTGCCCCGGAGTGCTTCCGTTCCCGGGCGCAGCTATCCCGCCATTGCGCTGCGGGACAGGGACGGCTGCCATTGCCAGGACGCTGGCGCGCGGGCGGGAGCGACCGGTGAGAAATGAATCCGTTTTAGGCGTTTGGAAAGACGCGAGGCTGGGGCATCCTCGCTCCGTCACGCGTCACTTGCCACCCGTCACCCGCCCGGGACACCGCACATCCATGTGGGGCGGCGGGCGGGAAATTTTATTGCTTTGCCATGGTTGATGGGGATAGCGTGGGTGGCAATCCCTAACCGTCGCTTACAGGTGCTGTCATGAAAACCATCTCTCAAACCTTGCGTTGTCTGTTGTTGATCACTCTTTGCCTGGGCTGGCTGCCCTCGGCGGCCTCGGCCGATCCGGCCACGAATGCCGCGGCGCGGAAGTCGCCGGACTGGCTGCGGGCCGGGGTGATGTACGAGATTTTTCCCCGGGACTTTTCGGCCGGGGGCGATTTCAACGGGATCACGGCGCGGCTGGATGAGCTGAAGGACTTGGGCGTGGACATTTTGTGGCTGATGCCGATTCACCCGACGGGTGAAAAATTAAAAAAGGGCACATTGGGTAGCCCGTATAGCGTGCGGGATTTTTACGCGGTGAACCCGGCCTACGGGACGCTGGACGATTTTAAGCGGCTGGTCACGGAGGCGCACAAGCGGGGAATGAAGGTGGTGATGGACATCGTGGCCGGCCATACGGCGTGGGACAGCGTGATGATGGCGCATCCGGAATTTTACAAGAAGGACGCGGACGGCAAGATCCATCCGCCCTACCCGGACTGGACGGATGTGGCGGAGCTGGATTACGGAAACGCGGATCTGCGCCGTTACATGACGGACATGCTGGTGCATTGGCTGAAGGACTTTGGCGTGGACGGTTTTCGCTGCGACACGGCGTTCACGGTGCCGGTGGATTTCTGGGAGTCGGCGCGGGCGGAACTGGCGAAGGTGAATCCGCAGGTGGCGATCATCACGGACTCGGGCGCCAAGCCGGTGCTGTTGTCGAAGGCGTTCGACATGGATTACGCGGGGAACCTGTTTCTCTCGGTGAACCAGGTGATCGCCGGGGAGCAGCCGGCGAGCCTGATCGCGGATTCGTGGCAGCATACGCAGGAGCAGTTCGGCGCGGGGGCGCTGCATCTGCGCTACACGGATCATCATAACCTCACGCGGGCGACGGTGCGGCTGGGCCTGGAGGGCGCGCTGGCGGCGCAGGTGCTGATGTTGTCGCTGGACGGCGTGCCGCTGTTTTACAACGGCATGGAGGTGGGCGATGCGACGGAATCGGCGGACCCGGCGTTGTTCGAAAAGATGCCGGTGTTTTGGAATCCGGGCGGCCGGCCGGCGTTGCGCGAAATCTACCGCGACTTGATCAAGCTGCGGAAGCAATACCCGGTTTTGCGCGAGGGCGAGGTGGTGTGGCTGAAGAACAGCGTGGGCGAGGATGTGCTGAGCATCCTGCGCCGTGATGCGAAAGACGAATTTTTGATCCTGATCAATTTGTCGAGCCGGCGCATGACCGGGTCGGTGGATGAGCTGACGGGCACGGGTGATTTTCAGCCGGTGACCGTCGCGGGCTGGGCCTATCCGCTGGATCATCAACTGCCGGATTTCAAGCTGAATGGTTACGGGTGGATGATCTATCACCGGACGGTGGGGAAGTGAGACAAAACGAAGATGGCGGATGGCGGATCGCAGGGTCCTTGCAGGCGGACTCTCTATGGCTGGCCAAACCCATCGGTTGGCAGGCGCGGCGCGCGCGGAGCGACGCGCCCTACCCAGTCTGTTTATCAGATGGATGATTCCGGGAATTTGAGGAATCAGGATAAGGCGGAAAAATGGTCAGCGGCGGCCGTCGTACCAGAGGTAGGAGGCTTCGCGGCTGCGCATGGTGCGCTGGTGGTTGAAGATGCTGCGGAGGAGAAACCGGAACATCTCGCCGTTGGTGTAGAGTTTCATCTTGCGCGCGGAGGTCTTGAGGGAATGCTGGTGGAGGATGACGACCTTTTTGCCACGCTCGCGGGCGAGTTTTTTGATGCGTTGGCTGAGTTCAAGTTCCTCGGCCGCGAAGATCTCGGGATTGAACCCGCCCAGTTCGCGGAAGGCGGCGGCCTCGATGAAGATGAAGGAGCCGGCGAGCCATTTTTTGAAGCGGCTGGTGAGGTTCCACGCCTGGGTGACGAGGTTGGCGACGAACATCTTTTCATCGAGCTCAACCGTGGCCCCGCCGGCAAGAACCTGGCCGGTGAGAATTGCGGCCGCAACATCGTCAAAGAGTCCCTGGCCGGGGTGCGAGTCGGCGTCCACGAAGATGAACCAGTCGCCGGTGGCGGCGCCCGCGCCGGAATTGCGGGCGCGGCCGATCTGGTTGAAGGGCTCGAAGACGACCTGCGCGCCGGCGGCGCGGGCGATCTCGCCGGTGCGGTCGGTGGAGTTGTTGTCGCAGACGATGAGCTGATATTCCCAGCCGCGCGCGGTGAAGGCCGCGGCGGCGGCCCGGATCTCCGCGAGCGAGGCGCCGAGGAGTTTTTCCTCGTTGAAGGCGGGCACGATGACGGAGATTTTCACGACGGGAAGATAGCCGGTGGCGGCTGATTTGCAACGGGCGGCGTCATTTTTAGTCGTGCATTTTCCGGTGGATGATTTTTAATGACGGTATGAGCATTTGGATCTTGGCATTTTTGGTCATCGGCGCGACGACGCTGGCCGGCTGGCGGCAGGGCGGCATCCGCGCGGCGATCGCCTTCGGCGGCATTTTGTTCGCGACGTTGTTGTGCGGGCTGGTTGGAAAAATATTTCACGGGCTGCTGCCGATGATGGGCTTTAAGGATCCGCTGGTGGTCTGGGCGCTGTCGCCGCTGTGCGGGTTCATCGCGGTCTCGATCCTCTTCTCGGTCATCGCGTTCAACGTGCACCGGAAGGTGGACGTCTATTACCGGTACAAGGCGGGGGACCTGCGGCTGGCATTGTGGGAGCGGTTGAACAGCCGCCTGGGCATCTGCGTGGGGCTGTTGAACGGGTCGATTTATTTCATCCTGATCAGTTTTCTCCTCTTCAACCTGACGTACCTGACGGTGCAGGCCTCGGCGTCGGTCAAGCAGCCGTCCGTCATGCTCCGGCTGGTAAACAGCCTCGGGGAAGGCTTGCAAGGTTCCGGCTTCGCGCGCACGGCGGCGGCGGTGGGCACCTTGCCGCCGATGTATTACAAATACGCGGACCTGACGGGCTTCCTCATGCAAAATCCGCAGACGGCGCCCCGGTTGGTGGCGTATCCGGCGCTGACCTCGTTGTGGGAGCGCGATGACATGCAGGGTTTGGTGACGGACAGCGCGTTGACGAACGCCCTTGCGAGCGGGGCCTCGGTCGGCGAAATCCTGGGCGAACCGTCCGTGCAGGAGTTTTTGAAGAACAAGGACCAGACCAGGCGCGTGAACGACATTTTCGAGGCGAACATGGATGACCTGATGGATTACCTGAAGACCGGCAAATCAGCGAAGTATGACGGCGAAAAAATCCTGGGCCGGTGGGAATTCAACGTGCCCGTGTCGATGGCATGGCTGCGGCAGAGCCAGCCGAAGATCCAGGCCAGTGAAATGCGCGCGATCCGCGCCCTGTGGACCGCGGCCTACTCGCAGACCACGGTGTTGATCACGGCCGACAAGCAGGTGTTTGTGAGAAATTTTCCGCGGTTCCAGGCGGCTCCGGCCGCCGGCCAGGCGCCGTTCACACCGGAAAACTGGAAGGGCGACTGGTCCAAGGATGATGCCAGTTACACTTTGGACCTGAAACTGGGCGACCAGGAAAAATTCATCACAGCCACGACCACGGACGGCCTGCGCCTGTCGGTCAAGGACGGGCACAACCTGTTGGTTTTCGATCACGCGGACTGAGGCGGGGAACGGGACGAATTTTCCATTTTTGGACAGGTTTGCCCTCGGAAACATTGGTTTCTCGCACAATTTTGCCCGGCGTGGTTCCTGCTGGCAGGACAGCATGGGCATATCACATATCATCACCACGATTTCAGTTTTTGTGACTGGACTGCTCCCGATGAGTTGTCACAAGGCTGCGCCCCAGCCTAAGACCAGCCCGGTCACGACCATGACCATCACCGCGAACTCGACCAACATCCTGCACAACCTGGGCGAGGTGTCCCTCACGAATCATCTCGAGACCTGCGTCCAGTTGGGCGGCGGGAAAAATTGTTTGCTGGTGCCCCGGATGGTGGACAGCCACAACCTGGAGCTTACGGTATCGCTGGAATCGCGGACCTCCGCCGGCCGGACTGTCGACCTGACCGTCACGCAGGTGACCACCAAATCCGGCAAGCCGCTGGACATTGCGCTGGGCGATTATCAACTGACCTTCACTCCCAAACTCCAGTGAACGAAGGGTGCTTGCGGTTTTTCATGGCTGGCAGCAGCCGGTGGGTTTAATCGCCCTAAACCATTCGGCCGGGCGCCCGCTTTTTGGCGATTCCGGGAAAAAAACAGCCGGTAAGCTGTCAGCTTCCGGCTTTCAACTGTTCAAAAACGAGCCAGCGGTGTCTCAAGGTGTGAGCAGAGTCTGGGCAAATTTTGCGACCATGCCACAGACGCAGACCAGGACGATGGCTCCCCAGAAATCTATGCGGGCCGTCCGCAGATGATTGGTCGGCCAGACCAGGCACAGCGAATGAAAGAATTCACTCCGTTTGGATTTGCGGGTGGAATTTACCATGCTAGTTAGATGGCAATCCTCATGCCAAGGTTCAAAAGGAATTTGAACTGTTTCCAAGCGGCCGGGTTTGGAACCCGGCTCTGGAGTTTGGCTTTAACTAGCTAAACCCCTTATTTTTTTATTGACATATCTAGTTATATAACTAGTATTGTCTTCTATGGGTTCTCCCACTAAAGTTCAGCTCATTCAACGCAAGGAAAGTCAGCAGTGGTACATCAACT
>JARLJW010000057.1 GCA_031290985.1 Verrucomicrobiia bacterium | reverse complement strand
CAAGTTTTTCCTCTCAACCCCAACTACCCCGTCCCCAAAACTCTCAACTTCATTGATTGCTCGCGATTCACTAACTCACAACTTGATCATGCCCCCATTCCCAAAAACCGCCATGTCGCCGCTACATGTGTTTTTTAAAAATCCCCGCCATCTTCCACCTTCGCCGCCCCGTTCGGATTTCGTCATTCACACGTGCCCTCCTCGCCCCGCGTCCGCGATACCTGTTTTCGGTTTTCTGAAAAAGCCAGGCACCGTTGCTTCACCAGAAACTTTTGGCGGAGTGCATAAATTTCAAAACTATTTGCAGTTATTCACGATGACATTTCCACCGCCATGTCTATGCTCGCCTTGAACCCACAACTAACACGGCGTACAAAAATTTTTTGGCGCGGGCTGCTGCGTTGCCGGGGCGAAATCAAGAAACCATCAACCGGATTCCATATGAAGTTAACCCCCACAAATCATTCCTTTTGGCAGCAACGGGCATTGGCGCTCGCTGCCATCGTTGCGGGATTCCTCTGGCTGCCATCGCTGCGCGCGCAGTCCTCGCTGCCGTTCTATGAACCGTTTCCCAGCACTTATGGCAACGGCACGCAATTGGGGGCGGGCAACACCACCGCGCTCTGGACCTTCGGCAATGGCGCCAGCAGTTCCTGCGCGCGCATTGAGACTTATGCCGCCCTGGCCTATCCGGGGCTCACCAATATTGACGCCGCGGGGCAGACTTATGGCTTGATGTCCTATATCAAGGACAGCAGTTCCGTCAAAGATCGCGCCGTGCCGCTGGCGATTCCCAGTTCCACCAGTGGCATCCCCGTCTACGCCTCGTGCCTGGTGAACTTCCTGAGTTTTTCCAACGCCACGGCGGCGTTTTTTGGATTGACCGCGAATACCGGAGGCTCCTCGGTGAGCCATGTTGGGGCGGTGGTTTATATCAACCCGGCGGGGGCTCTGCAAATCGCCAAGAATAATTCCTCCACGCCGTCCACCAACGCCACCTACTCCCTCTCGCTGAGCAACACCTACCTGCTGGTGATCCGTTATAAATACAATCCCGGCGCCTTGGATCAGGTGGACCTCTGGCTGGATCCGACCGCGCTGGGCAATGATGCCGCCGTTCCCGCGCCCACCCTTACCATCACGAACAACGCCAACCTCGCCACGAATTATTTTGGCGCCGTGGGCTATTTTCAAAGTGCCGGCCCCAGCTTGTTTTACGTGGATGAAATTCGCGTGGCCACCAACTGGTCCGGCGTGACCCCGGCAAATGTGCCGGCGGGAATGAGTTACAGCGTCACCGGCGGCGGCGTGGGCTGCGCCGGCGCGAGCTTTAACGTGGCCTTGAGCGGCTCCGATGCCGGCGTCAATTATCTGCTCTATACCAACGGGGTTTTCAGCGGACAAAATGTGGCCGGCACCGGCTCCGCCGTGAGTTTTGGCCTGCAAAACGTCACCGCCCTTTACACCGTTTTGGCGACGAACACCGCCACCGCCACCGCCAACTGGATGAGCGGCAGCGCGAGCGTGTCCGTCACGCCGGCGCCCAATATTGCGGCGCAGCCGGTGGCCGCCCTGGTCGCCACCAACGCGCTCGCGGCCTTCACGGTTTCGCCCGGCGGCGGCGGTTTGAGCTGCCAATGGTATCGCAACGGCTCCGCCCTCACCGACGGCGGACACCTTGCCGGCACTCAAACCACGAACCTGGTGATTTCGCCGGCGACGACTGCGGACGCCGCCACGGTCGCCAACGGTTATTATGCGAAAATTTCCAATCCCTGCGGCGGCTTTGTTTATTCCACGACCAACGCCCTGACGCTCCACCCCCCCGCGACGCTCGTGTGGTATGGCGATGGCGTTTCCAATTTATGGGACGTGGCCACCTCGACCAACTGGAATTATTCCTCAGCTCTGGGCTATCCCACCAACCAGTTTAATTTCGGCGACAACGTCATTTTTGACGACACTTCGGCCAGTTCGACCGTCGTGCTGGCCAATCCGGATCTCAGCCCGTCCACCCTCACCGTCAACGGCAGCGGGAGCAAAAATTACACCTTTAACGGCGGCGTGCTTGCCGGTCCCGGCTCGCTGGTCATGAACAGCCTGGGCACGCTCACCTTGGCGATCCAAAACAACGCGACCGGCGGCCTCACCATCAGCAACGGCATCGTGTTTTATTCGACGCCCAATGCCTTGGGCGGCGGAACCATCACGCTCGCCGGGGGCGCCCTGGACGCTCCGGGCTACGGCCTCATCTACCTTAACAATGCCATCAACATCACCGGCAGCAACAGCATCATCGGGGCGCAAAGTCCCGGCGGCCAGCCGCTGGTGCTCGCCGGCGCCCTCACCGCCACCGGCGGCACCTTGATTTTTTCCAACACCACCGCCAAGTCCGCTTCCCCGAACATTGAGATCTCCATGACCAATCTGGCGTTAAACATCCCCGTGACCTTGAATGTCGGCACGGTGTCCGGTGCCGGGTTGAACCTTCTGGGCTACAACACCAGCGGCACCCAGACTTGGAACAACCTCATCACGGGCGGCGGTGGTCTGCAACGCACCGCCGTCGGCGGCACAACCCTCCTGCTGAACACCAACTCCTACTCCGGTGTCACCAAGCTGTCCAACGGCGGCCTCGGCGTCGGCTGCGATTCATTCGCCAGTTCGCCCCCGACGGTCGACTACGGCCCGCTCGGCACGGGCACCTTTACCATCGACACGACCAGCGGCGGACCGCTCCAGTTGTTCGCCGTCGGCGGACCGCATGTCATCGCCAATCCCATCAACTGGGCCACCACCGCTTCCGGCGCCGCGTTCATTGTCGGCGGCAGCAACGGCCTCGCCTTGACCGGCAGCATGGATTTGAACGGCAACAATCGCGTCATTCAAGCCGACAACCCGGCCGGCACCATTTTGTCCGGCGTCATCACTGACAACGGCGGCGGCTACGGCCTGACCAAGACCGGGAACGGCGCGTTGTATCTCGACGGCGCCAATACCTACTCCGGTGTCACCACGAACAGCGCCGGCCTGCTGGCGGGCAGCGGCAGTGTTCCCGGGGTGCTGGTGGTGAACAGCGGCGCGAGCCTCGGCGCCGGCGACGCCGGTGCCGCCCCCGGCACGTTCCACATCAGCGGCGACTTGACCTTGAACGGGAACGTTTTCATCCGCCTCAACAAATCGTTCGCCCAGTCCAACGATCTCATCACCGCTTACAGCGGGCTCGCCAATACCGGCACCGGCACGGTCAACGTCACGAACGCCGGTCCCCCCCTCGCCGTCGGCGACGCCTTCACCATTTTCAGCCAGCCCGTCGTGAACGGCGAGGCGCTCACCATCACCGGCGCCGGCGTGACGTGGTCCAACAGCCTGGCGGCGGATGGCAGCATCGTGGTGACCGGCATCGCCGGCCCGACGGTGATCACCATTCCGCCGGCCATCACCAGTTTTAATCTCGCTGGCAGCAACGTCGTCATCAGCGGCACCAACGGCCAGTCCGGGGGCACCGCTTATTTGCTGGTCTCCACGAACCTCACCCGGCCGCTCAACCAATGGAAGACCGTGGCCACCAACGTGCTGGGTGGAAATGCCTACACCTTCATCGGCACCAACGCCGTCACCGATGGGCCGCAAAGCTTCTACCTCTTGAGCAGCACCAATTACAATCCGTAAAAATTATTGCGGCACCCCCATCCGGCGCGGAAAACTTTCCGCGCCGGAATTGTTTCGGGCGCGCGGTTGGAATGAAGTTTTACCAGCGGACCGGGTGTAAATCGCCTCGCCGCCGGGCTGGTGTCCTCACCGGACACAAACCGTGTGACTGGGCTGAACCCGATTTCAGGAACACCTCGACTGGCCTCCGCTTCCCGTTTTTTTCCGGCCATTCTCCATCCTCTATCATCCATCCTCGTTTTTAAATAGCCTCCCCCCCTTTCCAACCGTGCCGCCTCCGTTCCTCCCTGTTAAAATCCCGCCTTTCCCCTTTCGTGTGGTTCGAGTATTTCGCGGTTAAAAATCAGATTCCCGCCCCCTCCATTTGCGTTAATTCGTGTAATTCGCGTCACGCCCTCCGATCCGTGTTGATCCGTGTGAATCTGTGGTTAAAAAATTTGCGTCTTTGCGCCTTTGTTGTTCATTCTATCCGCGTTCATGAAATCGCCGATCATCGAGATGCCGACGGGGCAAAATTGGAGCTGCCACGGTTGCACCGATTGCTGCCGGGGCCACCTGCTCGTGGCGGTGTCGGCGGAGGAAAAAGCGCGCATCGAACGGCAGGGTTGGACCAGCGCGGACGGGGTCGATCCAGCCAAGATGATCGTGTCGGGGTTGAACCAGCATCGCCTGGGCCATCAGCCGGATGGGGCGTGCGTGTTTCTGGAAGCCTCCGGACGCTGCCGCATCCACGCAAAATTTGGCGAGGCGGCCAAGCCCCTGGCCTGCCGGCTGTATCCGCTGGTGATTTATCCGGCGGGAAAAAAACTGTTGGTGGGCTTGCGTTTTAGCTGTCCCTCGGCGGGGGCGAACCGGGGCAAACCGCTGGCGGCACAGGCGGCGGATATTCCCCCGCTGGCGCGGCTGGCCCTGCCGGAGGACTGGGAAAAAATCCCGCCGCCGCCGGTGGCCGCCGAGCCGGGCTTGGACTGGCCGGATTTTTTGCGCTACTCGCGCTGGCTGGATTTCACGCTGGCGGCAGCGGACGCGCCGATGAGCTTGAAATTGTTGTGGGCGCTGCACTGGCTGTCGGCCGTGGAACGGGGCTGCCTGGACCAGATCGCGGGCGAGGATGCGGATGAAATCCTCGGGGCGCTGGTGACGAGCGCGGCGCAAAAACTGCCAGACCTGCCGGCGGATGGCGGCAAGCCCAGCCGTTTTGGCCGGTTGTTTTTGCGGTTGCTGGTGCTGGAGCATGCCCAGACGGCGACGGTGGCCGACCGCGATGTGCGCAGTGCGTATCGCTGGAAAATGCTGGCGGCGGCCTGCCGGTTCATTTCGTCGTCCGGCCGGACACCGGCCCTGCGGGAAGGCTTGAAGAGCGTGAAGTTTGCCGATATTGAAAAACCGTTTGGCACGCTGCCGCCGGCGGCGGAGGCGCTGCTGACCCGGTATTTTCGCGTGAAGGTCCAGAGCCTGCAGTTTTGCGGCGTGGCGTTTCATGGCCGTCCGCTGATTGAAGGCTTTCGCAATCTGGCCCTGCTCTATCCGGTCATCATCTGGCTGGCGCGCTGGCTGGCGGTGAGCGATGGGCGGGACCGGTTGGTGGATGCGGACGTGGTAAAAGCGGTGACACTGGTGGATTATCAATTTAGCTACGCGCCCTATTTGAGCTGGCGCACGCGGTTGCTGCATCAGCGGAACGACATCGTGCGCTTGTGCGGCCGCCATGCCTGTTGATGGGGCGCACATCTGGCATCCCCTTCGCAACGTGCCGCGTTGGGATGTTTTGGGAATGTTTTGACGCCCCATCAACCGTGCCGCCGGCCCGACCGCCGCCACCGATGTTTTTTAGATGAAAGAAAAAGCCATCATCTCTGAACCAAGCTGGGCCCGGCCGCGAGCTGCTGGTTTTCAGTGGCCGCGGGCTGGGTGCCGGTCACGGGCGGTTTCGCGGCATCCACCACGACCCGCATCTGCGGCTTCACGCCGGTTGAGTTTGCACCGGTTGATTTTGCGTCATCCACAATCCTCAGGAACTGATTCATTTTTAAGGACTGATTCATCAACTAAAATTCTATCAAAAATGGCCGGGCGTACAATCCACCATTTTTGTGGTGACCAGCTCAATTTCCACACTGGAGCGCAGCCGCGTGCGGAGCTGACGGAGTTGGGTGGAGAATTTTTGGGGAGATTGCCCGGCCAGTTTTCCTGGCGAAAGTCGTCCGCGCTCCCGCAAAACCGCGCCTGCCGGAGAGAGCTTGCAAGGGGTTCCAACTCAACGAGGCATTCTGGGAAAAACAGGCTGCATTTCCGCCGCCCTCAGCATCGCCGTCATTTTGACCGGCCTGTTGATTATCCAATGACGCAAAACAAATCCGGCGTCCTAGTCATTCAGCCCCCAATGGCGCCAATGTTCCTGCAGGATCTCTTCCAAGACAGGACCAATTTCCGTGGAGCGCCGCTGGTTGTCGCGCACGGCGCGTTCGACCCGCTGCTCCTCGGTGGCGTCCGGGGTGTTGAACGATATGAGCTTGCTCCCCGCGTTGGCGGGGATCGGCTTTGCGATTTCCACGTTGTCCAACATCTGGTTCATCACTATTGAATCTAACACCGGAAAATGCGGACGCGCAACCCACGTTTTTTGGGGCGGGCCGGACAAGGGATGGTGTGCCCGGGCGGGTGGAAAGTTCAGCCGGCGACCAGGACGGCCTTGTTTTTTTTGAGATATTTCTCAATGGTCGATTTGCCGCTGACGGTGCTGCGCAGGCGGACGGCATCGAGCTTGCCGAGTTTGTAGGACACCAGCATGGGTCCGACGGTGCTGATCTGCAGGTTCAAATCGCCGACGCGCCAGGTCTGCCCGGCGGCGAGCGGTTGAGGACGAGCAGGCAGCGTTTTGGTTTTGCCCATGCGATAGTTTGCTGGAATGGAAATGATTAAACGAGTTAAATCAATCGCGGACGGCGGGCAGCTTCAGTTCGAAGTAGATCAGCGGCACGTCGTGATAAACCGCGCGGCCAACCTCGGTGAAACCGCAGCGGCGGTAAAATTCCCCCGCCCCGGCGGCGTGGTCGTAGGCGTCCAGGCGGAGAGTGTCGGCGGGCCAGGCGGCGGCGTGTTTTTTCGCCCCGGCCAGACAGAGCCGGCCGATGCCCCGGCCCTGCAGCGCGGGGGCGACGGCCATGGAAACGAGATACAGCGGCCGCCGGCAGGGGGTGAAAAATTTATAATCGATGGCCCAGGGCTTCCGCGTGCCGAGCGCGAGGGTGGCGATGATTTGGTTCCGGCGCCGGGCCACGTACAGGACGGAATGCCGGAGATCGTAGAGCACGCCGTTGACGGTGCTGGTCCGGGACCACGGCCCGGGACCGAATTGGGTGGTCAACCTGGCCGCCACCGCCAGCCGGAGCGCGGAGATCTCCGGGGCCTGTTCAACGGTGGCAAGTTGCAGGTGGAGGCGCATTTACAGGGGGGAATAAACCGGTTTTGGAACCCGATTCAAGCCGAAAGCATTTCCAGTACGAAATCTGGCAAAAAATAGCTGTTGCGCCAGCCGTATGACGTGGTAAATAAGCGGTAGCACTATTGTTTCAGATTCACCGGCGAACCAGATCGTCCATGTGATAAAACCTATAGCAAACAGGAACCGGCGTCCGGCCTTCACACTCATTGAAGTGTTGGTGGTCATTGCCGTGATCGCGATCATCGCGGCGCTGTTGCTGCCAGCCTTGTCCAAGGCGCGGGAACGCGGTCTGGCCATGGTCTGCCTGAACAACACCAAGCAATTGATCGTGGGGCTGCAGCTTTACACTGATGACCACGATGGCTTTTTCCCCTACAACCTGGCCATGGCCGGTTCCGCCATGCGCACCAACTTGAACTGGGTGAACAATGTGATGAGCTGGGATTTGAGTTCCGACAACACCAATCTGGCCACGATCCGCCAGGCCGCCCTGGGACCTTACGTCAGCGGCTCGCCGGCGGTTTATCGTTGCCCCTCGGATAACGTGTTAAGTGCGGCGCAAGCCGCCGCCGGCTGGGACTTCCGCATCCGCAGTTATTCCATGAATGCGCTCGTCGGCAATGCCGGCCCCGCAAGTGCCAGCGGCAAAAATATTCACGACCTGCATTACAAACAATTTTTCAAGGTTTCGCAAATCACCCGGCCCTCGGAAATCTTTGTATTCCTTGATGAGCATCCCGACCGCATTGATGACGGTTACTTTGTGAACGATGAAAGCGCGGCGGGTTCAAGTTCCAGCACCGGATACAGCAGTTATGTCACGACGTCCCAGTCATGGACCGACCTGCCCGGCTCGTATCACAACCGCTCGGCCGCATTTTCCTTTGCCGACGGACATTCCTCGCTGCATCGCTGGCAGGGTGGCCGCACCCTCCTCCCTTCCATTCCTTACGCGGCAAATCTTCCGCTGCCCGTTGGCAATGACGACTTGTCCGACTTTCAATGGGTGCTGGAACACATGAGCACTGAAAACTGACGCCCACGAAAACGGTGACGGGAACAATCACCCTGCGGCTCAAAGAAATTTCCGGAGTTCAGCCGCTTCCCCCTTGAGTCCAAGATAGTAAAGTTTGCCATCCCGCACCCATGTTTCGGTGACCAATACGTTCACCCGCGCAATATGGAGCGCGTCATCAACGGGCGCATCTTTGACCGATTGCTGGTCCACCACGAACAGCCAGAGATCGCTCTCCACACCGGGCGCCAGCGGCCGGCCGGTGCGGAAGCAGATCATGGAAACTTTTTTATCACCCCAGCCCTGGACCGCGCAACCGCTCACGGCCGCCTGCGCGAGCCCCGCCGGCAGGACATAATCCGCCGGCGCGTTCTTTGCCTTCAGAAAGTCCCGGATCTTCCCGCCATCAGTCGACCGCAGGTCCATCTGATAGTCGCGGAGCGCATAGCCGGCCATCTGGCTTTGGAAAATCGGCAGATTGTCTTCCACGGGCGGACGATGGTTGAACCAGTAGGCCGCCGCCGACAAGGCCAGGGCCAGGGCCATCGCCGTCGTCAACACCAGTTGCCGGCGGCGTGGTGCCGGCCGTTGGCTGGCCGAGTGTTCGGCAATGATCTGCTCTTTCAAGCCTTCCGGCACGGGGATCTGGCGGAACTTTTCGCGCAGGACGAATTGCCGGGCGCAGTGCATTTCCAGCCACCGGGCGAGGTCCGGGTCGCGCTTCGCCAGCGCCAGCGCCTCCACGACCAGCGGGTCCCCCTCATCCGCCGGATGGTGGTGGCGGTAAAGCAGCAGGATGTCTTTGGCTTCTTCGCAGTTCACGGTTTTGGCGGCTGGGGTTGTACGCTGGTCAGCAACTGGTGCAGGCGCGCCAGGCCGCGGGTCAGGCGCGATTTGACGGTGCCCAGCGGCACGTCCAGCACTTCAGCGATTTCATTATAGGAATGGTCTTGCAAATAAAAAAGCGCCACCGGCGCCTGGTAGATTTCATCCAATTGGGCCAGGGCTTGCAGCACCAGCGCGGAATCAAGGCGGTTGACCGATGGCGGGGAGACCGCCGGCAGGTCCGCCGCCGCCTGGTCCAGTTCGAGGTGCGGAAAGCGGTTCTGCTTGCGCCGTGAACCAAGAAACTCGCGGTGCAGGGTGGTGAAGAGCCAGGTTTTCACTTTTGACTTGTCGCGCAACTGATGCCCCTTGCTGGCCCAGACACAGAACGTCTGCTGGGTAAGGTCGCACGCTTCCGCCTCGTCCCGGGTGAGACTGAAGGCGAATTGGTACAACATCCCATAATACGCGGTCACCAGACCGTCGAAGTCCAGGCTTTCAGCCATAGCGCGACATCTACTGTTGGAGTCCCGGCCGGCCGGATTGTTCCAAACTATTTGCCGGCAGCTAAATGACACCATTTCAAGCCCGTTCGCACGATTATTGTTTTCCCTTACTGAACGAATTGGTTTAACTTCGGTCCAATGTTGCACTTTGTGATACGCTCAAAACGAATTTCAGTACTTGTGCTCCTGGCCGCCACCGGCGTGGCGGTCTGGGTTGGCTGCAAAACCAACCCTGCCTCGGCTTCAGTCACGGTTCCCCCGGTGGTGGAGGTGCCCCGTCTCAAGCCCGGCCCCAACGACCCTAAAATCGCCTTCGTCACCGCGCGCTTGCTCGAAAGCTATCATTATCTGCAGCACCCTTTCGACCGCGAGATGTCGACCAAGGCCTTTGACGGCTACATCGACGCGCTGGATCCGCGTCACGAAAATTTCCTCCAGCCTGACCTCGATGAATTTGCGGCCATCCGCACCAATCTCGACCTGCTGACGGTTGGCAGCGGCAGCAAGGCGGAACTGGCGCCGGTGTTCTCCATCTATGAGCGTTTTGTCGAACGCAATGTGCAGCACGCCGCCTATGTGTCCGAACTGTTGCAGCATGAGAAATTAAAGTTCAACACGGACGACAAGATCGCCCTGGACCGCCGCCACGACCCCTTTCCGAAGGATCTCGACGAAGCGAAACAGCTCTGGAAACAACGGCTCAGCTATGAATATTTGAGCGAAAAACTCCCGGCCGAAATCCATGAAACCAACGGTGTCTTTACCGTCAAGCTGCCGCCGGAAGCCCCCACCAACATCGTGGCCACACTGGAAAAACGTTACCACACCAACCTCCGCCTGACCACGAACTGGGACAGCGACAAGGTGCTGGCGGCTTATTTGGATTATGGCCTCGCCCACGCCTACGATCCGCATTCGGATTACTTCAGCGCCCCCAAGGCGGCGGACTTTTCCATCGACATGAATCTTGCGCTGATTGGCATCGGCGCGCAACTCATGGACGATGAAGGGTATTGCACCATCAAGGAACTCATCCCGGGCGGCCCGGCCATGAAGTCCAAGCAGCTTAAGCCGGAAGACCGCATCGTCGCCGTGGCCCAGGGTGACCGGCCGCCGGTGGATGTCGTGAACATGGAGCTGGAAAAAGTCGTGCAGATGATCCGTGGCACCAAGAACACCGAGGTGCGCCTGACCGTCAGCCCCGTGGAGAATCGCAGCGCCCGCCGGATCGTCAGCCTGGTCCGCGAGGAGATCAAGCTGGAGGACAAGGAAGCGCGCGCCCAGTTGCTGGTCTATCCCGATGGCAAGCGCATCGGCGTGATCGATTTGCCGTCGTTCTATGCCCCCGTATCGGACACCAAAACGACGCCCAAGTATACCTCCGTGGACGTGACCAAATTATTGGAGCGGTTGAAGCAGGAAAAGGTGGAGGGTATCATCTTGGATTTGCGCGGCAACCCGGGCGGCTCCCTGGAAGAGGCCGTGCGGTTCACCGGCCTCTTCATCAAGGACGGCCCGGTCGTTATCGCCCGCGATTCCAGCGGTCATATCACCGTGGATTCGGATCCCGATCCCAACATTGTCTATGATGGCCCGCTGGTCGTGATGCTGAACCGTTTCAGCGCCTCCGCCTCCGAAATCGCGGCGGCGGCGTTGCAGGATTACGGCCGCGCCGTGATTGTTGGCGACATCTCCACCCACGGCAAAGGCACGGTGCAGCAGCTCCAGCCGCTGCGCCCGTTCATCTGGCCGGCCGAAGCCAGCGCCACCAATGACCCGGGCGAACTCAAGATCACCAAGGGGAAGTTTTACCGCATCAGCGGCGCGACCACCCAGCTCAAGGGCGTCGCCTCAGACATCGTCCTACCGGACATCCTGAATCATTCGACCATGATCGGCGAGGGCGCGCTGAACAACGCCCTGCCGTGGGACACGCTGGATCCGAACACGCTCCGGTCCTCGGTGCATTACGACAAGTTCAACCTCGTGGAACCGTTTTTGGGCGAATTACAACGGCGTTCGCTGGAACGTGTGGCGACCAACCAGGAATACATTTACATCCGCCAGGACATCGAGCAGTTCAAAAAGAACCAGGCTGACAAGACGGCATCGCTTAACGAGCATGACGTGATCGCCGAGCGGGAGCACGATGTTTTGAGGGATCGCGCCCGGGACAAGGAGCGGGTCGGCCGCCCGATTCCCGAGGTGAAAGTTTACGAGTTCACGGTTAAAAATTCCGCCCTGCCGGAATCGCCCGCACCAAAATCTTATTTCGTCACCAACACGTTTGCCACCTATGTGCAAACCAACTGGGCACCCAACGTGGCCCTGTACATGCGCACCAATTCCAGCACCGGAGAATCCACCAATTACTTCGGCGCCATCCCGGCGGCCGATGATACCAATGCCCCCGTTATCGTCACTCCCATCATCAAGTTCAGCCAGCCCAAGGTCGACGGGGTCGCCAAGAACGGCACCAACGCTCCTGCTTGGCTCGACCAGACCAACGAAATCATCACCATTTCGATCACCAAGTCGGTTCCCCAGGACCCCACGCTGGAAGAAAGCGCCAACATTATGCGCGATTACATTTCGCTTTTGTCAAAAAGTGGTATGTTGAGCATAAGCCATTGAACCTATGAAAGCGCGCCTCCCTGTTTTCTGTGCCTTGCTCATCGCCGGCAGTGCCTTTGCCGATCCCTACGTCATCGCCAAACAGCGCGCCCGGGATGCTTCTGAGCAGAACAACAACGAGCAGGCGCGCATCCAAAAGGCCACCGCCGATCCCACCCCGATGGATCCCGCGCTGCAGGCCACATTGCAAAACATCGGCGACCTGCAGGTGAATTTCGCCGCTTACGTCAACGCCGACGGCCAGCCGGACGCAGGTCAGAAAACCTCGCTGCTGAATAATCTTTCGCACGCCGCGCAAAGCGCCAAGGCCTCCTCGGACTCGGTCAAGAAACTGGCGGCTGACCTTTTGCCGGCACTGGATCAGCGCAAAAAGATCACCGCGTTACAGCAGCGGAAGCTCGCCATAGATGTCCACGCCCTCTTTAACAGTTCACACCTTTCGGCCGCCCAGCAGAAAACGATGTTCGATGAGGTGCAGAAAATCCTCACCGAGGCCGGCGTGCCGCAGGGCGACGTTGACGCTGTGGTAGCCGACCTCAAAAAGATTGCCGAAGAAACGAAGTAGCCATGCGGACGATCAAGTGCCCGACCTGTAAAAAGTCCGGCGACTGGTTGGCCGGTAAATATGGCCCGTTTTGTTCCCACCGTTGCAAGCTGGTGGACCTTGGCAAATGGCTCGGCGGCGAACATGCCATCTCCGAACCGCTTAAACCCGAACATTTCGAGAAGTACGCCGACCTCCCGCCGGGCGATTATCTGGACCAGCCGGAATCAGATTGAACGATTTCATTGCCAGGGTTTCCAATCAGCAGGCGACGAAATGGAAAACCCATGAAAAATATAATCATCATCCTGCTGGCCTTGGCCGCCGGCTTTGTCGCCGATGCGCAACCCACCCCAATTATGAGCACGAACAAAACTGAAACCGCCACCTTTGGCGGCGGCTGCTTCTGGTGCATGGAAGCCGTCTTTGAACGCCTGCCCGGCGTCATTTCCGTCTCCAGCGGATTTGCCGGCGGCAAAACCGAAAACCCCACCTACCATCAAGTATGCGAGGGCACGACCGGCCATGCGGAAGTCACGCAGATCGTTTTCGATCCCGCCAAAATTTCCTTCGACAAGCTCCTCAATGTCTTCTGGCAGGCGCATGATCCGACCACGCTCAACCGCCAGGGGGCGGACGAAGGCACGCAATACCGCTCCGTCATCCTCTACCATGATGAGAAACAGCGGTTATTGGCGGAAAAATCCAGGCTCGCCGCCCAAGCTGATTTCCGGAGTCCCATCGTGACGGAAATCGCGCCCTTCAAGAAGTTTTACGTGGCCGAGGACTATCACCAAGGGTACTACGACGCCAATTCCAACGCGCCCTATTGCCAGGTCGTCATCACGCCGAAGCTGGAGAAATTGGAACATAAGAAGGTCATCCAGGCGACGCCGCAAACTCAATAGAGCTTAAAGAGCCTAATATTGGCGGCGGCAGGTAGGACGCGTCGCTCCGCGCGCGCCGCTATTGCTAACCAATGCGCCCTGGTTCACCGTGACGGCACGCAGCAATGACACTTCCCTGCCTCGTGCCCATCTTGCCAAGAACTGCTGTAGTCACTTCGGCAAAAACGGTCGGACCCGCTCCGCGAGCAATTTATAGCCGCTGGCATTGAAGTGCAGTTTGTCGGCCACGAACAGCTCCGCGCGCGGCAGACCGTTTGTGCCCAGCGGCAGATCGTAGGTCTCGATGTATTTCAGGTATGGCTTGCCGGTGATATAACCGGCCGCCAGCGCGTTGAATTGTTTTTCCCTCTCGTGTTGCGCCCACCGGGAAGGCGTCGGCCCCCAGGAGATGAATGCGATCTTTGTCTCCGGCAACCGCGCATGAACTTTCTCCACGAATTCCTGGAAGTCGCTGAAAACCTGCTCCACGGATTTGCCCGCCGCCAGGTCGTTGCCGCCGGCCCGGAAGAAAACCATCTTCGGTTCATAGGGGAAAATCAGCCGCTCCGCAAAGTGCGTGGCATCCACGACTTCCGAGCCGCCGAAGCCGCGGTTCAACACGGGTTGATCTGGAAAATCCTGGGCCAAAGTTTTCCAGCGCGCGATCGTTGAAGACCCGGTAAACACGATGGCTCCCTTCGGCGGCGGATTCGTGGCATCCTTCTGTTCGTAGGCCGCGATCTCCCGCTCCCACTTGTTGAAGTTATGGACCGCGTTTGTCTCCGCGCAAACGCCAAAAGTTTGCGAGGCCAACAGCAGTATTGCCGCGAGGGCACAGTGCAGGATTTGTCTCATGCGTTTCATGGTCTCGTATCGGCCCCGGCGTTGCAAGTCGCCGGGATTTTTCGGTGCGCCGGGTTCGTTCAGCAGTTGGACGGCCCACGGGGTCAATGCGCGGATGTGTCCGCCGGGCGGACGGAAACCACATTCGTTCCCGGAAAATCGTCCGGCACGGGGATCGTCACCGGCCGCTTCGCCAGCCACTGAACGGCACGCGGGATGATGGTTTGCACGGCGGCACAGCGCATGGCCGGAGGGTCCACATCACCGCGCCAGACATGGCCGTAAGTGGACACATACACGCGCCCCTTGCCGTAAGTCGTCGTCCATTCCACCGGCCACAACATCCCCTGCCCTGGCTTGGAATCGCGCGCGTACGCCAGCACGTTCACATTTTCCGCCGGACCCCGTGCATAAAAATAAACCTCCATGTCCGGCGACAGCCACGCGCGCGGCATTCCGGCGTGAATCGGATCATCACCCAGCCGGGTGACCAGCACCTCGCCGCGCTTGCCGTGGCTCGTGCCACCGCCCTCGCCGGGTGGAATCCGCGCAAGCGAGCCGTCCTCATTCACGCGGATGGCCGTGCCGTAATCCGCCTTGCGCCAGCACAAGCCCACCATCTGCTCATATTCCTTCCAGCCGACAAAGGCGTTCTCTGCCGAATGGAAAATATAAACGCCGCCCCCGTTGTGGACGAAATCCGCAAAATCCTTTTCCACCGGCTCCGGCCATTTGGGGCCGTGGCTGATGTCGTTGCAGGTCTGGATGACGACATCGCAATCGGTAAATTTCGGACGCCATGCCGCCCACTCCTCGGCATTGGTGGATTGCGGCGCGGTGCTGACGGAGACCTCAAACAAGCCAGCCGGCTCGAGTATGCCTTCAATCAACGCCGTGGTGTGTTGCCAGTCGTGGTTGCTGAAACCATCCACGACCAGCACGCGGATTTTGGACTCCGCCGCCGCTGCTCCCAGCACAGTGGCAAACACTACCGCAATCAATGCGCTCCAACGCTTGGTTGACAGGCTCATGCGCTGTTTAGTGATTTCCCGTGTTTAGCCTACCTTCGGCGGTGTTCTGCTCTTTGACGTGTTTGCGCCCTGCCCTCATGAACCAAGACGCACCTTTCGTCAGGACGCAGCAACCGGTTCTCCCTCTCCCTAGGGGGAGAGGGAGAGCGTAAAACTAATTGTCCCACAAGCGTTCACCCGCTTAGATGCGCGTTATTGCCGCCGCTTGATTTATCAGCCTCATTTCGCCGCGAGCGCCGCTTCGACGGCCTTCGTCACTTCCTCGGAATCCGGTTTCACCTTGGAATCAAAACGCGCCACAATCTTGCCATCGCGGCTGATGAGAAACTTCGTGAAATTCCATTTGATCTTCCCCGGAAACGGCGAATCCTTGCCCGCGAGCCAGACATAGAGCGGGTGCCGGTTATCCCCGTTCACCTCCAGCTTGTCGAACATCGGGAACGTCACCTCGTACTTGGAGGTGCAAAACGCCTTGATCTCCGCATCGGTGCCGGGTTCCTGCGAAAGGAACTGGTTGCAGGGAAATCCGCAGACAACCAGGCCTTGCAAGGCGTATTTTTTGTAGAGCGCCTGCAGGGCGGCATATTGCGGGGTGTATCCGCACTTGGAAGCCACATTGACTACCAGGAGCACGTCGCCCTTGTAGGGCTTCAAGCTGGTGTCCTTGCCGTCGATATCCTTCAACGGAATGTCGTAAACGGAGTCCGCGGCGCCCGCCGCGAGGGTTGAGGTGAGCATGGCAGTCATAATGGTAAGGCAAATGGCCAGTTTGGATTTCATGGTTTGGTTGTATGGTTTGGTCATGACACAGACGCTGGCGTTTAGCGCCGGTTACAGGTAGCATAAGCCGGCACCGCCACCAACAGGCTTTTTTGATTTCTTCATACAGCCATCCGCTAGATTCGCCCCGTGCCCCGCTGAACGGCGCGAGTCCAGCACCTGTGTTCTCCTCAATCCACTGGTTACCTAACTGTTTATTCTCAAACCGGATATGGCGAGGGCGGCAAAAAACAGGTAACCATTCGCCTTCAACACGTCAGGCAACTGTGGCATGATTCGTCCAGAATCCGATGAGCGCTGAGCTGACACCACCGACGCCCGGCCAACCCTTGCCGGAGCCGCCGGACGGGGAATTTCGCACCACGCGCTGGACGCAGGTCAACCGGGCCAAAGCCGATTCGCCGGAGGGACGCCGCGCCCTGACCGAGCTCTGCAACGCCTACTACGAACCCGTGGCCACCTTCCTGCGTTGCGATTTGCGGGATGCGGATGCCGCGCGCGAACTGGCGCATGACTTCTTCGCCCACATGCTGGCCGGTGGAACCATCGACCGCGCCGGGCCGGAGCGCGGTCGGTTCCGTTCCTATCTGCTTGGGGCGGTGAAACACTTTCTCTCGCATCAGCGCGAATCGCGGCAACGGCTGAAACGCGGCGGCGGAGTTGAAAACATATCACTCCATGAAACCGAAGCCCGCTCGGTTCCGGATGCCGGGGTGTTGTCGCCGGATGCCGCTTTCGACCGGCAATGGGCGCTGACGGTCGTGGCGCACGCCCTGGCTGCCCTGCGGCGCGAATGCGTGGCCGAAGGCCGGGCGGATTTTTTCGAGCGCGTCAAGCCGTGGCTCACCGGCGATGCCGCGCATGGCGACCAGGCGGCGCTGGCGGCCGCTGGCGGCCTGAATGCGAATGCGCTGAAAGTTGCGGTGCACCGTCTGAAGCGGCGCTTCCGCCAGTTGCTGAAGGCGGAAGTTGCCGGCACGCTCGACGACCCCGGCCTCGTCGAGTCGGAGATGCGCGCCCTCTTTGCCGCCTTGGAAAGTTGAAAAAATGTTCGTAACCAAACCGCACCGTCACGTCAGGACACTGGTATGAACGAACCAACGGCTTCCTCAAACTCCTGCCCCAAGTGCGGCGCGGTCTTGCCTTCGACCGCCACGGCCGGCCTGTGCCCGCGCTGTCTCCTGGCCGAGGCCATGGTGCCCACGCAGGTTGACGCGGAGCCGGCCGCCCAGCCGCCGCTGCCGCCGGAACAGATTGCGCCGCATTTTCCACAGCTTGAGATCATGGAATGCCTCGGGCGTGGCGGCATGGGCGTGGTGTACAAGGCCCGGCAAATAACCTTGAACCGGATCGTCGCACTCAAGCTGCTGGCACCGGAACGCGTGCGTGACCCGCAGTTTGCCGAACGGTTCACGCGTGAGGCACAGGCCCTCGCCGCGCTAAACCATTCGAACATCGTCACTATTTACGACTTCGGACAGGCCGGCGGGTTTTATTACCTGCTTATGGAATTCGTGGATGGCGTGAATCTACGCCAGCTTTTGCGCACGCGAAAATTCACGCCGGAAGAGGCGCTGGCCATCGTGCCGCCGCTGTGCGATGCCCTGCAGTTTGCCCACGACCGGAGCATTGTTCATCGCGACATCAAACCGGAGAACCTCCTGCTCGACAAAGCCGGTCGCGTGAAGGTCGCCGATTTTGGCATCGCCAAAATGCTCGGCACCGTCCACGCCGGCAGCCATGCCGGCGCGTCCGTTGTGCCGGAAAACGCCACCGAGACCGCCGTTGGCACACCGGGTTACAGCGCCCCCGAACAGAAGACCGATCCGCAGCGCGTGGATAGTCGCGCTGACATATATTCGTTGGGCGTTGTTTTTTACGAGATGCTCACCGGCGAACTGCCCGGCAAACGCATCGAACCGCCGTCCCGGAAAGTTCAAATAGATGTACGCCTCGATGAAATTGTTTTACGCGCGTTGGAAAAGAAACCTGAACTTCGCTATCAGCAGGTCAACGACGTGAAGACTTGCGTGGAAACGATTGTGAGGAGCGCAGCCACCGCTTCCACCGGAACGGCGGGAAAGGCGTTCGACGGGGCAGCGGACGGGGCACGGGGGCGTGCGCTCTCCGAACCGCGCTTCTCCAAAGTAAAAATGGCAATTGTGATTGGAGTTGCGGTCGCCCTTGCCGCCGTCACAGCCATCGTCGTGGTCAAAGCAACTTTTTTTCCAGCACCCCCGGACTCGTATTTTCAGGCCAATTACCAGCATTTTCAAAGCCTGCCGAGCGGACTGTTTGTGTTTCGTCCCACGCATTTTCACACCCCGCTGAACGGCCTCGATTATTCGGCTGAAGCCCAAAGCCCGTCCGGCGAGCACCTCACCTGGATGATGGGCCGCAATCGGACCTTTGTGCAATTTGTCACCCGCTTATACAACTGCGAATCAAACCAGGTCATCTGGCCTGCCGACCTGCCTGAAGGCAGGTTTGATTATCTATACACCATGCTCGATTCCAAAACTGGGGAACGCTTCGGAGTCGCGCTCAGGAAAGAACTCGGCCTCGAACTTGTCCCGACCAATCTGCCCGGCGAAGTGCTGGTGGTGGAAAAGATGGCGGCTTCCAAGGGCACGGCCTCGGAGCCACCGTCGGCGGAACAGACAACGTTGGCCCAAGTGCCAGTAGGTCACGTCGATGCACGGCTGGGAAGCAAGGTGAAATACACGAGCGAACAAGCGAGCGTGCAGGACATTGTTCAGAGTCTCGCGGCGCAGGTGGGCCTGAGATATGACTGGCAGAAATCCCATGACCAAACCGATCCGCTTTGCCGCCAGTGGGTGCGGAACGTGGTCATTGAAGGCCAGACCTGTAATGAGGCTTTGGAGCAGGTTCTTAAACCGGTCGGCCTCCGTTACCAGTTGGCGGAAGGGGTGCTCGTCTTGTCGCGCCAGGTCGAGGGCACGCAGCCGCCCAAATCAGGAGCCTCCTCCAACAGCCTGCCAGTTGGCAAGGGCTACGTAACCAGCTTGCTGCCGGCTGGCCCGGTGGAGCTGAAACTGAAATGGCCGCGCGTGGGTGAACGCTTTGTATTTGACGTGGACATGAAAAGAAACGGCGAGTATCTCAAACCGGGCCAGCCGGATCCCTTGAAGGAGGATCTGACCGTGAACAAGAAATACGGGCTGACGGTGTTGTCGGCCGACCCCGGAGGCGGACATTTGGTGGAACTGGAGTTTCTCAGTTACCGGGATCGGATTGTCTTGGGCGGCAAGCGGGTCTTGGATTACGATTCAACCGACACATCGTTGTCGCACGGCTCGAATGCGCTGGCCCGGTTATTTGGCAAAGTTGCCGGCTTCAAAATCCGCTGCTTCCTGGATGCGAGCAATGAGGTCGGGCGGATGGAAGGCGTTGATGAACTGGAGCAGCGGCTCTCATCGACGGATGCTTCCGCGTTCTCCAAAATCCAGTTTGGCGCGAGTTTTCTCAAGCTGATGATCAACGGGCTGCACGAGTATCTGCCGCCCAAGCCGGTGCTGCCGGGCGATACCTGGCCGTTTCAGACGGAGGTTGCCCTGAGCCCCCTCGGCACCATGACCATGGATTCTGTGGTTACTTTTCAAAATTGGGAGCAGCACTGGAAACGCAACTGCGCCCGTCTGGAGTATAAATCCACCCTCAACACCAAACCCGATCCCGGCCCAAATCCGGCGGGTATATCCGTATCCAGCTTCGAGGGCACCATTTCGGGCGTCGCTTGGTTTGACCCGGAACTGGGGATGATCATTGAGACCACCGCGAACAGTGACATGAAAATGGTCTTAAACCACATGCCCGGTGATCCGGGTGCAAACCCAGGCGCCTCCGGGACGGCGCCGGGCACTGTTTACCAGTGGCATGATGTCGTAAACAGCACGCTCCTCCAGCATTATGTTCTCGAAGCGCTGGGCGCTCCCGTCTCCGGTATCGGCATTCAACTGAGGGCGGATGGCGGGCATATTATCGTCCAGGAGATCATTCCCGGAACCCCCGCCGCCGCTCAAAAAGACATCCATGCTGGCGACCGGATCATCGCCGTCGCCCCGGACACCGGGCCGGCGGTGCCGGTTCAAGATGGAAACATTGCCCACGCCGCCGCCCTGATTCAGGGCCTCGCAGGCACAACCGTCCGTTT
Organism: Verrucomicrobiia bacterium; assembly: GCA_031290985.1. Classification (GTDB taxonomy): domain Bacteria; phylum Verrucomicrobiota; class Verrucomicrobiia; order Limisphaerales; family UBA11358; genus UBA11358. The sequence goes on along the minus strand of JARLJW010000057.1, from coordinate 138,961 downwards.
GACGCTTGTCTCCGCTGGTGATGATGATTCTCATGCCCGGGTCGTCAGTGTTGTGCGCGCGGAACTGAAACTGCCGCCTCACTGACCGGCCTGACCTGCCGCTTGCAGTGTTACCCGGGCAGGTTTTCCTATCGCATGATCCATCCGCCACCCACGACCAAATCATCCTGATAAAACACCGCCGCCTGCCCGGGCGTGATCGCCCGTTGCGGCGTGTGCAGCTTCACTTTCACCCGGTTTGCCCCATCCGGCGTCAGCGTCGCCGCCGTGCCGGGATGGTTGTAACGGATCTTGGCCGTCACTTCGACCGGCCCGGTCAACTGCTCAAACGGATGCCAGTTGCAACGGTCGGCGACAAATTCATCACGATCCAGCGCGGAGTCATCGCCCACCACCACACGGTTGTTTTCCGGGTCGAGTTCCACCACATAAACCGGCTTGGCCGTGGTGATGCCCAGCCCCTTTCGCTGGCCGATGGTGTAAAACTCAATGCCGTCATGGTGCCCCAGCACCTGGCCGTGCTGGTCCACGATCTCGCCGCGATGCTTCTGCGCCAGGCCCGCCGTCTGGAGAAAGCCGCCGTAGTTGTTGTCCGGCACGAAGCAGATTTCCATGCTCTCCTCTTTGTCCGCCGTCTTGAGATTACAATGCCGCGCCACCTTGCGCGTGTCGCTCTTGGTCTTGTCGCCCAATGGAAACAAGGTGCGCGCCAGTTGATCCTGCCGGAGCGAGAAAAGAAAATAGCTTTGATCCTTCCGCGAATCACGCCCGCGCTTGAGCAGGTAACGCGAGCCGTCCGCGCTCTTTTCCACCCGGGCAAAATGACCGGTGGCGATGAAATCCGCGCCCAATTGGTCCGCCCGGTCAATGAGCCGCCCGAACTTGAGGTTCTGGTTGCACATCACGCAGGGGTTCGGCGTGCGCCCGGCCTTGTATTCATCCGCAAAATACTGGATCACGTGCTTCTGGAAATCGGCCGCTTCATCCACCAGATAGTACGGCACATCCAGCTTGTCGCAGACGGAGCGCGCATCCGTGACCGCCTGCGGCCCGCAGCACTTGTCTTCGGCACGGTTCACGCAATCCTGCGGCCAGAGCTTGAGCGTGATGCCGATGACATCATACCCCTGCTCGATCAAAAGCGCCGCCGTGGCGGAGGAGTCAACTCCTCCGCTCATGCCACAGACCACGCGTTGCCGCTTTTGCGAATTCACAGAACGACATTATACAACGCCCGGACAGCCTGTAAAATGGTTTAGGAAGGGCGAATCATTCAATCTTGCGAATCAATATTTGAAACCTGCCAGGGTTTATCAATTATTTTTGATTCCGGGAAAGCCTGTTTGCCGTCTTTCCAGTAATCCGCCGGGGAATATTGTCCGATGACTTTCCCCCACGTCCAAACCTCGCCGTCCGGCGTCAAAACGATGCCGATGCTGTCGCCGCCGGCGGCATAAGCGGCGATGTCTTTGTTAAAATCAATTTTCCTTGGCACAATCGGTTTGTACTGCCGGCCCGGTTTTATGGTGCGATGTTCGGAGGCATCCAGCGTCCAAAGCGAACCATCACGTTTCCGGAGAAGATGATAGAAACAACCCCGGGAGGAAGAAATGGATTGCCAGTCGCTTTCGGTTCCAACCTGCATCGGTCTGGCATTCGAGCTCTTGTCGGACGCGCCGGTATAAAACTCCGCATCCAATCCCCAGGCCCAGAGCGTGCCGTCTGACTTGAGCGCAAGCACCGTGAAATATCCAAAGCAGGCATCCACCCAATTGGTGTCCGGCGACATTCGGGTGGGAACGCGGTAGTTATTGGTGCCCTGGCCATGGCCGTCAAGTGATCCCCAAAACCAAATGCTGCCATCGGATTGCAGCCCCACGGTTTGAATCCCGCCACCCAAAATCTTGGTCCAATTGGTTGAACTGCCGACTTGCACCGCGTTTGTAATCACTTTGGCCGGGTTGCCGGTTCCCAATAACCCGCCGTAATTATTGCCCCACGCCCATAAAGTGCCGTCATTTTTCAAGGCCAATGCGCTGGTCCCGACAGCCGCCTGTTTCCAATCATTTCCGGGAACGGATGGCACCGGCGTCGGCCTTGTGATTTTTGTGCCGTCGCCCAATTGGTAGGACAGGTTTTCGCCCCACGCCCATAACGTCCCGTCTGATTTGATGGCCATGTTTTGAGAATCGCCCACGGCAATGCTCACCCAATCATTGTCTTTCCCGATCCGACGCAGCGAGACGGTCTTTTGTCTATTGGTATTGGCCAGGCCTAAAACCGGCCAACCCAGCCGCTCTTCGCCCCAACTCCAAAGACTGCCGTCGGAGGCCAGGAAAATCACGTCATGGCTATAACCATAATAAAGCATTGGCGTGACATTGCCAGTCGGCAATTTCAGCCTGCCTGTTTGCGCCGGGGGCGCGTGCCGAAAGTGCCTTGTCACCGTTGCGGTCGAAATTGCCGCCAGAATGATGACCGCGCCGGTGATGGCCGCAGTTTTTGCTTTTGTCCATGCCATAAGTTTTAGGGTTCCTTTGATGAGGGTTAGGGTTGAACCGCCGGCCGCCGCGCCCTTGGCCACCGCCACGACGGTTACAGTTTTTGCCAGCGCCACCGGCGCGGCCTGGACGGAATTGGCGGAAATCGCCCCGGCAATGATCGCCGTGGTTGACGAAATGCCGCGCCGGCTGAAATAACGGTGCAGCTTCTCCAGCGCGCGCGTCACCCGTTTCTGCGCCGCTTCCTCATTCATCTTTAACTGGGAGGCGATTTCCGCTGCCGTCTTGTTTTCAAAATAGCGCAGCGCCAGCACATTTCGGTCGGTTTCGCCCAAGAATGCCATCGCCTCGTCCAGTAATGGCTCAAGCTGTTCCCAAACGTCCGGCGAAGGTTCATTCAAGGTGGATTGCATGGCGGCCTCCTCTTCGCGTTGCGCCCGCCGGACGGCCGTCCGGATCTGGGCGTTGGCCGCGTAACGGGCGGCCTTGAGCAGCCAGCCGGACAACACCGTGCTGGCGGGTAAATGCCCGGCTTTGCGGGCTAGAATGATGAAGACCGCCTGGGTCACATCCTCCGCCAGATGCGGGTCTCGCACCTGGCGGCACGCGGCGGAATAAACCAGTCCGACATGACGTTCCACCAGCGCGGCAAAAGCGGATTCCGATTGGGTGCGCGCAAATTCGCGCAGCAAAGCCATGTCTTCCATTGACATCATTCACCCATAAACGCCCGCCGAATGCAAAACCGGACAAAAAATTTCAATTTTTCGCCCGCGCTGCCATCAGCGGCTCAGTGGGGCGGCAGCTGGCGGCTCGCCATGCTATCTGGCCACGGCCACGTGCGCTGCGGCCAGTTGCAGGGCTTTGGGCGGGGCCAGCTCAAGCTTCTCATCCACCCGCCAATTTGTTGGATCAGACTTGTCGAAACTGCCCAGCAGCAAAAAGCGGTCGGCATCCTGCACCTTGGCAAATCGGCGCGTCGTGTTGTTGAACACGATGTAATCTGTCGGACCATGGAAAACGCCGTTCATCTGGTCCAATGCGCCCGGTGAAACCGTTCCGTAAATGACCAGCCGATTTTGCGGATTGAGCGGATTCGGACAAACAAAAATGGCGCCCACGTCGCTGCCCATGTATTTCTTGTTGCCCACGACAATTCCGTCATCCTCAAACAGAATGGGCAATTGATCGCGGACCCGCTGGAACAGGCTGTGGTTTTGAGGTGATCCGTAGATGAAGATGCTCCGGGTTCTGATGTCGGCCTCGGTAAGCTCACGGTCGCTCTTGATGTCGCGGACGGGATCCAAATCCTTGTGAAACATGAGCACGATCCCCGCGAGATAGCGGCGCGTCTTGTCATCCCCCGCCGGGTAGGAAAAAAGGGCATGGGGAATGTTCCCGGCCTGGTTGAGGCCGCCGGTAAAGATCTTGGGAAACTTGCTCATTTTCGCCATGGTCTCCGGCGGGCGATTGGATGAGCTGGTCTTGATCACGACCGTGGTTGTTCCGGCCGCGAGCAGCAAAGCTGCTCCCGCGACCAACGCTGTTTTTGCTTTTGTCCATGCCATAATTTTCAATGCTCCTTTGATGAGGGTTAAGGTTGAACCGCTGGCCGCCGCGCCCTTGGCCACCGCCACGACAGTTACAGTTTTTGCCAGCGCCACCGGCGCGGCGTGAACGGAATTGGCGGAAATCGCCCCGGCAATGCTGGCCGTTGTCGAACTCACGCCCCGTTTCGTGAAGAAATTCCGCAGCTTTTCCAGCGCACGGTTCACCCGTTTCTCCGCCGCGCCCTCGCTTGCGCCCAGGGCCAGGCCGACTTCCCGCAGATTCCGGCCCTCGTAAAACCGCAGCACGATGGCCCGGCGGTCTTTCTCGTGCAGGCCGGCGACGGCATGGTCCAGCAACGGCGCAATTCTGGGCCAGACGTCGCTCCCGGCTTGATCCAAAGCAGATTGCATATACGCCTCCTCTTCACGGCGCTGACGGCGGGTTTCGCTTCTGATAAAATTGTTGCTCGTCAGTCGCGTGACCTGGAACAACCAGCTCGAAAGGGCCTTGTCATGACGCAATTCCGCCGCCTTTCTTGCCAGGATGATGAACACGGCCTGCGTAATTTCCTCGGCCTGATGCGGATCCCCCACCTGCCGCAGCGCGACCGAATACACCAGATTGATATGATGCGCCACCAGTTCGGCAAACGCCTCGTCGGAATTATTTTCCACATATTGCCGCAACAACGCGCTGTTATCCATTGATTGCATTCAACCATAAGTGTGCGCCGCTTGCCCAAAGCCGACAATTTATTTGGAAATTGTTAGATGGTTTGAACTTCCCCTGCTCATGCCCAGTAGCCACGCTGACGCACAACCCGCCAACGACTCGTGCCCCCCGTGCGCCCGGAGCATGTGCTGATCATCCAGGCAGTCCGGCTGACAATTGGCCCGGACAAAGCAAAAACCGCCGGATGAACTTTCATCCGGCGGTTTATTTTGATTGAAGAACGGCCTTAGCGCTTGTAGTAGCAGAGATAAGCCACATCTGCCGCGGCTTCCACCTCGAACTTCACGTTGGCTGGAACAATGAAAAACTGGCCTTTGCCGTGGCTCTGCCAGTCGCCGCCGGGAAGCCTGGCCTTGAGCGTGCCCGCCACGACATGCATGTGCTCCACGCAATCCGTGCCAAAACTGTACTTGCCCGGTTCGATCACGCCAACGGTCGCCGGACCATCGGCCGTGGTGATGGCCAGGCTCTGTACTTTGCCTTCGAAATATGAATTATGTTTCATGCGTTGAGCGATGAATGTAACGGAAAATCAGGGCCTCAGTAAACCACCTTGTTCAAGGGATACTCGATGATGCCCTCCGCGCCGGCAGCCTTCAGTTGCGGAATCAATTCCCGGACGACATGCTCATCGATGATCGTTTCCACGGCCACCCAGCCTTTGAGGCTCAAGCTGGCGACGGTCGGGTTGCGCAATGCGGGCAATTCCGTGAGCAATTTCGCCAGATTTTTTTCGGCGATGTTCATCTTCAGGCCGACCAGGGTTTCCGCGGCCAGCGCGCCCTTCAGCAACAAGGCCATCGTCTCGATCTTCTTGCGCTTCCACGAATCTTTCCAGGCGGTGTGATTCGCAATCAGCCGCGGGGTGGAACTCAAAAGCTCATCCACGATGCGCAGGTTGTTCGCGCGCAGTGAGGAGCCCGTCTCGGTGACTTCCACGATGGCATCCACCAACTCGTGTGCCTTCACTTCGGTCGCGCCCCAGGAAAATTCCACCTCCGCCTTTACGCCGTTTTTCTTGAGATATTTTTTGGTCAGGTTGACGACCTCGGTGGCGATGCGTTTGCCTTCCAAATCCTTCACGGATTTCACCGGGGAATTTTCCGGCACGCACAACACCCAGCGCGCCGGTTTGCGCGAGACCTTGCTGAACAGGAATTCGCCGACCTCCTGGACCTTGGAGCCGTTCTCAATAATCCAGTCGTGGCCGGTGATGCCGCAATCCAGGTAGCCGTGCTCGACATAGCGGCTGATCTCCTGTGCGCGAATCAGGCGGATCTCCAGTTCGTCGTCGTCCACGTACGGGACATACGAGCGGCTGCTGACTGAGATGTTATAGCCCGCCTTGGCCAGCTTCTGAATGGCGGCTTCCTGCAAACTGCCCTTGGGCAGACCGAATCTTAGTTTCTTGCTCATTTGAAATTCATATTCTGGCAAAACCGGCGGATTTTGAGAGTAAAAAATTCCGTCCGGATCCATTCTGCCGGTTCTCGCCTATTCTGTTTCCAGCTTTTTCAAAACCGATTTCACCTGCGGGCGCGAATACTTCTTGGATGAATCCTTCACGCGCGTGACGGGATTAATTGTCCAGTTCCGACGCGGCAAGGCCAACTGTTTTTTGCCCTTCTTCATGCAAGATTTGCCTCATTGCGGGTTTTGGATTGCCCAGTCATCGCCGGTTTTCTTCAACTGATAGCTGTAAAAACCCGTCACCGCACCGCCGGCGTACCACTTGCCGATGGCGGTCACGGTGCCGTCCGCGGCCGGCTCATCCAAATCCACGCTTAAAATCATCGCGGATTTGCCCGTGTCCTTGTCGCGCGGCGATTGGTTTGGCTGGAGGTCCACGCGGTAGCTTTCCTTGATCGGCGGCTTGCGGTCTGGAAAAATTTTCTGCAGCGCAGTCACTTCTGCGTCATCCGCGCGCAGGAATATGGCGGTGTAATCGCCATCCTCCCAAAAATGCCGCGTGAGCAGGTTGCTGAACACCTGGATTTCAATTTTGACCTCGTCCTCCTTGGGCAGGCTGCTGACGTGTGCCGGGGCGACGGAATTCGTTTCCAGCCGGGGCAGCGAAGCATCATCCGTGAATACGATGTCGTTTTTGGCCGATTGGCAGCCGGTTGTCAGCCAGGCAAAGGCTGCCGCCAGGAAAAGTGAGCCTGCAATTTTATATCCCATGTTCATGTCTGTTCGTTATGGTTTCCAAATCACGCGCCGGCCCTGTACGGAGATGCCCCCGCGAGCGATGGCGGCCACGCATTTGGGGTAGAGATCGTGTTCGGCGGCATGAATGCGCTGGTGCAGGGTTTCCGCCGTGTCATTATCCAGCACCGGCACGGCCTGCTGGCCGATGACCGCCCCGGAATCCACCCCCGCATCCACGAAATGCACCGTACAGCCCGCCACTTTCACGCCATGATCCAGCGCCTGTTTCCACGCCTCCAGCCCGGGAAAGGACGGCAACAGCGACGGGTGGACATTCACGATGCGGCCTTCAAAAGCGCGTAAAAAATCCCCCTTCAACACCCGCATGAAACCGGCCAGAACGATCAAGTCCACCTTGGCCGTCTGCAAGGCCGCGACGAACGCGCGTTCAGCCTCCTCATCCAGCTTGGTGCGAAATTTTCCCGGCGGGATGAATTGCGCCGGAAGTTTCCGATCACGCGCCTGCGCCAAAATGCCCGCGCCTTCAACATCGCTCAGGACGATGCCGACTTCCGCCGGGATTTTCCCCGCCGTAATCGCGTCGGCGATCGCGGCAAAGTTTGACCCTTTGCCGGAACCAAGGACGCCCAGTCGAAATTTGTTGCTCACCGCGCTTTCAATAGCAGAACGACGCGAAACTGTCTGCCAAAATCCGTTGTAACTACAGGTGAAAACCTCGCGTCTAATCCTGCACCCAAACGACCCAAACCTGATGATTTCGCTGAAAGAACTGGCCACCGCCGCATTTTTTATTTTCCTGCCTGCCCTGTTGCAAGCCGCCCCTGGCGTCACCATCTCCGAGGACGACAATTCCTTCACCCTCGGCAATGGCCTCGTCACCATAAGCGTCTCGAAACGTTCCGGCGACCTGCTTTCGCTGGAATACAAAAAATTGGAGATGCTCGATACCGCATCCGGCCGGCAGGAAGCTTATTGGTCACACAACACCAGCCGCGCCGCGAAAGTCATCCCCAGCGTCACGATTGATCCCAAGGCGAACGGCGGCGCGCGCGGGGAGGTTGCCATCAAGGGTATTTCCGGCGGCAGCCAGATGGGCGGCGGCCCGGGTGGCAGCATCACTGCGGATATCGAAATCCGGTATGCCCTCGGTCGTGGCGAATCGGGTGTTTACACCTATTCCGTTTTCTCGCACCCCACGAATTACCCTCCGACCTCCCTCGGTGAGGCGCGTTTTTGCATGAAGCTTAACGACGACATCTTCGACTGGATGACCGTGGATGCCAGCCGGAACATGAAGATGATCTCCACCTACGACTGGAATCACGCCACGCAGATGAACATGAAGGAGGCGCGCCGGATGAACACCGGAATTTACCAGGGCGAGGTGGAACATAAATATGATTATTCCGCAAACCAGTTCGATGTCCGCGCGTGGGGTTGGTCCAGCACGGAAAAGAAGATCGGCCTCTGGCTCGTCAATCCCAGCGTGGAATATCTCAGCGGCGGGCCGACCAAATACGAACTCTCATCGCATCGTGATGCCACCTTTAACACGAACAATCTCACCGCCCCTGCCCCGCCAACGCTGCTGAATTACTGGCGCAGCAGTCATTACGGCGGAAGCATCTGCAACATCGGCACCAACGACGCCTGGACGAAGGTCATCGGGCCGTTCCTGATCTACTGCAACTCGGCGGATAACCGCGAGTCGCTCTGGCCGGATGCGCTGGCCCAGGCCGATAAGGAGGCAAAAGCCTGGCCATACGACTGGGTGCAAGGCGTGGATTACCCGCACAAGAATGAACGTGGAACCGTGACCGGGAAGATCGTGCTCATTGACCCGCAGGCCCCGGATTTGAGGATGAAAAACCTGCTTGTCGGCCTGACGGCGCCAGATTACGCCCCGGCCATCATTCCCCGTGGCCCGCGCCCCGGCAGAGGCGGCGGACGCGCTGGCGGGTTTGGTCTGGCGGGCGGCGGGGAAGACGAGGCCGCGATGACGAATTTGAATAGTTCCATCGCCGGCACCAATGACAGTTTTGGCGGCAGACCCGCGCGCGGCGGGCCAGATATTGGCACGCTGGCTTCCACGAACGGCCCCGGTGGCACCAACGGCTTTCGTGGACGTTTTGGCGGTGGTGGCGGCGGTTTTGGCCTCCCGCGCACTGTGGAATGGCAGAATGACGCGCGAAATTACGAGTTCTGGGTGCGTGCCAGTGACGATGGAACATTCACCATTCCCAACGTCCGCCCCGGAAAATATACGCTCCACGCCATCGCCGATGGCGTGCTGGGCGATCTGGCCGTGACCAACATTGCCGTTGCTTCCAGCCAAAGCTTGCCGCTCGGAGACGTGGATTGGCGGCCGGTGCGGTTCGGCAGACAGCTTTGGGACATCGGCATTCCCAACCGCACGGCCTCGGAATTTTTCAAGGGCGACGATTATTATCACTGGGGCTGGTATCTGCAGTATCCGAAGCTTTTCCCGCTTGATGTAAACTACGTCGTCGGCCAAAGCGATTACCGCAAGGACTGGTTTTTTGAACAACTGCCCTACAATACGGACACCAACAACACCACCGGCAACGGCCGCGGCGATGGCACCACCTGGGCCGTCATTTTCAACCTGACCAACGCGCCGCACGGCAAGGCCACCTTGCGGCTGGCCATTTGCGGCGTCGGCACGCGCACCTTGAGCGGCATCATGAACGACCAGCCCATCGGCACCGTGACCAACCTGACCTACAACGCCACCATCAATCGCGACGGCATCGGCGGTTCCTGGTGTGAACGCGATCTCGCCTTCAATGCCTCATTGATGAAGGCCGGCACGAACACGCTGGAACTCACCATCCCGCCTGGCGGACTTACTTCGGGTATCATGTATGATTATCTGCGGTTGGAGTTGGATGAGGCGGCGACGTCAAAGTAATTCCGCCGGCGATGCGAAATTTTTTTGATGACACGCCGCGTTGCCGCATAAAGAATAGGTGCGCAACTGCATGACCGTCACGCTTTTCATCCCCTGCTTTGTGGACGCGCTGTTTCCGCGCGCCGGCATCAGCATGGTGGAGATCCTCGAACGCCTCGGCCACAAGGTCGTCTTTCCTGAAGCCATCACCTGCTGCGGCCAGCCGCCGTTCAATTCCGGCTACTGGGATGAGGCGCGCACCGTTGCCGCGAAGGTCTTGCCGCAACTGGCCAACGCCGAGGCCGTCGTCATCGGCTCCGGCTCCTGCGGCGCGATGCTCAAGGTTTTCTACCCGCAACTGTTTGAAAACACCCCCCAGGCCGCGCTTGCCAAACAAATTTCCGGCCGCACCTGGGAATTTTCCGATTTTCTGGTCAGCCAGCTTGGGGTCACCGACCTCGGCGCAAAGTTTCCGCACAAGGTCACCTTCCACGATGGCTGCCACGGCCTGCGTGAGCTGGGCATAAAAAAATCTCCGCGCGCCCTGTTGGGCAAGGTGAACGGTCTGGAACTAGTCGAGATGAGCGAGGCGGAAACCTGTTGCGGCTTCGGCGGCACTTTCGCCGCCAAGTTTCCGATGATCTCCACCGCGATGGGCGAAGTGAAATGTGCTTCGGCCGTGGAAACCAGCGCGGAATACATCGTGTCCAATGATTCAAGCTGCCTGATGCACATTCAGGGCCTGCTCTCACGCCAGGGCAATCCGCTCAAAACCATCCACCTCGCGGAAGTTCTAAATCAAAGATAATTTCAAACCATGACCACTCGTGGCAACAACTGTAGGGCAGGCTTTCCAGCCTGCCGGTTCACCGGACTTTCCAGTCCGGTGTTCAGATTGGGCATGACCAATCCGCTGCTTCACGCTTTTATCCGTGCTCATCTGTGTCCATCCGTGGTTGAAAAATCTGCATGAGTTTTGTCTCCCAATTTAAAGCGCAGGCGCAGGTGATGACGGGTGATCTGCGCCATCGCAAGTTCATCCGCAGGGCATTGCGCAACTATGAGACCGTCCGCGATGCCCGCAAGGCGTCGTTTCAGGACTGGCCGGGCGCGCGCCAGCGGGCCGCGGAAACCAAATGGCAGGCGGTCAATCATCTCGACCAGCATCTGGAGCAATTCGCCGCCAAACTGGAATCGCGTGGCACCAAGGTTCATTGGGCCACCACTGCGGCGCAGGCCCGCGAAATCATCCTGAAAATCGTCCACGACAAGCAGGCGAAGTCCGTCATCAAGTCCAAGGCGATGACCAGCGAGGAAATCCACCTGAATGACGCGCTGGAACACGCCGGGTTGAACGTCGTCGAATCCGATCTGGGGGAACTCATCGTGCAGCTTCGCAAGGAGACACCTTATCACATCGTGTTCCCGTCAATGCACCTGACGCGGGATGAGATCAGCGAGTTGTTCCAGCGCGAACTCGGCGCGGCCGCGACCAACGACCCTGAAGAGCTGACGATGATCGCCCGGCGCGCGCTCCGTAAAAAGTACCTCACGGCGGACATCGGCATCACCGGCGCAAACTTTGCCATCGCCGAAACCGGCATGATTTCGATCACGGAAAACGAGGGCAACGCCCGCCTCACCGCCGCGCTGCCGAAGACCATGATTTCGCTCCTCGGCATCGAAAAAGTCCTGCCCCGCATGGACGATCTGGCGCTGTTTCTGCCCCTGCTGGCCACCATGGGCACCGGCCAGCAGTTGACCTGCTATAACACATTGTATTCCGGCCCACGCCAGCCCGGCGAAACCGACGGCCCGGAGGAATGGCATGTTGTGCTCCTCGATAATCATCGCACCGAACTGCTCGCCGACGCCGAGCAGCGTGATGCGCTCCACTGCATCCGTTGCGGTGCGTGCCTGAACGTCTGCCCGATTTTCCGCAACGTCGGCGGCCATACCTACGGCACCACGTACAGCGGGCCCATCGGCTCCGTCATCACCCCGCATCTGCGCGGTTTGCAGGAATGGAAACATCTTTCCAGCGCCTCCTCACTTTGCGGTGCTTGCACGGAAACGTGCCCGGTGAAAATCGACCTGCATCATCATCTGCTGCAAAACCGCCGCAATGCTGCGAAACAAAAGCCATCATTTGGCGAGCAAACCGCTTTCAAGCTGTTCGCCTTCGCCGCAAACCGGCCGACCCTCTGGAATTTTGGCATGACCATGGCGCGCATCTTCCAGCCGTTGCAAGGCGCGGTGAAAGGCTCGATGCTTGACCCGGCGAAAGCCTGGACGAAAACCCGCGACCTGCCGCCGATCGCGCCGGAATCATTTAAAGCCTGGTGGAGGAACCGGAAATGAGCGAACGTGAAAATATTCTTGGCCGTATCCGTGAGGCGCTGAAAGTTGGGGCGCTGGTTCCTGGCTTGCATGGTCATGGCCAGCCCGCCTCCGCTTCACCGCTTTCCTCTCCCCGCCAATGGTTGCCCAAAGTGGGCGACAGTTTCGATGAGCAACTCGCGCTGTTTGCCAAGAACGCCGCTGAATTAAAGGCTGACTTTCAGCTATTTAAGTCTGCCGACGAAGCCCGGCAGGCGATCAACTCCCTGCGGGACAAGGAGAAATGGCAGCGCGTGGGCGGCCATTCCGGTGATTTGACGGATGCCATCTGCCCCACGCTCAACCTTCCCCTGCTCCGCACGGATCGGCCTTATGACGTCCATGAATTGGAAGCCTGTGATGCCGGCATCAGTGAATGCGACGCCCTGATCGCACAAACTGGCACGGTGCTGGTCACCAATCGCAGTGCCGGCGGACGCGCGCTCTCGGTGCTGCCGCCGCATCATGTCGTCTTGGCGCGCCGCGACCAGCTTGTGGCCGACCTGCCGGCGGCATTTGCCCTGCTCCAGCAGCGATATGCCACGAACTATCCCAGCATGATTTCCTTCATCACCGGACCCAGTCGCACCGGAGATATCGAACGCATCATGGTCCTGGGGGCGCATGGCCCCAAGAAGTTGACCATCATTTGTTTCTAATTCTCCTATAGTCCGCCCCTCAATCAGCCGATTTCAAGGTCGATGTCAGGCATAAGCATGCAGCCGCGACCAATCGCTGGTTTGCTCCATAAAGTTCTGGTGGTCGATGACAACCCGATCATCCAGCGGGCGGTCTATTTTGCCCTGCGCGACAAGGGCTGCTCGGTCCTCATGTGCGGCGATGTCACCGGGGCGTTGGGACACATCCGCCGGGAACAGCCGGAAGTGATCGTGATGGATATCAACTTCCCCCCGGATGGCGGGATGGACGGCGAGCGCGATGGTTTCTGGGCGCTCAACTGGATACGTCAGGTCAAAGAGACACAAAATACGCCGGTCATCATGATTTCCAGCGACGATCCCGTGACGGCCCGGCCCCGCGCCCTCGCCGCCGGCGCGGTCGCTTATCTCCAAAAACCGGTCGACAACGATGAACTCGCCCGGCTTGTGCTCGAATTGATCGCCGAAAGATCCAAGCTCGCGGTGGCGGCGACCTGAAATTCATAATTTGAATCCGACGCCTGCTCCGGTAAAATATCCGGAGTGAAAAGCAAGATTCTGCTGCCCGTCCTGTTTGTCGCCGTGTTTGCGATCTCACGGATACCCGGTTTGCTGCCGTTAAATTTTAGCGTGGTTTATGCCTTTGCCTTCTGTGCGGGCGTCTTCTTTCCCAAAAAAATCGTCTGGTGGCTGCCCATGGCTACCATCCTCATCACCGACCTGGGTTTGAATTTCTATTATCAGTACACGGGCGCTGCTGACGATGTATGGAGCGCGGCCAACCTTGCCAACTTAAGCTTCAACTATGCCGCCTACGCCGTGCTCATCCTGCTGGGGCGCGGTTTCAAGCCCAACACCTCGCTCCTCAAGCTGGTCGGCGGCGGACTGCTCGGTGCCATCCTGTTTTACGTCATCACCAACACCGCCTCCTGGTTTTTCAACCCATTTCACAATCCTGAATACACCAAGACCATCGCCGGGTGGATCATCGCCCTGACCAAGGGCATCAATGGCTGGCCGACCACGCTGGAATTTTTTCGCAACACCCTCCTGAGCGGCGGCCTGTTTACGGCGCTGTTTGCCGCCGCCCACCAGCTCACCGCCGAATCGCCGGCCGATAAGACCGCCGGCGCGCGTGAACCCGAGGCTGCCGAAGGTGAAAAAGACGCCGAACCGGAGGAAGCCAAGGCGTGAAAATCGGCGTCATTTCTGACACTCACGGCCATCTGGATCCGCGCGTGGAAAAGATTTTCGCCGGGGTTGATCATATCCTCCATGCCGGCGACATTGGCTTCGCCTCCATAATCCTGGAGCTGGGCATGGTCGCGCCGGTCACCGCCGTGCTGGGCAATTGCGACAGCGATATCGGCTGCCGGCTTACGGAAACCATCGAGCTTGGCGCCAAAAAGTTTCTCCTCCACCACATCATCAACCCGCGTGACCTGCCGGAAACCGTCACCAGCCGCATGGCCAAAAGCAAACCTGACGTGGTCGTCTTCGGGCATACGCACAAGCGCTATGCGGAGACGCTCAACGACGTCCTCTATTTCAATCCCGGCTACTCCGGCAAGCCCAAGCCCGGCGCCGAACGCAGCGTGGCCATCCTCCATCTGGACGGAAAAACCATCCGTCACGAATTCATCACGCTCTAAGCGAGGGCGTCCAAGAAAGCATCCTTACCCCGCCAGCTTCGCCGCCGTTTCCTTAACCCCACGCAAATCCAGCTTGCCGGTGCCGAGCATCGGAAAGCTTTCAACCCGGTAAAAGGCGTCAGCCTTGGGTTTCCAGAGGTTGGGCAAATCGCTCGCCCCGAATTTCTCCAGCACCGCCGGCAATTCGGCTTCCGGCAGCTTGTGGAGGACGATGAGGCGTTCGCCTTTCTTTTCGTCCGGCACACCGGTAACCACAAACATCTGCTCCGCCTTGCCTGCGATCTCCTGCAGCTTCTCTTCAATCTTCAGGTGCGGCACCATTTCGCCGCCAATCTTGCTGAACCGGCTGAGGCGGCCCGTGATTTGCAGGAAACCGTCTTCATCCATGGTGGCGACGTCGCCGGTGCAATACCACCCATGCCGTAAAACATCCGCCGTCTTCTCCGCCTGGCCGAGGTAGCCCTGCATGACGTTCGGTCCGCGCACCAGCAACATCCCGGGTTCCCCGGGCGGCACCGGCTGGCCTTCCCATGGATGGTCGGCCTCCATGAGTCTGGCCATCATGCCGGGCAAGGCACGCCCGATTTTACCGCGCTTGCCGCCGATCTGGTGAAAGCCCGCCGCGCGGAAATCCATGATGTTCACGGCCACCGCCGGGGCGCATTCCGTCGTGCCATAACCTTCCAGCGGGCGGATGCCAAATTGTTCCTGAAACGCGTCGGCGAGACGCTCCGACAATTTCTCCGCGCCCACGACCACCAGTTGCAAACTGCCGAAATCTTCCGACGGCACGCCACGCATGTAAAGCTGCAGGAAAGTCGGCGTGGCCAGCAGGAGCGTGACGGCATTCTCGCGGACCATCGTGCCGATGGCGCGGGCATCCAGCGGATTCGCATGATAAACGACCCCCGAACCGATCTCGCCCGGCAGAACCAGCGTGACCGTGAACCCGAAAGAATGGAAGAACGGCAGGATGCCGAGAAAACGGTCGCGATGCGTGAAGTTCAGGATATGGCTAAACTGGCTGACGTTGGAGAGGATATTGTAATGCGAAAGCATCACTCCCTTCGGTTCACCGGTGCTGCCGCTGGAAAAAATGACCGTGGCGAGATCATCCAGCACGACCTCTTTTTCCCGCCCCGCAATGCGCTTCAGCAAGGCAAAGGGCGCAAATTTGGCCAGCAGCCACGCGGTGATCTTTTCAAGCGCAGTGGGGTTCGCGGCGATGTCTTCGAGGTAAATGATTTTGCCGGGCGGCGTGAGTTTGATCTTTTCCAGAAACTTCCGCGACGTGATGGTGGTCGTGATGTCGCATTGCTTGGCGCAGGAAGCGATGGTGGACTCCGAAAGCGTATAATTCAGGTTCACCGGCACCTTGCCGCACAGGAAGGCGGCGTGGTTGACCAGCGCGCCGGGCACGCTCGGCGGGAGAAACAGGCCGACCATGTTCTGACCACGCCAGACAGATTTTAAGCGGCGGGCCAGGAAAATGGTTTTTACCAGCGCCGTGCCGAAGTTCACCTTCCCGCTGGTGGCGTCAACCATCGCAAAACGCCCCGGATGCCGGCGGGCGGAGCGGACGAAGTTGCGCGGCATCGGCTCCATCTTGGCGCGGCGATATTGCCATGCGTCCGCGATGAGTTCCTGCACGGCTTCGCGCACCTCGATGTGATTGGCCGTTGCCGGCAAGGGCTTGCCAAAACTCACGGTCACGGGATGCGGCAAATGCTCGGGAAAACGGCGCACCATGCGGCCATGCACAAAACTGGTCGGACTGCCGATGACACCGTCAAGCGAGATGGGGATGATCGGAGCATCCACGTCCTTCATGATGCGTTCGAAGCCGCGTTGGAACGGCAGCAACTGTCCGATGCGTGTGATCTGGCCCTCGGCAAAGATGCAGACCACCTCGCCATTGCGGATGGCTTCAGTCGCCTCCTGCAGGGAATGAATAAGTTCACGCGGCCGTTGCTCGGATGAGATGGGGATGGCGCGCAAAATTTTGGCAAAGGGTTTTATCCAGCGCTGCTCGAACATGCCCTTAAACATCAAAAACCGGATCGGCCGGTCCGTCGCCGCAATAAGCAGGAGCGCATCGGCAAATGAAAGATGGTTGCAAACGAGCAGCATGCCGCCTTTGGAGGGCAGATTGTCACGTCCGACGACGCGGACCCTGTAAATTGTGTTCGTGACGCACCAAAGGATGAAGCGCAGCAGCGCAGTCGGCAGTAAAAACAAAGCGTAGATCGCACTGGCGAACGTCATCACGCCACCCACGAGAAAGATTTCACGCGGGGTGAAGTGTAGCTGCTCCACCAGCAGCCAATGTGCGCCGGATGCCAGAAAGACACCCACAAAGGACAGCAGGTTAGCTGTTGCCTGCACGCCGCCCTTGTTTTCCCGCGTTGGCTTGTGTTGCAACAGCGCCGCCACGGGCACGATGAAAAAGCCGCCGGCAAAACCCAGCAACGCCAGCAGTACATAGGAACCATGCAAGCCCACGCCCGGCCATGCGAGCGCTGCGGAAAAAACCGCCAGCCCGGCTGCGCCCAGCGGCACCAGGCCGTATTCGATCTTCCCGCCTGATAGATAGCCCGCCGCCACGCTGCCCAGCCCGATGCCCAGTGCGAGCGCGACATTGAGCAGCCCGATGTCGGTCTCATGCACCCGTAGCACGTCGGCACCGTAAAAAAACAGGTTTAGCAGCAGCAATGCCCCTAAAAAGCTGAAATAGGTGTTGCCGATGACGGCCAGCCAGAGTGGACGGTCACCGCGCATGGCCCGCAACTGCCGCCACACCTCGCCGGGGACATTCAGGGTGAATTTTCGGGCTGGATCAGCCGCCGGAATTTTGGTGATTTGCAGGCACGCAACCAGGCCGGCCAAGGCCAGGCCAATCAACACAAACCCGGAAATCCATTGTTGGCCGCGAAAATGTTGCGCCATCACGGCGGCGGCAACCGTCCCGAGAATGATGGCCATGAAGGTGCCAAGTTCCAAGATGCCATTGCCCCAGGAAAGCTTCCGTTCCGGCAACAATTCCGGCAACGAACCATATTTTGACGGGCCAAAAATGGCGCTATGGGTCCCCATGAGAAAGACGCAGGCGAGCAATATATTCTTATTCATCGTCCACAGGCCGGTCAGAACAACCGTCATGATGAGCAGTTCGAAAATCTTTACCCCCAGCATCACTGTGCGCTTGCTGTGGCGATCGGCCAAAAAACCACCGGTGACCGAGAACAGGATGAATGGCAGTGAAAACAGCGCGCCGATCGATTCGCCGAACTTGTTCTTGCCGGCGGCGTCCATGGCCTCATGCCCCGTGGCGAACAAGGCCACAAAGACCACGAGGTTTTTCATCACATTGTCGCTGAAAGCCCCCTGAAATTGCGTGACGATTAGCGCCCAAAAACCGCGCGTCTTGTCCGGGACCTGGATTTGGGGTTCTGGTTTGGTTTCGTTCACGGCGCAAAGCTACCAGTCCGCAGGGCAATGTGGGAATTGAAAAACTTTCGCCGGCCATCGCTCCACCCGATGCCGGAAACCTGGCCCAGCCGTTCAATTTTTCCGTTGTCAGGGCATGGAAAATGGCGATAGTTTCCCCCTCATGAATTCCCTGCCCTCCCGCCGTCATTTTCTCAAGGCTTCCGCGCTGGCCGCCGCGGCCCTGCCGTTCATCCCGAAGTTTTCCCTGGCCGCCGCGCCAAAGCGCAAGCTTGGTTTTGCCTTATGCGGCCTGGGCAATTTGAGCACGAACCAGATCGCCCCGGCATTACAGGAGACGGAATACTGCAAGCTGGCCGGCATCATCACCGGCACGCCTGAAAAGGCCAGGCGCTGGCAAGCCCAATACAACCTGCCCGACCACAGCGTCTACAGTTATGACACGATGTCGAAACTCGCGGACAACCCGGACATTGACGTGGTGTATGTGGTGACTCCCAATGGGTTGCACGCCGATCACACCATCGCCGCCGCCAAGGCGGGCAAGCACGTCCTGTGCGAGAAGCCCATGGAGGTTTCCGTTGAAAAATGCCGGCAGATGATTGACGCCTGCAAGACGGCGGGCAAACAGCTCGCCATCGGTTATCGTCTGCACTTCGAACCCAACCATCAGGAATGCATACGGCTTGTGCGCGAGCAGGTTTTGGGCAGCCTGAAATTTATCGAGGCGGGGTTTGGCTTTGCCATCGGCGACCCCGCTCAATGGCGGCTAAAGAAGGAACTGTCCGGCGGCGGGCCGATGATGGATGTGGGCATCTACGCCTTGCAGGCGATGCGTTATTTATCCGGCGAGGAACCCATTTCGGTTTCCGCCCTCGCCACCACCAATGACAAGGTCAAGTTCCGCGACATTGAGGAATCGCTGACCTGGCAGATGGCATTTCCCAGCGGCGTCCTGGCCAACGGCAACACGACCTATGGCTTTAGCGGCATAAACCGATTCTCGGCCAATACCGACCGCGGCTGGCTGGCCTTAAATCCGGCCTACGGTTATCACGGCATCAGCGGCAGTCGCAGCGACGGGAAAACCATTCGCCTGGCGGATATGAACCAGTTCGCCGCTGAAATGGACGATTTCGCACAATGTATCTTGGGAAACCGCCCCACCCGCGTCCCCGGCGAAGAAGGCTTGCGCGACATGAAAGTCATCTCCGCCATCTACGAATCCGTCCGCACCGGCAAAGTGGTGAACCTGACGTGAGGCCCGGTCCGTGGCTTAGCGGTCTGTTCTTTTCATCACCGCGGCATACGGCTGGCCATCAATAAAGACCTCCTTGATGGTGGCGCGCCCGGAACTCGCGACCGCCACCTGCGCCGTCAGTTTACCCCGTGGATTGCCGGTGCCTTCGGCCACATAATACTGTTCGATGCCGTATTCGATGTGGACCGAACCCGATGGAATATGCCAGCTCGATTCGCTTTTGCCGCGCAGCAGGATTTCATTTTCCGCCGGGGTAAGAGGTTTCAAGGCCGCACGGGTGACCTCCCAGAATCCGTTCGTCCCAGCCGGGGCAAGAGCGGCATAAACCTTGGTGCCAGCCGCCAAATCAACATTCAGCGGCGGGGAAAACTTGTCGCGCGGGATGTTGCTGATCTTGTAATTGAGCCGCACAAAATCACCGCGCAATGGATCGCGGGGATCCATCGGCTGGGTCTCCAGCAATACCAGCTTGCCGACGCGCAGGATGCCCTCCTGCCGGATCACCGTGCCCAGCAGCCACGCAGATTGCATTGTCAGCACCAGTATGAGCAGTTTTAGTTTCATGCGGTTTCCGCGATGGTGGTTTTGATTTGCCGGATGAATTTGCGACGCTTCTTTTCCAAAAAGACACCGAACAAAATCAGGAAGACTCCGATCACGACAAACATGGCACCGGTCAAGGCCATGGTCCCAAACAACCCGAAGTACGCCGAGATCATGTCCAAACCGATGAAAGTGACGCCCACGTTGACCAGAAACCGGGAACGTTGCTGCAATCCCACCTGAATCTGCAACAGGCAGAATACAAATAACGCGATGGTGGCAACAGTGTTGCTGCCATCCATGTGCGCGATCCAGTAATATCCTCGCTCCTGCGGCGCGAAAAACGCCGCGCACAACAATCCGGCGGCCGCCGCCAGCGCACCACCCCAGGTCCAACGCCATTGCGGGTTTAGCGCGGGCAGATTGCGGATGCCGGAAGCCGTTGAAAGGATTCCGACCGCGGCCAGGGCGGGCAGCAGCCATGAGCATATATTGGTGTCATCATGTCCCCAGCTCATGAAACCCGCCCACGTCAGCGGATAGGCGAAAAACAGGAGACCAAATACGCCCGTTTTTTCGAACGGAGAGGCGAACTCGGCGAAAGTCGTCCGTCGCAGCCAGTAGCCTGCACCCAGAAAAATCAAGCCCAGCAATGAATAGGCCAGAACCTGGGATTCGTTCCCCAAATAAATCAGGCTGTCCCGTTGGTTGATTTCGCAGCCGAACCAGGTGCAGAACGCCGCCAGCACCAGCACCAATTGCGCCTTCGAACGCAACAGCCACGGCAACGCGGCAATCCCAACCAGCCAGAGCAGGAATGCGTCCGGGGTTCTTGATTCGAGGTGATAAATCTGGCCGACCAGCGCAATATTGGCGAGAAACAGCGCGGAACCGACGAATTGCAACGCTTCCCCGGTCTTGCGATATACGCCTTGCACTTCCCGAAGCCACCAGCCGCCGCCGTGTGCGCCCAGCATGAGCGCCAGACCGATGGCGATTTTTAATCCGCGCGGAATCTCATCCCAATGCGCCGAGATCAACAACGTGATGCCGGCGGCGATCAGCACCGCCCCGACGAAGGAGATGATGACCAGAAACTTGCCGCCCTCGTCCTTCAAACCAAAGTACGCAATGATCTGGTCGCGCTGTTCGCCCGTGATAAGCCCGGCGGCGTGGATTTTTTCGATGTCCTCGGTTTTCATGTTGTCATTGTTCAGAACATATCCTGTCCTTTACACGAGCAGCTTAACCCCTCTTGGAAAACAGGCGTGAATCGAAAAACTATTGGTGACATCGCCTGCAGCGATGATCGGCTCCCATCACCTCGCGCCGGCGGGGGTCGCTTGACGGCGGTATTCACCGCTGTCGGAAAACAATTCATCCTTGCCCAAATGTTTCAAAACAAACTTTTGCAACGCCCGGGTTTCCGCCGTGAGGATGACGCAGTCATCCACCGTGCGGTGGGCTATGGCCGAAGGGTTTTTCTCCAGGAACTTTTTCATCCAGTCGGGATCACAAAATGCGAGGTTCAATTTGTTTTCTTCCAGCCCGACCCGCAGCAGCAAGTGTCCGGGAATCATGGCGTTTCCAACGATATCAGCTTGATTGGTGGCATAGTTGCACTCCGTCGGCGTCAGATCGAGGAAAAGCCCGTCACCGAGCTTGAACAGGTGCCCCGTAAACTGCCCGGTCTTGCCATTGTCATCCACGAGTGCAACCGCATACGCGCTGTTGGTGGCGGCTGAGAATGTCCACGTGACGGGTTGGCCTTTGTCCTTATCCTTGTCCTCGGCCCAGCGCCCCGCCAGCCGTGAATCAGTGATTACATCCTTGTCCGTGTAAAACGGATTAACCGACGGCACGCAGGCCGCGACCAGGGCAACAATTGCAAACGAGCCAAATACCAGTTTCTTCATAGGCTGAGTTGGTGTTGCTATCTGGTGTGCGGCAAATCAGTTCTCGCGTCAATCAAATCTTGCCGCCTGGCTGTCTCCTTGCTTGGAATCACCGGCAAAGCGGGCTGCTTTCTGGTTTTGAACCTTTCTTTGACTTCAAACGCAAAGTTGTCCAGCGCCGCCGGGTTGATCGGGTCGCCGTTGAAGGCCAGCGTCAGGCTCAACACCCCCTCCCGCTCGGTCACATGATGCCATTGCGCCTCGGCGATCTTCGTCGGCATGCATTCCAGCGGGCCAACGCTCACCACGGCATCAATATGGCCATGGCGATATTCATGCAGCGGCGCGCCGACGCTTAAAACCGCCTCACCTTCGAGCGCGGGATGCACATAGGGTTCCGCCGCCGCCAAAGTATCGGCGGTTGAGGCGATCGGCGGCCAACCGAGCTGCGCTGCCATGGCCGACCACGCCGTGCGCTGGATCCGCTGCCGCACCAGATTGCTGAAACCATCCGCCAGCCGGTTGCGACCGCCCACCTCCCGTTGTCTATGCGCACAGTAGCTGACCCATTCTATCTTTGGGGCGAGGTGTACCCGCAATCCTCGCGCCTCCAGCTTCTTAATCAGCAAGTCGTTGCTGTTATCCACGCCGCGGACGTAAATCTCCCCCGTCAATTCCACACAAGGCAGTTCACCCGGCCCGCGGAGTGCGGCAAACTCACGGCCCGCTTCCGCCAACAGTTTGTGGATGCCAAACAACTTTGCGCCAGCGACCTGCCAGAGCGACTCACCAAGCGAGAGATTACCGCGCGCAGCTTTCTCAACCTGAGCCAGAAGTTCACGGTGAAACCGCTCATAAAGTTTTTCCGCCGCCCCCGGTTTCAATTCCAGCGGGCGGACGTCCAATTTTGCCTGCAGCAACATATCGCATGCCGCCATGCTCGCGAACACCAGCATTTCGGTGCCGGCCGGCATGTCATCGAAATAACCGGTGTCCTTGGGCGACCAGATGCGGACACGATCGCGCCAGCCCAGCCGGTCGAGAACGATGTTGTTGAGCAGATTATAGACCCCGAAACGACAAGGGCCGTTTGTGCTGGGCATGAGGTAAACAAATTTTTCATCCGCCGGCGCACGTTCCAAACGCTGGATGAGCGAGCCGAGCGTGTAGGGCATGGGCAGGCATTCCTTGCCGGAGGTGTGCCGCCGCCCGATCCGCAACGACTCCGCATCGGGTGGCGGCAGGCTTTCCGCGTTCAAACCCAGCCCCTTGAACACCGCCGCCACCGCTTCGGACGCGGGGCCAATGTAAGATACCAGCATGGTTTCGGACTTGCCGTTGCGCCGATGAAAATCGCCAAGCTTCAGGCCGCTGAACTGGATGTTGGAAAAATCATTCGCCCCTTTCCCGTTTTTGGCCACGCGCCGGTCCTCCTCGACGCAGTGCAGGAACGCCTCCACGCGTGTGCGCGTGCCGGCATCGCCGGAATGTCCGTCCGTCTCGATCACCACGAACGGCTTCCCGGACATCGCATACGCCGCGAAATGCAGATTGAAGCTGTCCGGGCCGCACGAATAATTGCTGCAATACAGCGCATAAACTCCCGGCGCGCGCCGCACCTGGTGCGCCGCCCGTAAAATGGTCTGGCCATAGCCCCAATACATGTCGTCGAACAATGGCGTATGCGCATCCAGCGGGAAGCAATCAACCGGAATTCCGACGGCTCCCCGCTCGCGCAGGATGGCCGGCACATTCGAATTCAATACTTTATTATAGATCGTGTAATCGCGCCCCAGCACCACCACGGGCACGAGATTCTGCGCACGGCAAAACTCCAGCGCGCGCCGGCCCGATTCCCGGCCGCCGGCGTCAAATTCATTCTGCGCCGCGACTCCAGCCAACCATGCCGCCCTGCCCTGCCGTTCATTCAGTCCCAGTTCCTTCGCCAACTGGGCGCAGCTTCCTAAAAACTCCCGTGACTCCAGATTTCCTTCCCCGACATTGATCAAGGGCGACAACATGCGCGGCGGTCTGGCGGTACCCAGGCAGTGTTCCACCACTTTTGGCGCGCCTTGGACAATGGGACAAATGGTTGCGCATTGCTGCCCGCGCGCACCTGGAAGGCTGCGGATCATCGGCACAAACATCCAGTCGGCGCCGCTTGCCGCCAGTTGTTGCGCCACGCCGTGAAACAATTGCATCGGCGCGCAAAATGGCGCGTTGGCCGCTTGAATCCCGCGCTTGAGCATCTCCGGCCCCGCGCCGCTCACGATTTCCAGATCCAATCCGGCGGCATGAAGATATGCCGCGAAAAACGGGAACAACCCCTTCGTCATGAATTCATCACTCATCGCAACGCGACGGCCACCCCGGGACTTGATAAGCGGCGCCAACAGCTTTTGCAGGCGATCATCCCGCTCGCGGAATGGATCGGGCGCCAAGTCGGGCAATTTCTTTTTGCGCGTGCCTTTGTCGTACAATGAACAGCCGCCGCCCCATGTAAAATTTGCCCGCTGATTTGCGACCACCGTTCGCAGCCGTTCAATGCGGCAATGATTGCCCGCACCGCCGCAGCCGCGATTTGAGCCGCAGACGAAAGTGTCCTTCTGCTCCACTTTCGCATTCAAAAACCGTGTCAGCTCCAGCGGGGCAAGCCGGGCCACATCCAGTTCGCGCGCGGCCAGCATCGCGATGCCCATCGCCCCGACCGTGCCGGGATTGGGCGGTACAATGACTTCGCTGCCCGTCTGCCGCGCCACCGCCGCGGCGAGCGCATCGGCCGAAAACGGCATGCCCTGGCAGAAAATCACCTTGCCGATGGAGCGGTTGCCCTTAACGCGGTTGAGATAATTCTTGATGATGGAATCATAAAGGCCGGAGATGATCGCCGGTTGTTCCACGCCGGCGGCAACCGCTTCATCAATGACCTCGGCCATGAACACCGAACAATGTTGGCCCAATGACACCCCCGCTGGCGCCGCCTGTGCCGCCTTGCCCAGTTGACAGACATCCTCGATGCCTGAAAATTTGCGGCCTTGTTCCTCGATGAACGAGCCGGTTCCCGCGCTGCACGCCTCGTTCATGGCGCAATCAATGATCCGGCCCTCGCCCAGCCGGGTGTATTTTGCATCCTGCCCGCCGATCTCAAAAATCGTGTCCACGCGCGGATCGAAATGCAACGCGCCCGTGGCGTGGGCCACGATTTCATTGACGATGAACACCGCCTCCTTGCCATAGCAGGAAGTGAGCAGCGACCCGGCCACCTCGCGCCCGCTGCCGGTGGCGCCAAACGCAATCACCGGATATTTCGCCGCCGGATTTTCCGTGAAACGCCGCAGCAAATCCTGCGCTGCCCCCACCGGGTCGCCCAGCGTCTGGCGGTATGCTTCCCAGACTGTTTCCCGGGTCGCCACATCCAGCGCCACAACCTTGGAACCGGTGGAACCGATGTCAAAGCCAAGGACAAGCCGGCGGAATTCGCCGTTCACCTTGGCCCAGGGCTGCACCGGCATCCGGCGCACCTGCGTGAGTGAATCCGCCAGGGCAGGCAGTCGCTCCAGCTTTAATTCACGCGGTGGTAAAATCAATTTTTCCGGCGCAGGCGGCGGCACCGGATTCTCCCCGGCGATCAACGCACATCCCAGTGCTTCGAGGCAGAGCATCTGCTCCTCGTCCGCCACCACGAGTTGCATCCCCTGCTTCGCCAGCAATTCGCCGAAAACCCGCCGCACCCGCGCCGACCGGCTGACGCCGCCCGTGAGCAGCACCCGGGCGGGACTGACACCAGGCTTGATGAGCACGGAGACATTCTCGCAAACCGCATCAAACAGCCCGGCGAGGATCCGGGCACGGCTTTCCCCCTTGTTGGCGAGGTGCGTCATGTCCGTCTTGAGGATTACCGGGCAACGACCCGACAATGGCGCCGGGTTCGGCACATCGGCGCACAAGGCGCTGGCCTCCTCGACCGTAAGGGAAAACCGCTGGACCAGTTGCCGCAGAAAATTGCCGGTGCCTTGAGAACACCGGCCATTCTCGCGGAACACCGTCAGCCCGTTCGCCCGGACTTCCAGCACGGAAAAACCGTGGCTGCCGATGTTGACGATGGTGGCGGGCTCGTCGCCGAACAAAAAACGATAGCCGCGCAACTGGGCCTGCTTGGCCGGGATGTGCGGCAGGTCAATCTGCGTTGAAAAACGGCCGGTCACGGCGGCGGCAGACACGCCCGGCCAATCCCAACGTTGCAAAATTTGAAGCAGCACCGCACCCGGCTTATGCCCGTGTTCAAGGATTTCGCGCCGGCCTGATTTAAAGCCCTTCTCCTCCCGCAAGATTTCCACCAACTTGATGTTTTCCGCGCCGATATCAATGCCGATCGAACGAAATGGCGTGCCGCCCGCAGGTGTTTTTGGATCAAATTTTCCCGGTGTTTTCATGTGAAAGGCTCGCTTGTTTCTTTCCTTAGGCCATGACGAAATCAAGAGACCCTGTCCTATTTTTAAAAGCCTCGCATTCCCTGCAATGGTGAACAATGCACATGTTTTGTCTTCCGATGGCCAAAAATGTGGTGCCACTCCCACTGGCAGCCGCATGCGCGGAGTGGGTTTTGTTGATGCCTTTGCTTTTCATGGTGTCCGGTGGTTGCGATGTGGTATTTGCTGGTATGCATCCTAACCGCCCGCG
The DNA here is from genome assembly GCA_031290985.1 of Verrucomicrobiia bacterium. Taxonomy (GTDB): domain Bacteria; phylum Verrucomicrobiota; class Verrucomicrobiia; order Limisphaerales; family UBA11358; genus UBA11358. The sequence goes on along the minus strand of JARLJW010000057.1, from coordinate 112,581 downwards.
CCGGCAACCGGTGAATCGAAAAATTTTCGGCCAGCATCGTCCGCAGCGATGTTCAATCATTCCATGCCGCCCGGGCTCTCCGCCGCCAAATCCCCCGGGCGCCAGGCACCAGAATCAACAAGGCGGCGACCTGACACGTTGAAAATTTGGCAATGCGGGAAGTTCATGGTTTAAGACAGCCGGCCAATGTCATGGAATCAGTTCAGGTTTGCGCGAGCCTCTACCCTTGTACCGCCCGGAATTCCGCGAGCCACGCCGGCCCGGGGCCATGACCACGCACCGACGTGTCGGGCTGCCGTTTCAAACCGATGGTTCTGGCCAGCAGCCATTCAAGGCCGTCCCAGAAACGGATGCCGTCGAGCACGGGGTTCAGATAATTAGTGATGGTGCAGTAATGGCTGTTCTTTGGATCGGTGTGGTGCAGCGCGTGATGCCGGCCGGTTTGCAAAAGCCGGATGTCTTGCAGGAAGGAGATGATGCGTCCGTTTTCCTTGCGCGTGCGATGCGCCCATTTGTGAAACTCATTGGCGTTCGCCGCGAGGATGGCAAACAGCCAGACCGGCCACGTCAGCAAGCCAAGGCACCACGCCCCGACAATCAACATGGCGGCGAGCAGGACGAGATCCCATGAGCTTTGCCACCAGCTGTGCCGCGTCATAAAACGCGGGTAATGGTGATGCACGATGTTGGGACGCCCAATGAGCCGGCCAACCAGCGGCGTACGTTCGCGGATATAGGCATCTTCAAACCAATGGACCACCCCGGCGATAAATTCGGCGACAAATACCACGGCTGCGAACTGGGCCAGGACACTTAAGATAATTTTCATGGCTCGTTTGTACCCCGGGTTCCATGAACAGTGTTAATCGAAAAAAGTGTGTCTGCATTGTTTGCATCAATTCAACGGAGCCGCTGCTTTTCATTCCGACGCTAAAAAGCCCGGCCGCAAGGAAAAGCTGGCTGTCTCATTACCATTCAGATCTGCGTTGATCCGGGACAACTAATTGAAAACCCCGGTGATATTTGCGCGCCTGTGACCGGAATAGAAAATGCTTGATGTGCCATGTCGATCAGAAGCCGCCATGAAAAACTCTAACGCAATGCCCCGGCCCCACGGGTTTACCCTCGTGGAGATCATGATTGTTGTTGCGATCATCGGCTTGCTGGCGGCAATGGCCATTCCAAATCTTGTCAGGTCCCGGGCCACCTCCCAGGCGAATGCGTGCATCAACAATCTTCATAAGATTAGCGACGCCTCGGATGAATTCGGCATTGAACACAACAAAACCACCGGCGATCACGTCAGTCTTAATCTTGATCTAACGCCATATATCAAGATGAATTCCGCCGGGAAAATTCCAGCTTGTCCGTCACATGGCACCTATGACATGGAAAAAGTTGGAGATCAACCTACTTGCTCGATCGGTACCAGCGTCGACCCCCAGCACGTCCTGCCGTAATTTGACCGGCGGATTACTTACCCTGACTGGCCCCCGGTTGCATCCAAGGCGGCGCGAACTGTCTTTGCCAGCGCCAAGGTGTCGAAGGGCTTGGCCAAAAAATGGATTCCTTGCCCCAGATGCAGGTCGGACAAGGTGATGTCAGGACTGTAGCCGCTCATGTAGATCACCTTGAGCCCGGGCGTTTCCGCGAGCAGCTTTTCGGCAAGTTCTTTTCCGTTCATCCCGCCGGGCATAACCAGGTCCGTCAGCAGCAAACTTATCTCGCTGCCATGTTGATTCCAAAGTTCAAGCGCGGCGGCCCCGTTTCCCGCTTCAACCACCCGATAGCCGAGTTGCAAGAGCGCTTTCTTAAAGACCTGACGGAGCGCGAGGTCATCCTCCACCAGCAAAATCATCTCATTCCCCCGGGCCGCAGATTGGAGGGTGACCGGGGAGTTTTTTTTCCGGGAAGAGGCCACACTCAGCCGCGGAAAGAAAATCCGGAAGGTGGTTCCACGACCCACCTCGCTGTAGACATCAACCCATCCCTGATGCGTCTCGACAATCCCAAAAACCGTCGCCAGGCCAAGGCCGGTGCCTTTGCCTACGCCCTTGGTGGTGAAGAACGGTTCAAAGATCCGCGGCATGATTTCCGGGGAAATGCCGCAACCGGTGTCGGTCACGCTCAGGCAGACGTAGGCACCGGGCCGGGCTCGCGAGGATTGCTGGGCAGCCAGTTCATCCAAGTCCACCGCAGCCGTCTCAATGTAGAGGTTGCCTCCGTTAGGCATGGCGTCGCGGGCATTGATGGACAGGTTCATCACCACCTGGTCGATCATGCCCGGGTCGGCGTGGATGTGCAGCGGCTGCGAAGCAAATTTGAAATGCATCTGGATGTCCTCGCCCAAAATGCGCCTCAACATCTTCGCCAGGTCGGAAACGGATTCCCCGAGATCAAGGTCATGCGGCTGCATCTTCTCATGCCGGCTGAACAGGAGCAACTGGCGGGTCAGGTTGGTCGCCCGTTCGGCGGCGGCGGTGATTTCATCCACGCCTCCTTTTTGTTCCTCCGACAGGTCATCGTCGAACCGCATCAGGTCAGATTGCATGCGGATGACGGCAAGGATGTTGTTAAAATCATGAGCCACGCCTCCGGCCAACTGGCCGATGGCCTCCATCTTCTGGGCATGGCGCAATTGTTCCTCCAGTTTCCGGCGGTCGGTGATGTCCTCCGCCGTGCCCACCACCCGGTAAACCTCGCCCGCCTGGTTGCGAATGGGAAAAGCCCGGTCATGAACCCAGCGCTCAGACTTGTCCGGGCGCACAATCCGGTAGATCTCATCATATCTGCCGTCCGATTGCTTGGTGCTTGAGGCCTGCGCGATCCGGCCCCGGTCATCCGGGTGGATTGCGTCCAACCATGTGTGTGGCGTTTGATAAAGGCTGGCACAGGTGCGGCCCCAGATCTTCTCGTAGGCCGGACTGATGTAAAGCATTTGATGTGTGGCCGGGTCAATGATCCAGAAAACCTCGTTGATATTTTCCGCCAGTTGCCGGAAACGCTCCTCGCTCGTCCGCAGATTCTGGCCGGAACGCTTCTCATCTTCGAGCACGCTTAAAAGGGCTTGCCGGGATTTCTCGCCCAGCGCCACCAGCCGGTCGGCCTCCGCCTTGCTCACGGACAACTGGTCGAAATTGTACCGCAACAGCTCTTCAACCCGCATGCGCTTGGCAACTTCATCGGTCAGTTCCCGAGCTTGCCGCTTCTGCTCCAGTTGGGCGACGACCAGCCGGCTTAGCGCCTGCAACGCGGCCACCTGCTCGGGCTTTAGTGCGCGCGGCGCGCGGTCCATCACGCACAAGGCACCCAGCGCATGGCCGTTGTGTGCCACCAGCGGCGCCCCGGCGTAAAAACGGATGCGGGGATCGCTCGTGACGAGCGGGTTGCCGGCAAAACGTGCGTCCGCGCACGCATCCGGCACCTCCAGCACTTGATCGGGGTTCAAAATCGAGTGCGCGCAGAAGGCGATCTCGCGCGCGGTTTCGGTTGCTTCCATCCCGATCCTGGCTTTGAACCATTGGCGTTTTTCATCAACCAGGGACACCAGGGCGATCGGCACCTCACATATTTGTGACGCGAGCAAGGCCAGATCATCGAATGCCTGCTCCGGAGGCGTGTCTAATATGTCATATTGCCGCAGGGTTTCAAGCCGCTGGGCCTCGTTGGGTGGCAGCAATGCATTCATGACAGGCTCACACCGTGTAACGTGGCGGCAAATTTTGCGCCGCCAACAGTTCATTGACCTCGCGCTTCAGTTCCATGATCCGATCCTCGCGGCCAAGCGTGGCCTCGTGCCACCGCTGGAGTTCGCGCAGTTGCTTCTGGAGCTCCACCTCGGTTCGCTTGCGTTCGTCCCGCAGACGCTTTTGCTGGAGCGCCTGTTCCACCGCCTTGCCCAGGCGTGCCGTCCGGTCCTTGAGCAGGTAGTCCGTGGCTCCCAGCTTCATCGCTTCAACCGCCATGTCCTCGCCGACCGTTCCGGATACCAGAATGAAGGGGATGTCCAGGCCGCTGCTTTGTAACAGTGCCGCCGCCCGCAACCCGCTGAACTGCGGCATCGCAAAATCGGAGAGCACGAGTTCCGGCGACTTTTTTAATTCCGCCAAAAAATCCGGCTCGGTCTCCACGCGCGTCCACTGCGGATCAAAGCCCGCCCGGCGTAATTCCGCCAACAACAACTCCGCATCGCCAAGGTTGTCCTCGACAATCAATATTTTCAGCGCCTGTTTCATTTTTCCCCGGACGATTTAAGTTTTTGGTGGCTGGTTCAGCAGCAGCCAGTACATCCCCAGTTCACCAACTGCGGTGATAAAGCCCTCGAAATTCACGGGTTTGACAATGTAGCTGTTGACGCCGAGATGGTAGCTCTCCACCACGTCCCGCTGCTCCTTCGAGGAGGTCAGGATGACCACGGGGATGCTCTTCGTGCGTGAATCACCCTTGATGCGGCGCAACACCTCAAACCCGTCAACTTTTGGGAGTTTCAGATCCAGCAGGATCACCTTGGGCGCGCTCTCAATTTTGCGGCCGGAGTGAGGCCCCTCGCAAAAGATGAATTCCAGCGCCTCCGTGCCATCGCGGGCCACCTGGATCTTGTTGGCCAGGTTCGCCTTCCGCAGCGCCCGCAAGGTCATGTCCAGATCATCCGGGCTGTCCTCCACCAGCAGGATTTCGATTTCAGTGTTTTCATTCATAATATTTGTCCTCTTCTTCCAGTGTGAAGTAAAAAGCCGCCCCTTCATCCAGTTTGGCCTCCGCCCAGACCCGGCCGTGGTGCCGGTGGACCACCCGCTGCACAATGGCCAGCCCCACGCCGGTGCCTTCAAATTCATCCGCCCGGTGCAGCCGTTGAAACACGCCAAATAACTTATGGGCGTATTGCATGTCGAAGCCCGTCCCGTTGTCGCGGACAAAATACGTGTTCCTGCCGTCTTGGCAGGCGCAGCCGATATCCACCACCGCCGGCTTGCGACCGCGCGAATATTTGACCGCGTTGGAGATCAGGTTGATCCAGACTTGCTTCAGCAACGCCGTGTCTCCGTAGCATGGGGGCAGTTCGGCCAGCCGGATTTCGATCTGCCGCTCTTCGCCCCATTGCGGCCGCAGTTCATCCAAGACCGTTTGCACCAGATGGGCCGTGTCCACTACGTGCCGGCTCATGGGCTGGCGGCTTAAGCGGGCAAATGCCAGCAGATCATCGATCAACTGCCCCATCTGCTGCCCGCCGTTGCGGATGCGCGCCAGGTATCGTTTGCCCTCTTCCGGCAGCAGCGGGCCGTAATCTTCCAGCACAATCCCGGCGAACCCATTCACCGCCCGTAACGGTGCGCGCAGGTCGTGTGACACGGAATAACTGAACGCCTCAAGCTCCTGGTTGGCGGCTTCAAGCTGGGCGGTGCGTTCGGCCACCCGCCGCTCCAGGTCGGCGTTTAACTTTTTAATCTCCGCCTCGGCCTGTTTGCGCTGGGTGATGTCGTTGAACAGAATGGCGACCCTCCGCTCTGCCGGCTCGCCGATCCGGTAAGCGTGCACGTCATAATAACGCCCGAGGGCCTTGGCTTCGTTCTCAAAATGCACCGGCTCGCCGGTCATCGCGACCTTTCCGTAAATCTCGAACCAATGCGCCTCGTGGTCGGGGGCCAGATTCCGCATCAATCTTCCCTGCGCGCCATGCAATCCGGTTTGCGTCTCAAACGCCGGGTTGATCTCCAGGAAACGGTAGTCCACAGGCCGGCTGTCCGCGTCAAAAATCATCTCAATCGTGCAAAATCCTTCAATGAGCGTGTCGAACAGCAGGCGATACCGCGCCTCCGACTCGCGGGCTTCCAGCTCGGCCTGCTTGCGGGCCGTCGCATCAAACATAACGCCTTGCGAGCCCGTGATTTCACCGGTGGCGTCGAACACCGGCGATTTCACGACCTGAAAAAGGAATTTCCTGCCGTCGGCCCGCACATATTCCTCTTCCACTTCGATCTGCCTGCCGGTTTGCATGATTTGCGCATGATGGCTCGACCCGTTGTCAGCCAGCCCGGCGTCCTCCAATCCCAGTTCCAGCGCCGTCTTGCCCAGAAATTCCTCCGGCTTCATCGCCTTTAACTGGCAAAACGCCCGGCTTACGAAAACATAGCGGCCCGCCGCATCCTTGCGGAAAATTCCCGCCGGCATCTGCTCCACCAGGGAATGATACAATGCCTGTGATTCGCGCAGGGCTTCGACCGCCTGTTTGCGCTGCGTTATGTCTTCCACCACCGCCATGTACAGCCCAGGGTTTTCACCCGGGGCCCAGAGCGGCACGATGGTCAGCGAGACCCATACCACGCCACCGTTTTTTTGGAGGTAGCGCTTCTCCATCCGGTAGTGGCGAATCTCGCCCGCGACCATCCGCGCCATGTTGTCCAAGTCCGCCGGCAGGTCATCCGGGTGGGTGAACTGCTTGAAATTCATCCGCATCAGCTCGGCCTGCGGGTAGCCGACGATTTCACAAAAACGCTGGTTCACGCTGATGAAGCTGATCGTGGCGATATCGCCCTGCGCGATGCCGATGGGGGCCTGCTCAAAGAGCGCGCGAAAGCGCGCCTCGCTCTCTTTCAACTTGTTCTCAACCTGTTTGCGTGCCGTGATATCCCGCGCAATCTTCGAGGCGCCAATGATTTTGCCCTTACCGTCGGTGATCGGCGACACGGTCACGGAAACATTCACCCGCGCCCCGTCTTTCCGCACCCGCACCGTTTCATAATGTTCCAGGCTTTCACCCCGGGAGATGCGCGCCAGAATGTCCGCCTCGTCCTTGAAGTGTTCCGGCGGGAATATCATCAAGATCGGCCGGCCGACGGCTTCGGCTGACGCATATCCGAAAATCTTTTCCGCCCCCGGATTCCAGCTCGTGATGATCCCCTCCAGGGTTTTGCTGATGATGGCGTCATCGGAGGAATTGACGATGTCCGCCAGGCGTTGCTGCATTTCTTCCGCCCGCCTGCGTTCCGTGATGTCCACCACCGTGGTCACCTCCTCAAACCCGCCGTCCGTCCGCGGCAGCCGCCGGTACGAAAAGACCACCCAGACCACTTGCCCGTCAAACCGGACATAACGCTTCTCCATTGAAAACTCACTGAGCTTGCCGGCCAGCGCCTGGTGGTACAACTCATCCTGACGCGCCGAGTCATCGGGATGACGCAGGCGGACATAGATCCCCGGTATCTGGTCCTGCTCCGGTGTGAGACCGCAGATGCGCAAATGAGCGTCGTTGATGATGCGGCTCATGGTTCCATCCGGATGATGAACGGCGAAGGCGATGCCCACCGGCACCGATTCAAAAATCAATTTGAAGCGCTCCTGTTCCCGCTCCGCCGCCACCTTCGCCAGCTTGCGCTCGGTGACATCAGTGCTGTATATGCGCAAGCGCCGGTCTTCATGGTTGCAACTGATGGTTTGTGAATAGGATGATTCGCCGATTTCTATCTCCCGCCGCATCAAGTCTTTGCCCTCATCCAGCAGGTTCCGGGCGGCTTCCCGCAATCCGGCCAGCAGCGGATGTGACAACTTTAGATCCTCCAAGTCCGGAAACAACTGGCGCGCCGCCGGGTTCGCGTAGCAGATGGCATTCTGAGCCACATCCAGTTCCACGATCGGATTTGGATTTCGTTCGGGAAAGGAAGCCAGCCAGACGGCCCGCTCCTCGGCCTGTTTGCGCTCGGTGATGTCCGCACGGATGGCGACATACTGGCGGGGTTTGCCCTCGCCGTTCAGGAATGGCACGATCGTTGTATCCACCCAGTAGAACGTGCCGTCCTTGGCCCGGTTCTTGATTTCACCATGCCAGACTTTTCCGCTCGCAATCGTCTGCCACAACCCGCGGATGAATTCCTTCGGATGGTGGCCGGAGTTGATGAGGCGGTGATCCTGGCCCATCAATTCCTCGCGCGCGTATTTGGAGATGTCGCAAAACTTGTCGTTCACATAAACAATCCGGCCCGCCGGATCCGTGATGGCGACGATGGCATGTTCATCCAGCGCCGCCCTCAGCTCATCGGCATGGGCCAGCGCCGTTGTCAACCGGTCCCGGTTCGACCTCAGCAATCTCATGAGCACGCTGATGAACACACCGACAAAAATCAATGACACCAGGCCCGGGGTGTTATTGCGGTTCGTCGCCACGGAATGCAGCGGCGGCAGAAAATAGTAGCTCCCTTCCGCCGCCGCCACGGCGGTCGCCAGCAATCCCGCCCCCAAACCGCCGACATAGGCGCTGAATGCGATTGGGATGAGCAACAGCAGCAACAACGGCGGATCACCCGGATGATAGCCGGCCGCCAGCCGCAGCCACACCGCCACCGACGTCGTCACCACGGCGCAGACATACCCCATCCACCAGGTGCGCCAGATTGAAGCTGTTGGGGCCTGTAAATTCATGACGCCCCTTTCTTTGAAGAAAAAATTGCCGTCCGGCGAATTGCTTTTTGGAACAAGTTTGGCGCAATCCCGTCACATAAAAAGGACAGGCGGTCGACTTTTCCAAAACAACTTTGCTCAATCATACACATTTCCCACCGGAAACCCACTGACTGGCTTGAAAGGTGGATAGAGAACTGCGCGCAAAATTGCAACCCTGAAAATCTGTTCTGATTCAGACTATAAGTGACAGGCTTTGCCCGGCCGGCCGTTCATTTCGGCGCCGGATCGCCCCCCAGAAAATCTGCAAAATATTTCCGGCTGCATTCCGGGCAGATCGAGTGGGTGAGTCTGACATCCGAATGCTGGCAGAGATAGGCCTCGACCTTCTGCCAGTAGCCGTCATCATTGCGGATGCTTTTGCACGAGGCGCAGATGGGCAGCAGACCAGTGAGGGTTTTGACGCGCTCCAGCGCCTTGGTAAGATCTTCGATCAAGGTGAGGCGTTCCTCCTCAGCCTGCTTTTTCGCCGTCATGTCCCGCGCAATGGTCGAGGCCCCGATGACGCTGCCATGACCGTCTTTGATCGGCGAGATCGCAACCGACACCGGAATGATCACACCGTCCTTGCGCTTCCGGTAGGTGTCTTTGAATCCGACCAGTTCGCTGCGGCGGACGGCCGACATGATGTCCAGCAATTCATCCCGCTGATTCAACGGAAACAGCTTCACGATGGAGTGCCCGACAATCTCCTCGGCCCGGTAACCAAAAATTCGTTCCGCCGCCCGGTTCCAGCTCACAATTATGCTGTCCAGGTTTTTGCTGTATATGGCGTCCTCGCTGGATTCAACGATTGCCGCCAGATGGCGCATCGCGGTTTCCGCCCGCGCCTGCTCGTGTCGCTGGCGCGCCGCTTCCAGTTCGCGCTCGATGGCCGGTGCCAGTCGGGAAAAATTGCTCTTGAGGATGAAATCGTCCGCCCCCGCCTTCATGACCTGCACCGCCACCTCCTCCCCGCAAACGCCAGAAATCATGATGAATGGAACGTCGTTTTTTGATTCCTGCACCAGCTTGAGCGCCTCCGGGCCGCTGAACTGCGGCAGGTAGTAATCCGAGACAACCACGTCCCATTCGTGCTGCGCAAGGGCGGCTTGTAATTCCCACGCGGACTGGACCCGGCGATGGATTGGCTTGTAATCCTTGAACTTGAGTTCCGCCAGCAACAATTCCGCATCCACCTCAGAATCTTCAACAAGTAATATATGCAACGGCTTTGGCATGACACCCTTTCTTTTCCCCAGTTTAAAGTTTCCCCAAGATCAGCCGGTTGTCGCTTCGAATGATTGACATTAACCCGTCATTGCGTTCTGTCAAATGACGAATCGTTCCGGATCGCATTTTTAACAAATCACCCGAAACTTTTTCACCCCGCCTCCCTCCCGGCCGGCAATATCGTCCGCCATCAAGCCGGCCTACTGCCGGGGGCTGTTCGCATGTTTGTGTACCGCAACCCGCCGTGAAAAGCATTGAAAATGCCACCATCACGGATAGCCTTGAAGCTGATTGATCGAACCCCAACATTTCCCTTTGCTTGTGTCTCGGCGACCGAACATGATTGTGGTCCAGGTTTTGCTGGTTTGCTGGTTTGCGCTGTTCTCAACGCGGGACGGCTCCGCGCAAACCTCCAATCTTGTTTCCCGTGCGAATGATTCCGCCGCCAAAAAAGTCCTGCTAATTTTCAACGAATCGAGGGATTTGCCCGGCAATGTGATGATGGAACAGGCCGTGCGGGCCGAGATGCGCAGGGATGGCACCAACCCAATTGAGTTCTACACCGAAAGCCTGGACGCCGGCCGCTTCCCCAACCCGAGACATTACCGCCAGTTCCAAGATTACATTAAAAACCGCTACGCCGGACAGCATCTGGACCTCGTGCTCACGTTCATGTCGCGCGATTTCCAACTGGCACGGCAACTGCCATCGTCCCTGGTCACCAATCTTCCCCTCGTCTTTGTCGTGGTCAACGACTTGGATCTGCCGGACGAGCCCGGCGCCCCTCCGTTCACGGGGATTTTTCAGCGCTTCGATATTCAAGGCACCCTGAGATTCATCTTTCAGTTGCAGCCCGAAACCCGCCGCGTGGTCGTCATCGGCGGCGCTTCAAAAGCCGACCACGCGACCCTTGCCCGGATCGCGGACATCGCCCCATCCATCGTTGGTGTGAACTTTGAGTTCTGGACCAACCGCCCGGTTGCGGATGTTTGTGAGGATGCCAAGTCTTTGCCCCCGGGCACGGTGATTCTGCTGGCCTCGGTGCAGCGTGATATCACCGGCCAGCCGTTTTACACCTCGCAGATCGCCCAATCCCTGGCCCCATCCGCCGCCGTGCCTGTCTATGTGCTCGGAGCCGGGTCCATCGGGAGCGGCGCAGTTGGCGGCAACGTGATTGACATGGAGAATCTCGGCACCGACGTGGGCCGCCTTTCCTCCCAGGTGCTGGCCGGCGCCTCCATCAGCAACCTCCCCGTCGAGGTGCGTACCAGCGGCATTCCAGTGGTGGACTGGCGGTCCCTGCAACGCTGGGAGATCAAGCCCGACCGGCTGCCCGCAGGGACTTTGATCCATTATCGCCCGCATTCCCTCTGGGAAACCCACCGCACTTTGATCCTCTCCTTGGGCACGATTTTGGTGGCGCAGGCGCTGACCATCGCCGGGCTGCTGGCGCAACGCGGCCATCGCCGGCGCGCCGAGGCCGAGATTCTCCGGCAACGCACCGAACTCGCCCATGTAGCCAGGATTTCCACGATGGGTCAGCTCGCCTCCGCCCTGACCCATGAACTAAACCAGCCGCTGGGCGCGATTTTGCGGAATGCCGAGGCCGCGGAAATCTTCCTGCAAGGCAGCCAGCCCAACTTGGAGGAGGTTCGCGCAATCTTGGCCGATATCCGTCGCGACGATAAACGGGCCGTGAATGTCATCGGCCGCCTGCGCGGCCTGTACAAACGCCGCAATCTCACCCTCGGCAACCTCGACTTGCGCGAACTGATCGATGACACCATTGCCTTGGCGCAAGCCGACATCAAACAACGGCAGGTGAAGATCACGCTCCATGTGCCATCACATCTGCCGGCCGCCCGGGGCGACCGCGTACATTTGCAACAGGTCCTGCTCAACCTGATCTTGAACGGCATGGACGCCATGAATAACGTCCCCAAGCCTAGGCGGTCGCTCGTCGTGCGGGTCCTGGAGACCAAAAATAGAAATTTATTGGTGGCCGTGACCGACTACGGCACCGGAATCTCCCCGAATGACGCAGCCCATGTCTTCGAACCTTTCTTCACCACCAAGTCCAACGGCATGGGCATGGGGCTGGCCATCTCCCGCACCATCATTGAGGCGCATGGCGGCGATATCTGGATGGAAAGCAGCGCCATGGATGGCACCACCTTCACCTTCATCCTCCCGCCCGCCGGTCTGGAAAAAGTGAACGCTGGCGACTTGCCTCTGCCGAATTGAGGTTTAATCTGTGGTCATGACGGTCGTCCCGCCCGCCACGCCACCCACGATCTATATCGTGGACGATGATGCGTCGTTCCTGCGCTCGGTCTCGCGCCTGCTGCGCGCCGTCGGCTATCCGGTGGAAACTTTCATGTCAGCGCAGGAGTTTTTGGACCGGCTCAGTCCGGCGCTCTCCGGCTGCGTGGTCTCCGATTTGCACATGCCGGAACTCGATGGCATGGAATTGCAGGCCGCATTAAGGGAGACCGACAACCCGCTGCCGGTCATTTTTTTGACCGGCCAGGGCGACATCCCCACGACGGTGAAAGCCATGCAGGGTGGGGCCGTGGATTTTTTGATGAAGATTTCACCCAAGGAAAAATTGCTTGAGGCCATTGAGCGGGCGCTGGAGCAAAACCAGCGTGAACGGGAGACGCGGGCGCGCCAGCGGGTTTCGCGCGGCCAGTTCGGCGAACTCAGCGAGCGGGAGATGGAAGTTCTCAGCCACGTCGTCCGCGGACGGATGAACAAAGAGATTGCAGCCGACCTCGACATCAACCTCCGCACCGTCAAGCTGCACCGGACCAACATCACACGAAAATTAAAGGTGCAGTCCGTGGCCGAACTCACCCGGCTGGTCGACGAAGCCGGGTTGTTCCGGGTGCCTAAAAATTAGTGGCTCACCATTTCCTGCGTTTCCAGCCATCTCCAGCCAGCAACAGTTACACCGCGTTTACCCACCTGCCCCAAGGGGCAGTTGTTGGCCTGCCTGTCCGTTGGTATTGTGAGGCTTCATTTTTTAAACTCCAAGTCTCTTGAGCAAGCTTGGTTTTGATCGTTGATCCGGGCAGTCGGTCGCCAATTTACGAGGATGCAACCCCCCTTCGTGGCCACTGCCCGGATTTTTCATGTTAAGACAGCCTCTGTCCTATGGCCGCAAGCTTCCCCAAGGGGCAGTTGTCGGACGCCCCGGCTTCACGTTAAGGTTAAAACACAATTAATTACCTATCGCCATGACACACCAAACCGTTAGGCAGCCCGAGCAGACGCGGCTGATGGTCGAAGTCTGTAGCGAATCCTCGCCCTTCACCGTGGAATTTTTTTGGGTTCAAGGCATTGGCTTTCGCTGCATGGCCTACCAGGACCAAGCAGGTAAATGGTACGAGGCTTTTTGCAACTGGGCCCTGCCAGGACCGATCCGTATTTTAGAATGACAATCCCGCCACTGAAATGAGCGACAACCAACCATTCCTGCCGGACATGCGACGTGATCAAGCCAGCTGCACTGAGGAGCAGATGCGCTTTTTAGAAGGGCGTCAGACTGACATCAAACCCATGCTCAAAGCCCTGGCTGGCCTGTGCCTTTTCTTTGGCGCCATGGCCGTTATCGCCGCCTTTGGCGCCGTATTGGTCATCGCGCTCAAGAATTTGCACCGGCTGCTTTAGGCTTCCAGGTAAATTACCATGCGCCGCCCCGCCGGGAACAGCCGCTCAGGGGCTTGGTTTTTGGGAGGTTTTCAGCAGCGCCCACTGCAGGTTCAGCGCCGGTGTTACCTCGCTCAAATTTTGAAAACCCACCGGTTTGACGATGTACCCGTCCGCCCCCAACCGCTTGGCGGCAGCAAAATCCCGGTAATTGTCCGATGCCGTCAGCATGATCACGGGGATCGTCCGCAGCGCATCATCGCTCTTGATCCGCCGCAACACCTCGATGCCATCAACCTTCGGCAGCCCCACATCCAACAGGACGAGTCCCGGGTGGTCATCGCGTTGCCGGTAGGCAAATTCCCCGGTGCAAAAAAGAAAATCCAGCGCCGCCGCCCCATCGCTCACCACCCGGATGCAGTTGGCTATATTCGCGCGTTTTAGCGCCCGCGTGGCCAGCTCGACGTCATCGGCGTTGTCCTCCACAAACAAAATGTCATTGCACGTGTCGGCCCACACCTGCCTGGCTGCCTTGTCCGGCTGGGTGATTTCTTTCGCGGCAAACAAGGCGGCCACGCTGACCTCCAGCGCGTGGGCCAGCCGTTCGATGTTTTCCAGCGAGAGGTTCCGCGAACCCCGTTCCACATCCGAAATATAGGTTCGATGCAAATCGGCACGCTCCGCCAGATCCTCTTGCGAGATCCCCAGATGGTTCCTCAATTTCTTGACGGTCTCGCCAAAGCTCTTTTTTACGTCAATTTTACGCACAATTTTTTAAATCGTAACGATTCGGTGATCACCATACAACAGACTATAAGTGACCCGATTTTTCAACCAGTAGTTATCCACCACGCAAGGAGGCTGTCGTCAGCCGCGCCCGGGGAGCCACAAAAGCCGTGTCATGATTTCCAGCCGGTCCTATGTGCCGGTCAGAAAACGGCGGTTGCGGACAAAACGCGACCGCCAGCTACGCTCAGAAGGGGCCAATGCCACTTAAGAAGATCCCTGGCAAGCATTGACCTAGTGTGTCCGCTGCACCAACCCTAATGCCAGAGACATTTCCTTTATAACATATTTTGGGCAACGGCCAACAGACGATGAGTGACATTTTAACCTCCCACGCCGATAAGTTTTCAGCAGCAACAGCTTGCCGCAATGGGGCGAATCGGCAAAGATGGCGGCGACACGGATTGTCAGCACACCATGAACGTTCATCACCTTGAACTCTTTTATTATGTCGCCAGGCACGGCGGCATCATGCCAGCGGTGCGCAATATCCCCTACGGCATCCAGCAGCCGGCCGTCAGCGCGCAGGTCGCCCAGCTCGAGGAATTTCTGGGCGTGACCCTTTTTCAGCGCCGCCCCTTCACGCTGACGCCCGCGGGCGAAAAACTCTTCGCCTTCATCCGGCCCTTTTTCGCGAACCTGGACCAGGTCGCCGGCGAACTCCAAGGCGGGCAGGCGCGGCATTTCCGCATCGGCGCCTCCACCATCGTGCTCCGCGAACACATGCCGCAATTGTTGAGCGCCGTGCGCAACAAATTTCCCGGCCTTAAGATTTCCTTGCGCGAAGGCTTCCCTGCCCAGCTTGAAACCCTGCTCGTCCGGGACGAAGTGGATCTCGTCATCACCATGATTGACCGCAAGCCACCCCCGGGTTTCCAGTCCCTCGTCCTTCTGGAACTGCCCATGGTTCTCCTCGTTGAAAAGAACAACCCGCTCAAATCCGTCGGGGAATTATGGCGACAGGACAAGATTCTTGAACCGCTCATCTGCCTGCCCGCCGCCGAGGCCTTGACGAAAAATTTCCAGACCAGATTGTCCGAATTGGATGTGGAGTGGTTCCCGACGATGGAGGCCAGTTCGGCAGATTTGATCGAGACTTATGTGGCCAGCGGGCTCGGCATCGGCGTGTCCGTAAGCGTGCCGGGCAAACCCCTCCCGAAAAATGTCCGGGCGCTGGCGCTGGATGACTTTCCCCTGGTCGTGGTGGGAGCCCTGTGGCGGGGTAAAAAATCGCCACTGATGGAGGCTTTTTTGGACATGGCCAAGGCGCGGGCGCGGGAAATCGGCTGAAGACCGGGCCGCCAAAGCTCATTTCGGGACAGGAACGGATGGAGTTCAGACAAGCGGGCGGAAGTATTGCCAAAAAACTGGGGTTCAGGCGGTTTGGCTTAACTTCTGCTCAACTGGAGTGAGCATTTGCAGCTTGCTTAAAAACGAAACAAAGATATAAGAGACAACGCATGGCTTTTACACTGCCATTTCTAAATGGTGCCAGTCGGAAGAAACGGACCCAGATGATCGCAGTGGATCTGGGAAGCCGCACAACCAAGGCCGTGCTTCTTGAAAAGCGCGGCGAAATCCTTGCCCTGACGCGCTACGCCCTGCTCGATGCCCCGATCTTTGAAAAAAAGATATCCCCTGAGCTGCTTGCCGACCATCTGCGTTCGGTCGCCGACGCCCTCGGCAACACCACCAAATTCATCACGGTCGCGGTCGGCATCGATGACGCCGTTGTCCGCCAGATCGAGCTGCCCCAGATTCCTCTCGACGAGATGCGCCAGGTGCTCAAGGTCAACCACAAGAATTACCTCCAGCAGGATTTGCCCGGACATGTTTTTGACTGCTACATCATTCCACCACGTCTCGATAAAAACGCGCCCGCCAATAGTGGCATCCCCAAATTAAAGGTGCTCGCGGCGGCGGCCCGCCAGCAGTTGATTACTGATTTCATGAAGGCGACCATGCTCGCCGGCCTCATCCCGGAGAGCCTCGTCCCCGGGCTGATCGGCCCCATCAACACCTTCGAACTCGCGCTGCCGGAGATTTATGAAAAGGAAACCGTGGCCCTGGTGGACATCGGCTTCAAACACACCTCCGTCAGCGTGCTGGACCGGAGCGAACTCGTCTTAAACCGCATGGTCAACCTTGGCGGCGATCAGCTCACGCAGGGGCTCGCGGACAGCATGGGCATCAGCTATGCCGAGGCCGAGGGCATCAAGGTCGGCATGGCCCCGGAAGTCGAGGCCGGCTTGCAGTCACAGGTCATCCCGCTGGGCCGCGAGATTCGCGCCTCCCTTGATTTTTTTGAACACCAAAACGACCGCCCCGTGTCGCAGGTCTATGTCAGCGGCGGCTCGGCGCGTTCCGAGATGATTTTGCAGATGCTCCACCAGGAAATGCTTGTGGAGTGTAAGACTTGGAATCCCACCGGCTTCCTGCAACTGGCCCTGCCCGGCCAGCAGGCCGTCGAAGTGGATCACATCGGGCCCCAATTAACCGTCGCTGTCGGCGCAGCGCTCGCCGCTTTTTGATTTATGCCCATACGCATTAATTTACTGGCCGAGTCCCTCGCCGAGGAAGATTTGCGCCGGCGGGACCCCGTAAAACGGTCGATTATCGTCGGCGGCCTGCTGGTGGCGGTATCGCTCGTCTGGTTCAGTTCGAACTGGCTGGAAACCTTCATGGTTAACAGTAACCTGACCAACATTGATAACCGGATCCAGCAACACGCCAACGACTTTAGCCAGGTGCAGGTCAACCAGAAAAAAATCGCGGAAGCGCAACGGCGGCTCGACGCGCTTCAGAAGCTGAACACCACGCGCTTCCTTCAGGGCAACTTGTTGGATGCCTTCCAGAAAATTTACGTTCAGAATGTGCAGATCACCCGGGTGCGGCTGGATCAAACTTTCCTCCTCGCCGCCGGCTCCCCGCCCGTCACCAACTCCTTTGGGGTGGTTCCCGGCAAGCCCGGCACTTCCATTGAGCGGATTTCGCTGGCGGTGGACGCCAAGGACTTGAGCGCCAACCCCGGCGACCAGATGAACCATTACAAGGACTCCCTGGTCGGCCAGGAGTTCTTCAAGTCCCAGTTAAGCCAGACCAACGGCGTACATCTATCCAATGTTTCGTCGCCCCAATCACAGGCTGACGGCAAGCCATATGTGATGTTCACCTTGGAGTGTCGTTTTCTAGATAAGATCCGATGAAAAGATTACCACCAGCCAAGCGGAATCAGTTGATCATGGTCGTGGCGGCCACCCTCGGTGCCCTCGCCTTGGTCTTCTTCTTGCTCATCCAGCCGCAAAAGGAGCAAAACGAACAACTGGGGCTCAAAGTGCGCACCGAACAGGAACGGCTTAAAACCATTGAAACCTCCATCAAGGAGGCGGATGCCATCGCCGGACACCTGACCGACATCTCTTTGCAATTGAACCGTGCGGAGGATGACGTCGCCACGGGCGATGCGTATGCCTGGACCTACGACACCATCCGCCGTTTCAAGGCCAATTACCACCTCGACATCCCCAGCATCGGACAGCCGACTTATTCGGACATGGACATGCTGTCGGGCTTCCCCTACCGGCAGGTCAAGGTGTCCATTTCCGGGACCGCTTTCTATCATGATTTGGGAAAGTTTGTCTCAGAGTTTGAGAACACCTTTCCCCACATGCGCATGGTTAACCTTTCGGTCGAACCGGCCGGCCTGACGGGCGTCAATGCCGAGCGGTTGTCTTTCCGCCTGGATATCATCGCCCTGATCAAGCCCAACACCTGAACCACGTGAAAACTTTCTCCATCATATGCCTGAGTCTGGCGCTGGTATTCATGCCGGCCGGGCGGAGTTTCGCCCAGGCGCCCAAACCCGCACCGGCCAAGGCCCCCCCCGTGGTGGTCCCGCCGCGGTCAGTGTTCACCCAGCCCAACGGTCCGCGGGAGGGTCGTGATCCGTTTTTCCCTGAATCCAGCCGCGTGTTTGATGCCAACACCGTCTCCACCCACGCTGCGGAGACCGCCACCACCTTGGCCATCAAAGGTTACTCGGTCGTCAACGGCCGCCCCATTGTCATCATCAACAATCACTCCTTCGTGGTCGGTGATGAAGGCGATGTGCTCTCAGGCAGCAACCGCGCCCATGTCCGTTGCTTGGAAATCCGCCCAGGCACTGTCGTCGTCGAAGTCAACGGTGCCCGGCACGAAATCCACTTTTAATCTTGTTGCCTAATACTAACTATCCCCTAATACAACCAATTTGAGGAGCGAAAACCTAAAAACCCAAAAAAAGCCATGAAAAAAATCGCCCATGTCCTGCTGCTGGTCTGCCTCACCGGCCGGTTGGCTGCTCAGGCCCAAACCAACACCCCGGTGGCCGCCCCCCCCGCGGATGCCACCAATCCTCCGTCCATGGCCGCTACCGATACCAATGCCACGGCCCCCATGCCTGCGGCCGCCGGCGACACCAATGTCGTGCCTGCGGCCCCGGCTCCGGCTCCGGACTCCGCCACCACCAACGCTCCTCCGGCAGATGCCTCCGCCCCCGCCCCGGCCGCCAGCATCCCGCTCATTCAGTTCTCCGATGTGCCCATCACCACCGCCATCGAAAACCTCGCCCGTCAGGCCAACATTAATTTCATGCTCGATCCCAAGATTGGCTATGGCCAGCCCGATGCCAGCGGCCAGATCAAGGTCGAACCCCAATTGTCCATCCGCTGGGAAAACATCAGTGCGGAAAACGCCCTTATCGCCCTGCTCGATAACTTCGGCCTCCAGCTAAATCGTGATAAAAACACCGGCATTGACCGCATCACCATGAAGGACCCCCTGGCACCGCCCCCGCTCATCACCCGCGTCATCCAACTGCAATACGCCGCCGTCACCAACATGCAGGATTCGGTCCAATCCGCCTTCACTGACAAGCGTAGCAAGGTGCTCGGTGACCGCCGCACCAGCCAGTTGGTCGTCGTCGCCACCGAGCCTGAACAGGCCGCCGTGGACACCTTGATCAAGCAGCTCGACACCCCCACCCGGCAGGTCTTGATCGAAACCAAGCTTGTGGAAATCTCCAGCCAGCCCTCCACCAAAAAGGGTGTCGATTGGTCTTCCACCTTGAGCGCCCAGTCGGTCACTTTTGGTAACGGGTCGCTCTCTGGCAAAACCACGGTCCAGACACCGGGTACACCGGTAACCGTCACTGACCCCAAAGGCGACACCGCCACCGTCACACCGTCAAGCACTCAAAACACTCTGTTGACCCTGCTCCAAGGCAGCGGCGGATTTTCCGCCAGCACCGTCAGCGGCTTGATTCCCATGACCGGGTTCCTTAGCGCCGACGGTGTGAAGGCCGTCATCTCGTTTTTGAACTCATCCTACGACGCGCAGGTGGTGTCAACCCCCCGCATCGTCACGTTGGATAATGAAACCGCGGTAATTAATGTCACCCGCCAGGTTCCGATCATTAATTTTAGCGGTGGCACCCAGAATTCCTCGGGCAGCTCCTCCGTTACCTATTCCAATGTGGGTACCATTTTAGAGGTGACGCCCCGCATTTCGGCCAATGAAAAAATCTGGTTGCGTGTGATTCCCGAGGTTTCCTCCAAGTTTGGTGACGTCATCATCACCGTCCCAGGCGGTTCGGGAAACGCCAATTACTCCTTCCCCGTCCCAATTTTTGATATCCGCCGTCTGAGCACCCAGGTGCTGATCCCCAATGGCAACACCTTGGTCATGGGCGGCCTCGTGCAGGATGCCCCCACCGCCTCCTACAACAAGGTTCCCCTGCTGGGTGACATCCCGGGACTCGGCTGGGCCTTCCGCAGCGAGAACAAGACCATGAGCAAGGACAACCTCATTATTTTCCTGACTCCCACCATTGTTCAGGACACTGATTTCCGCGCCACGCCAAGCAGTTTTCTCCAGAGCAAGCCGAGCACCATGAAGTCGCCCATGGATCCGCACAACATGTGGGACAGCGGTGAACCCCGCGGCAACTGGAGCAACCCCGCCCCGCAAGACGGCGAATTTGAAGGCAAACCGCCACTCAACAACTTTTGAACCGGAGCCCGTTTCATCACCAACACCGCCCAAATTATGAGAACAAAATCTCCCAGCTTTTTAAGGCAGGCATTGTGCTGCCTGTCGGGGGCTATGCTCGCGTTATTACTGGCGCGCGTACCCGCTCAAGCCCTGCCGACCGTCAAAACCATCAGCGGCGGATACCCGCTCCCCCCGTATTCAGGCTACGTCAGCGGCGACACGTATACTGAGGCCCGCTACAACACGCCGGTGGGTCTGGCCATTGATCAATCTGGAGAATTTCTCTTCGTCGCTGACCGGGAAAACAACGCAATCCGATTAATCGACTTTGATCTCGGTGACACCGCCGACTTTGGCACCACCGCCGACTGGTTTACCACCGTTAACGGCTCGCCCGTGACCAATCTGTTCAGCAAGCCGGTGGGTGTGGCCATTGACTTGTCCTATAACATATTCGTTTTGAACCGGGCCAAGGGTACCAATGGCTACATATTGCAATTTGATCCCACCGGGGAATGTATTGCGACCAACCTGTCGCACATCACCAATGCGAATGCCATCGCCTTGGACTCGAATACCAATGTCTATTTCACCGCCAGCAACAAGGTCTTCAAGGTCGCCATCCTCACCGGCACCAAGAGCCTTGTCGCCACCATTTCCGCCCCTGGTTCCTTCTTGGAAGGCATCACGGTCAAACGCAACGGGCTGCTGGGCGTTTGCGACACCGGTCGCAACGGCATCTTGCTCATCAATCCTGGCACCGGGGCCATCTCTACTAATGCCGGCTTTCACGGCCAGGGCGATTTCTTGACCACCAGCGACTTTGCTTACAGCAACGGCGCGGCATTTTATCAACCCGCCGGCATTGCGGAGACAGGCGATGGCACCATGATCGTCTGTGATTATGGCAACAGTCGTGTCAAGGCCGTGCTGCCCAACGGCATTGTCACCAACCTCTATGGCGTCAGTTCCACTTACTGGACCGCCAACAACTTCCCGGGCTGGTCCGATGGCCAGGTTCTGCTCCCGGACAATCGCACTCCCAATGTTCAAAGCCGCCAGCCCAACGGGGTGACTTACGGTTATGATGGCACCATCTACGTTTCTGAGGATTATTACCACACCATCCGCAAGGTCACGGGTGCCGGTCTAATCTTGTTGCCTCCGCCCCCGCAACCTCCCCCGGCACCTCCGACGAACCTGTCCGCCTCAACTAACTTTGGGGTGATTACGCTGACCTGGACGGGTTCGGTTGGCGCCACCAATTACAACGTGAAACG
The DNA here is from genome assembly GCA_031290985.1 of Verrucomicrobiia bacterium. Classification (GTDB taxonomy): domain Bacteria; phylum Verrucomicrobiota; class Verrucomicrobiia; order Limisphaerales; family UBA11358; genus UBA11358. The sequence goes on along the minus strand of JARLJW010000057.1, from coordinate 91,171 downwards.
TGCGCAAACCACCAATGGCCCTTTCACAACCATCGGCACCACCACCAATACAACTTTTACTGACTCCACCGTTCCCCCTGGCGCAACCCGTTACTATGTTGTTACGGCCCTGAACGCAGGCGGAGAAAGCGTTAATTCCTCAATCATCGGCGTTACGCTGCCATTTTTACCGGTTCCCGACCCTCAAATCGGCTACTTGACCTTTGTGCCAACTTTCGGCTCGGTCTTTAATCCTGTGCAAACGTCAGTTACCTTTGATAACGACCAGATTATCATCATCGAAGGAGCCGCCGGATCGACGGTTCACTACAACGATTCCAACACAGTCGACATCGCAAGCATCCCCGATCCCACGGCAACTTCCGGTTCGACGCCACCTTCAGGCTATACGGACGGGTTGTCTTATTCCCAAGCTTATCCTTTGAGGGTGGAAGACCCGATGCCAGCAATTTCTATTAAGGCCATTGGCATACAGACCAACCATCCCAACAGCGGAGTTGTCTCGGCACAATTTCTCTTTGTCGCCGGCACGCCGCACATTATCGGTGGCAACGCAGCCCAATTTACCATTAGCGATAGCACGGTCGGCGCACATCTTCTATACACGTTGGATGGCACCGACCCGTCTCTGACCAATTCGAGTGCTGTTGACTTGGGGTACTTAACCGGTACAAACACGAGTTGGACAGTGTCGTTTCCAATCCAGTCTGATACCACGTTCATTGTTCGCGCTTTCAAGAATAACTACCAACGGAGCGATCCGGTCACGAATACCTTCACCCTGACTGGATTCCAGCCTACAACTATCTCATTCGGCTTTGCGTCCGGCGAAGGTTCCAGTGTTTTCGTGGCCTCGCCCGGCCAGACGTTTTATGCGCCCGTCACCTTAAACTTGGTCGGCAGTCAGCCGATGTACAGTTTGATATTCAACCTGTCGGTGACGAATGGGGTGACCAACTCCGGACCGCCCATCCCCCCCGGGGCCTACGGCTTTCAGTCCATGTTGGAGAAACCGATACCCAGTGAGCCCGGACTTTTTGAATACATTCCGCCGGCGGCGTTCGTAGGTTATGTCTCGCCCACGCCGATCTTGTTCGACAATTCCACCGATTTTAGCAGCTTGTTGCTCACCAATAGCAGCATCAACACCTTGGGTGTTGAGTGGGCGGAACGTCTCGGTCAAACCAACCTCTACGATACCACGAAGCAGACCTTGATAACCTACTCACAGGCGCATGATAACACCTTCAACTCCAGCGGTGGCCAGGTTATTGTGGGCGGATTTAATATTGTCATCCCGCAAACCGCCCAGACAAACCAGACCTATCGCATCCAGATTGGCCGTCCTTCGGCTACTTCTGATGGTATCGCCGCACCTGTTTACATCGGCGCCCCGACCAACAATGGCACCGGTGGTGGATCGATAAATGCCCTCAAATATATCACCGTCGGCCAGCGCAAATACATCGTCGGCAGCATCGTCAAGTTCAACTGGTTCAATGCCGGTGATTTCGGCTCCAGCAACATCGTGGACGCCGATATCCAGCAGGTGTTTCAATCCGCCGTTTATGGCTTGAATTACCCTCCTGCAGGCAGTGATTTATTTGACGCCATGGACTCCAGCGGCAACCTTGGCGCGCTCGATTCTGACAGCGCTGACCCCAATTTTGGTTACTACACCAATGCAAATCCAGGCATTGGAAGTACGGTGAATGCCAATCCGCTGTTTGATGGCAATGACACCACCATCAACCAGGACGTCTTTGGCGATGGAGTCTTGGATGTCAGCGACGTCTATGTGACCTCCCGCCGCGCTGTGTTTTCCAATCTCACCTGGTATCGCCGGTTCTGGAATAACGGCCAGCGCGTTGCCGATACTGGCGCTCCCAATATTTCTGTCGGCGGCAAGGCCGCCGTTGTAGCCACTCCCAAGGCTTCCGGAACGCTGGCGGCAAAAGGATCGGGCAACTCCATCCCGCCATTGGTTAACTTTAGCGCTGGCGACGCCGTTGGCACCGCCGGGCAAACGGTGGCGGTTCCCATCACGGCTACCATCGTTGGCACCTATCCTTTGCGCGTCCTGATGCTGAATCTCACCGTCACACCGCTGGATGGCTCCCCGGCCCTGACCTCGCAGGTCTCTTTCTCCCAGATCGCCACGGTGCTCGGCAATCCGGCCAAGGTCCTTACCTTGGGCGGGGTTGGAAATTATGCCGCTGTCTGGCTCAATGCCACCAACACGGGTCTGTCCAACTCGGTCGTCATTGGCAACTTGAATGTGCCGATCCCTTCAAATGCCAGCAGCAATTCCGCCTACGCCATCCATTTCGACCACGCCTCCGCTTCGCCAAACGGCCTGGCCTCGTTTCCCAATCATGTGCTGACCGGCGTGCTCTCCACCTCCAGCCGCACCAACTCTGTCTACAACGACGGCATCCCGGACTCATGGCGCCTCCGTTGGTTTGGTACGACCAATAATGCCCTGTCCATCTCCAATGCCTGCCCGTCCGGGGACGGCGTGGCGAATTGGAGCAAGTACGTCGCCGGTGTTGACCCCAACTCTGCCGGCGACTTTCCGCAGACGAAAACCGCGTCCCCGGCACCGTCCGGTTACAACGCCGCCATCCATTGGCCGACCGTCAATGGCAAGAAATATGCCATCGAACGCTCCAGTTCCCTGTTCGCTGGTCCTTGGTCCATCCTGACCACCAACACCGGCACAGGTAATGACATGGAGTATGACGACAACAACACCAACAAGGTGCGGTTCTACCGCGTACGCATTCTGCCATGAAGAATTGATCAGTTCACGAACGGCGCGTCCATCCGGGCGCGCCGTTTATTTTGCCACATCCAGCGCGCGAAGATAGTCGAAGGAAAAAAGCCCCGTATTATGCCCGTCCGCCCAGACTGGCTGGATGGCATAACCGCCCACCACCATGAATTTGACCAGCACAAAGGCCTTTGCGGTAAGTGCTTGTTCCGGGTTCTTATAGAGGTTGCCCATGATATCCGTCTCGCCCTTGCAGCCGGCGCACGGACAGGCGCGGCGCAGGGTTTCCAACGGGATAAAGCTTTCGGTGCCTTCGCTCCATTTTATGGCCAATTCGGTCCCAATCTGCTGGATGTCTTGCGGGCGCATTGCAATCAATGTTTCTTAAGGCACCGCTCAAACGCCGCCAGCGTTTCCGGGCTGACGTGATGCTCGATGCCTTCCGCATCCATCTCCGCTATCCGGTCCGCCACGCCGAGCGAACGCAGGAAGGACACCACGGTTTGATGCCGTTGCCGGCATTCGTCCGCCAGCGTGCTGCCGGCGGGTGTCAGGAAAATGGCCCGGTAGGGCTTGGTGTTCACATACCCCGCCCTTTGCAGCCGGGCCAGCGTGCGGTTGACCGTCACATGGGTCACGCCCAACCGCCGGGCCAGATCCACCACCCGCGCCTCACCCCGCGTCGTCGCCAGGTCGGCGATCGCCTCCACATAATCCTGCGCCGTCTCCACCGCGCGGTCGCGGCGCAGGCGGCGGAGGTTCTCCACCTGCTGTGAAGACGGGCGCACCAGGGGCTTGCGCCCGGGCACGTTCTTTTTGATCCGGCGTGACATGCTGTGCCCCAGTGAGCCTCACCGCCGCCGGACAGTCTAGGCTTTAATTTGTAACCCAGGCTACATTTTGATTTGACGGCGCCCTGATCCTGGTGTAACCAATGCTACATCTGTTGATGAAGAACGCTTGGAAAAAGACCGGATCGTCGCCCAGCCTGCCGGAGGTTCACCGCAGCATCCTGGTGCCGGTCGGGGCTTCTTTTTGGCGGAAGCTGCTGGCATTTTCCGGCCCCGGCTTTCTCATCGCGGTCGGCTATATGGATCCGGGCAACTGGGCGACCGACCTTCAAGGCGGTGCGCAGTTCGGCTACACGCTGCTGGCCGTCGTCATGATTTCAAATCTCATGGCGATTCTGCTCCAGCATTTGAGCATCAAACTCGGCATCGCCACGGGACGAGATCTGGCGCAGGCCTGCCGCGACCATTACTCGACACCCACCGTCTGGTTTCTCTGGATTCTTTGCGAAATCGCCGTTGCCGCCTGCGATCTGGCCGAGGTCGTCGGCTCGGCCATTGCGCTCCAGCTGCTCTTCGGCATCCCGCTGGTCTGGGGTTGCGTCATCACCGCGGCGGACGTGATTGCGGTCCTGTTTTTACAAAACAAGGGCTTCCGCTACATCGAAGCCTTGGTCATCACGCTCATAACGACCATTGCCGCGTGTTTCTCCGCGGAGCTGTTTTTTTCCAAACCCCACGTCGGTTCCCTGCTGCTCGGTTTCATTCCCAGCCCCGAAATCCTCAAGAATCCGGACATGCTCTACATCAGCATCGGCATCATCGGCGCAACGGTGATGCCGCATAATCTCTACCTGCACTCATCCATCGTCCAGACGCGCAAGTTCGAACAGAATTCCGAAGGCAAGCGTGAGGCCATCAAGTTCGCCACGATTGATTCGACCGTGGCGCTCATGTTTGCGCTGCTCGTCAACGGCGCGATCCTTGCCCTCGCCGCCACGGCGTTCCACTGGTCCGGACATCGGGACGTGGCGGAAATTCAGGACGCTTATAAACTATTGAGTCCCCTGCTCGGCGTAGGCGGCGCGAGCATCCTCTTTGCCGTCGCCCTGCTCGCTTCGGGTCAAAACTCCACGCTTACCGGCACGCTGGCCGGACAAGTCGTGATGGAAGGTTTCGTGAACCTCCGGTTGCGTCCATGGCTGCGGCGGCTTATCACGCGGTTAATTGCGATTGTACCCGCTGTTTGTGTCATTGGATTTTTTGGCGAAAGCAAAACCACGCAGCTGCTCGTTGCCAGCCAGGTCGTGTTGTCCATGCAACTGGGGTTCGCCGTCTGGCCGTTGATGCGGTTCACCGGCGAAAAAGCCAAGATGGGCGAATTTGCCAACCGGCTGTGGCTCGGAATTCTCGGCTGGACGACCACCGCCGTGATCATCATCCTGAACGTGAAACTGCTGTTTGACACCTTCATGCCGGCGGCTGTCCTGAAGGCGTTCTACGGGCACCTCGGTCTGTCCGTGCCAACCCAGTAGCAAACCATGTACAAACATATTCTCATCCCGCTCGAGAACAGTGTCACCGACAGCGCAATTCTCGACCATATCCGGTCGCTCTCCAAGCTCACCGGCGCGCGACTGCTGCTGCTCCATGTCGCCGACGGCTGGGTCGCGCGCAATTTTAACCGGCTCAAGCTCGCCGAGTCCGAGGAGATGAAGACCGACCGCGCCTATCTGGATAAAATAGCCGGCCAGCTCCGCAGCGATGGTTTCCTGGTCGAGACCATGCTGGCGCTCGGTGATCCGCCGGCGGAAATCATCAAGGTAGCCGAGGCTGAAAACTGCGACTTGATTGCGATGGCCGGCCACGGCCACCGTTTTTTTGGCGATTTGTTTCACGGCAGCACCATCACCCAGGTCCGCCACGATACAACCATTCCACTCCTCGTCGTGCGCGGTCCGAAAAAATAAGGGGCTGTCCCGTTACAATTTCACCAGCGTCGAATCAGCCGGCCGTTCGACGAAATGCAGCAAGTTGCCTTCGGGATCCGCAAAAAAGATGATCCGCCCGCCGCCGGCCGCCGCACGTTCCGCTTCAGTGAACTTCACGCCGCGCTGCTCCAGTTCCGCCTTGGCCGCATCGAGCGAATCCACGCGCAGCGCCAGATGGCGGAAACCCGCCAGCTTGTTGTTGGCCGTGTCCGGCAGCGACTTGTCCGCCGCGTAGATTTCAAACCACACGTTGCCAAGCGAGATCAGGCACGTCGGCGGGTTCATGCCATTGTCAAAAACCGGTTTGGCACCCAGCACGCGTTCATACCACGACTTCAAGGCGGCCGGGTCTTTGGCCACGATGGCGATGTGTTCAACTTTGATGTTCATGGGGAAATTAAAAATTAAAAATGGGGAATTAAAAACAAAATTCGCGCGCTAATTTCAAGTTCACTCGCCGCCAAAACATTGTATCATTATGCCATCAAACTATGAACGTGGAATCTTTTCTCAAACAACGATTAGTCTGCGTCGCGGTCATCGACAAGGTGGATGATGCCGTGCCCCTCGCCCAAGCCCTGATAGCCGGCGGCTTGAACTGCATCGAAGTGACCTTTCGCACTGCCGGCGCGGCGGAATCCATCGCCCGCATCCGCAAGGCCCTGCCCGCCGCCGTCGTTGGCGCCGGCACCCTGCTCACGGCGGAAAACGTGAAAGCCGCCGTTGACGCCGGCGCGCAGTTCGGTGTTTCACCGGGTTTGAGCGAGGCGGTCTCCCAGGCGGCACATGAAAAAAAATTCCCGCTGTTCCCCGGTGTGATCACCCCCACGGAGATCATGACCGCGCTGGAACTCGGCTGGAAACACCTGAAATTTTTCCCATCTGAAACCTTTGGTGGTGTAAATGCCCTGAAGGCGCTGATCGGCCCGTTTGGCCACACGGGTGTGAAATTCATCCCCACCGGCGGCATCACGGCGGCAACGCTCCCCAACTACATCGCCATTCCGCAAGTCGCGGCCGTGGGCGGCTCCTGGATGGCCGAACGGAAACTGGTGGCCGAAAAAGACTGGGCCAAAATAACCGCCCTGACATCCGAAGCGATGAAAGTCATTGCGGCTGTGCCGACGAAATAACAGCTACGGCTCAATTTGCGATTTACGCCCCACCGATTGGTGGTCGCGTAAATCGCCTATCGTATATCCGAAATCAGTTCTCCACCGTCACCTGCAACGGTGCGTCGCGGCGTTCGGCGAACCGCTTCACGTAGGCTTCCCACTGCAAGTGGTTCGTGAAATCACCGCTGCGATCCCAGCTCGCGCCAAAGTAATACGTCAATGGCTTGCCCACCTCCGCCTGCGTGACGGCGAGCTGCGTACGGATGGGCGGGTAACCCTCGTGCGTCGGCTGCGGCACGTTGGCGTGTTTTTTTGAATCGGGCATCCCGGGGTCATCATTCGTAAATTCTTTCACCTCGCCCTTGCCCAGAACAATGGCCACGGCCGTGGTGCCCTTCGGCTGATCCTCGGGCTGCCAGTAGGTCATCCAGCCTTCGCCCAGATCATGCGCGATGAATTCCTCCCGGTTGGTCGGGCACGCGCGCTCGGCCAGGCCCACACCGATCGGCAAGGTCGTCTTGTCATCGCTCGACAACGTGCATTGCGCCTTCGTCATCCACGAGCCCGCATCGATGCTGAAGCGCTTCACCTCGGAAACCATCCGGCCTCCGCCCGCGTCCCAGGCCTCGTAGGCCAGTTCAAATTCTGAACGGACCGGGCCGGTGGTGATCACTTTCCAGTTCTTCCAGTTGCTGGAAACGTAAAGCTTCTTGCCGTCCCAGATGCCCAGGCCGCCGCAGCCGCGGCTTTTGCCCACGCGATAATCGTCCATGAACGAGCCGTTGTCCTCGTGATAATGCTTCGTGGCATACATTGTATCCACGATGAGCCCGCGATCCTTCTTGATCCACACATCGGCCCCGCTGCTGATGGTGCCTTCGGCCTTGATGAGCGCGATGCCGTAAATCCGGTGTGCAATCCGGTCGCTCTCCCACGCAAAATCATCGAAGCGTTCCGGCACATATCGCGCCATTGTCTTCATGATGGGCGGCGGCACGGCCGCCAGCGCTGAAGCATCCATCACATAATAGGTCCGCGTCTCACCCGGCGCGAGGTCCGCTTGAAACAGCAGTTTGTCCACGCCGTCTTCCGTATAGGTTTGCGAATCCAGAATGCGGGACGTCAACCCGTCCATCACCGCCAGTTTGCCCGCCAAGGCAAGTTCCACCGTTTCACTTTCACGACCAAAGGCCGCCGGGTTGGAAACTTTGACAGCCTTGGGCTTGGCGCTCTCAAACACCGCCATCCGGTAAACCTCGCTGCCCGCGAGCAGGCACGCACCCACGCCATAAACTTCCGTGGCATCCTCCGCGAATTTTTTCGGATCGGCCCCAATCGGTTGCACATGCGTAAGCTTTCCATCCTCCGCCACACACCTGACGAGCGCCGCCCAAGCCTTGCGTACCGCCGGCTCAAATGTCGCGCGGTCAAGCAACCCTTGGTTTACGCCCCACGCCAGCGCATAGGTGTAAAATCCGGAGCCGCTCGTCTCCTTTAGCGGATAACTGTCCGGGTCGAGCAGGCTGGCACGCCAGAGCCCGTCGGATTGCTGGCAGGTCAGGATTTTGGCCGACATGTCCTTGAACAACTGCTCGAAACGCGCACGGTCCGGATGATTCACCGGAATGTATTGCAGCGTCCGGACCAGCCCGCCCATCACCCAGCCATTGCCGCGTCCCCAAAACACCTTCTTGCCGTTCGCCTCGGTCTTCTTGAAATAAGTGCTGTCACGGAAGAACAGGTGCTCATCTTTGTCATAAAGAAAATCAGTCGTCCGCCACCAGTTCTTCACTGCGAAATCCAAATACCGCGCATCGCCGGTCGCCGCGTACAGCCGTACCCAGGTTGGCGGTCCCATGAAGAGCGAATCGCACCACGCCCAGTTCTCCCGCGTCTTCGCGTCCTCTTTCTTAACATATTCCAAGCTCGCCGTTGTCGATGGATTGGCCAAGACATGGTCAAATTTTTCACGCAAAGGCGTGATCATCTTGGGCGCACGGTAAAGCAGATACAGTTCGGCCCACGTCTGGCCGATGCAATGATCGTCCGCGTCATAAACCCGGCGGCCAAGCTTCCAGTCATTCGTTTCGCCCAGTGCCAGCATCGCGTCGCGGTATCTTGCCTCCCCGGAGATTCCCGCCAATGCCATCATGCCCGCGTTTCCCGCCGCCTGCACCCAGCCGGTGGCCGCGCGATTGGTGGCGAAGGATGGATGCGCCAGCTGCCAGTCCGCCACACGCTGCATCACGTCCAGAACCGCCTTGGGCGAGATGTCGGGCGCGGCCGTCTGCGCCTGCAGGTTGGCGGCCAGAAATATGCCTGCGATCAACCCGGTGGATAGTGCCAATATTTTTTTCATGTGGATGGAAATCGGATAACAGATGCCATTGTAGATGTCGAAACGATAAAATGGTTACTGAATGTTTGTTCTAGGCAAATGCTCCATCTCAATCCCCGCCAAAATAAATGGCCCCACGCCTTTCAGATCATTATCTCCGACCGGCTCGCCGACATAATAGTCAAAACTCCCGTCCCGCATCTTGCCGTTGCTCGGCGAGCCGCCCAAGCCGGCCACGGAACAACATTTCGTGAGCGACCATTTCTCGCCCCCATCATCGCGGATGAGGTTCCTGAGGATGCCCGCATATCCTTTTTCAATCGCCGGCACATAAGCGCGTGACAGATAGCCGCGGTTCACGCCCTTTGCCAGCGCGTACACGAACATCGTGGAAGCCGTGGCTTCCTGATAATTGCCTTTACGATCACCCGCATCCAAGACCTGCCACCAAAGGCCCGTCTTGCCGTCCTGATATTTCACCACGCCCGCCGCCAGTTTTTGCAACGTGGCGATGATTTGCGGACGCGCCGGATGGTCCGTTGGAAAATAATCCAGCACATCCACCAGCGCCATCGCATACCAACCCTCGGCGCGACCCCAGAAATTCGAGGAACAGCCCGTCGCCGGATTCGCCCATGGCTGCGTCTTCATCGCATCCCAGCCATGGTAATTCAATCCGGTCTTCGCGTCGTAAGTATGCTCGTCAATCAGCCGGATTTGCTTCGCCACATCGTCAAAATCCCATCGCGAGGCACAAAACACTCTCGTCGCCGCGCACTCGGCATAGAACGGCGCGCCCATGTAAATCCCGTCCAACCACATCTGCTGCGGGTAACGCTGCTTATGCCAGAAACCGCCATCCGGCGTGCGCGGCTGCAAGTCGAGCTGATGCCGGAGCAGCATTGCGCCCTTGATATAGCGCTCCGCATTTGTGAGCTTCCAAAGCGCCAGCAGCGTCTTGCCGGGATTCAACGCGTCAAGCTGGTACTCCTCAATCTTGTACCCTTGGATCGTCCCGTTCGTCGCCACCAGCGAACCCACCGCGTCCTCCGCGAACTTCACATAGCGCGGATCGGGCGCCTGCTCATTCAGCTTAAGCAGCGACAGCGAGAACAGCCCGACCGTGTAATCCCATTTCGGTGCGCCGTGGTGCCTTGCCATCTGTGAAGCCGCCAGCCGCTGCGACCATTCCAGCGGCGTCGCGCCGGAAAATTTTCGCGGCTCATGACCGGTCGTGGTGCAAGACGTGCACAACAAGACCGACGCCGGAATGACAGATAACCAATGACGAATGATGGAAATGTGACCGGTCGGGTTTTTCATTCTACATTCGTCATTCGACATTTTTAGCGCGCCAGCCAGCCGCCGTCCACGTTCATGATCGTGCCGTTCATGTAATCCGCGTCCTTCGATGCCAGGAACAGTGCCGCCCCCGCGATGTCCTCCGCCGCCCCCCAGCGCGCTTCCGGAATGCGGGCCAGGATGGATTCGTTGCGCCTTTCATCCTCGCGCAGCGCCTTGGTGTTGTCCGTGGCGATATAGCCCGGCGCAATCGCATTGAAATTCATCCGCTCCTTCGCCAGTTCGTTCGCAAAGGCCTTGGTGATGCCCGCAATGCCGCTCTTGCTCGCCGTGTAGCCGGGTACAAAAATGCCGCCTTGGAACGACAGCATCGAGGCGATGTTCACGACCTTCAGTCGTGCATCCGCCGGCGATTTTTCGCGGCCACCGGTCAGCCACCATTTCCCGACCGCCTGCGACAGAAAGAACGGCGCGGACAGATTGATCTGCAACACCAGGTTCCAGTCCGCCTCCGGATGGTCCACGATCGGCGCGCGCTTGATGATGCCTGCGTTGTTCACCAGCACATCCACGCGTCCTGCGTCCTTGACCGCCTGCGCGATGAGTTCCGCCGCCCGCTTCTGGTTGAGCTTGGCGAAATCCTCCGTATACGGCGTAAACTTTGCGCCCAAGGCCTTCATCTTCGCCGCGATGTCCGCCGGATCACCCACGCAGATGCTGATGACGTGTGCGCCTTCCCGCGCGAACGCCAGTGCAATGGCCTGCCCGATGCCCCGGCAAGCGCCGGTCACAATCGCCACCTTGTTTTCGAATCGTTTTGTACTCATAATTTTTGAAAAGTTTTTTATAACCGAGCAATAAAGTTGTTGCTCCTCTTAGTTGCTTCGTTTCTCTGTTGTTAAAATTTCACCGCAGATCCACCGGCTTCACCGCATCCATGTCATCAAACACCTGGTTCTCGCCCGCCATGCCCCAGATGAACTTGTAGTTGCCCGTGCCGCAGCCGAAATGCATCGACCAGTTCGGCGAGAGCGCCACCTCTTCATTGTGCAGGAACAGATGCCGCGTCTCCTCCAGCTCACCAAAGAAATGCGACAGCACCTTGTCCCCGAGATCGAAGTAAAAATAAATCTCCGTGCGCCGCCAATGCGTGTGTGACGGGAAAGAATTCCACACGCTGCCCGGCTCCAACGCCGTCAGCCCCATCACCAACTGGCAGCTCTGAATGCCACCCTGATGGATGAATTTGTAGATCGTGCGCTTGTTGGCCGTCTCCTGTGCGCCCAGGTTCACCGGCGCGGCCTCGGACGATTTCATCATCCGCATCGGATGCGGCGCGTGCGCCGGACAAGAAAGGATATAAAACTTAGCCGGCGACTTCGGGTCGTCACTCGCAAAGGAAACCGACTTCGTGCCCATCGGCAGATAAACACAATCCAGCTTCTCCAGTGCGAAGCTATGGCCATCCGCGACGACCTTCCCTGCCCCGCCCACGTTGATCGCGCCCAATTCGCGGCGTTCCAGGAAATACGCGCGGCCCGTCTCCTTGTGATTCGGTAATTCCACCGGCTTGTCCATCGGCATCACACCGCCGACCAGCAGCCGGTCGAGGTCCGTGAACGTGGCATGGATATGGCCCGGCGAGAAGATGTGGGCGATGTGAAACGTGTCGCGCAATTCCTGTGTGGACATCCCGATGAGATCCTGCGGACGCGGCGTGCGGCGGATGGAGTCGTGAATCATTTCCACAGCTTGGCAAAAAACGCCCCACCCGACAAGAATTAGCGGATACGGCAGCCACAGGATATTTGTTTTACCAGTGAACCCGCTTGCCCGAAGCATGGCAAAAAGTGGTTTGCCCGGCATGAGTCATCGACCTGTCGCGCCATCGCCTGGACGCCAAGGCGGGCCGGCAAGATAACAGGGGGCTTCGTTAGTCATTCCCACGTCAGCATCAGCAGCGAAACGCCTTGGCGCGGGAGATTAAACTTCACCGCCGTCTTACCCCCTTTTACGTCCACGGTTTCCGGTTTGCCCAGCGATGCAAGTTGTCCCGCCTGCTCCAGTATAGCGAACTGCTTTTCGGTTAGCGGCACCGGCGATCCCATCTTCTTCCAAGCCTCGTAAGAATTGCTGTGTTCGGCATCAATCCGGTAGTGTGTCAGCTTCGCCTTGCCGTCCGGGAACGAAATCCCGCTCAACTGCACTTTCACCTGCGCGTCCGGACCAGGCAGGTCGTCATCGTGATAATGCCAGACCAGCACGGCGATCTTGTTTTGGTCGCCGCTGGCCCAGGCCGAGACGTCCGGCTGACCACGCACGCCGGACCGGCGGATGGTTTCCGCATCGAGCCCCGCGCTCCTGGTCACGGCGAGCTGCTGGCCGCTCATCTTCCCAAACATCCGAAACACATTCAGCACCGGCAGGTCGAGCCCCGCGCTGGCAAGCTGGCGGAAGCCGGCGAACGGCGGCTGGTCTTCAAATTCAAATGCCCAGGTCAGGGCGCCCTGCAAATTCACGCCGTATCGCGCCGCGATCTCCAGCTTGCGCGGGAAGCTCGCCGCCGTGTAGCTCGAATACATGGTGCCATTGCGATACGCGTCGCGCGGCTCCCGGCACGCCGCGCAGCCTTCCGGGTCGGATTCCCCGATGACGATCGGGAGCGATTTAAACGCGGGAAATTTTGCAATGACGGCGCAAGCGTCGCTGATGTTCCGCAACTGGTTCGCCATGCCCATCCGGACATGGTCATTGGTGAACACCGGCGAACCCTTGGCATGGAACGAAATGAAGTCGAGCGGTGAACCGGTTTTGCCAGTGACGTAATTGGTGCCGTGCGCGCAGTGCTCCAGAAATTCGCCTAGAAATTTCCCGCCCGGCCCGCCGGCAACTTCCGGCCCGCCGACCCGCGCGTCGGGCAGCGCACGGCGCACACCATCCACCGCGTAATCATAGAGCTTGAAATAATCCGCATGGGAACCGTGCCAGTACATGATGTTCGGCTCGTTCCAGACCTCCCAATACCATTGCTCCACTTCTGCGCGACCGTATTTTTCCACGCAATGCTGCGCCCATTGATGAGCGAGCTCGCCCCACTTGCCATAATCCTTCGGCGGATACGCCTGACCGGCGGCGGCATCGGCCTTTTCATTCACCGGCGGGTGGTGCGGATAATTTTGCGGGTGCGTGGAGAGGGCCTCCGGCATGAAACCGAGCTGGACGTAAGGCTTGATGCCATGCGCGAGGTAGGTGTCGAAAATCTTGTCATTGATGGTCCAATCGTAAACCGGCGCGCCATTCGTGTCTTCCTTGTAGGCGCTGGTGGAACCCCACTTCAACGCATACGCGCCGTCACCACTCGTCAGCAGATGATGCGCGCGAAAATAAACCTGCGGCCCGCCCAGCTGGCCGAGTTCGCCGAGCAGTTTTTTGCCGTCCTTCATGTAGGCGTAGTTCGGCTCGTCCGCGCCAAAGAACCGCCAGATGGGCTTCAGTTCACCCAACGGTTTGCTGGCATCCACTGTGATGGTCACGGGGAACGAGGTGGTGTTGGTGGCATCCGCCGCCAACCCGCGGCTCGCTAATGCAAGGGCGGATACGGCGAGGGCGATGATTCGTTTCATGGGGTGGAATCTTTGACAGACGGCGTTTTTAACGGTCAATTCTTGTCGCGCAATATCGGCGGCAGGCGGTGCGGACGCACGTTGTCAAAACATTGCAGCATGGCAAAGCGACGTAGCGACGCGGGAATGCCGACGGCAGTGAAGCCCGGGTGTCCGGTCGCCGGAAACGGCCCACCATGGTTCATGGCCGGAGAAACCGCCACGCCCGTGGGCATCTTGTCGTTTAGCAACCGCCCTACACGCGCGCACAGCACCCAGGCAATCTTCTCATACAGGACATCCTCCGAACCCTGAGTGTCCGAATATATCGAGCCGGTAAGATTCCCTTCAAGACACGCCAAAACCTCGAGCGCCTGCTCCGCATCGCGCACGATGACGGCGAGCGAGGCATTCCCAAAAGCCTCGGTCTGCAATCGTTCCGGCGACGCCAGAAATTTTTCCCCGCTCACGCGCAGAAGCGTGTTCGCAAAGCAGTTTCCCCCCAGCGCGGAACCACCGGTGACGATTTCTGCACCAGCGGCTTGCAAGATTTTCACGCTCGCCGCGAGATTATTTGCCACGCTGGACGAAAGCAGGGATGTAGGAGTCGCGCTTTCCAATTTGCCTTTTACACGCGCGATGAATTTTTCCACATCCGCGCCGGCGAACAGAATGGTCAAGCCAGGGCTGGTGCAAAATTGGCCGTTCGCCATGAGGCAACTGCCGGCAAATTCTTCAGCAATCTTTTCACCGCGCTCCGCCAACGCGCCCGGCAAAATCACCACCGGATTCAAGCTGGAGAGTTCCAGATATATTGGTTTGCCGACCGCATCGGCGGCGGCTTTTAATTTAAGTCCCGCCGCCCGGCTTCCTGTGAAGCCCACCGCCCCCAGTCGCTTGTCCGCCACCAAGCGCAAGCCATCTTCCGGCGTAACGTGATAAATCATCTGCACCGTTGCCGGCGGCAGGCCGGTTTCGCCAATGGCAGTAAAGGCTTCCTCGGCGAGCAGCCGCGTGGTTGCCGGATGACACGGATGCGCTTTGGCGATGACGGGGTTGCCCGCCGCGATCGCCGCCGCAAAATCGCCCCCGGCGACACCGTTGTAGGCGAAGGGAAAATTGTTGGGGCCAAACACCAACACGGGGCCAAGCGGCGCGAGCATGGAGCGAATGTTCAGCTTCGCATCAATCACGGGCATCGCCCACGAACCGTCCAGCGCGGCGGCGGCGGCCTGGCGCAACTGATTCGTCGTGCGCGGCAGTTCCACCTCGCCCAAGCGCGGCGCTTTGGGGAGGGCCGTTTCAGAGTGCGCCGTTTCGACGAGTTCCACTTTGCGCGCCTCGATGCGTTCGGCGAACCGGGTCAGAAATCTGGCGATCTGTTCCGGCGGAGTCGTGCGCAAAATCGCGGCGGCAGCGGCAGCGGCATTCAGCGCGGCTTCGCAGTCCGCCCAGGTGGAGATTGGAAATTCGGCGGCAAGTTTTTCGCCGGTGGCCGGATTCGCCGCGTGAAACGTGGAACCGGCCTTCGCCGTGCGCCACTGGCCGGCAATGAGAACGGGTGATTGCGACATGATGGCGCCAGACTAGCGGGGTTGCGGCCCGCCGACAACTCCTGCCATCAATTTTTCGGAACCGCGCTTTTACTCTTACGGGTAATGGACGGACGTTCATTCATGAAATAAATTGGCGTGCAATATCCTGACCGCATTTTCCACAACGCAGCATCGAAGCACCATGAAGCACAGGCAACAAGCATCCCGCCACCTGAGACCTGCCTGTGATTGATCCTATTTCGCCATGAATTCCAAAGAACCTGCATACCGACTTGTGTTTGCCGCCACCAGCCTGGTCATAGCCACGGCATTTATCGCCGGCATCTGCCTGCGGTCAGACAAATCTCCAACTGCATCCCGGATGAGATCGCCGGTCGGGACGGGTGCGGTGGTTGCCGGCCCCGGTGTTTCCAGCGCCCCGTCAGCGTTGGAATTATCGCGGCGAAAATCCAAATTTCCCGGATTCCAAAAACACCCCTTCACCATCACGCACCAGACTGGCGCATTTGGCTGGACCTCGGAGGATGGGAAAAACTCTGACGTGATAAAGCAACTCGCCCACAATGAACTGGAATTTGAGCGGATGGCGGACGAAAACGCCCGCATCAATTGCCGGCAACTGGTCTATCACCAGGACACCGTGGACGCCCAGATCGAACGTGCCAAATTGACCGGCCTGCCGGTTCACCAACTCACCCTGCCCGGCCTGAACGGCCAGGAGGTTCAATTCGAGATCGACCAGACCGACCTGAGCCCCTCCGGCCAGTCGGGCGCATTTGCCGGCCACGTTCCGGGAAAATTGGATTCCTTGGTGACACTCGCGTTCAAGGGCGGGCGGGAAGCCTTCACCATTCTTTCACCCTCAGACGGTCTCTACCTCGTCGGTGAACCGCGCGAGCCGGGCGAACTCATCGTGAAGAGCATCAACCCCAATACCTACGTTCCCGGCGTATGTGGAACCCCGTGAAGCTGATGAAAAATATTTTCAACTTTGCGGTCCTGTTCCTGGCTTTTTCCGTCTTCACTGTCCGCGCGGTCACGCTGAAGGCGCCTGACGCCTCGGGAACCACCTCGTTCACCGGCGCGACCAATTGGAGCGACGGCCTGGCACCGCACGCGGGCGCAAGCTATGTCGTGGGCGTGCAATATTTCCGCACCCCCGGAGATGCCAACAACTACACCTTCGCCGGCAGTTCCTTGACCATCACCAACGGCGGCGGAATGATTTATAAGGGCTCGGCCGTTGCGAACACCTACACATTCAACCCGTTGGTGCTGCACAACGGCGGGATCGTCCGCAGCGGCGCGGGTTCCGGCAACACCATGATCCTGGCCGGAACCATTTCGGTCGTGAGCACAAATGTCACCTCGCAGATACTGGCGGACCAAAGCCCGTACACCATCAATGCCACCATTTCCGGCCCCGGCGCCCTGCTCTTCTCCGGCACCTTCACAACGACGGTGAACGGAACAAACTCAGGCACCGGCAATACCAGCGTCTCCGGGTTGATGACGCAGGGGACCAGCGGACTGATGAAGTTCACGATCGGCGGCAGCGGCACGAATAATTCCATTTCCGGCGCGGGCACCGCCACCTTCAACGGCCGTTTTATTTTTGACCTTTCCAATGCCAGCACCAACCTCGGGGATAGCTGGATCATCGCCACCACGACGGCAAAAACTTTCGGGGCCACGTTCAGCGTGGATGGTTTCAGCCGCCAGGGTTTTGGCACCGGCGCCGGCACCTGGGATTTCAACACCAATGGAGTTAACTACGAGTTTGTCACCTCCAGCGGCGTGCTGTCGGTCGTCGCTGCGCCGGGCAATGCCAGTGCCGTCAGCCCGGCACCGACCAGCACGAAGTTCTCCGCGGTGGATGCAGATTTGCTGGCCGCTTATGCGCCGAGCTATGCTTCCAGCGTTGGCGGCGAGGACAATGCCCAGGTGCTCATCGCCAACGCCGTCATCGGCAGCAACCGGGACAATGACCAGAGCGGCACCGGCGCGCATCTGCGCATCGCGGCTTTTTACCAATCAACAAACGATGTGATGAACGCGACCAGTGTCGGCGGCATCGTCAACTGGTTGTCCGGCAATGACAGCCACCTTGCGGACGTGGTTGCTTACGACGCGGCGGTTGGTGCCGACATGGTGATGTACGTCTGCCAGGACACTGATTCGTCCAGCATCGCCGGTGTGTCGCAACAGCCGGGCATGTATTCCTCGTTAAGCCCCAGCTCCGTCTTTCACCTCATCGTGGCGCACGAAACCTCCGGCCACGGCTATGGCCGCTCGCACTCTGACGGCTTGCTGAATCCCAAGACCATCATGCTGCACAACTACTGTGGCGGCGGGGCTAACGCCTATTTCACCAACCCGAAAATCTGGCTCAACGGCGTCCAGCTTCTGGGCGATGGCAACAATTGCAGCATGGGCGGGCTGATCAACGGCGGCGACAATTCCCTGCCCACCGCCGACAGCGCGCAAGGTGTGGCGGATCGGCGCACACGACCCGTTGTGGGGCCAAATTTGAACAACGTTGTCCTTCACTGGATGTTCACCAATGCGCCTGGCCTGGCCCCGGCCGGCACGACAAATTTAGATTTTGTTTCCAGCGCGCCTGCCATCGTGCGCGGCATCAATGCCACCTTCACCGGCGCCGCGCTGCGGCTGCCGGGCGGTTCGACCGGCAATGTCGCGATCAACTCCATGGCGGCTTATATCGACCTGCCAAACGGCATCGTTTCCTCACGCACGAACATCACAATCGAGATCTGGGCCACGCCGCTTTCCGCGCCAAGCTATGCGCGTGTTTTTGACTTTGGCCGCCCGGTGCAGGCGGGCGACGGCCTGGGCGCATCCGGCGAATATACCGGCGTGCCCGGCAGCCTGGCGCCCGGTTCGACCCAATCCTCCGATGACATCATGTTGAGCTACGCCATCGGCACCGACATCACACAGCAGCGGTTTGAGGCCAAGCTGAATGGTTTTGCCACCACGCTTGACGCCGGGCTCGCCACCACGGCGGGTGTGCCGCATCACTACGCCGTCACCTTCACGGACGGAGCGGGGGCGGCGGGTGCCAATGGCGGGCGCTGGCAATGGTACCGCGACAGCTATCCCATCGCCTTCCTCGACGTGACCAACCACCTGGCCGACATCGAGGATGTGAACAACTGGCTGGGGCGTTCAATGTGGACCGACGATGCAATGGCAAACATTGATTACACGGAGGTGCGCATCAGCAACGTGACGATGTCCCGCGATGAAGTACTCGCGAATTTCCTCCTCGGGCCGGACTATTCACCGACCACCACCGTCGCACTCACCAACAGCGATGCGTCCGGCGCGAGTTCCTTCAACGCCGCCGGGCAATGGAGCAGCAACGCCGCCCCGAACGCCGTGAACAGCTATGAAACCTATGACTTCCAATTGCGCACGCCGGCCACCTCCACCTCGTACACCTTCGGCGGCAACACGCTAAAAATTTCCGGCGGTTCCCTGGCCTACCGGTCCACGGGCGGCAGCACGATCACCGTGACCAACCTGATCCTCAACGGGGGCGTGTTCCAACACAGCGGCTCGGGAACCTGCACGCTAGCGGGCAATATCACGGTGAGCACCAACGGGGCTGAGTTCAACAGTCAGAATGGTGCGACCACCATCACCGCCCCCATCAGCAGCACCGCCCCGGTCACTTTTCTCGGCAACCCGGTCACGCTGTCCGGCAGCAACACCGGCCTGACCGGAAAACTATTGATCGGCAATGGGGTTGCGGGTGCGGTGCAGATCGATACGGAGTCGCGGTTGGGTCCGGCCCCGGCGGCATTCACTTCCGACCAACTGGCCTTTAACCGCGGCACACTGGTGACCACGGCAACAATGACCCTCAGCAATTCCAACCGCGGCATCCTGCTCGATGTCAGCGGCGGCACGTTCAACGTCGCCTCCGGGACGACGCTCACACTCGCCAGCACGCTGTCCAGCCCCGTCACGCCCGGGAATGTCGTCGCTGGCGCGCTGACCAAGGCCGGTCCCGGCACGCTGGTTTTAAGCACCACCAATACCACCTTCAAGGGGACGCTCTTCGTGGACTCCGGCAGCACGACGGCCAACGACGGCGTGGTTAAAATCATCAATAATCAGGCGCTGACCAACGCCCACTCCCCCATCTTCATCCGCAACAACAGCGGCCCGACCGCCAGCTCCACTTTGCAACTGGATGGGTCAGCCGGCGGGATCACGCTCTCACAGGGTGTTTCATTCTTCGGTCGGAATAGTTCTGTGCCGGCGATCCAAAGCATCGCCGGCACCAACACAATTTCCGGCGGCCTCAGCATCAACGTCGGAGGGGGTAATTACTGGATCCAGTCGGACGCCGGCTGGCTGAACCTTGGGGGGACAATTTCCTCCCTCGCCACCGGCGCTCGCATGTTCACGTTCCTCGGCAGCGGTAATTTGAATGTCATCGGCGTCATCGCCGACGGCAGCGCAACCGCAAGCGTCACCAAATCCGGCTCCGGCACGCTTATACTCGCCGGCGCGAACACGTATTCCGGCACCACCACCTTAAGCGCGGGTGCATTGGTCGTAAACGGCGCGGTTGGCACCGGCGGGCTGGCGGCCACCGGCGGCACCCTGTCGGGCGTGGGCACCATCTCCGGAGCGGTCACCATGCAATCTGGCGCAATACTTGCGCCGGGAACCAATTCGATCGGCACGCTCAACATCAACAATTCCCTCACGCTCGCCGCCGGCAGCGCCACCCGGATTAAAATCAGCAAAGCCGGGAGCAGCACGGCGAATGATGCCATCGCCGGCCTGACGAGCGTCAGCTACAGCGGGGCGCTGGCGGTCACAAACATCGGTGCGGGCGCGCTCACGGCGGGCGATACCTTCAAGATTTTTTCCTCCGCGGCCTATGGCGGCACGTTCACCACCATCACCCTGCCCCCGCTCGGCGCCGGTCTCGACTGGGCGAACCGGCTCACATTGGATGGCACGCTCTCCGTGGTTTCAACTGCGCCAACCAACATTGTGCTGGGCACCAGCGGCCCGGGGTTGACTTTGTCATGGCCCGCCGGCTACACCGGCTGGCGGCTGTTGATGCAAACCGGCGGCCTGGCCAATGGCATCAGCGGCAATACGAACGACTGGACCACGGTCGCCGGCTCGCCGGCGACGAATCAAATCATCGTGCCGGTTGACCCCGCCCTGCCGCTGGAATTTTACCGGCTGGTTTTCCCGTAAGCTTTTGCCTCGTTCACAAACGGAATTTCCCCCGATGCATCAACGAAGTTTTAAGTGATCCAGATTCCGTGACCGGCATCCGGTCAGTTGCCAGCCGTCAATCCAGATGCACGATCCCAAGGCGGATGGCGCTGATGGCGGCCTCAGTACGGTCCTGGACCTTGAGCTTGGTGAACAAGGTCTTGAAGTGGGCCTTGACCGTGTCCTCGCAAAGAAAAAGCGACGAGCCGATCTCCTTGTTGCTGCGCCCCTTGATGAGCAGTTGCAGCACCTCGATTTCGCGCCGGGACAATTCCGGACGCTGTTGCCGTTCGGCCAGCCGCCTGGCCAGCTTCTCGGATAAAATCTGTTTGCCCGCATGGACGCTGCGGATGGCCGTGGACAACTCGTCATCAGGCGTGTCCTTGAGCAGATAGGATTTGGCGCCCGACTGGATGGCGCGGAAAATATCCTCATCCGTCTCAAACGTGGTGAGCACGATGACGCGGGCATCTGGAAACTCCTTGCGGATGGCAATGGTCGCCTCCACGCCGCCCATGCCGGGAAGCCGGAGATCCATCAGGACGACGTCCGGCTTTTTCTGCCGGTAAATCTCCAGCGCCTGGCTGCCGTCACCCGTTTCCGCCACGACCTGCAGATCCGGTTCGCTTTCGATGAGCGCGACCATGCCTTTGCGGAACGCCGGATGGTCGTCCACGAGCATGATGCGGATGGGATTGGCTTTTTTCAATTTTCGGTGGTTTATCATACTTCCAATCAATCCAACCGTCATTTACCCGTTAGGGTAATTCAATCTCCGGTCAGCGGCACCGTAAATTTGATTTCCGCACCCTGCCCCGGGCTGGAGCGGACATGCAATTCCCCCTTCAATTCCGCCGCCCGTTCGCGCATTCCCATGAGGCCAAAGCCACCGTCGCTGGGCGGCGGGCTGGCCGGGTCAAAACCCCGTCCATCATCGGTCACGACCAGGCAAAACTGCTTCTCGCCAAACTCCAACCGGACCATGAGATTTTTTGCCCGCGCATGCTTGGCGGCATTGGTGATGGCCTCCTGACCAACCCGCAACAGGTTGCCTTCAATGACCGGCGCCAGCCGGCGCGCCTGACCAATAACGTCAAAAGCCGTCTTCAACTCTGAGCCATCGGCCATCTGTTTCAAAATTCCCTGCAAGGCGCCGGCCAGGTCGCCCGTTTCGAGCACCTGCGACCGCATGTTCCAGATGGATTTGCGCGATTCTTCAAGGCTGCTCCGGACCAGTTGCTGGGCGGCATCGATATGCTGTACGAGCGATTCTGGTGAGGAGACCGACGTCTTTTTGGCCAGCCGCAACTGGACCGAGGTCGCCACCAGACCCTGGGCAAGCGTGTCGTGAATTTCACGCGCCATCCGGTTTCGCTCCGTCAGGATGGCGGTGAATTCCGCCTCGGCCATGGCCCGCTGGCGTTCCTGCTCGTTCAAGCGGCGGCGGGCCATCAGCGCAACCACACCCGTCACCAGTAATAATCCGCCGATGACTGCGCCCAGTATTCGAATCACATGGGCCGGCGTCCACCACGGCGGCGACTGAAGCACCGTCAAATCTGCCGGGGAACGGATCAGCAGACTAAACGAAACCGGCTCCCACACGCCGCTCAAGGCGGTATCCGCCGGGGCCGCTGAGACGGAACAAATGCCAGCGACAAGGATCCGGCTGCCGGGCTGCCACTCCGCCGGCAAAGACATGCCGTTGGTCAAAAAAATTTGCGCTTCAATGACTTTCCCTTCCCAACCCAGAGTCAATGCCCAGCCACCCTCAACCGGGCGTTTGGCATTCAGCTTCGCCTCCAACTGGATCAAGCCCGCATCCTGATGCACCGCCGCAGTAAGATTGGTGACCAAAACCGGCAGCGGCGGACTGGCATTGGTGATTTTTCTGAAGATGGCGTCGTCGATCACCGGCGAATAATTGCCCTGGGTGTTGGGAAAGCCCAGCGCGTCCACCACATCGCCGGGTTGCAAATGAATGTTTTGACTGGAGAATGCGCGCAAGCCGTGGCCGCCATCGCGTAACCAGATCGTGCCGGGCTGCTGGCTGGTCACAATGCCGTGAACCCGGACCCGGTGCCCATAATCCCGCTCCGGGGCAAATTGCAACAGGTCGACCCCGGAAATCAGCGGTGTGTCCCAGGGATTTTTTGGGGCCGGTTTTTCAACGTGGGGCTCCACTCCGCGGGGGATGTCCAGCAACGGCGTCAAAAATTGCCGGCTCGCGGTGTAACGGGAAAAACAGATGCCGCGCAGCCGGACCTCGGCGTCCACAAGGCTGCCGGCCGGCAGGCGGGCATGCAGACGGACCGCCAATCGCTCGCCGCCCGTCTCGACCACCATTTTTGTCCGCACATCATTCGGATCGGATGCCGGCTCGCAACTGCGGACGACCCCGGAAATCTCCACATATTGGGCGTCGTAATGTTTCCGCATCAAATCATCGAAGATAACCCGGCGCGGCTCCGGCAAAGGTGCGGTCCCGGTTTTCTTGGCGTTGCGGATGGTGACGATCGGGGCGAAGCCGCCCGGATCCGTAACCCCGGTGATTTCCACCAGGTCGCCGCGATGATATCTGCTGACGGCGGACGGCGAACCCGTCAGATAAATGGCCTCAGACTCATCCTGGATCACCAGCGAATTACCGCCGGCTGAATCCGCCAGCACCACGCCCTGCAAATGCACCGGCATGGCCCGGGCCGCCTCGGCCACCGCCAAATTTCGGATCTGCGACGCATTGGTTAGAACCGTGGGCACCGGCGCTTGCGCCAGAGCCGGGCCAGCGAGGCAGGCGACCAGGCAAATAATGGCAGGATTTCTAAGATGCGTCGGACGGGCGCTCATGGTGGAGTTTTGCGAAGTATGCGCCGAATCCGGCCGGACAGCAATTCCCGGCGAGCCTTTTACCCTTTCGAGTAGTAGACCCTCCGGAAGTTCAATGTTAATTTTTAAGAATACCCAAGCCGACATGAATGGCCAACACTCCCAATCTGAAGCCCCTATGAAAATCCGCATAACAGACACCACCCCTCATCAAGTCACCAGGCATTTCCGTTTTTCATTTGCGCGATCGGGAGTGTTACAGCTCGTGCCGTTATTTTTGGCGGCGTTCGCGCTGACCGCCGGCGCGGCGGTCGATTATTGGGACGGAACCGGCAACCTCTGGGGCACGGCTTCGTTTTGGTCCACGGCTGCGGGTGCGACCACGCCTGATCCCGGCACCGCACCAGGAGCTGCCGACAAGGCAATTTTCAACATCAGCACCGTCAATACCGCCCAGACGGTTTATCTTGGCGGCAACCAGGCCGCGTTAGCGATCACGAATATCAGCAGCGGCACGACCACCTTGCTGGGCGGCACGGCTGGCAGTCCGGCGGCCAATGTGCTGACGTTAGGAACCACGGCCTTCGCCACCAATGTTCTCACCGCCAACGCCGGTGCCGGCATTATGACGATCGGTGACCCTTCTGGTGGTGGCGCGAATGTGACCCTGACCCTGGCCGGGGCGACAAATTTTCTCATGAATGCCGCTGCGGGTACCACGCTCAACTTGGCCAATGGCATTAATTTCAATTCGGGCAAAATCCAGAACGTTGGCGCGGGAACCTTGATTTTGGGCGCGGCGGGCACCGGGGCCGGTCTGCCGACGGTCGTGGGCGGGGTCACTTACAACATCATTGCCCGGCTGGATGCAGGCACCGTCACCCTTGGCAATCCTGGGGCGTTTGGCACCGGCGTAATCGATACCCGTAACTACACCTTGCAGGCCAGCACGGATCTGACGGGTGCCAACAAGATTGCCAACACCTTCGTCCTGCCGACTGGCACGACGATCATTGGTGGCTCAACCAACCTGGAACTTGGGGGCCAGTTCATTGCCAATGCCACCGGCGGGTTGACCATCAACAACACCGCTGCCACGACGCTTTCCGGCAACCTCTATCTTTCGGACGTGACCGGCACGGGGCACACTCTGACGATCTCTGTGCCTACCACCGCTGGCACAACCACCATCAGCGGCTTGATCGCAAACTATACCGGCGGCACTGGCACGGCTGGTTCATTAATCAGAACGAGCGCCGGAACATTGATTATTTCCGGCGCGAACAACACTTTCTCCGGTGGGACCACTCTTGGAGCCAATGCCACCGGCACGCGTGTCGGCGTGATCCGCGCGACCGCGAATCAGGCGCTGGGCACCGGTAGCGTTCTGATCGGCGCTGGCGGCAACGATGCCACTGCCCGCCTTGAATTGGCTGGCGGCATCAGCCTCAACAATCCCATCAGCTTGCCGGGACGCACCGCCACAACTGACGTTTCGGTCGGGATCGAAAATATCAACGGAACCAACACCCTGTCCGGAACCGTCGCCCCCACTTCGGGCGGCACTGAATTTCATATCCAGTCCGATACCAACCTGCTCATTTTAGGCGCATCGGGCGCTGCGGCCATCAGCTCGGCTGCCGGAGCCCGCACGGTTTCCCTCCAAGGTGCTGGTAACGGCAGTGTTATTGGAAACATCGTTGACGGAGCGGGCACGAGCGGCATCATCAAGGCCGGCACCGGCGTCTGGTCATTCTCCGGTTCGAACACCTACAGCATTGGCACCACCATCACAGCAGGCACCCTGGTCATGGCTTCCACCAATGCGCTGGGAACAAACTCCGTCACTTTCAGCGGCACGGTCAACGCCACCCTGGACGTCGCCACCGACGGCGGGGACTACACCAATACAATCGCTTGCGGCAGCGGTTCAATCTGGACGATCGCATCTGACGTCAAGACCGGTTCCACCGGCATCAACCACACCTTCGGCAATTTCCTCATCGGCTCCGGTTCACCGGCCATGCAGGCAAATATAGTTCGCGGACCCAACGTCACCACTGGGAGCCCTCAAATCAGCGCCGTCAGCATGACCTTGAGCGGTGGCAGCGGTGGCGTCACCGTCCTCAATCCGACAACCGCGGCTTTGTCCATCGGCCCTGTCATCCCGACGGCCACCAGCAAAACGCTGCAACTTGACGGCACTAGCACGGGCAATGCCATCACCGGCGCCATCGCTGACGCCGGCGGGTTTGTCATCACCTTGGTTAAAACGAATACGAGCACATGGACCTTGAGCGGCCCGAACACTTTCAGCGGCAGCACCACGGTGGCGCAGGGCACGCTCGCGCTCGGCAGCGGCGGCAGCCTGGCTTCGGCCAGCCTCTCGGTTGCGGCGGGCGCCACCTTGGATGTCACGGCTTCCAGCTACGCTTTGGGTGCGACGCAGACCTTGAGCGGTGGTGGCACCATCGCGGGCAACTTTGCAGATAGCACCGGCAGCCAGATCGCGCCGGGCGGCCTCGGCGTGATTGGAAATCTGACGTTCAACAACAACCTCACCCTCGCTGGCGGCGACACCAACCTGTTCGATTTCTCTGCAACCTCCAATGACTTGATCATTATCAATGGCAGCCTGACACCCAACCCCGGTACGGTGATCAATCTGGCCAGCCTCCCCCCGGGCGGTTTGGCAAATGGCACCTACACCTTGATGCAGGTTTCGGGAACGCTGGGCGGCAGCCCGGCCAATTTCACCATCACCGGCAAACCGTCACCTTCACGCCAGACGTTCAATATCATCTATGCCACCTCCCCCAACCGCGTCCAGTTGCAAGTGGTCGGTTCGCCGGCGGCGCTTACCTGGCTGGGCACACCCGGCTCCATCTGGGACATTGTCACCACAGCCAATTGGACCAATGCCACCAGCCATGCCGTGGAACAATATTTTGACGGCGACAACGTGAGCTTCACCGATATTGGCTCCGCCAATCAGCCGACTTTGAACACCACCGTCCAGCCCGGCCAGGTCACGTTCAATTCCTCGGTAGATTATGTGCTCGCGGGCAACGGCGCCATCAGCGGCAACGGGGGCCTGGTCAAATCCGGCACCAGCACCCTGACGATTACCACGACAAACACCTACACCGGAGTCACTGCATTCAACGGCGGCAAGGTCAGTGTAAATGCCATTACCAATGGCGGGGTCGCCAGCCCGCTGGGTGCCGCCGCCAGCGCCTCCGCCAACCGCACTTATAACGGCGGTACATTCCAATACACGGGCGACACCGCCAGCTCTGACTGCGGCGCGACGTTAAACGCCGGCGGCGGCACCATTGAAGTCGCCAATTCAGCCACCACGCTCACCCTGAGCGGCGGAATTGTTGGCACCAGCGGCGGGGCATTGACGAAGACCGGCAACGGCACCCTGGCGCTCTCGGGACCTAACACCTACAACGGCGCGACCATCCTCAGCGCCGGTGCTTTGACGGTCTCCGGCGGCAATGGCATCCCGGATACCAGCGCCGTATCCGTGGCCGACGCCGCGGGCGTGGTGTTGACGATTGGCGCGAATGAAACCATCGGCTCCCTCGCGGGCGGCGGTGTCAACGGCGGCAGCACCATCATCAACGGCATGCTGACACTCGGTGGCAATAATGCCAGCACGGGTTTCGGTGATCCCATCACCGGCACCGGCGGCCTGACCAAGACCGGCACGGGCATTCTGACCCTGACCAACAGCGCAACGTTGACCGGCAGCCTGTTCGTCAAGGCGGGTGCAGTGGTCATTGATTCAGGCGGTTCGCTCAGCACCTCCACCTATGACAGCATCGGCCAGGATGGAACCGATAACGGCACGCTGACCTTGAAGGGGAGCGGCTCCTTCAGCACGACCGGCGACTTCAATGTCGGTGACATCGGCAGTTCGATGGGCACCTTGAATGTGCAAGACAGCGCGTCTTTGAGCGTGAACGCCTTCTTCGTCGGCTCCGCGAACGCGGCCGGCGTGGTGGTCACAGGCATCGTCAACCAGACCGGGGGCACCGTCAGCCAGAACTCGTCCACCTTGGGCAGCTTTGTAATCGGTGGACGCACCTCGACGAATGGCGTGGGCATCTACAATTTGGTCAGCGGCCAGTTGACGGCCACCGCACCGGTCCGCATGAGCGGCAACGGCAAGTGTGTCTTTAACCAGAGCGGCGGCACCTTCACGGCGGCCTCCACGGCCGGCGGCATCAACCTGCAACGCTTCGCCGGTCCGGGCGGCACCTACAATCTGGACGGCGGCACCTTTCAGGCCTGGAACGTCGCCGCGAGCATCCTGGCCACCGACCCCACTTACCATAGCGTGTTCAACTTTAACGGCGGCACGCTGCAGCCCACGGCCGACAACACGAATAATTATTTTCAGGGGCTCTCCCGTGCCAACGTCCGCACCAACGGTGCGATCATCGATACCGCCGGCCATAACATCACCATCAGTCAGCCCCTCGTCCACAGCGACATTGCCGGTGAGAGCGCCATCGATGGTGGTCTGACCAAGCAGAACAGCGGCACACTCACATTGGCCGGCACCAACACCTACACTGGATCCACCGTGGTTAATGGCGGCACACTGGTGATCACCGCCACGAGCGGCACGGGTGCCACCACGGTCAACAATGGGGGGACCGTGCTCACCGTCGCCGGCGTGACCGGCACCGGTCCCATCACCATCAACGGCGGTGCGACGGTGAACGGCAATGGTGTGCTCAATGGCCTTACCACCAACGTGGACGGCATCCTTTCGCCCGGCAATGCCGTCGGCATTTTGACGATCAGCAACACGCTGGTTTTGGGCAATGGCAGCCAGGAGTTGTTCAATTTCACCGCCGGCACCAACAGCACCCTGACGGTCAGCGGTGGCATCGTCGTGAATGGCTCGTCCACGATCAGCCTCACTTTCGTCGGCACGACGCCGCCGGTGGGCACCACCACGCTGGTCCGCTACGGCACCACCTTGACTGGTTTCGGCAACCTCATCCCGCCCATCTCCTCGAATCCCCGGTTCATTTTCAGCCTGACGAATGACACCACGGCCAAGGCGATCAAAGTGATCGTCACCGGCGTTCCCTCCAGCCTGACCTGGCTGGGTGACGGCGGCTACAATGGCTGGGATAATGCCGGCAGCTATCAAAACTGGCGCCACAGCGGCACCAACGATTACTTCTACGACGGCGATTCGGTGACCCTCAACGACACGGGGAACACCGCGGCACCCATCAACATACAGGGCGTGGTTTCACCTGCGTCAATGACCGTGAGCAATTCGGCGGGACATGATTACGACTTCGCCAATTCCGGCGGCTCCATTAGCGGCCTTGGTGGCCTGGTCAAGCTTGGTGCCGGCAAGCTGACGATTGAGGTCAACAGCACCTCCGTCGGGGCCACGGTCATCAGCAACGGCATCGTGCAGGTCGGCACCGGCGGCTCCAGCGGCTCGCTCGGCACCGGCAACGTGACAAACAACACCAGCCTCATCTTTGACCGCAACGATACCATCACCCTGCCCTCCCCGATCTACGGCAGCGGCAGTGTTTCCACCATCGGCACCGGCGTCCTTGCCGCGTCCGGCTCGAACTATTACACGGGCAATACTTTCATCAATGCCGGCACCACCTATATGCAAAATCCCGCCAGCTTCGGGGCGACGAATGGAACGATTTATGTTGACCAGACTTTGTCAGGCAACGGTGCGGCACTTTACATCACGGCGAATGTCGATAATGGCGGCAATCCGCTGGTGCTGTTTGGCACTGGTGGCGGCAGCGGCGCGCTCCGTAAAGGCGGTGCAGGCGTGACCACCTACAACGGCGACGTCGCGCTGGCCGGCGACACTTCCATCGTCGTGGATGGCAGCGCAACCCTTAACCTCGCCGCCACGTCCGGCATCAACGGCTCCGCCGCCAACGCGAACCTGACCCTCACCGGCCCCGGTTCCGGCGTCATCAGCGGCCCGTTGGCTCTGGGTGCCGGCGGCCTGACAGTGTCTTCGGGCACGTGGACCTTGCCTCCCAGCAACAGCTTTACCGGCCTGACTGCGCTTAACGGCGGTACGACCCGCGTTACCGGCGGCTCGCTGGGCATGCCGGCGGCATTCACCGCCAACCAGATCACGCTGGCCGGTGGCACGCTCGAAGCCGTCACCAATGCCAGCTTCAACGATGGCAATGCCGGCTTCACGCTTACCGCCAACAGCACCTTGCTGGTGGATTCCGGCTTCACCCTGACCATCAGCAACCAGATCACCGGCGGCAATGCCCTCACCAAAGCCTCGCCCGGCACCTTGATCTTAACCGGCAACAATCCGTTCAACGGCACGTTGAACCTCGACTCCTTTTCCACCTCCGCCAATGACGGCGCCGTGCGCATCACCACCAGCAATGCAATTATCAACGTTCCCTCGCCCATAAATTCCCGGAACAACAACGGTGGCAGTTCCATCTTCCAGTTGGACGGCTCCGCCGGTGCCATCAGCGTTCCGCAAACCATCTCGGTCGCCTGCCGCAACAGCGGCGTGGCCTGGGTTGAAAATATTGCTGGAAACAACGTTCTCGCCAATACGGTGCTGGTGAACGTTGGCGGCAGCACATTAATCTTCCAGTCGGATGCCGGCCAGTTGGAAATCGCCAACACCATTGAATACGTCGGTGCCTCAACCGCCGGCCGCACCTACAACTTCACCGGCACCGGTAATCAGCTCGTTTCCGGTGTCATCCCGAACGGTGACAACGGCGCGAACATTGGCATCAGCAAATCCGGCACCGGCACCGTGATACTCTCGGCGACCAACACCTATGGCGGCAGCACCGCTGTCAGCGCCGGCCTGCTGCTCGTCAATGGCAGCATCAGCAGCACCAACGGCATCGCGGTAACCGGCGGCACCCTTGGCGGCACCGGTGCCATCAACGACTCCGTCACGGTGAGTTCCGGCGGCACGCTCTCGCCCGGCGCGTCCATCGGCACGCTCACGATCAACAGCAACCTGACGCTCGCCGGCACCACCTACATCGAGGTCAACAAGACGGCCCTCATCAGCGACCATGTCACTGGATTGACCAGCGTCACCTACGGCGGCACCCTGTTTGCCACCAACTTGTCCGGCACCTTGACCACCAACGACAGCTTCACCATCTTCACCACGGCGGCGCACTCCGGCAACTTCGCCAGCATCACCGGCACGCCCGGCGTGGGCAAGGCTTGGAGCTTCAACCCGACCACCGGCGTGTTGAGCGTCATCGTGGGCGTTAACCCCAATCCCACCAACATCACGGCGGTCGTGAACGGCCCCAACTTGGAATTGAGCTGGCCCGCCGATCACACCGGCTGGCGCCTGCAGGTGGAGACGAATTCGCTGGCCACCGGCCTCGCCACCAACTGGGTGGATGTGGCTGGCGCGACCTCCGTTAACTCGGTAACTAATGCGATCAACCCGGCTAACGGCACCGTTTTCTACCGCATGGTCTATCCGTGAAGATCGCCGGTTAAAGACCGGCTACCAATTCAACCGCGCGCCGGAACCATTTCGGCGCGCGGTTCTCATTTTCCAGTTTGACCATTCGCATTGGCAGTTCGTCATTTTCCCCATCCCGCCATTGACACCGGCTCCGGATTTTCCGAAATTCAGCGACCCAAATTCAATATAACCGCATGAGCCAACCCGCCATCTCCACCGATTCCCTGCAACAAGCCGGCCAGACCTTCCCGCCCACACCCGAGGTCGTCAAGCGCGCCCACCTCAATGCCGCCCAGTTCGACGCCATGTATCAGCGCTCCATCCGCGAGCCCGACAAATTCTGGCTCGAACAGGCGAACACGCTGGACTGGTTCAAAAAGCCGGCCGTCGCCCGCAAATACGCCTGGTCCACCGATGCGCGGAAGATCGAGCACACCTGGTTCGAGGATGGCCAGCTCAATGTCAGCGCCAACTGCCTCGACCGCCATCTCAAGACCCTCGGCGACAAGCCCGCCATCATCTGGCAGGGCGAACCTGAGGAAGACGTCAAACGCCTCACCTATTCACAGCTTCACGCCGAAGTCTGCAAATTCGCCAACGTCCTCAAATCCCTCGGCATCCAAAAGGGCGACCGCGTCGCCATTTACATGCCCATGATCCCCGAGGCTGCCGTCGCCATGCTCGGCTGCGCGCGCATCGGGGCCATTCATTCCATCGTCTTCGGCGGCTTCAGCTCCGACTCCCTCGCCGGACGCATCAACGATTCCGAGTGCAAGCTCCTCATCACCGCCAATGTCTCCCTCCGCGCCGGCAAAAGCCTCGCGCTCAAGAAGCTCGCCGATGACGCTCTTCTGCACACGCCCAGCATCCAGAAAGTCGTCGTCGTGCAGCGCAACGATGAAACCTGCAACATCGTTGCCGGCCGCGATGTCTGGTACCACGAATTGATGGCCACGGCCTCCGCGGTTTGCCCGCCTGAGAAGATGAACGCCGAGGATTACCTCTTCATCCTCTACACCTCCGGCTCCACCGGCAAACCCAAGGGCGTGGTCCACAGCACCGCCGGCTATCTCCTCTGGAGCGCGCTCACCCACAAATACGTTTTCGACATCCACCCCGGCGACGTCTACTTCTGCACCGCCGACATCGGCTGGGTCACCGGCCACAGTTATGTCGTCTACGGCCCGCTCTGCAACGGCGGCACCACCCTCATGTTCGAAGGCGTGCCCACCTATCCCGACGCCGGCCGCTTCTGGAAAATCGTGGAGAAGTTCAAAGTCAGCTCTTTCTATACCGCGCCCACCGCCATCCGCGCCCTGATCCGGCTCGGCGATGAATGGCCTGATAAATACGACTTAAGCTCCCTGCGCGTCCTCGGCACCGTCGGCGAGCCCATCAATCCCGAGGCATGGTTGTGGTATCACAAACACATCGGCCGTGAGCGCTGTCCCATTGTGGATACCTGGTGGCAGACCGAGACTGGCGGGCACCTCATCACCCCTCTGCCCGGTGTCAGCACCTTGAAGCCTGGCAGCGCCAGCAAACCCTTTTTCGGCGTCGAACCTGTCGTCCTGCGCGATGACGGCACGGAATGCAAGCCCAACGAGGGCGGCAAGCTTTGCATCAAAACCCCGTGGCCCGGCATCATGCGCACCACCTGGGGCGAGCACGACCGCTTCATCAACACCTACTTCTCCACGTACAAAGACATGTATTTCACCGGCGACGGCTGCCGCGTGGATGCCGATGGCGACTACTGGCTGCTCGGCCGCGTGGATGACGTCGTCAACGTCTCCGGCCACCGCATCGGCACCGCCGAAGTTGAGAGCGCCCTCGTCAGCCATGCGAAAGTCGCCGAAGCCGCCGTCGCCCCCATGCCGCATGACATCAAAGGCCAGGCCCTCTACGCGTTCGTCACCCTCAAGGAAGGCATCAGCGAAAGCGAAGAACTGAAAAAGGAACTCGCCAACCACGTCCGCAAGGAGATCGGCGCCATCGCCGTGCCGGACAAAATCCAATTTGCACCAGGATTGCCGAAAACCCGTTCCGGCAAAATCATGCGCCG
Source organism: Verrucomicrobiia bacterium (assembly GCA_031290985.1). GTDB lineage: Bacteria > Verrucomicrobiota > Verrucomicrobiia > Limisphaerales > UBA11358 > UBA11358. Next base: position 58,049 of record JARLJW010000057.1, on the reverse strand, counting down.
TATCCTCCGCAAAATCGCCGAAAACCAGACCGACCAGATCGGCGATATCTCGACTTTGGCCGATCCTGCGGTGGTCCAGTCCTTGGTGCATGGGAAGCAGTGATTGGCACCACAGTTGCGCGGGCGGACACGACGTGTTTGCCTGCACGACTGGCGCCTGATACATATCCCGACATCAAAAAACCCGGGGCCACGCCTTATGCGCAACCCCGGGTTAAATGATCAAATTCGACGAATGCCCTGTTCCCGCCATTCGTCATTCGTGCTTCGTCATTTTCCGACGAACAGCACATCCAAATTGCCCGGCCCGCCGCGTTGACCACCGCCGCGACGTTCACCAGCAGGGGCGTTGGTAGCAGGAGTGGCCGGAGCGGCCCCAGGGGCTTGCGGCGCACGTTCAGTGCAGACGACCACGATCACGTTTTTCTTGGTGTCGAGCGAGCAGGTCTTGCAGCCTGTCTTCGTCTTCACGTTCTGCGCCACTTCAAATTCGGTCGGGCTCTTCTCCTTGATGATCGTCAACGTGCCGTCACGTTGGGAGCTGAACGCTTCCATCGTGGCCGGATTAAAACCGCCGCCGTCCGTGCCGTTGCCGATCGGCAGCGTCGCGAGGATCTTGCCGTCATCGGCATTCACGACCATGCAGTTCTGGCTGTGGCACATGGCAAAGAGGATGTGGTTCTTGGCATCGAGCCCAAGGCCGCCCGGGCCTTCGCCCTTGTCGCCGAGATCATATTTGGTGACGACCTTCATCGCCTTGAGATCCACCACGGCGATTTTGTTCTCGTCTTCCACGTCCACATACAATTTCCCCGCGCCGTCGCTCTGTGCCTGCTCCATCGCGCCGCCAACGTCGATCGTCCCGGCCACGGTGCCGTCCTTAGGATCAATGAGCGTGATGCTCGGCGACTGGTGGCTGAGGATCAAAATTTTCCCGGTGAACGGTTCAAACAGGATGCCATCCGGCCGGCCGGTGACTTCAACGCTCTTGATCTTGGTCATCGTCTCCGTGTCGAACATGCCCACGGGGCTGCTGCTGCTGAAACCATGATGCGACTTCGTGTCGATCGCCACACCATGCCCGCCAATGTTCGTGATCGTGCCGATGTATTTATGGCTGTCCAGGTCGAACACGAAGGTATTGCCACCGCGCGGTACATAGACGCGTCGCGCCTCGCTGTCGGCGGTGACATAATCGATGCCGCCGCTGCCCATGAGCTGCGTGGTGTCGAGGACCTTGTAGTCGTCGGCAGCTTGGACAAGCCCATTGCCGGCGAGCAGGCTGATGCCTGCGAGGGATAAAATGCGAAAGATGGATTTCATAGGGAGGATATGGTTTTCGGCTTTAAGTTATTTCATTTCCCGCATGTTTAGGCAACTGGATTGTGGATTATGACAAAGAATTCATAATCTCGTAATCCGTTTTAAATCAATGATGACCTTGATTTAACGATGGATTCATGGGCCCGGTTACAGTTCATTTATTACGGGCGCGGCTGTGTTCCGCGCAGCGGAATCAGCCGCAGCCTACCGCCTGCAATCCACGCCTCCAAAGCCCCAAAGGCTCGTCATCCATTCGCCATCCCCACTTCGGCATTTTTCCCGCATCCCCGGGCAAATAATTTTCTTTCGCCCGGCTTGATTTCCCCGTTCAATTCACGCCCATGTCGCACGAATACGTCTTGAAACCGTTCACGCCGGAGATCCGGTTGAACATCGACTATCCGCGCGAACTCAACGAGCAACAACTTGCCGCCGTCACCGCCCCGCCCGGCCCCGCCCTCGTCATCGCCGGCGCCGGTTCCGGCAAGACCCGCACCCTCACCTACCGCGTCGCTTTCTTGCTGGAACAAGGCATCCCCGCCGACCGCATCCTCCTGCTCACGTTCACCAACAAGGCCGCCGGCGAGATGATGCACCGCGTCAGCGACCTGCTCGGCCACGAACTGCGTTCCCTCTGGGGCGGCACCTTCCATTCCATCGGCGCGCGCGTCCTCCGCCTGCACGCCGAAACCCTCGGCTACCAGCGCGATTTCACCATCCTCGATCGCGACGACGCCAAGGACCTCATCAAGGCCTGTCTGCTCGATGCCAAGATCGACACCAAAAACAAGCACTTCCCCAAGCCCGATGTCCTGAACGAAATCTTTTCGCTCGCCGCCAACACCCACAACACCATCGAGGAACTCGTCGAGGGCAAGTTCAGCTACTTCTCCGATTTCGTCGAACAGATCGTTGACCAGCACAAGCGTTACATCGCCCGTAAAAAGGCGACCAACGGCATGGATTTCGATGACCTGCTTGCCCTCTGGCTGAAGCTGCTCCAAGATCATGCCGAAATCCGCGAGCAATATCAGCGCCGCTTCCAGTTCATCCTCGTGGACGAATATCAGGACACCAACAAGCTCCAGGGCGACCTGATCGACCTCCTCGCCGCGCGGCACAAGAACGTCATGGTCGTCGGCGACGACGCCCAGAGCATCTACGCCTGGCGCGGCGCGAACTTCGCGAACATTCTTGATTTCCCCAAGCGTTATCCCGGCGCGAAGGTCTTTAAAATCGAGACCAACTACCGCAGCACGCCCGAGATTCTCAACGTGGCCAACGCCGCCATCGCCGCGAACGTCAACCAGTTTGCCAAGGAACTCGCCCCTGCGCGCAAATCCGGCGTCAAACCCGCGCTCGTCGCCTGCACCGACGCCGGCCAGCAGGCCGCCTTCATCGCCCAACGCACGCTCGAACTCCGCGAAGAAGGCACCAGCCTCAACCAGATCGCCGTGCTCTACCGCTCGCACTTTCACGCGCTGGAATTGCAACTGGAACTGACGCGCCGCCAGATTCCTTTCTCCATCACCAGCGGCATCCGCTTCTTCGAACAGGCGCACATCAAGGATGCCACCGCGTATTTAAAATTCATCGCCAACCCCAAGGACGAAGTTTCCTTCAAACGGCTTGTGCTGTTGCTGCCCGGCATCGGGGCCAAGGGCGCGGACAAAATCTGGCAGGGATTCCAGCACGAGATCAAAGCGCCCAAATCCAAGACCCCGCTCGCCGTTGCCCTCCAGGATTCCATCGCCCTCGTGCCGAAAAAAGCCGTGCTGCCCTGGGCACAGTTCACCGCCACGATTTCGCAGTTGGAAGACGCCGCCGTCCGCCAAAGCGCCGCCAAGATGCTGCGCCTCGTCATGGACGCCGGCTATGACGACTACCTCAAGGAAACTTACGACAACTACGAACGCCGCCTCGACGAGATCCAGCAGCTCGCGGAGTTCGCCTTCCAATTCGGCACGGTCGAGGAATTTCTCACCCAGCTCGCCCTGCTCACGAACGTCGAGGCCGAGGCCGACCCCGGTGACGATTCCGAGAAGATGAAGCTCTCCACCATCCATCAGGCCAAGGGGTTGGAGTTCGAAGTCGTCTTCGTCATCATGCTCTGCGACGGCCTGTTCCCCTCCTCACGCTCCACCGAGAGCAGCGACGGCGAGGAAGAAGAACGCCGCCTGTTCTACGTCTCCGTGACGCGCGCGAAAAATGAATTATACCTGAGCTACCCCCTTATTCGTGGCGGCTTCGGCCAGTCCGGCGGCGACATCTACCAATCCCCCTCCCGCTTTCTCTCCGAGATTCCCAAGCATTTGATCAACGAGTGGAACCTGCGCTGAACGCCATGAATACAGCGACCATCTGCCGTCAAGCCAGGATCTACGTAATGAAACTGGGAACGCACTGGTGAGATCAAGCTTCCCCGATGTGTGTTTTTTCACGCAACAAACCGACCCGGTTTCGGCATTTCTCCTTGGCTGTTAACGGTTTCGGTTTTCCGATTTGCAAATAGACCTGGCTGATAAATATTGCCGGTGAATACGGCTAAATTTTTTCCGTAGCCAATGGTTCCCGTTTTGTTCAAGATGTCCGTCGGCTTGTAACATGGAGAAGGAGATTCGCATCATTTTTGTAGAGGACGTCCCCGCCGATGCGGAGGCGGTTGAGCATGCTTTGCGCAAGCACGGACTGGCCATCCAATTGCAGCGCGTCGACTCCAAGGAGTTGTTCATCCAAGAACTGCAATCATCCCAGCCTCCGGATGTAATCCTTTCCGACCACGGACTGCCTTCATTTGACGGCTTTACCGCCTTGGCCATTGCCCATGAAAAATGTCCCGAGGTGCCGTTTATTTTTGTGACCAATGCGCTGGACTGGGGCATGGACATCGACAAGCTCGCTCCGGGAGTCACCGATTTCGTCCCGAAACGGCGGCTGGATGGGCTGGCACCGGCCGTGCGCCGGGCAATATCCCACGCCGAGATTTCGCGGCAGAACAAGCTGAAGCTGGAGGAGCGCCAGCAGATGATCGACAAGCTCCTGGCCCTGCTTGCCGAATATGAATCCCGAGGCGGCTATCTGCCGATTTGCGCCAACTGCAAGAAAATCCGAGACAGCCAGGAGAAATGGCACCCCCCGGAAGAGTTTCTAAACGACCGGATCGGACTAAAGTTCACCCACGGAATCTGCCCGGATTGCACCCATCAGTTTTATGGACTCTAGTTCCGGCTTTTAACCTCCTTCCAAGAAACACGGACACCGGTTCAATGCGGTTTCACCCTCCGTTTTACCGGGGCATTTTGGAAACACCCTAATGCCCCACCCGGTGATGCCGCTTGATTTTCCGCGGCACGATCTTGAGATTGCCGGTATCCGCATCCTTGACTATTTCCAGATCATAATTCTCGCACAGGGCGACAATGGCTTGCTCGGCGGTGACATTTTCCCAGCGCACTGACAGTTCGGGCATGGGATCGAACCAGAGATCACGCAACCCGCCTTTTAATATAAGTTTAAGGTTGAAGGTAACCACGCCTTTGGCATCGATGAACTGCGAGACATGTTCCATGAGGTTGGAGGACAGTTCAATGGAACGACCGCTTTGCTTGATCAAATTCATCAGGACGGTGTCCAAAGGCACGTTGCTGAATTGGATCAACGGGATGTTTTCCTTGCCGCCAATCAGCGCCGCCGCCGGTTCGTTGGTGCTCAGGTCAAGCAATGCAGGATCGATAAAATGTTTGGGCGTCCCGGGGCGGACAATCCGCGCAATCCCCGTATAGGGGTTTTCCCGTAAAGTGAGGTCATTCTCATCACAGATGCGCATCAGTGCATCTCGGGCGGTGATCTTTTCCCATCGGCAGGTGATCTGCGGTTCGATGACAGGGTTGCCCTGCTCGTCAGCGTACAGGTCCGGCTGCAGCAGATAATTGATTCCCGCCTGCAACGCCAGATTTTCGATGCCCGTGGTGACCGGCACATCACTGAACTGGATGAGCGGAATGAGGTTGTTGCTGGAGGTGTCAGGATTGACGGCTGCCGGTTCGACCACCAAGCGGCTCGGGGCCGGAATAGCATTGGTCGCCGGCCGGTTCGTGGCCGGGAAATGAAACTTCAGCAGATCCGTCGCGGGGTTTTTCTGGGCATGACCGTCGCCCGCCATCGTCCCCAACAGCAGCCACATCAAAGCCATGGTTTTCATTTTTCGTTCTATTCGTTTATTGCGCGCACCGCGTGCCGGATGGCGGATCACCATGCTGTTGCCGAGTACGATCATCTCCGGTCTGGGCCTGATTTTGCGCCGGTTGAAACGGTAATCTTTTTCACCCCACAATGGCATTCTATTTTAAGCAGGATGCCGTTTCCGCTTTTTAGCGGGATCCTTTTCTTTGGCGGTTAAATCCGGTCCCGGCTTCACTTATTCAAGCCATGCCACCCATGCCAGCCCATGTAACTGGCGAGCAGCACCAGCAGCACACAAGACACATACGGGGCACGCCGCATCAGCTCGCCGAAGCCGCTGAACTTTTTCTCCGCGTGCCGCACACTCCACGCGGCCAGCGCGCCCACGGTGACCATGGTGAGCGCCAGGCCAAAGCTGAACGCGCCCACCATCGCAAAGCCCCAAGCCACACGCTTGAGTTGCAGGCACACCAGCAACACCGTGAACGCCGCCGGACAGGGCATCAGCCCGCCCGTCACGCCAAACAAGATGATCTGCGGCGTGGTCACGGTGCGCCCGGCAAAACGCCGCGCGATATCCTCGGCATGGGCGCGCTCATGGGCATCCTGAAAATCCCCGCCCGCCCCCGCCATGCCCGACTGATGGTAATGGGCGGCTTCACGGAATTCGACGCGCGCCGCATGGTGATTTGCGCGATGGCGCAGCGTGAGGGTGACATCGAATTCATGCGGCTCGGGGATGTCCGTGGTGGCTTCCAGAAAATCGTTTTTGCCGATGAATTGAAACATCTGCCGTGAGCCATCGAGCCGGACCGTCTCGATGCTCACATCTGCCGCCGCCGGCAACTGCTGTCCGGCCGGCGCACGCAACTGAAAGACCGGCGGCACACCTTCTTCAAAGACACTCAGTTCGAGCTTGTTGCCGGGCCCAAGATCGAACATGAAATTTTCACCATGCGCATGATCGTGACCGTGTTCATGCCCGTGATGGTGGTGACCCGCCGCATCGACTTCGCGCCGGGTGCGGAGAAACATCCAGAGGGCGAGGGCTAGAATGAGCACGGCGGAACCCAGTTGCAGATACGGCTCAACGGTTTCGACATTCCATTGATTCCCGAAATGCAGGGCGGCGGCGGCAAGGATCCAGATGAGCAGCGAGTGCGAGATGGCGGCGGACAGGCCCAGCAGCACCGCCTGCCCCATCGTCCCACGGATGGCCACAATGAACGCCGCCATCATCGTCTTGGAGTGGCCCGGTTCCAGACCATGCAGCGCGCCCAGTAAAACGGCGGCAGGAATGAACAGCCAAAGGCTGCCCGAACCATTTTGCAGCGCCTGTATAAAGTCGGACATGGCCGGATGATATTCCCTTCGCAAAAATTGTCATCTGAATCCCGGCTTTGCGGCCTTGAACAAAGCAATCCTTGTCAACCACCCAACAATTTTCGTTTAGGCCGGCATCAGAAATGTTTCGATAGCAAATCATGAATGACGCTTTGACAATCCCGACAAACCCGGTTGAATACCCGCTGTCACCCGCCGTGGTGGATGTGCTGCTGCAATGGGAAGACTATCGACTGCACCCGCCTCATGTCCCCGACAATCACCGGGAGGCGGTTCTCGTCACGGATTTTGCACCCGATAAAAACGCAGCGGCAGGCGGTTTGTATCCACAAATGTGAACGGCACGCTGCCGGGGTTGGTGGTCAGCAAGGTCGTCCAGTTGGTCGCCGCCAGGTTCGTGCTGGCGAGAATGGTATAGCTCACCGCCACCGTGCCGGTGATGGTCAGGCTCGGATTCCCCTCCGCAAAGCTGAAGGATTGAAAGCCCGGGAGGTTCGTCACCGTCACCACCTGCGTGACCGTGCCCTGCACGGACAAGTCCGGCGCGGTGCTGCCCGCATAATCAAACACATACCACTTGCCGGTGGAATCGCCGTTGTAATTGGCGATGCGGAAAGTGACATTGATGTTTGCGCCGATGTTCTGCAAGGCGGCAAAGCCCGAAAGATCGATGGGTGGATTGGTTGCGCCACTGTTGGCAGAACTGCTATAACTCAAATTGGTGATGTCAACATAGGCATTGGTGCCGACTTGGAATTGCAGGATCCCGTCGGTCGGCCCGGTGCTGGAGCGGCGGTAATCGAGCCGGTTCAACGTGGTGTAGGAGACCTTGTAACCATTGCTGGCCGTAAGGCTGAAACTGACAAACAAATTGGAAGCCACGGCGGACGTCGCCGAAACGTTTGTGAAGCTGGTGCCACCCCATCCCCCCGCTGCGCCGGTGCCGCTGGTCTTGACGCCGGTGCCGCGGGTCAGGCCGCCGACGGCCAGATTCGGCGCAGCAGTGGTGGGTGCCAGCGGCGACGAGCCATAAGCCGTCTGCGTACTGACATCCCAGCCCGCCAGCACGCCGCTGTAAATCGTGCCGCCGCCGCCGCCGCCGGCCACGGTGAAGTTGCTGCTGGTTACCGCCACCCCGGCCGGTGAAGAGACGCTGATGAAGCCGGTGCTGGCATTCGTCGGCACCACGGCTGTGATCTGGTTGCTTGAGTTGACGGTGAAGCTGCCGGCGTTCACGCCGTTGAACGTGACGGCGTACGCCGAAATAAAGTTGGTGCCGGTGATCACCACGTTCGTGCCCGGGGCTCCGCTCACGGGTGAAAAGCCAAAGATGGCCGGCGGCGAATTGGTCTGGCCATCCACCTTGGCCCGCAAGGCGACCGCCACCGCCGGCGGCAGTGCCGTGAAAAATGTCAGCCCGGTATCCACCTCGATCTGCGCGGCGGAGGTGATGAAGTTCTGCCAGATGGAACTCACACCATTGGTGTTGGGCACTTTAATGGCGATGACCCGGTTGGTTGCCGTAATGCGATTGGTGGCCGAACCCGCCCCCGGCGGCACGATCACGGCAATTTTCCAGGTATACTGTGGAATCGAAACGTAGCCGTTTGTGTTGATCTTCGCTCCCGTGAACCCGCTCGGCCCGCAAATGATGAGCACTTCATAGTTGGCGGCGGACTGCGCCTGCGCCCGGCAATAATCCTCAAAATTTCCCCAGATGCCCTCATTGTTGTCCGGCGCCTGCGGCATCATGTTGTCCATCAGGAACGTCATATTATTGTCGTTCGTGCTGTCATTGCGGTCAGCCGAGGGGCAGAGATGGCCGCGGTCATAGCCGGAATGTGAATAATCGTTCGCGCCCACGATATGAAAACCTGCCGGCAGACCGTTGGTGTCGGGGGCGAATGAATCCTGGCGGGCGACCGCGCTGTTGCAATCGGCGGCAGTCAGATCCCAGCTCGCCCAGTTCGGCTCGCCCAGCGTGTCATTGTAATCCAGGGTTTCAATGCTCCGCTGGATGAGAAAATGCACATGATTGCTGGTATCGGCGATGGCACCCGACGGATTGCCCAGCTGCATTTGCAGGGTGGAATCAATCGTGGCGGAAGCAAATACAACGGACAACAATAGCAGGATGCAACTAGATGCGATTTTCACAGGGATGCGGATTTCTCTAAACACACTTATCTTCAAGTTATCGGTAAAAACCATATCATATGCAGGGAAAAACGCAGCGAGTTTCTTCGCATCGGGAGGCGGGCCGTCACTTATCGGATGCAGAACATGACAATCCGCCACCAGGAAAAATGTGATTTTGGTGACGATTTGGCTGTTGACGGCAAAATTCATTGTGCCAGAGTAAATCTACGCTTGGAGAAAGGTTTATTTATGGGTGATTGCATCATGCAGATTCTGATCGTGGAGGATTCCGTCAACGACGCATTGCTGTTGCTGGCGGAATTGGAACAGAAGGGCTACACCGTCGTGCACCGCTGCGTGGACACGCAGGCGGATTTTTTGGAGGCACTGCAGCTCCATTCGTGGGATGCGATCATCTCCGATTATGCCCTGCCCCATTTCAGCGGGCCGGAGGCGCTCAAGCTGCTGCGCGACCACGACCGCATCACCCCCTTCATCATGGTTTCGGGCGTGTACGGCGAAGAACATGCCGTGGCCATGATGCGGGCGGGCGCCAATGACTACCTTACCAAAAATAATCTTTCCCGGCTCGTGCCGGCCTTGGAACGGGAATGGGAGGCCGCGCAGCACCGCCGCCAGAACAAACGGGCCGAGGCCGCCATGCAGCACCTCGCCGCCATCGTCCAATCCAGCGAGGACGCCATCTACAGCGTGACCCTCGACAGCCATATCCTGAGCTGGAACCCGGCGGCGGAACGTTTGTACGGGCACAAGGCGCAGGACATGATCGGGCGCTCCATCGTGATGCTTTTCCCTTTAAGCCACCGGGATGAGATGCTCGACACCCTCGCCAGCGTCCGCCGCGGCGAAACCGTGAATCTCCGCAACACCGCACGCCTCCACCAAAACGGCGATATTGTCGCCGTGTCCGTCATCGTTTGCCCCATCAAAAGCACCAACGGCGAGGTCATCGGCGCCTCCGGCATCGCCCGCGACATCCGGCTACAGCGCCAGGTGGAGCTGGACCGCCAGCAATTGTTCGAGAAGCTCGCCGCCGCCGCCGGCCAGCTCAGCCGGCTCCAAAATCTGTTGCCGGCCTGTTCCGCCTGCCACCGCATCCGGGACGACAAACATTTTTGGGAGCAGGTCCAGGTTCGCCTTTTCGAGAACGCGGACAACAACATTCCCGCCAGCCTTTGCCCGGAATGCGCGGAAGAATACGAGCGCCAACTGGATTTCAAGGACAAGCTGGCCGTCGGTGGGCGGCTGACCATTGAATCACGGTAAACAGTTTGCCCGGCGGGAGGGCATTCGCATCCCGGCCGGCTAACCGGCCAGCACCCGCGCCGTCACCGCCCGAAGGTCGGCGAGGGAAAACGGCTTGTCGATCAACGCATCCACCAGCCCGTTCAATTTCCCGGAGGCCTTCAATTCGCTGCCGAAGGCGGTAATCATGATGATCCGCTGGGTGGGACGGCGCTGCTTGATGATGGCGGCAAATTCATCGCCCTTCATGTCGGGCATGGAATAATCGGTCAGGACGAGGTCGAAGCTGGCCGCGTCAAAAATGTCGAGCGCCTCATAGCCACCAGCCGCAATGCTGACTTCGTGGCCATCAACCTCCAATAACATCTTAATGGCGCGACAAACACTGGGTTCATCGTCTACCACCAAAATATGCCGTCTGCTGTTCCCATTTGTGTTCACTTAATGACGGTAAAACATTAGGTAATTCCGGGCGGGATGCAACCCTCTTTGTCATAAATCGCCGGCCGGTCTGAAAAACGGCTCCGGTCACTTGACTTTCACCAATGGCGGAGGCACGGTGAGACCGTTCCTGAAATTGTCGCCGTGCCGCACCATGAATTTGAAATCTGCTGTCATTTTTTCGCGCATCGCCGGCGCTCTCGCCGCGTTGCTCATGGCCTTCCCCGCCGGCGCCCAGATGATCGACCTGAACGGCAACGGCATGAGCGATGTCTGGGAGTGGGTTTATAATGCCACCAATCTCCCCCCGGCGGCGGACCTGGACAACGACGGGGTCTCCAATATCAACGAAGCCACGGCGGGCACCGACCCCTTTAATGCGGTTTCGCTTCCGAAAATTTCCGCGCTGGCCGTTTCGCCGACCAATGCGGTCATCTCCATGCCCGCGCAACTGGGCAAGTTATACCAGTTGCAAAGCACCACTAACCTCGGCAGCACCAACTGGCTGACGGAGACCAGCACCGTGGTCCGCACCGGCACCAGCTTCGCCTTTCCCTCGCCGGGCGGCAATGCGATGAAGTTTTATCGCGTCGTGGTTGCGGATGTGGACACGGATGGCGACGGCGTGAATGACTGGGAGGAATACAAGCTGGGCCTCGACCCCAGCAACGCCCTGAGCAACGCCACCCTCGATGGCAATGGCGTCGCCATGGGCGATTACCAGTACGCCACCAACCTGTTGGCCCAACAGAACGTCATCACCGTCACCGCCACGGATCCGGTGACGGTGCAGCCCGATCCCGGACAAGCGGCGACCGACCTGGGCGTGTTCACCTTCACCCGCGGCGGCTTTGCCCTGAACACGGTCACGGTCAATTTCACGCTCGGAACCAATGTCGGTTGCGCCAAGGAAGGTGTTGATCACGCCACACTGGCGCGCTCCGTCACGCTGCCCGCCGGCACGGTTGCCAAAACGGTCTCCTTGCTGCCGCTGGCCAATACGAACCTGCTCGCCCCCGTCATCGCCGAAATCAAGCTGCGCCCGGGCACAAATTATTTTGTGGGCGGCGCCAGCAACGCAAGCGTGGTCATCTACCCCTCGCCGACGGCCAACGGCACCGGCCTGACCGCGTGGTACTACACGAATTCCAGCACGACGTACACCAGCACCAATAATTTCAACCCCGCCAACCTCATTACCAACCGCATTGATCCGGTGGTGGATTTCGTGTGGGTGGGCAATCTCAACCTGCCCAACCTCAGCAACGGGCTTTACTCCGTCCGCTGGACGGGTCAGGTCCAGCCGCAATACTCGGAAACCTATTTCTTCGTGGTGAATTCCGACGATGGCTGCAAATTGTGGGTGAACGACCAGTTGATCATCGACAACTGGGCGGCAAAGTCGGCCTCGGATCTGACCGGTGCCATCGCCCTGCAGGCCGGCACCCGCTATGATTTGAAGCTGGAATATCTCCAGGCCGGCAGTTCGGCACAAGCGCACTTGTCCTGGTACAGCGCCGACCAGTCGAAGCAGGTCGTTCCCGGCAACCGCCTGTATCCGACCAACAGCACCGGTGGTGTGGTGAGTTCCAACGGACTGCCCACCATCACCAGCCCCTTGTCGGCGGTGGGATTTTCCGGGCAACCGTTCAGCTTCACCGTCACGGCGGCCAACACACCGCAAAGTTTCACGGCCACCAACCTGCCGCCGGGCCTCGTTTTCAACATCACCAACGGGCTCATCAGCGGCACGCCGTCGCTCGCCGGCGATTATCAGGTTCCGCTCACGGCCAGCAACGCCGCGGGTGTCAGCGCCTCCGTCGTGGACATCGTCATCTACAACACCGGCAGCGCGGTGTCGCGCGAGGTGTGGACCAATGTTCCCGGGATCAACATCTCGGACATCCCGCTCAGCACGTTCCCGAACATCTCCGGCGGCTTTACGGGACTGGACGGCATGACGAATTTTGGCGACAACTACGGTGAACGGGTGCGCGGCTATTTCATCGCCCCGGCCACGACCAATTATTATTTCTGGATCGCCGGCAGCGACTCCGCCCAGCTCTGGATTTCTGACAACATCGAACCGGTGAACAAGATTTTGCGCTGCTGGGTCACCCCCACCAACAACCCCACCGCCAGCGGGCAGAACGGCACCTCTCCGCACCAGTGGAATCTGCAGTCGAACCAGCGCTCCGGCTGGCTGGCGTTGAATGCCGGTCAGAAATACTACTTTGAAGTCCTGCACAAGGCCGGCACCAGCACCAATGACCACTGGTCCGTGGGCTGGCTGCCTGACCCCACCGGCACCAACACCGTGCCCGCCGGAGTCACGCCGCCCTATCTGGTTGCGCGCTATTTCACACCGCTGCCGGTCAACATTGCCGGCACCCTCTACACGGCCAACATGCTGGCCCTGCCCGGCGCGGTCAGCACCGCCGTCGGTTCCGCGACGTTGCGCGTCAGCGCGGACGGTTCGCAGGCGCTCTTGAATTACACCCTCAGCGGCATTTCCGGCACGCATGTGGATCATATCTATTCTGATCCGTATCTGACATATCCCACGACGCTTGTTTATGACATCGCCGCCGCTCATCCGCAGGCCGATGGCAGCTATCTCTGGAAGATCAGCCCGGCCAGCCCGTTCAGCGCGGCGGACATCCAAGAGGCGTTGATCGAGGGAAAATGCTCCATCGTCATCCAGACCCCGGCGTTTCCGGCCGGTGAGATTGGCGGCCACTTCACGCTGGCCAGCGGCGCGCAAAGCTTTACCGTGCCCCCGGCCCCGCCCGGCTGGACGGATGATTCCGCCACGACGAATGGCGCGGTGCGCTTCCTGGCCCAGGCCACTTACGGCGCCAGCCCCGCCGATATCGCCCTGGTGCAATCCATCGGTTACACGAACTGGATCAACAACCAGATCTCCCTGCCGGCCACGCATCACCTGGGCATCGTGCAGACGAACCAGAGCGCCGACCCCACGGATGTCTACCCAAGCAGCGACTGGTTCAATTCATGGTGGCAGAATGCGGTGACCGCGCCCGACCAGTTGCGCCAGCGCGTGGCGTTCGCCCTGAGCGAGATCATGGTCACCTCCCAGAACGGCACGTTGCAAGATCACGCCGATGCCCTCGCCTATTATTATGACACGCTGCTCGACAATGCCTTTGGCAATTTCCGGGCATTGCTCAAATCCGTGACCCTCACGCCGGCCATGGGCCTGTATCTCAACATGCAGGGCAACGACAAGGGCAGCATCATCACCGGCATCCATGCCAACGAAAATTATGCGCGCGAAATCAACCAGCTTTTCTCCATCGGCCTGAACCGCCTGTGGCCGGACGGCTCGCTGGTGCTGGATTCGACCGGCAACCTCGTGCCGACCTACAACCAAAATGTGATCAACGGCTACGCCGCCACCTTCACCGGCTGGAATTATTTCCAGGCCAACGGTGCGAACGGACGGCTGCCGACCAACACCTTCAGCCCACCGGTAAACTACACCAACCCCATGACCCTCTTTCCGCTGCACCATGACTTGAATGCCAAGCTGCTGCTCGACAATGTCACGCTCCCGCCCGCGTGGGGCGTCCAGACGAACATCCTCACCACAAACTTCGACAACTATGGGCTACAAGACCTCGAACAGTCGCTGGATGCCATTTATAACCACCCGAACGTGGGGCCGTTCATCTGCCGCCAGTTGATCCAGCGGCTCGTCACCAGCAATCCCAGCCGGGGCTATCTTTACCGGGTCGTGCAAACGTTCAACGACAACGGTGCCGGCGTGCGGGGCGACATGGCGGCGGTGGTCAAGGCCATCCTGCTCGACCCCGAGGCGCGCGACCCGAACATGCTGAACGTTCCCACCTACGGCAAACAACGCGAACCCATGCTGCGCGTCACCGCGGCGGCCCGGGCATTTCCAGCGCCGCCCAGCCAGACCGGGACCTACATTGAAAGCGGCTCGCAGACCATTGCCATCACCACGCTTCTGCCCCATCGCATGAACACCGGCGACACGGTGGCGATGAGCTTTGCGGACACCTCCGGCAACCCCGCCCCGCCCAACCAAAATTACAGCGTCACCTACACCGGCACGAACTCGTTCACGGTCAACTGCCCCAACCTGCTCACCGGCACCTATTCGCAGAATACGAATGTCATCACCGTGAACCTCAACGGCAACGGCCTTGTTCCCGGCAATGCCGGCTATCTCGTGTTCACGACCGGAGGCGCGGTCAACGGCCTATACCTGGTCGCGGGGACGAATTCCGCCAACTCCTTCACCGTCTCCACCCCCGACAGCGCGGTGCGCGCCGGCAATTGTTTGCTGCCCAAGATTGCGGCCAGCGGCTTTGTGCAGAGCGGCACCAATGTCACCATCAGTTGTGCCGCGCCGCACGGGCTCGTCACGAACGAGACCTTGTACATCGTCTTCAACAGCGCCCTGCCCGTGGACGGCCAGTATCAGGTCAAGGGCATCCCTGATCCGTTGCACTTCACCGTGGTGGCCACCAACTCCACCAGCCAGACGCAAAGCGGCTTCAGCCTTTATCCGCTCGGCCCGCCTGCGCTGACCCGCTCCGGCACCGCCACCGTGCAGTGGAGCACCTGGAACATGGGGGAAACCGACAATGGTGCGACCTACAACCTCTCGCAATCACCGTTGAACGCGAGCACCGTTTTCAATTTCTTCTACCCGAACTACGCATTTCCGGGCGCGCTCTCATCGGCGGGGCTGACCACGCCGGAATTCCAACTCACGTCGGACACGGGCGTCGCCTTGCAGATGAATTTCCTTGAGGCCGGCATCCTGAACAACACCGCCAACACCAACGGCCTCTCCAGCTTCACCGTCGGCAATGGCGGCATCGTGCTCGACATCGGCCCGTGGATGACCACGAACAACACCTCGGCCGCCGGCATCCCCGGGCTCGTTGACAACCTCAACTCCCTCCTGCTGGCCGGCCAGTTGAATGCCGCCGCCAAAGCCACCATTGTCAACTATGTCACCAACACCACCAACTTTGCCTACAGCACGCCGCCCACGCAGTCGCAGATTCGCGACCGAGTCCGCGCCGTCATCCACCTGCTGATCAATTCCCCGGACTTCACGATCCAAAAATGATTTATGAACGAGAAAAACGCCTCCCTCATCACGCGCCGCGCCTTTCTCCGCCGGGCCGCCTGCGCCGCCATGGGCACGGCCGCCATGACCGCCGCCATCCGCGACCTGCGCTTCATGAACGCCGCCGTCGCGCAATCGAACATCTCTGACTACAAGGCGCTCGTGTGCATTTTTTTGCAGGGCGGCAATGACTCCAACAACCTCATCGTCCCCACCGTTACTTCCGAATATAATAATTACGCCGCCATCCGCACCCCCATTCTCGCGCTGCCCCAAGGCTCGCTGCAGACGCTTGATGGGTATACCGATCCGGCGGGCCACACCTTCGGGCTGCACCCCGCATGTCCGGAACTCAAGACGCTCTTTAACGAAGGCAAGCTGGCCCTGCTCTTCAATACCGGCACGCTGGTTGCTCAAATCGACCGCACTCATTACTTGAACGGCAGCGTCGCCCGGCCCCCGCAGCTTTTTTCCCACGCCGACCAGCAGACCCAGTGGCAGACCTCCGTGCCCGACCAGCCGCCGACGACCGGCTGGGGCGGACGCTGCGCCGACCTGCTCAACTCCGTCAACGGCAACGCCCCGGTGTCGCTTTCCGTCTCGCTCGCGGGCGCGAACACCTTTGAGGTCGGCAACATCGTCTCGCAATACGCCGTCTCCACGGGCGGCGCCATCGCCCTGCAGGGCGTCAGCGGTGCGCGCCTCGCCGCCCTCACCAACATCCTGGGCCTGCCCTATCCCAACCTGCAGGCCAATGCCTATGCCGGGGTCGCCGCGCACTCCATCAACACCGGCGCGCTGCTCAACAACGCCATCACCAATTCCGCACCGACCAATTTTTTCAACGTGGCATTTCCCAGCACCATCACCACGCCCAATGGCGGCAGCACGTTCAATTCCAGCCTGAGTTCGCAGTTGAAGATGGTGGCGCGCCTTATTGAGGCCGGCAACCGCGCCACAGGTTCGCCGACGAACGGCTTTGGCATGAAGCGCCAGATTTTTTTCTGCCAGGTCGGCGGGTACGACCTGCACACCGGCCAGACCAATTATTCCAACAACAACCCCAACAACGTGATTCTCGGCGCGCACGCCAACCTGTTTGCAGATCTGAGCCAGTCCCTGCTCGTCTTTCAGCGCGCCATGGAGCAGCTCGGTTTGCAGAACCAGGTCACGGCCTTCACCGCCAGCGATTTTGGCCGCACTTTTCCGAGCAATGGCCAAGGCAGCGACCATGGCTGGGGCAGTCATCACCTCATCTGCGGCGGTGCCGGCGCCACCAGCAGCGGTTCCGTTCTGGGCGGCAGGACCTACGGCACATTTCCGACCCTCGCCGTAAACGGACCGGATGACACCAGCACTGGCCGCTGGATTCCCACCACTTCCATCGACCAATATTTCGCCACGCTCGCGACCTGGTTCGGAGTGGATCCGGGGAATCTCCCCGTTGTTTTTCCCAACCTCGGACGTTTTACCACGCCTAATCTTGGTTTCATGTCATGAAGAAAGCGTGGTTTCTGCTGGTAACCATCGTCATCGCCGCCGGGTTGTGGTTGGTTTTAAAATCCCCAAATCACACGACGCCCGTTCCGGTAACGCCAGATAACCCTGGCTCAGCCGCTGGCGGCAATAAGCCCGGCGGAAACAATTCTCCCGCGCCTGGCGCGCCGGATGTTTTGCCGGCCACTCCCGAAGCCGCACCTGTCGTAGCTACGCAGGCTGCCACCACCACAATCGCCACTTCTTCTGCTCCGGCAATCTCCGGCCTGCCACCGCTGACGGTTTTGGATAATGCCCGCGTGGTGATGCACAACTACGCGTCAGTCTTCGGGGAAAATCCTGTCGGCGACAATTCAGAGATCACCGCCACGCTCATGGGCAAAAACCCCAAGCAGGTCAATTTCATCCCTGAAGAATCCGGTCTACGCGTAAATGACAAGGGTGAATTGATTGATGCCTGGGGCACGCCGTTCTTCTTCCACCAACTCTCCGGCAAGGTCATGGAAATCCGCTCCGCCGGTGAAGACAGAAAAATGTGGACGTTCGACGACCAGGTGACGCGTTGAGATGCTAAACCGGTGCAGTTTGTCGCGCGGCGACATTGTCCACTTTGGGACGGGTGTTTTGCGCGTCGCGGGGTGGCGGAAGCGGGGCTCGAAAGTTTTTTAAGGGATTGCGTCCGGCAGAATTAATTGAGACAGGAGGGACGGACTTTGGTGTGCGCCAGCCGGGTTGAAATGATCACCTGGATCATCCGCCCAAAAGCGCCGTCGCCGCTGCGCTCTGCCGGCGCAGTCCATGATGTTTACGGACTTGGCACAGCGTCAGTAATTGGTGCGTACGCCAGTGGGCGGCCACGCCTCAAGGTGCCTGCTGCGCAGGCAAGCAGGGTCGCAGCGCGACCATTGCCAGTGCAATAATGTGTTGGATTTTCAATGGTTTTACGGCGGCGGAAGGCCGGGTGTCAGTGAATCTGTCAGCAAATCGGCAGCGGGTTAAATGACCCGCTAAGATTCGACAGAAGTTCACCAAACCCCGCCGACAAACCGCTAACCGTGCAGTGCTGGAATGGTTCACGATTCAGAACCAAGAAAGACAGCACATGAAAAATCGGTTCAATCTGTTCCAACGTTCCGGCGTGTTTTATTGCGAGGACACCACGACCGGCAAGCAAACCTCCCTCCGCACTCGTGACCGGGCCGATGCCGTGCGCCTGCTCCACGTCAAGAATGAAGCCATGCACCAACCGGCCATGAACCTGCAAATCGCCCAGGTCTATTTGCAGCATGGAGACCCCGGGCTGGCCACGCGCACCTGGCAGGATGTCATGACGCAGATTGCCAGCAGCAAGCACGGCAGCACCCAAAAACGCTGGCAAGCCGCTGTGAAGGACAAGGCACTGGACTCCATCCGCCAGCGCCGGTTGATCGAAACCAACTCCGAACACTTTCTGGCGGTTCTGAAGGCGGGCGCGGTGGCGACCAATGTTTACTTGCGGCGCATCCACCATTTTGCGGTGGCGATGCACTGGCTGCCTTGGCCGGTGCTGCCCAAGCTGCATTGGCCGCCGATTCAGTTTCAGGACAAACGCGCCATCACGCTGGAGGAACATCGCAAAATCTTGGCGCCTGAGACGGACGCCGCCAAGCGGGCTTATTATGAACTGCTCTGGCATCTCGGGGCGGCACAGACCGACATGGCGCGGCTCACCGCCGAGGACATTGACTGGCAGCAAAAGACCATCGCCTACCAGCGCTGCAAGACTGGCAGGACGGCTTTGATTGCGTTTGGTGAGGAAGTGGCCGCGCTGTTAAAAACTCTGCCGGAGAAGGGCTATTTGTTTCCGGCACTGGCGGAGGTGCCCGAATCCCGCCGAGCCAGGATGTTTTCTCGTCGGTTGAAAAGCGTCGGCATCAGCGGGGTAACATTGCACAGCTACCGTTATGCATGGGCGGAACGGGCGAAGGCCGCAGGCTACCCCGAACGGTTTGCGATGCAGGCTTTAGGCCAAAGCAGCAAGGCGGTGCACCGGGCGTATGCGAAGCGGGCCGAGGTCACATTGCCAGCCTTGGAAGACTACGGCAGGGATAACGGGCAAACCGTCTTGCACCTGGCCCGGAACTAACCGGCCAGAGTCGAGGCCAAATTGAGTTCTGCCGGAAGGCCGTTCGTCGAGCTATTCGACGGACGGTCTTTTCGGCGGGCGTTCTTATTGTGCCAATGCTGGTAAATGGCGATGGAAACGCGCACCAGCCAATTACGGTCTTTGGACGCTTCCAAAATATCCTCGGTGGCAAAAAACTTAATGCCATTGGCCGGCGGATTGCCCAGCGGCTTGAGCAACTTGGCCGTGACCAGCACGGGAATGTCATGCGGTTGGCAGTTGATCACCCAGGCGGCCTGGTCCGCCGTGAGACGAGCCGGCAACTGCCCCAACAGATTCAGAAAACGCTGCTGTTCGTCTTTCATTTTGCATCTCCTTGTGAATTGTTGCCGTTGTTCGCTGCATCAACCAGCCCGCGCAACTGCCCGTGCCGATGGGCAAAAAACCAGACGCCAACCGCGGCGCCGACGCCTCCCAAAATCAAAAGCTCATTCCCGACGATCAGTGATGGCAACACCATCAGCGCGATGCCGCCGACCAGAATGGCCACGCTTGTGGTCACGCTACCGATGATGAGCTTCAAAGGTGGATAGAACATTGATGCCAGGCCAAACAGGAACATGGCCAGGCCGACCCACACAATGCCCTTGAGGCTGGCCAGCTTTGCGCTCAACTCGCGGGCCGTGTCCTTCTGCGCCGCGCCAAGCTCCGTCTTGGCTCGCGACTCCTCATGTTCCGTTACGGACATCGGCGCGCTGAGTATCATGGTTTGGGCATTGGTGACGGGCGCTCCGCCCCCCTCGGCGGTGACGCTCGTCACCAGCATCCGCGACCCGGCCGGAACGGTGTAAGATTTGGTCCGCACCGTTTCCTGATCCTGTCGTGACGCTTGCGCCGGATTTTCACCTTGATCCACGGTTTGGGTGATGTGGCCAGCCAATTGGGCGGTTGTGGCCTTGCCGCCCTTGAGCGGCGCCATGGTGCAACCGGAGATGAGCATCATCACCACCAACCCGGCTAAGGCGGTGACCAGCTTCCGCTTCGTGCCCTTTTCCTGCTGTCCGTTGAGCTTGGTCACCAGTTTATCCGCCTGCACCTGGGTACAACCGACGCACAACAGTTCGGCATGGCCGTGCATATTTTCGACCAGTACGCCCCAGGGATGCTTGTTCGCCCAGCGGGTGCCGACATGGATTGCTGCATAATGTTTCATTTCGATTCTCCTTTCGTGCCGGTTTCAAACAGGATGCTTACGCGGTCCACCGTCCGCGTGAGCAACGCCTGGTTGTCGGCCAGCGTGGCCAGACTTTTTTTCAATTCGCGCCGTTCCTCGATGGCGATGCTTTCGCGCAATTCCACGGCGGAAATACGCCGGTCCATGTTCATCCACAGCCCGATGACCGCCGCCGCGATGGAAAACAGCTGCAGCATGTTTCCGAGCGTGATTTCCGGGATGAATTTAAACCGCTTCGATTGGTTGTTGGATTCTTCACTCATACGCGCACAAGGTTTACCGAACCACTCTTTGTTTTTATCTGCGAACCAAATTTAGCCAGCAACGCCTGGACGATCGCGGGAATAACCGGTCGCGTGTCCGTCTTGTCGTAGCCCGTTTGGTTGCCGCCGACGTTCTGGTATTTCAGCCCTTCGCCGGCTGGCGAGGCGGTGCGGTCGGAAAGGATTAGCTCCCGCCCCAATTCGCACGCCGCCTTGACCAAAGCCTTTGGAACATTCGTATTCGAAACCGCTTCTCCCGAGTCGGGATCGGGGCAGTTCAGCCGCGGCCATTGCAACGCCTGCGCCGCGACCGAGCGCAGGCCGTTGAATTGGAACTCCGCGTCAATCAGTCGCGACGCCATCACCAGCGCGGCAGACTTCTTATCAGTCGTCGCCGCCGTCCACGCCGAGGCATACAAATGCCCGTCGTGATACGCATCGCCGTCAGCCACGTCGGCGTAGCTGTTGGCGTCCGGCTTGCCGGTGCCATCTTCCTTGATGAGCGTCAGCGCCATGTCAGTTGATGTTCACGGGATCCACGGCGGCCTTGATGGTGTCCGCGCTGTCCATCTGCATCCCGCGCTTGGCGGTGGACTTCACGAACTCAATCAGCTTGGACTTCGTCCAGGCTTCTTTCGTCACGCCGCCGGCATCGACATAACCAGTCGCCCGGCAGATGCCGTCCACAAGGGGTTGCGCGTTTTCGTCAGGGATTGTGAGTGTGATTTGCATAATGTTTCCTTTCAGTTGATTCCGTACCGATTCGACAAATAGGCAACCATGTCATTGATCTCGGTTGCATCCATCGCTCGCGACCACATAGCCGCGTGCCAGAGGCAACCGTAGATGTTTTGTTGTTCGTTGGAGTTGCCGCCCAAGTTGATCGTGTCGAAATTGAGATTATTGTTATCCGTCACGCCCTGGTAACCATCCAAGTGCGTATAACCTGCCTGCTTGATGAACATCTTCACCGTCCCACCGGATTTCGTGATGACATAGATCGTCGGTGGCGTGACATCCAACTCGAATGAGATTGGCGCCGCTCCGTTGCGGACGAAATTCATGGTTCCGTCGCCAGGGCCGTATTGGCAAAAAACCGCCGTGTTATCCGACGTCCAATCCTCAAAACCTTCCTCATAATCACCTACGCCCATCATGCGCGGATAGTTCAGGCCCGCATTGCTGATTGCCCCAGTATCCAATGAGCAGACAATCACAGCCGTAAAGTCACCCAATGAAGCAATCAACGGCATCGACATGCGGCCACCGTAGAAACGAACTGCCGGCAAACCGTTGCCCGTCTCCACATCATCAGGGTCAAAGGTCGATATGTCACCGGCCACACCATCCCAGACCGCCATGCGCGACGGATTCACCGTGTCACGCCAGCCGTTCACGTCGATGACATTCAAATCCATGTCGCTGGCCACCGCCGCAAATTCCGAAATCAAATCGGGATACGCCGAAAGCGATTGAATGTCATCCGGGCGGATCACATTGCTGTGTTCCGTCACTTCGTGACCAGAGGCATCGACGCCGACGATATAATAAAGCTCACCGCCGCCATCAGGCGCAAACCGCCGTGCATCGCCATAACCCCAATAATCACCAGGCATCATGTAGCTGGCACCGTTGTTCAGGCTCATCCAGACATTCCACTTGTATGGATTCGGATAAGACCAATCCCAAACCAGTTTGTCTGGATATTCCGATCGCAACACCGGTGCGGGATAAGGGGCATCGTCGGGGCGAATGACGTTGCTATGTTCGGTTATTTCGTTCCCCGCAGCATCGACACCGACGATGTAATAAAGCTCACCACCGCCATCCGGTGCAAATCGCCGCGCATCCCCATAACCCCAATAATCGCCGATAAGGATGTAGCTCGCGCCGTTGTTCAGGCTCATCCACACGTTCCATTTGTATGGGTTCTGGAAATTCCAATCCCAGGCGAGCTTGTCCGGAAATTCTGCACGCAACACCGGTGCGGGATAAAGCGCATCATCCGGGCGAATCACATTGCTGCGCTGCGTGATCTCATTTCCATCCACATCCACACCGACGATATAATAAAGCTCACCGCCACCATCGGGTGCAAATCGCCGCGCATCGCCGTAACCCCAATAGTCGCCCGGCATCATGTAGCTGGCACCATTGTTCAGGCTCATCCACACATTCCACTTGTACGGATTCGGCAAATCCCATTCCCAGGCCAGCTTGTCCGGAAACGCCGCTCGCAACACCGGTGCAGGCGCGAGGCGATGATGCCGCCGGTTCGCCAGCCACGCTTGCCGCTGCAAAGGCGTCCAGTGCGCGTTACGCCGATTTGGTTGTGGAAAGGCTCTTGCCATTGTCAGCTTGGGGTTTCGATGGAGGTAAAAACGGCCCGGCCTCAACCGCGGGCGTTTTCGCCAACGGTTGAGCCGGTTCGACGGCGACAGGCGGCGCGTCGGCAATGTAAAGCGGACGCCGCTTCCGTCGAATGATGGGATGCAAGCCAGTCATGGCTCAAATGGCGTTGGCACCAATGGCGACTTGTTTCCAGTTCGTACCATCGCTGATGGCCAGGCACGGCACGGAGCCGGTGCCGCCAGCACTCAGATGAATGATGCGGCGCGGAAACTGCGCTGCCGTCACGCCGGCCGCGACCGCTGCCGCCACGTTGGTAAAGGTGGCGAACTGGATCTGTTCACCACTACGAATCTTTTCATGTCCACGAGGAATATCTTTGCCCATAAAATTGTCAGTTAAAGTTGAGGTTGAGGTTTTTGTTTGGCTGGCGCGCAGGAATGTCCCGCGCGCCAGCGCATAGGCCCGCCCAGGCACTGGGCTAGTTGTGGTCGATGGCGACGATGCGGACGTTTTTGTTTTCAAACACACGCGTCCAGTTTGCGCCCGTTTCCAATTCCGCGTTTGTGGGCGAATCGCCCGCGACCGAGGCGGAATTGAACTTCACGCCACGCGGATGCAGGATGTAACGACGGCGATTGATCAGCGCCGTGTCGCTGTCCAGACCGGCGCGGTAGATTTCGACGCCTTCGGTGCCCATGCCGCCTTGCAACGGTGTGGAATCCAGCGGCGCAGCGCCCTTGGCGAACGCGCCCGGACCGAACAGGTAGCTCGTGTACACGATGCCATCCGTCGTGCCTGCACGGGTGGGGAGACCGTCATCCACGATGACCCGCCGGCCCTGGAACGTCTTGATCTGCGACTTCCCCTCGCTGTCGGGGATGAAGTCGATCAGGTCGAGCTTTCGCAAGGTCGCTTCCGTGGCGGAGTGCATAGCGATGGCCGTCAACCGGTCGCCCCGGTCGCCGAGCTTCACCGTTGCATCAACGAACGTGGCACCGTTCAGCCGCGTTGCGGATGCCTGGCCTGCCACCGTTTCACTGGCAATCGCCAGCTTGTTGCCTGCCATCGACGCCGAGGCGAAGATGCCTTTCAACGAGCTGATAACCAGGCTCTGGTCCGTGCGCGCCCAGTAGTCACCCACCAAGTCCACGATTGCCTGCATCGGATCATCGCCGGAAATCACCTTCGCGAGGTGATTCACGCTCCACACCTGCGCATCGTTCTGAATGCGCGCAATGTCCTGGTCGCTGCCGATTTTGTTCACGGACAACGACGCGCTGTCACTCAACAGTTGCCGTGTCGCCGTCAGATCCTTCCAAAACGGCATTTTCACCTCGCGCCCGCCACCTGCCGCGAGCAGGTCGAACTCCGGGGCGTGCTCCACGATGCCGCTTTGCACGAACGCACTCAGTTGGGCGGTGCGCTCAATCGCATACTTTTCGAATTCTGTGGGGATGATGATGTCCGCCACTGCTGTCTTAGACATAATGTTGCCTTTCTATTGGGGATTCTCAGGCAGCGGCTTTCATACGGGCCGCCAGCCCGGGATCAGTTTTTTGCAGTTTCATTTGTTCCGTGAGATTCCACGTTTCCTTGCGGAACGGATTTTTCACGGACCGACTGGACCCACCAGTGCCCCCGGCACCGTTGCCAGCAGCCCCGCCGCCGGCGTTGGATTCAAAAAGATGTGGAGCATCGGACACTTGCGCGTCTACCCACTCCTCCAAAGTCATTGGCGTCACGCCATCACGGCCGTAGCGGATGGTTTTGCCATCGGCCTCAAAAGCCTGGGGCGCGCCATTGACCAATTTGAAGACTGTGCGTGCCCGCGAGGTGATGTCTGGAATGGCGGTAGGCCGCAGGCCGCGCTTGGTGGCCGCAGTGATGACACCTTGGTCAATCTGAATGGCCGTCAGCCGCGTGGTGAGCGAATCGCGCTCGCCCGTCACGGTGAAAAGTTGTTTGTCCCAATCAGCCTTCAAACCCTTTACGCGATCCACGACGATCTTCTCGATTTCCTCCGGCTTGTGGCCTTGCGCCTGCAATTCAAGTTTGCGCTTTTCCTCAGCCAGCCGGCGGACTTCGTCCGGATCAATGCCTTCAAAGCGGGTGGTGAAGTCTTCAATCTGTTTCCGCAGCTCGATGTTGTGATTGCGCATCTCATCGGCTTTGGCCTTTTCCGTCACACCCTCCGCATCCAGGTAGAACGCACCATCACGCTCGATGTAGAGAGCTGCGTGTTCCGCAGGGATTTCCTCCCGCGATTTGAGTTTATATTTCAGGGGCATAATTTTTAGGGGTTGCTAGCGGTTGCCGGTGCTTGGGCCTGTGTAGAGGGACTGCCGCCGGGGGTAGTGCTGCCACCTGGAAAGACCCCGGCCTTTTTATCCTGACCGATTTGGCCGATAAGGGTCTTCTCTTCAGCATCAGTGCGACCCGTGGGCAGGACTTCACCTTTACGGAAGAGATCAAACATCGTGGGCTGACTGATGGCACCAGCCTGCCAGGCAGACACAATCGCTGTGAGTTCAAGACTGGTCAGACCCTTGGCCGTGAAGTCAGTGTTGATCTGGAGCAGCACCAGGCTTTCACTCACATCTTCAGGAAATGGTTCAGTCGAGTTCCACCAATAGACCCAGCGCAGGACTTGGCTGATGGAATCAGACACAGACAAAGCCAGCGTCATCAGGATGCTGTTCTCACCCGCCTGACGCAGTTCAATGGCA
The DNA here is from genome assembly GCA_031290985.1 of Verrucomicrobiia bacterium. GTDB lineage: Bacteria > Verrucomicrobiota > Verrucomicrobiia > Limisphaerales > UBA11358 > UBA11358. Next base: position 32,047 of record JARLJW010000057.1, on the reverse strand, counting down.
TCAGCGGTTTCGCCAACACGCTTGGTGTCTTCCAACATCCGGGAGCCAAGCACAGCCATCAGCCGTTCATCACGGTTCTGTGCGTTCTCGAAGGTGGACAAGCCCTGGCCTTTGAATTCCAGAAAGCCAGCCACCGCGCCAACCGTATCCGACACCCAGGCCGTGCTGCTGCCGATACGTAGTTCAGCCGTCTTATCGAAACCAGCAACCCAAGCCGTAGGCAAAGCCGTGAAATGCAGGCCATGCTTATAATCCGCATCCAAACGGTAGTGATCCAGATTCACCGTGATGATGTCTGCCAATGGCATCTTGTCCACGTCGGGCAAAGAATTGCGCGGACCATGAAACACAAAAGGAATCAGCGGCAGCGGTTTGCCGAGACGAAGCGGCACACGATTCTCCACCAGCGTCCATTCCTTCTTGCCACGTTTGGTTTTCGGCTGGGAACCATCCGCAAGAATCTGCCAAAGTTCGACGACATAACGGGTGCTGCCATCAGCCAGCAATTCGAGTTTCAATACACGGATTGTTTCAGCCAGTTTCACGGCAAATGGATCCTGTGCATCAGGGATTTCAACCATTTCTCGGAGAGACACCATTGTCACCACGTTACGACCATTGATGCGCTGGGTTTGCCAGTTCAGAATATCTTCGGCCCGATAGCGAACGACATAAGCACGAGATTCACCATCACCTTGCCAATCAATCAATGTGCCACAGCGACCCACGGCAAGAACTTCACCCACGACACCTTTGCAAAAAGTAAAAAGCGATGTCCCCATCAAATCGACATCATCTGTGAAGACACGCAATGCACCACCAACACCAGCATGACGATCAGGTAGTTTGACTTCAGGATCACGACGGAATAGCAGGCCTAGGAAACCATCACAGGTGCGACTCGTGGCATTGAAGAAACAGGCACGAGATTTGTACGCGAGATACTCGTCATCGATTTGAGAATCAAGTCGAGGCAAATACGATTCACCCGCCGCCTTGACGGCATCATCACCGGCAATCACATCACGCGCGCGCAACCAGGCCGCGAGGCTCAGGTTATAATCAAGATGTGTAGAATTCGCCGGCACGGGCGAACTCTAGCACTGGTTTTTTGGAGAATTTGTGCAGCCCAAAAAGCACCGTTGACCGTCGCTGACACACACAGTCACTTACCGGCACACGATGACGAAATATTTCCTCATTCTCACTTGACGCTTTTTGCAACTCAACACGCCGACAATTTGCAGGCCATAACCATCGAGCGGCACAATGTTAGTTCGCTGCACTCAATAACCACGAACGCGCTACGCATACACGCTTTCCATTCGCGGATGTTGTGCGGAGGTTGTTGTGCTCGCTGCGCTCGATAGAATTGAACCGCACATCAGGCGCACGCGCGGACGCCTGACGCTCATGCTGGCGGTGGCGGCTGACGCCGCCCCTACGCCAGCACCGGCACGCCTCGCAGGTTCACGAATGTCACTCTCGGCGTGCCTTTCGCTACAGCGCGCACGCATTGGACGGTCTGGGTTCTCGGAAGATTTTCGCGCGATTTAACCATTCAGGTTCACCAGGCTTTGGCGCGCTGTCAGGCGGGGAAAGAAATGATGGTGGTCAGACTGGGCGGGATTCGTCGCTTCGCTCCTCGGCTTTAGATTTTGGCTGGCAGCTTGTCCAATAACTTGACTTACACTTGACTTTTTTTCGGGGCCCTTAAAACAAATCCTGCTGGGCCTTAACATACGGGCGGATGAGTTCCGGGCCTTCACTGCGGACATTGTTCAGCGCCGGCTGCACCGGGCAATGGTTCAGCTCGTCACGATCCGGAAAATTTAGCACGGTGCGGAACAGTTCCCCCTCATCCAACCACCATCGGTAGTGCTCCGGCTTCACGATAAACGGCATCCGGTTGTGGATCTTTCCCACGGTTTTGTTGGGCGTCGTCGTCAGAACCACGAGGCTCCGGGTGGTCACCGGCACATCTTCCGGTTGCGTGGTGGTCTCCCGCCACAGCCCCGCCATGCAAAACAGTGCGTCATCCGGCTTGGTGAATCGCACCGGGCGACGCTCCGCGCGTTCACCTGTCCATTCGTAAAATCCATCCGCCGGCAGCAGGCAGCGCTGGTGCAACACGTTTTTGAAAGTGGGTTTGGATTCAATCGACTCCGCCTGGGCGTTGATAAGCAACTGGCTGGTGAATTGCGGCTGCCAGCCCCACGTCATCTCAGTTGCTTGGAAGCCGCCGCCTTTCCTCGGGAAAATGATCGGCACCAGCTGCGTCGGCGCAATGTTGTAGCGCGCACCAATGGCGATGATGATTTCAATCTCCCCAATGAGAATCCTTATTTCCTCCTTCGTGATTGAATAGCGGGCGCACATCCATAACTACTAACTCAGCCAACCAAAAAAGCCAGCGTTCGTTCGATTGTTGTGGAATGAAAATGTGTTCGCTGCGCTCAATCGAATGTCAGTTCGCGTTCCATTCCATTCACTTGCTCAACCACTACGAACGCGCACCGGCTCATGGTTTCCACGTTCGAATGTTGTGCGGAGTGATGTTTGCTCGCTCTGCTCGAATAATTGAACCGCACATCAGGCGCGTGCGCGGTCGCCTGACGCTCATGCCCGTGCAGCCCGCTAACGCGGTCTGCTCCGGGCACCGGCACGCCTCGCGGGTTCATGAATGTCACACTCGGCGTGCCTTTCGCTACAGCGCGCACGCATAGGTTGGTTCAGGTTCGCGAATGGTTTCCTCCCGATCCAACCGTTTGGGTTCGCCAGGCTCTGGCGCGCTGTCAGGCGGGGAAGGAAAGGATGGAGGCCGCGAGGCTTCGCCACGGCCGGAATTGGCATTAGACCCAGGCTGCACCGAGCCGCCACTTGTGCTCGTGCCTCGCACCAAGTATCGGCACGGTTCCGCCCGCAACCGATGCCGGACTCATCAGTTTGTGCCCGCTGCATTCGCTGCCGCACCAGCTCCGCCGACTCCGCTGGCTGCTCTCGCTCCTTCCGCAGTCCCAAACCTGTCGAGACCGGCAAAAACCTCGTTGCGCCCAAGAAAATTCCAAAAATTTCAGAAAAAAAATAAAAAACTCGTCGCTTCGCTCCTCGCGCGGCTCGAACCGTCGTTATACTTCCGGTTCTCGCTGATCGCGCTCGGACCGGCGCCAGCAAAAATGGTCGCGAGGCTTCGCCCGACTGGAACAAGCAATAGCCCGCGATGCTTCGCACGGGCGAGACTTGCGCAATAGTCGCGGGGATGGCCAGCCTTCGCGGCGCTCCGCAGGCTGCGCTTGCGAAACTGGCCACCCCCGCTGAAAAGCCAAATTGGTCTGACACCCCTTTGCTGGACTTCGCGGCCTGCTGTCTCAGCGGCCCAAGCACCCACCGCTGGCCATCATTCCGCTACGTTCCAGCATCGGGGAGTCAGAAAAATGGTCGGTGACGCCGTCACCTCCCCGGATTGTTTGGCCGAACCGGCAATGAGACCAATGGCTTGGCGGCTTCGTTGTCATGCCGGACTGCTTCCGGGACAATCACACAACACACTTTGTGGGTGACCCTCCGGTCATTTATTCCGGACACACAGGGCACCCCGAGACCCTGTGCTGGAATAAATGCCTCACAAAGTGGCGTTGTGTGCTATCCCGCGTCGGCACTGTCACGCTGACTGCTTCCCGGATTCCCATCCGGCCCGCGGCCTGCCCGCCGCGTGGCAGTCACCGCGCCAGTTTGCCGGCAGCCGGCCCGCCAACTTCGCCGCTCCGCCTATGATGTGACCAGCCGGTTCGGTTGGGGAAATCAGTTTGCTCGCTACGCTCGAAAGGTTGGGGTGGAGGTTTTTTTGTGTGGGCAGCTTCGTTTTCAGGTCCGGTTTTTTCTGCTCCTGCGTCCCTATCCGTCGCCCTCACGGCGTCAGCCAATTACACCAGCCCGCCCTACGTGGCGCCTTCTGAAGACTACTTCCACAGGGAGGGCTGGGGCTTCCGCTTTTTCGTGAAGGGCGACGGACGAAGACGCACAGCAGAGCAGTAAAAAAAAGACCATGAAAACTACATCACAAAAAAATAACTCTGGGCTCGGGAGCAAATCCGCACAGTCGAGCAGCACCAAGCAAAACACCGCAGCACCGGGCGCAGTCGCGCCGGTGGAGCGGAAAGACACGCGCCTGCCGATTGACAGCGAGGCACGGAAGAAAAACCGCACCTTGCCCACCGAGAAGGTTTTGCACCTGTTACAGACTGCTTCCCCCGAGCTTTTCCGCCTTGCGGAGGTTGTAGGCAAGTGGGTTTGGGTGGCGTTCCAAGACCAGCCCGCCGCCGAGATTCGCCAGCAGTTGGCGCAGCTTGGCTTTCATTGGAACCGCGAGCGGCAGGCATGGCAGCACCCGTGCGGCCAGTTCCGCCTCGCGAGTGTTCAAGACCCGCACCAGAAGTATTCCAGCTACTACCCCGCCGACCAAAAGACCGCCTGACCACATTGGGGCGGTTCACACCCGCCCCATCTTTTTTTATGACTAACATTTATACCCTCCGTGCCGGTGACATTGTTGAGTATGCCGGTCAGCCGTGCCATGTCCTCCGCGTGTCCGAGTGTGCCGCCGTGGTCGCCGTGGTACAGAAGCCCCGCACCATCACGCCACGATTCGGCAAGCCCGTCACCATCCAACCCGCGCCCAAGCTGGAGCGCATCAGCCCGCAGTCCGCCAGCCCCATCCTTAACCGCTAACCATTATGGATACTCCTGAAAAAAATACTGGCGAGTCCGGCACGGACTTCGGCCCCGTCATTTACGCCTACACCCGCTCGCAAGCCGTCGCCGACGGCGTGCAAGTCGAAGTCACCAAGACCGCCAAGGAAGCGGGCATCAGCTTTCCGGTGTTCCTCACCCGGGCAGTATTCGACAGCTACGTCGCCATTCCGCCGGATGTTACCGGCCAGGACGAAGCCGGACGCCTTTGGGACATTGTCTGGATGCTCCGCTTTGCCATCATCCGCAGCCGCTCCGGTTCAGACCGCTTGCCGGTGGCCTTGTACGTCAAAAACGCCGACAACCGGCCCGCCCGCCTTGTAAAGCTCATCGCCCAGTGTGGCCCGCTTGACATTGACGACCCGCAGCCCGCCATCACCGTGATGCTGCCTGACGAAGATTGACCGGCAGACAAATCGCGCCCGACGCCACGGCGCCGGGCGCTTAAAATTTTTCGCGGCTGACGCCTTGTGGTCGTCAGCCGCGCAGCCATTTGGCTTTTGGGAACTCGCGCCGTCCCCAAACCCCGGCGCTGGTGCTACGCGCACCAGACCGCGCCAAAGGTCAATGACCTCTGGACTCATCCCAAATTTGCGCATGCGTCCTCGTTCTGCTATTTCTTGAATAGGCAAATGACTCCCAAAAGCCATCATTACAATCCAAAAGTTTATTTGCGTCAGTTCGTAAGCCCGGCTGCCAAAAATGAGCTGTGGGAGTTTGACCTGCGCGAAGGAACGGCAAGACTAGCCTCGCCTAAAGCATGTGGATGCGAAGACTATTACCATTCATTTGATACAGCGGAGGGTGTTCGTGATGATGACTCAGTTGAAAAGAGTTTTGTAAATATTGAAAACAATTTACCGAAGCTTTTTAAACTTATTCGACGCCAGCTGCCAATTCCAAATGATTCTTGGGGTATCCTCTTTCTATTCGCAGCTTTGCAGCGGGCGCGGTGCCCCAGAGCACTAAACTCAATGCAGTCCGGATTGAGCCAAATGTATGCCTACACATTCGATATTATGAAGCAAACATCTGCCTTTGCGGCGGATATTGAGAAAATGGGACTCGATCTAGAGGCGGTTCGTAAAACTAAATTTGATATTACCGCCGACCGTGGGGTTACAATGCTCATGCTCCTGTCAGTTTTTGCGGATGGAAAATTGGCCAGTCTTTTTGCGCGGATGCAATGGAGTTTTCTGGTTGCTCCTCCGGGCTTGTATTTTTGGACGAGTGACGACCCGGTTTGCTGCTGGGCTGATCGGGAGCCTGACAATATTTTTAGCACGATGGTGGGGCCTGCCAATGCAGATGTAGAAATTACTTTTCCGCTATCAAAACGCGTCTGTGCTTTTGCTGCTTGGAAATCCCCGGCTAAACAGCTTTATTCGATTGCTACGGCCGAGCAGGTTAAAGTGATCAATGATAGAAATATCTATAATGGATGGCGCTTTGCCTACGGACCGACCAATGCAGCAGAAATTTGCACTTTGGTTCAAAATATCGCGAAACGACGCCAGGAACGGGCGCAAGTAAAACAAAACACTTAATCAAAGCCCGCGCAATTTCCGTTGCGCCAGCGTCCGCACCTTCGTCGCCACCAGATACCGCAGCGCATCCGCCGCGTCATCGCCCCCAACGCCATCCTCATCCGCATCGACCTTCAGAACATCTTCCGGCCGGTTCGGGTCATGTTGCAGCGTCGGCAACGTCTCAATCAGCCGTTTGCAACGCTGGTGAATGAATAAAGTGGGGCGAATACCGGTTTCCTGCTCGCCGAAGCCTTGCATCAGTTCCGCCCACCCGTTCAACCGGTCCATGCTGGCCGGTTTCAGCCGAATCCCATGCTTTTCGTACTGTTGCGCGACGGTCGAGCCGTCGCCCTGGCGAGAAAACACGTCCGCGCCGGCCGAGAACCGCCGCAGATCGCCCAGATCCAATGGCCGCGTCTCTTTCTTGTCCGCCCGCAATGAATGACTCGCAACCGGCACCACGTGCCGGGCCAGCATCGCCTTGATGCCAGCCGCATGGCGTTGCGGCAGCCACAGCCGCTCCGCATGTTCATCCACGATGAAGATATTGCCGTCGCCGTCGCGACAGCCGAGCAGCACGACCGTGTAATGCGCAAACCCGTAATCCAACGCCGCGAACCACTCCACGGCCCGCGTATCGTCGAAGTCCGGGACGATATGAACCTCGCGGCGAAACGTCGTGAAGTATTGACCCGCTGCAATATCCCAATCGCCATCCAGCCACGCCCGTTTCTGCCAGCCGGTCAACCCTTCCAGCACGCGGACGTAATCTGGATTATTCCAGCGGTTATCCGTGACCCGAGCCGGGATGAAACGCGTCTCTGTCTCACGATACTCCAACATCGGCGCCACAAACTTTGTCCGATACCATGCATGACCCACGCCGCCAGGATTCGTGGTCGAGTAGATGCGCGGACGCCAGTTCGGTTTCGATGAACGGCAGCACGTCGTTATGTCCTGGTATTTCCGACTCGTCAGCGTCGTGGCCTCCTCGATGCCAATCACGTCGTATTCCAACCCGAGATAAGCATCAATATCCTTTTCGTTCTGAAAGTGACCCGCGATGATGCGCGAACCATTGGTAAAATTCAGAATGCCGCGAAAGGCCGAGAAATCGTGCGGCAACTGGTTGAACAGTTTCCGGCGAAGATCCTCAAAGTGTTCCAGGTTGGCCTTGCCCACCTTGCGAAGCAGTAGACATTTCAGACCTGCCACGCGCTGGCAATCGTCCACGCCCATTTGCGCCAGCAGCCAGTGACTTTTCCCGCCACCGCGCGCGCCACCGTAGCCGATCGCCGTCGGCCCGTTCGGCTGGTCGCATAGCCGGGCGGCGGCGCACGCGACCAATTGCCGCTCCTGCAACCAAGCTTGCCCTTTGACCAGGTTAAATGTTTGGTCCATCGGGCAGCCAGCTTTAACGGCTGCCCTTGAAAAGATTTCATGCGCCGTCATGAAACCACCTCTGCGTCCACAATGGTTTCACCTTTCGGGGCCGGTTGATTTGCTTGATGCCCGTCCGGGAGGACTTCAACCTGATATGCCTTACGAATCGCTTCCTCCCATTCCACGGACACCTTGCCGGCATGGAGATTGTGAACCTCTTTGATCTCGCTCGGCATTCCGGCCGCGAACTGCTTCAACTTGAACGCCAAATCCAGCATCCGCGCCATGCCTTCAAAGCCGGGTGTCCGGCCTGACTTCCGCCACCGCTCGCGCGCTTCGCGCACCATGGCAATGGCTTCTTCGGCCTCCAGCCACGCCTGACGGCGGGCCGGTTCGTGGAGCTGCCACCACTCGACAGCTTTCTCGACCGCCAATCGTTCAATGGCCTGCCGTTCTAGATCAGCCACATGCGCATCCCGCGCCGCGACTCTGGCTGGCCAGTCGTATTTACGGCTCAACCATTCCATCCGCCGCTTGCTGCAACCCATCTTTGCCGCCGCGACCACCAGTGACCGGTTCGGCCCGAGGTCGAGATAGATCTTGAAAGCTGCAAATGCCTTGGTTGATTCCCGTGGCTGTTGTTCAAAAGTGTTCGTCATAATTTTACGCACTCCATTGGCAGTGACGGCAGGGCAACCCGACCCCAAGGAGGGTTGTCCCTGCCTCTCTGCCTGTCTTTTGGTTTGCTCTCATTTATTTATAGGGATGTGAGAAACTGAGAAAATGCCTGCTTATTCAGAGTTCTTTTTCCAGTAAAGCCCTCCGCCAGAGCAGATTAATCCTGCCTCGGTCAGCCGTTTTAGGTAGCGATCCGCGCTGCCGCGTGAAATGGCGATTCCAGCGGCCTTGGCGACAATGTCGCCGCGTGCAGTTGGCGTCACCGGGACCAGTTGCTCGATGAATTCCTTGTCCGAACAGACCTTGTTTTTGGCCTGGGGCCGGCGCAGCGCATCCGGGTTCAAATCACCGGCCACGCGCATGAGCGGAAAGTCCCACGCGACCACGAACTCGGGGAGCTGGGGCAGATTGCGGAGGATGCTGGTGACCGTGAAACAGTCCGGCTCCTCGTGCGGCGTCAGCACCATAATGCTGTCCGGATCACGCGCCCAGGCACCGGCGCCGCTCATGCGGTCGAGCGCATTCTTGGCCGTGCTGTCACCTTTGGCGAAATGGTGCGCGACCACGATGGCCGCGCCCGTCTTTTGCGCCATCGCCTCAAACTCATTCATCAAGCTGGCGATCTCGCCATTCGCATTCTCATCCCGATTGCCGAGAACCTTGTAAGCCGGGTCGAGGATGATCAGCCCGAACTGATGCTTGGCCAGTTGCTCCTCCAGCTTGGGCCGGAGCAAGGTCAGATCGGCGTTATGCCCGCGCAGATTCCAGAGTGCCAGCGACCGCCCAAGCCCTTTGCAGTCCGGCCGGGCCGCGCACAGCGCGTTGATACGCTCCGCCAGCGCCCACGGCTGCAGCTCAAAATTGATATAAACCACCGGCAGCTTCGTGCAGCGCCGTCCCCACCACGGCTGACCGCTCGCGACCGACAAGGCCAGGTCGAGCAAGCACCAGGACTTGTTCGACTTCGACGTGCCGCCCAGGATCATTTTGCATCCTTGGTGCAAAATGCCCTCGATGATTTGGGGCGGTGCCACCGGCAGATTCACCGCGAACTCCGCCAGAAAACAAATATCCGGCAGTGGCGGTGACACCGCGCCCAAATCCACGGCGGGCTCAACCTGTTCGAGTGGTGTGAAGGTTTTGATTTCCATCTTAATCCTTCAGCCAGATGATTCGTTGCAGCCGGCCATCCCGATATGCGCCAGGCACACGCACCGGCTGGGAATAGGTGAAAAGTTTTGGGTCACAGCCGAAGGTCGTCAGCACGGCCTTCAACTGCGCCTCAATGCGCGGTGTGCGCGGCGCATCAAACCAGCCATGCAACGACTTGCCGGCAGTGTCGATAATGGCGTGCAGGTTGAACCGCAGCCGCCGGTTCAGATATGCGAAGATCGCGCCCACCTCATCCTTCGGCAGCGTGTCCGACTCGATGACCATGAAGCGCGTGCCGTTGCAGTTCGCGTTGCTACGCTGGAAACTTCCCGGCTTGAACGACGAACCGCAGGTGAAATTGCCCATGACCGGCCCGATCTGATACCACTCGGCCACCGGCCGGAAATTCGTCCGGTGTTCCGGCTTGCCCGAACTGTAAACGTCGCCGATCCAAACGTGACAATGCGCCGGCCAGAGCTTTAGCCAGGTGCGGAATTGATCTTCGGCATCCCGCTCGGAAACCAGCAGGGGCGAATCGGCAATGATTTGTGCGAACGGCCAGCGAAAGGATTCAAACAACTCCGGCTTGAAACGCTCGGCGAGCGTTTTCAAGGTTTCCAAAATCAACTGCTCGTCTGCATCGCGGCCTTCGGCCTTGGCGCGGGCCTGAATGACTTCACGCGGCAGTACCGTGCCGCTCGACTGCAGGACGTCTCCATTTCGCAGCACGCGCCCACCGGGCAGCGTCAAAGACCAGGGCGAGGTGTTTAATTCGCGGCGCAGCCGCAAATTTGCTGTGGCCACTGCCACCGCGCACGAGGCATGAAAACAATAAATCGTTGGCGCACCATCCACGCTCACGCGGCAATCCTTCTTGCCCGTGGGATGCGTGTGCAACGACTCGCCCGGACAACGACAGAAGCCGGAGACTTCTGTCTGCCAGTCCACCGCGCCGACAATGCTTGTGGCGATATGCCGTGGGTCATTCATTCTTTATTCTCGTTGCGTTCTTTGTTGTGAAAACTGGATGCCATCTGCAGAAAGTTCTGATTTTGGTTTTACCTTGTCGTTTTCTTCATGCGGCGTATGTTCGGGGCATGGGTACCTTTCTGGCATTGATGGACTGGGTTACCAACATCAGTCCTTCACTGTTTACGGCCAATGCCTTGGTGGTGGTTACCTGTCTCATTGCCGGTCCGCGTCTTTGGTCCCGTCGGCTGTGCCTCATCTTTATTTGGATCAACACCTTGATTGTGCTGACGGTGACGGCTGATCTGATATGTGTGTTGATTGGAATTGTGTTCCACGGCTATCGAGAGGAAACGACGTTCGCTTCCGGCATCATTTTGTTTCCACTTCTTCCCCTGGCGCTGGAGATGATTGTGTTTGTGGCCATTTATCAATGGCGACTTCGCGACCGTGCCACTTCGCGCTAAATGCTTAATCATGGATATGTGCCGATCGGTGGCTAAAATAACTCCGGTTCGCAATGCTGCTTCGCAGCGCTGATGAAATCCGCAGGCCGCTTGATGATTTCCTTTGCAACGTGCGCCGGCAGGTAAAACAGATTTGCCGCGCCGTACCGGTCGGCGATGAAGCGCAGGATCATTTCTTCCCCTCGCGCCTCACCGCCAAGCAGCCGGTGCAAATGTTCCACGACCTGCACCGGCAACCGGCCGGTTTTGGGATTGAGGACAACGTCCATAATTGCCAGTGCGGCTCGCACCTAATTCAGGAAGTTGCGGCTGGAGGCCATCAGCCGGCGGAACCGGCGTTGCTTTTCCCGTCGGCAATGCGCCCGGCCGCGCCGTAGCGTCCAGCGAAAAAACCTGCCGAGCAGGCGAAACCAAAGTTTGTCGAGTTTGCGAATCATGGGTTTCCTTTTACACATCCGTGACCGTCACGGTCGGGTCGTACCCCTTTTCAATGACCCACAACCGGTGCGCCGCCAGAAAGGCTGATTCGCCCAGTTCCATTTCCGCGTCAGTCCAGACATGCTCGATCGGCGCGGATGGCTCGTTCGAATTGACGATGAGGTTCATGCACTTCACCGGCCGACCCATCGCCTTGCGATACGCCGCGAGTTGGTAACACCAGGACTTGTAAGGCGCAGCCTTTGCACCCGGCTTAACCTTCATCGTTTTCAGATCCACGAGCACCGGCCCGTGAACGATGTGGTCGATGAACAAATCCGCCGTGCCGGCATAGCCGGTCGCGCGATTGACCAGAATCTTTTCCGTCCAATTCAGCAGCGCCGCATTGCCCTGATACCAGACGCGATAATGCGCCAGCCAATCGGCTGCCGGATGTTGCCGGTCCACTTCCAAGGTTTTTGCGACGCGCTCCGCGCCGTTGTGGAAGGCCGTGCCAAAATCCGCCGCGCCGTCGCGCGTCGTTTGCGAGTCCTCGACGACGCGCTTGGCGAACGCATCTTCGGTTTCACCCGCTAGGCGGGGCAGTGTCAGCGCCGCCATCACCGCCTGTTCTTGCAGCCAGGCCGTTAGTTCCGGCTTGGCGATGACGCCCAGGATGTTCGTCACGCTCGGCAACAGGTTGAGCTTGCGGGCATCGCGGAGCGTGGTCGGACGCGGTTCGCCCTTGGCTGAAAGGACAGTATGCAGGGGCACACCGTCGCGTTGATACCAATGGGCCGCATCAGGAGAGAATAATTTCATGGGATGATGTCGTAATTTTCTCCCGCCCTCTCCGCCGAGCGGAGAGGGACGGGAAGAGGTTTAGAAGCCGACTTCGGGATCAAAGTCCGGTGCGGCTGGCGCCGCGTTGCTTTTGACGGGCGCATTGGCTGGTGACGTTGCTGCCGACGCAGCCGTATGGGGTGCAGGCACCGCCTGCTGTTTGGCTTTCCAATCGGCGTAACGCTGGCGCGCCGCCACTGCATCATAGGTGCCAGATGCCGTCATCTTCTTGGTCGGCTTGCTCACCGCGTCAATGCTGGCGTAGGTCTTGCCCGCCAGATTTTTCTGGTGGCTGACCACCAGCGTGCAGCTCGCGCCGATGAGCTTCTGGAGGTCGATGGATTCGCCCGGCGTCACCGGCCGGCCGCGCCACTTGCCAAGGAACTCCGCCAGCTTCGCCTTCGGATGCAGGCTCGCGGTGAAGTTCTTCGACACCGTGCAGGGCTTGCCATCATCGGTTTTCTGCTCACTCTCGAACATGAGCTTCACTTTGTTCACCATCTTTTTCTGGCCCTGGAAATCCGTCTCGACGAGACCGAGATCCATGACATCCACGCAAATGGCGGGATGAATGCCTTCGGGATGAGGCTTGAAGTCGCCGCTGTCTTTGCAGGTTAATGTGAGGTTGCTCATACTTTTTTGCTTTCTGTGTTTTGGTTGTTGTTTTGTTGCTCCTCCGGCGGCAACACGCCGCGAAGGAAATTGAAGAAGGTTTCGGCCCGCATCGTGATGAGCCAGGGGGCGTGATTGCGGCGATGAGCCACAATCCACGGCTTGCCGCCGCAATCGCCCTCGGCCTGCACACAGGCATCGGTGAGATTCAGGTTTTGCACCCGCTTCACCTCGACGTGCAGCCACGCCAGCGCGTCGCTGACCACGTCGGGACTGTCCGCACCGCCGGCAAACTGCTGCCCACGCCGGGCATCAAAACCGTGTTCGCGCAGCAACGAGGCAAACTCCCGTTCACCGACTTTTCCCTTTTCTCGCGAATTCATGGTGTCCCCCCATTCAGGTATTGCTCCACGTCCGAGCGCAGGAAGCGCACGGCCTTGCCACGAATACGCCGCACCCGGATTTCACTGGCGGCGATCATCCGGTCCACCGTGCGCACCGAGACGCGCAGCATCGCCGCGAGCTCAAACCGCGTGACACACGGTTGTGCCAGGAGGGCAATTCCGGTTTCAGCTTTGAGTTTTTCTGCTTTCATTGTTTCGTAGTGGCGACCTGTTGACTGGCGCTGCCACCTGTAAACGGAGGGGCGGTCATTTTGGGCGACCTTGGAAAAGCAAAAACGCCCGTCAATGCGGGCGTTTGTTGCAGAAATGACCGGTCATTTTGCCGGTCATTTTTAATCTTCGTCCTCCGGTCCGTCCGGCACGGATTGGGCCAGCCCGCGACGGTAAATCTCCCTTGCGCCGCTGGAGTCGTAGTCATCCGCGATTCGCTGCAAATGGCCGGACATCGCGCGAAACTGTTCCGGCTTGGTGTGGGTTACCTGCTCGATAAAGCGCAGCCGGCTCATCACTGTGCCCTTCGCGCACCGGCATTTCGCGGCCACCTGGTCCGCCGACAAGCCCTCGATGCAGTAGAGCCGAAAGACGGTCATGGGTGTTGGAGACTTTTGTTTTCCCCGTGCATCCAGTTTTACAAGCAAGGCGAACGCCGCTCGCGCCACGTCTTCGGATACAGACGCAGGATGTTCCACGATCACCGACGACAAAACTTGTTCTACGGCGGCATACTGCTCCGGCGTCGCGTTCATCAAACGCAACAGCAGATCAGATGAAATCGCCGGCCTCATGTCACACTTGCGCCAGAGTCAACTCAGGTTGCGGCTTCCCAAATCCAGCGCAGTTGCGTAATATGCAACCCTGTGAGTAAAAAATAACGCGCCCCATTCGGAGCGGTTTCGTGTTAGCCAGTAACCATCCGGCGCAGGCGTTCGAGTATTCATTCGTATATCGCGATTCGTAAATCGAAAATCATATGAGTTACCTGAGCACCGCCCTCAAGCGCCGCGCCGAACGTCGCCAGCTTAACCAGAGCGACCTCGCCAAGCTCAGCGGCATCTCCCGGAGCTACATGAGCCGGCTGTTCAGCGGTGAATTTCAAGAATTGTCCGACGAAAATTTTATCGGCCTGCTGAAAGTGTTCGCCACCGAACCCGAGGCCCAGGCAGAACTCGTTGCCGCCCGTTGCATGGACGCCCGTGTCGGTCCGGGCTCCGAGCTGGTTGAAATCATGGTTAAAGCCACCTCGCGGCCGGCTGCTAACGCCGCGCGCCTCCCGGCTGGAGTCGACTACCCGGTTGTGGAATTGAGCCATGAAACAGAAAAGGCGTTTGCGTGGTTGCGGAGCCAGTGTCCGCTCAATCCCGATCTTGAGAAGCACCTGGTCGGGTACGCGAAGTTGACCGGCATGAAATAGTCAGTCTTGTTTTCCGGTCATTCATGAGCCGCACCTTGATGAAACACCCGATGCCGCGCTCCCATTTGGCGGCGGCCATGGCCACCTCTTGCAACTGGCTGCGCTTGGCTCCGCGCAACATCCGCATCAGGCTGCAAATTAATTTCCGTTCTCCCGGCGTCAGCACCTCCCACCATTCCAACCGCTGGACTTCTGGTTTTCCGCTTCTGATTTCTTCACTTTTCATGCCCTCATTTTAGGGGGAGGGGTAGGACAGATAGAGGGCTAGGGGCAAGATAGTTCCCAAAACTTATTCACAGCCTCGCGTATCTGCCAAACGGAGGGCGGGTTAAAGCGAGTTTTAACGACATTTTATCGTCAATTGCTCAAGGCGGGGGAATGGTCAAAAAATCGAATAGAAAGCCAAAACGCAAAAAACCCTAGATTTTTTCAGGGTATGAAGCGCCTTTATTCGCCTTGTAGACCATCAATTCATAATTGAGGGCAAGAAAGTGAAACGAGGCATCTGTTTTCAATTGGGAAATGGCGAAAATCAAATCGTAATAAAAATGAGCCGAAAGTCTTATTTTTTTCTTTAAAGTAACCGTCTGCTCCGGCTGGCCATCAAATTTCTTTATATAGCTCGCCTGGTGGAGACATTGGCGGCAGTATTCAAATGCCACAATTGCGTTTTGATGATTCCCAATTTCGGTCAATTTGCCAAATTTTTGAATCGAAAGCGTTTGATCCAGAGGGGAAGTGGCAATAAATGCAATTGTCAATGCAGCGGCCCGCTTAAAAACACTCGGTGAAGCAGCACAGGTATTTTTGTTAAGAATGGAGGGGATGTCATTAACGATATATTCAAATTTCTTCCACACAAGTGCGGGCTCAATGCCCGCAGCTTTATAGAACTCCTCTGAATACGTTGCTAAAGTAACAACGTCTTGGCATAGATATTTCGGATCATCTGTTGCATGATCCAAAATGCTCCGACCCGCCGACTCCCTTTCCCTTTTAGTACTCACGTTAAATGAGTTAATTCTTAGGGAAATTTTTAATCAGATTTGCGGCGGCGGCGCGGGCTAATTTTTTCACCTCATTCAAGGTCGTAACAACCCTGAAATTTCCAGCTGCATTCGCCTGACGGTTAACCCCAGTTCCAGCACCAATTGGCAACGCAGCCTGTGTGCCCGCAATGAGCATCGGCCTTGTCTCAAATTTGTTAGTACTGTTCATGTTTGCCCTTTCCTGTTGTGTCATTTTTATCTGTTGTCAAGATATATTTTACCACACATATTGACTTGACGCGCATATAAACTGATAAATGCGCTTATGTGTCAACAACCATAAACGCATTATGGGACACTTCCAACCACTTTTTGGACACTAGAAGCGTCATTATGTTAATCATAGTGAACCACTTGCGTTAAAAGCATCGGTTGTTCCAAATACCAAAAAAAACTTTTGGTTTTTTTGTTGAGGGTGCCAAATTTGGCAGGGTCTCAAAAAATGCATTGCTATTGCTATCGGAAAAAACTGCATAAAGTTGAGTGAAATTGTGGATCCATTTATACAAATTGCAAGTTACGTATTGTAACTTTTTCGTGAAGTTGACCCTTTCTTCTATGGCGTGGCGGGCAGATTCAATTCCTGAACCTAACGGCGATGTGGCCGCGCTCTTTTCGATGTTACGCAGCGTTACATTGGGCCAGCAAATCGCTCAATCCGATTGCCGCGAAGAATGAAAAAGTTTTCATGACCCGTTTCGACCATGTTCTGCCAATCCTTTTTCACGTTAATGCGTGCCCCGCCAGTGTCAATCTTGGCTTGCGGCTGGTTTCGCCCCCGTTGCTAATGGCCAGTGCGGCTCGCACTGGCGCTGCCACCTCAATTCTCGTGCAACACCCTCAGTCCGCCGTAGCGTTGCCCCAACGTCTCCATCGTGTTGAGCAGTCGCTCCCGCAGTTCCACCGGCCGGATGACCGTCGCCCGCGTGCCCCAGCTCAATACCCATTGTTCGATTTCCTCCAGGCAACTGAGTCGCATTTGCAAATGCGACCCGCCGCCCGGCAGTTCCGTCCACACCTGTGACGGATGCCAGCGCCGACCCCGCAGGATGTCAGTCAGCCAAGCATCCAGTTCAATCACCACCTCGTAATCGCCCGCGCCGGTCATCATGCCCAGGCTGCGCTCAAAGTATTTCTTCGCGTCAAAATCGCGTGGCACCGTGAACATCTCCGACGTCATCTTTACCGCTCGCATCCGGCCCAGCACAAATTTACGGATATCCCCGCGCTGCTGGTCATGCGCCAGCAGATACCAGCGGTTCGTGTACTGCATCAGGTGATACGGATTCACCTCGCGGACGTCCGCCGTTTTCTCGCCCGGCTTGCGGTATTCAAATTTCAGGGTTCGCCGGTCCCGGATGGCTTCGGTGATGATATGAAATAGGCGTAAATCAGGTTCCTCCGGGGCAAACGGGCGAAAGGACAGCACCTCATCCATGTTTTGCAGCGTGAATCGCTCTTGGTCATCCAGTTGGCTCATGCACTTTTGGAACGCCAGTTCCAAAGGTTGCTGCAGCGCCGTTCCTTGGTATTGCTCGATGGCCTTGTGCGCCACGCACAGGGCAAACAGTTCCTTTTCCGTCACCGGCACGCCCGGAAACCGTTCCACAGGTTTGGCGAAATAATAACCGTGCTTGATTCGGTGATACTCAATTGGCAGCTCCCACCGGTCGCGCATGAATTCAAAATCCCGCCGGATCGTCTTGCTCGCGACCTCAAACTCCGCCGCCAGCAGGGAGCAGTTCGGATATTTCCCGTCCTGTAGCAGGCCGAAAATCTTCTTCATCCGGTCCAGCGGCGGGCGTTTCCGGCCATATCCTTCTGCGATTGGCGCTGGTTCAGTTGATGTTTTATTGGCCCGTCCGGGACGGACTTCGCTGTTTTTTGTCTTTTTCATGCCACCAGATTAGCAAGGGGGGTAGGACAAATACGGTCCAACCCCCTCCCAGCCTGGAAAAAACTTATTCACAGCTTTTTCCCCGTCTGCCTGATAACCCCGCCCTTCAAAACGTTGGATTTGCGAATTTTTTCTGTGCAGTTTTCGCCTTAGTGTGCATGATGTGCGCACCGCCCCAGGGCAATTCCGGATGAAAGCCGAAGATCTTAAGCCAAATAAAATTTTACGGGGACCGATTTTTCCCGAACCGGTCCAGATCATTATTTGTATCCCGATGGGTGATGCGGTGAAACTCATCGCCAAGGGTCTCAACACCTCCCGCGTTTACGAACCCGTTCTCACGCCCGACCAGTTGACCACGCTGGAAACCACCCCGGATACCGAACCGTTTGACGGCGACCCGCTCCGCTTCCGCCTCGCGGTCGAGGCCATGCGTCTCGCGCTGGCGTTTGAATACGACCCCTATTTTTCATTGTCCATCGCCCGCGTTGACCCGCTGCCGCACCAGCTTGAGGCCGTCTATCAGTATTTCATGGCCCTGCCGCGCATCCGGTTCCTGCTGGCGGACGACCCCGGCGCCGGCAAGACCATCATGGCCGGCTTGCTCCTGAAGGAGCTGAAGATTCGCGGCCTAGTAAAACGCACGCTCATCATCACGCCGGCCAACCTGTCATTCCAGTGGCAGCGCGAAATGAAGGATAAATTTCGCGAAAATTTCGAAGTCATCCGCAGCGACGTGCTCCGCGCCAATTATGGCTCCAATCCGTGGCAGGATAAAAATCAGGTCATCACGTCCGTCTCCTGGGTGTCTCGTATCGAGGACGCCAAGGAAAGCCTGCTCCGCAGTCATTGGGATCTGATCATTGTGGACGAGGCGCACAAGATGAGCGCGGCCAGCCGGGACAAAACTACGCTCGCCTACGACTTGGGCGCGGAGCTGTCCAAGATGACCGATCATTATCTGCTGATGACCGCCACGCCGCACAAGGGCGACCCGGAAAATTTCTGCCTGTTCCTGGAATTGCTGGACCGTGACGTTTACGGCGATGTGAAAAGTCTGGAGGCCGCGATGCAGAAGCAGGAGGCGCCATTCTATCTGCGCCGTGTCAAAGAGGCGCTGGTTTCGTTCCCTGACCCGGAAACCGGCCAGGTCAAGGCCCTGTTCACCAAGCGCCATGTCCGCACCACGGAATTTCAGATCACCCTCGACGAGCTTGATTTCTATGATGCCCTGACTCGCTTCGTGGAGGACCAGTCCATCAAGGCCGCGTCCGAGGATTCCCCGCGTGGTCGTGCGCTCGGTTTCACCATGGCGATGCTCCAGCGCCGTTTCGCGTCGAGCATCTACGCCGTCCGCCGCAGCCTTCAGCGCATGAAGGAAAAGCGCGAACACATTCTCGCCGATCCCGAAGGCTTTCGTCAGTCGCAGATCAATAAACGTCTGCCCGACGACTACGAGGACCTGCCGGAAGAAGAGCAGCAGGACATCGTTGCCGAACTGGAAGACCTCGTCGCCTCCTACGATCCGGCCACGCTGCGCGAAGAAATCGTCGAATTTGGCAAACTCATCGTGTTGGCCCAGTCGCTGGAAAAGCGCGAAGTCGAATCCAAGCTCATTCGGTTGCGTGAGCTGATCAAGGAATACGGCATCTTCGCCGACCCGAAGATGAAGTTGCTCATCTTCACCGAACACAAGGACACTCTGGATTTTCTCTGCGCCGACGGCAAAGACGGACGTCCGCTCGGCAAGTTGCGCGAGTGGGGCCTCAACGTGACCCAGATTCATGGCGGCATGAAGATTGGCGACCGCGACACGCCCGGCACCCGCATCTTTGCCGAACGCGAATTCAAGGAATCTGCCCAGGTCCTCGTCGCCACAGAAGCCGCCGGTGAAGGCATCAATCTCCAATTCTGCTGGCTGATGATCAATTACGACATCCCGTGGAATCCCGTCCGGCTGGAGCAGCGCATGGGGCGCATCCACCGTTATGGTCAGGAAAAGGATTGCCTCATTTTCAATTTCGTTTCCACAAACACGCGTGAAGGCCGGGTGCTCCACAAGCTGTTCGAGCGCATCCAGGCCATTGAAGATGACCTCGACCCCAAGCGCACCGGCAAGGTGTTCAATGTGCTCGGCGACGTGTTCCCCGCGAATCAGTTGGAGAAAATGATTCGCGACATGTATGCGCACAACCAGATGGATGAAGAACTCATCAAACAGCGCATCATCGAGCAGGTGGACACCAAGCGCCTGCAGAGCATCACCGATTCCACGCTGGAAGGGTTGGCCAAACGCGAATTAAATCTGTCCGCCATCATCGGCAAATCCGCCGAGGCCAAGGAACGCCGGCTTGTGCCGGAAGTGATTGAGGATTTCTTCATACAGGCCGCGCCCATCGTCGGCGTGAACCCCAATGAAATCCGCGAAGGCGGTCACATTTATAAACTCGGCAAGGTGCCACGCTCGCTCTGGCCTGTCGGCGAACGTCTTGAACCCCGTTTTGGAAAGCTCGGTCGCGATTACAAAAACATCGTTTTCGACAAAGAATACCTTAAAAAAGACCCGACACTGGAATGGGTCACCCCCGGTCACCCGCTGTTCGAGGCCGTCCGCGAGGACGTGACCGAGCATGTGCGGCAGGATTTGTTCCGGGGAGCTGTGTTCTACGACCTGCACCAGGCCTACCCGTACCGGCTCGATGTGTTCGCCGCGTCCATCAAGGACGGGCGCAACAACCAGCTTCACCGTCGTATCTTTGTGGTCCAGGCCGACCACAGTGGCACCATGACCATCCGCCAGCCCACCATCTTCCTCGATTTGGCGCTGGCACCCAAGGA
The DNA here is from genome assembly GCA_031290985.1 of Verrucomicrobiia bacterium. GTDB lineage: Bacteria > Verrucomicrobiota > Verrucomicrobiia > Limisphaerales > UBA11358 > UBA11358. The sequence goes on along the minus strand of JARLJW010000057.1, from coordinate 11,649 downwards.
AACGCACATTCCCGATGGCGATGGCTTGCCTGACCGCGATGCCGCCGAGCGGTTTCTGGTCACCACCGCGCTGAATCCGTTCCTGGCCGAAGTCTCCGCGCAGCGGACGCGTGAAACGGCGACCATCGAGAAACATCTTAAAATCAGCCTCAACGAATTGATTCACCGCCAGAATCTCCGCATGGCGGAGATTCACGAATCCGGCCAGTTTGGTGATGAAACCCTGATGGCCGCCAATATGAAGAAGGTCGAGGACAAGCTCGACGAACTCAATGGCCGGTTGGAGCAGCGCACGGCAGAATTGCGCCGAGAAGGCGAGTGCATGATTGGGGAAATCCAGCACGTCGGCCGGGCGTGGGTGTTGCCGCATCCGGAACGAAACACGCCGCAGATTCGGGAGATGGTTTCGGACCCGGAAATTGAGCGTATCGCCGTGCAGCATGTCATCGCCCATGAAAAGGCCCAGGGCCGCGTCTGCGAAAGTGTCGAATCGGATAATCGCGGCTTCGACCTCATCTCGCGCAAACTGCATCCCGAAGACCCGAAAACCGCCATTGACGTACGCTTCATTGAAGTCAAAGGCCGTTCGCACACCGGCGACATCGCGTTGACCACCAACGAATACAATACTGCCCGCCGCCTGCGCAAAGATTACTGGCTCTACGTCGTGTTCCACTGCGCCAGCCCGGTTCCGTCGCTCAATATATTGAACGACCCCTCGACGCTGGATTGGCAGCCAATCGTGAAGGTTGAACATTACCGGTTGAAACAGGATTCCGTGAAGCATCCGGTGGAATTGAAGGAAGACCCGACGCCTTATAACACCTAACTGAAGTGAGTAATTAACAAATTATGGCCGCCAAAGACCTTTTTATCCATACTATCCGGCAGGTTGAAGCAGACGGGTTCACCAATATACCTACTGCACTTCACTACAAAACAGCGGATGATTATGTGATCGGCTATGATGCTCTGTCGGCGACTGGGGATGTTCTGGATATAAATCGGGATTTCAAGGTGGATCTTGGCCGGCATAACTCAACGGCTCCCAAGCAAAATCAAAAATTCCCTACTGCTTACGGAGAGTTCAAGTCAGCCTATGTCATGACTGGGGATTTCATTTCGAAGGTTCTTAAACAGGTAAACCATTGGCTTAATCTGCATCAGGTAGAGGAGGCTGCTCACGTGCTGATTGCAGAACCTTTGGCCATGCAGGAGGCGGATGATTCAGGCTGGTTGGAAAATTATCGGCGTAATTTGCGTGAGATATTGGCGGGACGCACAAGCGCGGATTATCCTAATATTAGGTTTCAAGACGTTACCTTTCTTCCGGAACCATTCGCCGTTTTTCAATATTATCGTTATGGCATCAATCACCCTCTGATGTCGCAAGCAATCAAACACCAGGCCCTCATCATGGATTTTGGTGGTGGCACGTTTGATGTTTGTGTCATTGAAACGACCAAGGAGGGGGACATCAGTGGTTCGGGGCGAAACTCCAAACCGTTTGGCGCATCATCAGTGCCGGTTGGCGGATTTTTCGTCAACCGTGCCATCGCCGAGTATCTCTACCGCCAGCACATTTTTCAAACTTCCAAGCGCGACCAGTTTAAGCAGGGCCTGAAGCTGTATGAAAAATGGCGGCGCAATGAACAGGATCTCGCCAGTATGCGCGACGACTATCAGAAGTTTGTGCTGAATTTTCACCGCACCTCGTTTGAACTGGAAACACTGAAAATCGGTTTATGCAAGCAGGTGAACGATTGGGGCCTCGAAACGCCGCTATCAGCCCAAACCAAGGTGCGGCTGCCCAGCGATCCTTTTGTAGAAAATTCACCGTCCAAAAGTGTCCCCTTTTCAGCGACGGAAATGCGCGCCATTTTTCTCAATGAAGTTTGGGCTAAAAAGCTTCAGCCGACGGTCAAATTGTGTCTTCAACGAGCGCTTGACGCGCTTGATGGTGAACAAATTACCATCGTGTTATTATCAGGTGGTTCGGCCAATATTGGATGGTTGCAACATGCTTTATTTAGGGACTTTGATAGTCAGCTTGTGCAGGCTCAGGTGCTGCCATTGCCTGACTTTCAAGAGGTGGTTTCCAAGGGGCTGGCGGTGGAATGTGCCCGGCGCTTTTATTCGGATTCGGGTGATTTTGGTTCGGTAGTCTATAATCGGCTTTGCTTGATGCTGGATGTAAATCGTACGGATGAATCGAGCGACTGCCGTCCTCGCCCATTTAAGCCTGTAACCTCTAGCCTGCCCAATCCAGGGCATCCCGGTGTTTTGTTGCAATCCGCTAGTGCTATTCGCGCATTCCTCGGCCAGCCGATGCGCTGGAAAGTAGGCCAGCTTGGCGCCGAACCCAAAAAGCTGGATTACTATTTTCTGCGCTCGAGTCTCGACCCGGATGACATTGAGAACCGGTTAAATTTTGAAGAGACCACGGTTCATGCGCCGAACCGTTGCAAATTCGACCAGAATCTCAAGGTGGAACTCACCGTACGCGAGGATGGAACTGCCATTCCAAAATTTATTTACCACCAGGGCCGGTCGGATGCAGAGGACGTTTTCACTCTAGGAAAGCCTTTTGCGCTGGATGTGACCTGTGGTGCCTCATCGCCCAATGCCAAGGCGTATATTGGCTTTGATTTTGGCACGAGTAACAGTTCGGTGTCGTTTGTTGAATCCGGCAGCGTTCGGGAATACAAAAAGCGGCTCGGTGATTCGTCTTGGAAGGAATTGCACGAGCTGGCTTATGAATTGCCTTATCCCATTGCCGATCCGCTGCTTTCGTACCTGGCTGAAACCACCAACAATGAGCGCATCATCAAATCCGGTCGCCAGACATTTGAAGCCATGCTCACCTTGAGTTATTTCGCCGCTATGGCCGACTATCGATGGCATCGGGTGAAAGACCAGCGCCGGGATAAATCCAAGGTATTCGGCTCATTGAGCCAACGCTCTGCTGGGCCACTTTGGGGAATGTTACGGCAGATGTATGTTGAGCAAAACTTCCGCAACAAAGCCACCTTCACCGCGCCGCTGGCCGACTGTTTTGACGGCGAGGTTTACAATTCATTGGATGCGTTGGTGAATTTCGTCGCGAACGAAAAGCATGACAAATCCGAATCTGCTGATTTGCACCGCCCGTTAAGAATTGCAGCCAATCTTTGCAACCGCCTGTTCAGTAAAGTGTGTTTCGGTTTCTTTCAAAACCTACGGACCGATAAGTTCGGCAAGGGGGTTACCGGGAATTTTCGCGTTGCTCATGGCCAGCCGCCGTTTATCCGAGACCACGCTGTCAGGTTGACGACCCTTCCACCCGAAATCATGCCTTACCTATTTTTCCCTGAATCCGGCGTTGCGCTTCCACTCTCGCCCATGGTGTTGTGGTGGCAAGATGCCAAGGCCCAAATGTTTGATCATGGTCGGTGTTATCTTTTCGATTTTGCAGCAAAAGACGGCAAAAGTTTTTCGTACAAAACCGTTGGCCGTGCCGACCAGTTATCCGTTACTGAAGATCACGCGGAATTGGGGGCGTTGGCAAAACAGCTCAAAGATGAGCGAGCCCAGGATAGCGATATTGAAATCATCCAGGTAAATCTGATCGACAAAAAATGACCTTTCCCAAACGCCTCATCGAAGTTGACCTGCCGATCAAGCGCATCTCCGCACATGCGCGGCGCGAGAAGTCCATCCGGCACGGGCATATTTCCACGCTGCACATCTGGTGGGCACGGCGTCCGCTGGCAGCGTGCCGGGCGGTGATTTGTGCTTCATTGTGGCCAGATCCGGCTGATGAAAACTGTCCAGCCGCATTTATCAAAGTTGCCCGGGCGGAAATGCAGCAGTGGACCACGCACGAACGCCAGGCCTTCTTGAGCGCTGAGAGCCGGCCCAATTTTGAAAAACTCCGGCACAATCCAAAAGATTCTGCGGATCCGGTTCGTCTCCGGAGCCTGCTGCTTGATTTCATCGCTGACTTTGCCAATTGGGACAGCTCCACCGTACCCGAATTTCTCGCCACCAGCCGCGCACTCACGCAGGCCGCGCATGTGGCACTGGGCGGTGCGCCCGGTACGCGCCCGCTAGTGGTGGACCCGTTTGCCGGCGGCGGCTCCATTCCGTTGGAATCGCTCCGGGTGGGGGCCGACGCCTTCGCATCCGACCTCAATCCCGTGCCGGTGCTGCTCAACAAGGTCGTCCTTGAATACATTCCAAAATACGGCCAGCGCCTCGCCGATGAAGTCCGCAAATGGGGTGACTGGATCAAGGGCCAAGCCGAAAAGGAACTGGCCGAGTTCTATCCCAAGGACGCAGACGGCGCGACGCCCATTGCCTATCTCTGGGCGCGGACGATTCAATGCGAAGGCCCCGGCTGCGGCGCGGAAGTGCCGCTCATCCGTTCACTTTGGCTCGCCAAGAAGGAAAAAGGCTCATCTGCCTTGCGAATTGTCCCGAGGCCAAAGGAGAAAAGAATCGACTTTGAAATCATCACCAATGTAAAGGCGACTGATGTGGGTGAAGGAACCGTCAAGCGAAGTTCAGCGACTTGTCCTTGTTGCGGCTACACAACACCGGCTGAAAGAACAAGGGCACAGTTTAAGGGAAGGCACGGTGGCGCAGCAGATGCACGCTTGCTGGCCGTCGTAACTACCAGGCAAAATCAATCTGGTCGATTTTACCGCATTCCTACCAAGTTGGATTTGAAAGGGGTGGCGCTGGCTCAAGCGTACGTTCAACACATTGAGGCTAAACCTGAGATCGCCCGTGAGATTTTCCCTCATGAACCGCTCCCTTATCTTCGTAGCATTTTTAACATTCAATTGTTAGATGTGGTTCAGTGGAAGGATTTATTTGCGCCACGTCAGCTGGCTGCAATTGCGGCTCTGATCAAGCTGGTCGGTGAGGCCCATCGCCGTATCAAAAATGAAGTGGATCCATCATTCGCTGACGCTATCGCAACCTGTTTGGCGATTGCGGTGAATCGTCAGGCTGATTACTCGACTTCATTGTGTAGTTGGCATCTGACTGGCGAGAAACTCAACCACACATACGGCCGCCAAGCATTAGGAATAATCTGGGATTTTGCCGAGGTGTGTCCATTCGCAGACGGAAGTGGAAATTTTGAAGGAGCATATTCCTGGGTTGCGGGAGTCTGTCAGCGTGTTTCCGAATCAGACCTGCTACCGGGCCACGTTGAAAGAGCATCTGCGACGGAACATCCGCTGCCCGATGACTCCGTGACAGCGTTTGTGACCGACCCACCATATTACGACGCAGTGCCTTACGCTGATTTATCAGATTTTTTCTATGTTTGGTTTAAGCGTTCAGTTGGGAAAATATATCCAGAATTGTGCAGGGACGAACTTACTCCTAAAAAACTAGAAGTAGTTCAGTTGGCTGAGCGTAATCCAATTTATTCCTATAAAACGAAAGAGAATTTTGAGTCTTTAATGAAGCAATCCCTGGCTGAAGGGCGAAGGACGACACACCCAAGCGGTGTGGGAGTAATCGTCTTTGCTCATAAATCAACTGGGGCCTGGGAAACGATGTTGCAAGCCGTGATTGATGCAGGTTGGGTAATTGTAGCCTCTTGGCCAATCGACACAGAAATGGGGACTCGTTTACGTGCAATGAATTCTGCAACATTAAGTTCTTCCGTCCATCTCGTCTGCCGCCCCCGCGAAAATCCCGACGGCTCGGTGCGCACGGACGAAATCGGCGATTGGCGTGATGTGTTACAGGCGTTGCCCATCCGCATTCATGAATGGATGCCGCGTCTGGCCGAAGAAGGCGTCGTCGGCGCGGATGCCATCTTCGCCTGTCTCGGCCCGGCCTTGGAAATTTTCTCCCGCTATTCGCGCGTGGAAAAAGCCAACGGCGAAACCGTTACGCTCAAGGAATATCTGGAGCAAGTCTGGGCCGCCGTCGCCAAAGAAGCCTTGGCCTTGGTGTTCAAAGACGCAGATACCGCCGGCTTTGAAGCCGATGCCCGCCTGACCGCCATGTGGCTCTGGACCTTGAACGCCGGAGCCGATGCCGGCTCTGGCCAGGATGCCGAAGACGCCGATGCCGGTATGGACGAGGAATCCGACGGCGGCACAAAGAAAGCCAAAACAACCGGCTTCGTGCTGGAATACGACGCCGCGCGCAAAATCGCCCAGGGCCTCGGCGCAAATCTGGAAACATTGGGCAGCCTCGTGGAAGTGTCCGGCGAGACTGCCCGCCTGCTGCCAGTAGGCGAACGAGCCCGCCACTTATTCGGCAAGGACGAGGGCCACGTCACCACCGCAAAAAAGAAGAAAGCCCCCCAACTCGACCTGTTCAAGGTACTGGAGCAGGCTGACGAAGGCGGCACGACGTTCGGCGAAACCCGGGTCGAAACCCACGGCGAAACCGTTCTCGACCGTATCCACCAGAGCATGATCCTGTTCGCTGCCGGCCGCAGTGAGGCCATCAAACGTTTCCTCGTGGAAGACGGAGCCGGTCGCGACCCACGGTTTTGGCGCTTGGCGCAGGCGTTGTCCGCCCTGTATCCTTCCCATACGGAAGAAAAGAGATGGGTGGATGGCGTGCTGGCACGCAAAAAAGGTTTGGGCTTTTGAAAGGAATTAAGTTTATGAGTCTCCAAAATCAAATTGACAGTTCTAGGGCTGAAATAAAAACCGACAATTATGCAATGTCCATTGGTGAGTGGCTTAATCTCTACACAGATAACGAATTGGACATCCACCCGGAATTTCAACGGTTTTACCGATGGGATGAGAATCAGAAATCCCGCTTTATAGAGTCCATTCTTCTCGGCATCCCGATTCCGCCGATCTTCGTCGCCCAGCGCCAGGATGGTGTATGGGACGTAGTGGATGGACTTCAGCGTTTATCCACGATTTTCCAATTTGTTGGCTTGTTGAAAGATAAAGATAACGAGGTAATGGAACCGCTTCGGCTCAAAAAAACTCGTTATCTGCCTGATCTGGAAAATAAAGTTTGGGAAGGGGACCTGGTTGACTCATTTACACCGGCCCAACGGATGCTTATCAAGCGGACCAAAATCGGTGTTAGCATCATCCTTCGGGAGAGTGATCCAAGGAGTAAGTTTGAATTGTTTCAACGGTTGAATACTGGAGGCAGCGTCCTTTCCGAACAGGAGGTTCGCAATTGTATTTTAGTCATGAGCAATCCTGGGTTTTATGACTGGTTGCGCGCCCTGGCCGACGATTCCAATTTTCGCGAGGTCATTGCCTTAACTGATCGCGCCATTAGCGAGCAATATGACATGGAAATCGCTTTGCGTTTTATTGTGTTTCGTAGTTTAGCCGATCAAAATCTACAAAACATCGGCGACGTGGGTGAGTTCTTAACCGACAAAATGGCTGTCCTAGCAGAGGACGCAGGTTTCGATAAGAATCGGGAAGGTGATATCTTTCGGCAGACTTTCAGTTTTCTGAATCAACATCTGGGAGAGAACGCCTGCAAAAAATATTCGCCCGAAAAGCAAAAATTCACTGGCGGATTTTCTGTTTCCGCATTTGAAGTCGTAGCGCTTGGGGTGGCGCACTGGATGCCGCAGCATACAGCTCCGGACCTTCTGCTGGATAAAGTAAAAAACATTTGGAACAATCCTACATTCATTGCTGAGTCAGGTTCAGGGATTAGCGCTTCCCGTCGGATACCAAAAACTTTGCAACTCGGACGGGAATCTTTTCGCCCATGAAAATCCGCACGCAAGAAAATCTGTTAGACGTGATCGACCAGGATTTCGCGTGGAGGAAAAAAGAGTTGGCCACACTTCGTTTTGTTATCAAGCGGGCTCAGAGCAACCCTAGGTTTCTAACCACCGCGTTACGGGCTGGCATCGCTCTGCTTTATGCTCATTGGGAAGGTTTTCTCAAGTCGAGCTCTGAAAATTTTTTGGAATTTGTTTCGCGCCAAAATTTAAACAACGAAGATGTTGCTCCTAATATACTTGCGCTTTGCACGAAACGGATGATGAATGATTCACTCGCAGGGTCTAAAATTGACCAGGCGATAGCGATAGTTTCATTTTTTCGGGATGACATGTCCAAGCCGCTTTCGCTCCCCCGCCGTACTGCGATCCCGACGGAATCCAATTTGTCATCAACAGTTCTTTGTAACATTTCAAAAGCGGTCGGAATCGATTACTCTCTTTTTGAAACAAAGGCGTTTATCATCGATGAGCGGCTGTTGGCAAAACGCAATTCAATTGCACATGGGCAATTCTTCGATTTGGATCTGCAGGAATTTGAAGACACGCTCAATGAGATGTCGCAGCTGCTTGAGGTTTGGCGCAATGAAATTGAAAACGTCTGTGCCTTAAGAAAATATTTAGTACATTAAAATGAAACCTTGGTACAAAGTTGTCACCCCGCGCGAAGATTTGCGCGAGGGGAAACCGCTCGACGCATCGGAGTTCGCCGTCCATCTGGATCAGGTGCGCGAAGGCCTCGCGCCCGCCGACTATCAAAAGCCGGAGCGCTTTTTTGAGCGCACCTATCTCACCAAAAATCTCGCCAGCTTGGCATCCGAAGTCATCCGCCGGCTGTCCGGCGAGAAGACGGAAACCAACGCCATCTTCAATTTGTCCACACAGTTCGGCGGGGGCAAAACCCACGCGCTGACGCTGCTGTACCACCTTGCCAAACAAGGCCCGGCCGCAAACAAGTTTGCGGGCGTATCAACCTTGTTGACCAAGGCGGGCATCGCCGGTGTGCCCAAATCCGAAGCCGCTGTATTTGTCGGCACGGAGTTCGATTCCATCAGCGGACGTGGCGGTAAAGACGGCACGCCCCTCCGTAAAACGCCATGGGGCGAAATCGCGTGGCAGCTTGGCGGTGCCAAGGCATTTGCCACCGTCGCTGAACATGACAAAAAGGGGGAAGCCCCCGGCGGCGAAGTCATCCGCCAGTTTCTGCCGAAGGACAAACCCAGCCTCATCTTGATGGATGAGCTGATGAATTACGTCAGTCGTAACCGCAAAAACGGCCTAGGCGGTCAATTGTACAATTTTCTCCAAAACCTATCGGAAGTGGCCCGCAGCAGCGACAATGTCGTCTTGGCCGTTTCCATTCCGGCCTCGGAACTGGAGATGACGGCAGAAGATCAGTCCGATTTTGAGCGGTTCAAGAAAGTTCTGGACCGGCTGGGCAAAGCCATAGTTATGTCTTCAGATGCCGAGACATCCGAGATCATCCGTCGCCGGCTGTTCGAGTGGGACGAACGCGCCGTGACCGCCGAAGGCAAAGTGATGCTGCCCAAGGAGGCCGTGGAAACCTGTGTCGAATACGCCGACTGGGTGGTCGAGCACCGGCAGCAACTTCCTAGTCAGTTTAATGTGGATGGCGCACGCGAGGCGTTTACCGCCACCTATCCGTTTCACCCGGCGGTCATTTCCGTTTTTGAACGCAAGTGGCAGGCTTTGCCCCGCTTTCAGCAAACCCGTGGCGTCTTGCGGTTGCTCGCGCTGTGGGTCTCGCGGGCGTATCAAGAGGGTTTCAAGGGTGCTCACAAGGATTCCATGATTGGGCTCGGTACCGCTCCGCTCGATGATGCCATGTTCCGCTCCGCCACGTTTGAGCAGTTGGGTGAGACCAAGTTGGAAGGGGCGGTGACGACCGACATTTGCGGCAAACGCGATTCTCACGCCACGCGGCTCGATGCCGAGGCCACGGAAACCATCAAGAATGCCCGCCTTCATCGCAAGGCCATCACCGCCATTTTCTTTGAGTCCAACGGCGGCCAGGCTAAGACGGATGCCACCGTGCCGGAAATTCGCTTCGCCGTCGCCGAGCCGGGCCTCGACATCGGTAACGTGGAAACCGCACTGGAAGCCTTGACCGAGGGATGCTACTACCTGGCCGTGGAGCGCAATCGCTACCATTTCAGCCTCAAGGAAAATCTTAACAAGCGGTTTGCCGACCGGCGCGCGACCATCCCTCCCGCCGAGATTGATGAGCAGGTTCGCGATGAGATTGAGAAGACCTTTTCCACCGGCAGCGGCATGGAGCGGATTTATTTCGCGGAAAAGACCATTCAGATCGCCGACCGTCCGGCGGTCACGCTGGTTGTGCTGTCACCTGACCAGTCGTTGGCGGATGAAAAGGCCACGACCGCCTTCGTTGAAACCATGATTCGCGACTACGGTACGTCCTCGCGCACGTTCAAGAGCTCCATCATTTTTTGCGTGCCGGAGGCCCCGGATACACTGCGTGACGACGCCCGCAAGGTGCTCGCGTGGGAGGCCATCGACGATGACGATTTGAAGCTGGATGAAACCCAGATTCATCAGCTCGCCGAAAATCTCAAAAAAGCCCGGCGCGACTTGAAGGAAACCATCTGGCGCACCTACAAGAATCTGATGTTGCTCGGCAAGGATAACACGGTGAAACGTGTGGACCTTGGCTTGGTTCATTCCAGCGCGGCCACCGATCTCATTTCTCTGATAATCACCCGGCTGAGTTCCGACGGTGACCTGGAAACCAAGGGCATCAGCCCGTCATTCCTGATTCGTAATTGGCCACCCGCGTTCAAGGAATGGTCCACCAAGTCCGTGCGTGACGCCTTTTTTGCCGCGCCGCAGTTCCCCCGGCTGACCAATCCTGACGTGCTGAAGGAAACCATTTCGCGCGGTGTTGGCAACGGCCTGCTGGCCTACGTCGGCAAAACCGCCTCGGGCGAATATAAGCCGTTTTATTACAACAAGGCGTTGATGACTGCCGACGTGGAATTGTCGGATGACATGTTCATCATCACCAAGGAGGTTGCCGAGGCCTATTCGAAAGGCCGTGCCACTCCGACAGCTCCGGCCGCTCCCGCCACGCCGACGATAGACGAGACGGGCAAGCCCGTGCCACCAGTCTTGCCGATGGCCAATGTCCAGCCACCCCTCACGCCCGCCGGCACCTCTGTCCTGAAATGGACCGGCGACGTACCGGCCCAGAAGTGGATGAATTTCTACACCAAAGTCCTGTCCAAATTCGCATCAGCGCGCGGCTTGGAGCTGACCGTGAAGGTGGAGGTGGCACCTGAAGGCGGCGTTTCCCGGCAGAAGCTGGACGAAACCAAATCAGCGTTGCGTGAGCTCGGCCTGAACGACGACGCCACGTTGGAATAAGATGGATTAGAATTAACGGTTATGGAATTCAACCAAATAACCTCTAAAATCCTTGCTTTTCGTGATGCGCGAGACTGGCGGCAATTCCATAAGGCTAATCACCTTGCTGCAGCTATCGCCATCGAATCTGCTGAACTTCAGGAACATTTTCTTTGGCAAACACCCGCGGAGGTGAAGGCAAAGATTTCCAACCCCATCCGGCGTCTAGCGGTTGGCGAGGAATTGGCGGATGTCTTGATTTATGCACTGCTATTGGCCCATGAGATGAGGCTGGATCCCGCAGAAATTATAACGAGTAAACTTGTGCAAAATGAAAAGAAATATCCCGTAGTCAAGGCCCGTGGGCGGTCCACTAAATACACGGAATTGTAATTATGAGCTTCTTCGACGTTTGTAATGGGTAAAAATGTTTGAAAAAGCTGAGGCGGGGCGGTTAAAGTGGTGACTTTATGATTCCAGAGAAAATGTTTCATTCGATTTTGGCACTGGGTGAAAGGTGGCGCATCAAGCAGGTT